>JBFWXS010000026.1:12219-34981 GCA_050187175.1 Burkholderiaceae bacterium
GCAGGATGCGCGCGGCGATCGCGTCGAACGACTGCGGTTCTATGCGCACGTCGCACTTCGGGCAGTACTGCGTGCCCAGCTTGACGTACAGCAGCCGCAGGAAGTGGTAGATCTCGGTGAGCGTGGCTACCGTGCTCTTGCGGCCGCCGCGGCTGGTGCGCTGCTCGATCGCGACGGTGGGCGGAATGCCGAACACGCCGTCGACGTCGGGCCGCGACGAGGGCTGTACGAACTGCCGCGCGTAGGCGTTCAGCGATTCGAGGTAGCGGCGCTGGCCTTCGCCGAAGATCACGTCGAAGGCCAGCGTCGACTTGCCGGAGCCCGACACACCGGTGATGACGGTGAGCTTGTCGCGCGGCACTTCGACGTCGATGTTCTTCAGATTGTGCTCGCGCGCGTTGTGCACGAAGATCGCCGTGCGCGCGCGGTCGCGCAGCGCGCTCTGCAGCGAGCGGCCGGCGGGCTCGCGCGCTTCGAGCGCGGCGGCGCGTGGGCGGGCGTAGCGGCCGTCCCTGCCGAGGGAACCGGCGTCGACGCCTTCGTCCGCCGCGGCCGGGCCGAGCGAGCCGCTCGAAGCTTTCGCATCGTCGGCAAGGTCCGCATCGTCCGCGTCTTCACCGATCAGCCGGCGCCGCGCCGGGAAGGTGCCCAGCGCCTGGATGTAGTCGGCCAGCGCGCGGCCCGTGTGCGAGGCCGGTTCGGCCATGACTGCCTCGGGCGTGCCGGTGGCGACGATGCATCCGCCGCCGTCGCCGCCTTCGGGTCCCAGGTCTATGATCCAGTCGGCCGCGCGCACTACGTCGAGGTTGTGCTCGATGATGAGCAGCGAATGGCCGGCCAGCATCAGCTTGCGGAACGCGCGCAGCAGCCGCGCGACGTCGTCGAAGTGCAGGCCGGTAGTGGGCTCGTCGAACATGAACAGCGTGCCGCGGCGGCCGGCCTTGGCGTGCGCGTAGCCGGGCGAGGTGTCGTCGCTGAGTCCCTGGCTCGCTGCCTCGGCGAGGAAGCCGGCCAGCTTCAGCCGCTGCGCTTCGCCGCCGGACAGCGTCGGCACCGGCTGGCCCAGGCGCAGATAGTCGAGGCCCACGTCGGCCAGCGGCTGCAGCTTGGCGCGGACGTCGGCCTGTCCGGCGAAGAACTGCAGCGCTTCCTGCACCGTCAGCTCCAGCACGTCGGCGATCGATTTCGCGTCGCCGCCGCGGCCTTCGATGCGCACCTCTAGCACTTCGGCGCGGAAGCGCTTGCCGTCGCAGTCGGGGCAGCGCAGATAGACGTCGGACAGGAACTGCATCTCGACGTGCTCGAAGCCGTTGCCGCCGCAGGTCGGACAGCGGCCGTCGCCGGCATTGAAGCTGAAGGTGCCGGCCGTGTAGCCGCGCTCCTTGGACAGCGGTGCGCTGCCGAAGCGCTTGCGAATCGGATCGAAGGCACCGACGTAGCTGACCGGATTGCTGCGCGCCGTCTTGCCGATCGGCGACTGGTCGACGAACACGACCGCGTCGATCCAGTCGTCGCCCAGCACGCGGTCGTGCGCGCCCGGCGCGTCGGTCGGCTTGCCCTTGGCCTTCAGCAGCGCCGGCAGCAGCACGTTCTGCATCAGCGTCGACTTGCCCGAGCCCGACACGCCGGTGATGCAGACCATGCGTTCCAGCGGGATCTCGACCGAGACGTTCTTCAGGTTGTGCTCGCGTGCGCCTTCGATCAGCAGTCTGCGCGTCGCCGCTTCGACCGGCAGGCGGCGGCCGGTGTCGACCTGCTTGCGGCCCGACAGGTAATCGCCGGTCAGCGTATCGGCCTGGCGCAGCTCTTCGGGCGGGCCGTAGAACACGATGCGGCCGCCGCGTTCGCCGGGGCCGGGGCCGATGTCGAGCATGCGGTCGGCGGCGAACATGACCTGCGGGTCGTGCTCTACGACGACCAGCGAGTTGCCGGCGTCGCGCAGCCGGTGCATGACGCCGATGACGCGGTTCATGTCGCGCGGATGCAGGCCGATCGACGGCTCGTCGAGCACGAACAGCGTATTGACCAGCGAGGTGCCGAGCGCGGTGGTGAGGTTGATCCGCTGCACTTCGCCGCCCGACAGCGTGCGCGACTGGCGGTCCAGCGTCAGGTAGCCGAGCCCCACGTCCTGCAGGAAGCGCAGCCGGCCGCGGACCTCGGTGAGCAGCAGATCGGCGGCTTCATCCAGCGGCGCGGGCAGCGCCAGCGTGTCGAAGAAGCGCTTGACGCGATCGATGGGCAGCAGCATCACGTCGTGGATGGTCAGGCCGGGCAGGGCGTCGAGCTGCGCTGCGCTCCATTGGACGCCGGCCGGGTGGAAGCGCTGGCGGTCGTCGCGGTGCGGTTCGTGCGCTGCGGGCCCGCCGGCTGCGGCGCGACCGGCCGGCGCATCGCTGCTGCCGAGCGCCGCATCGGCCTCGTCGCGCGAGCCGATGCGCCACAGCAGCGCGTCGTGCTTCAGCCGTGCGCCGCGGCAGACGCCGCAGGGCGTGTACGAGCGGTACTTCGACAGCAGCACGCGGATGTGCATCTTGTACGCCTTCGACTCCAGCCAGTCGAAGAAGCGGCGGATGCCGTACCACTGCTTGTTCCAGTTGCCCGTCCAGTCGTCGCCGCCTTCGATGACCCAGCGCCGCTGCGCTTCGCCGAGCGCGCGCCACGGCACGTCCATCGGCACGCCCGCGGCGGCGGCGAACTTGTTCAGGTCGCGCTGGCATTCCTTGAAGCTCTCGGTCTGCCACGGCTTGACGGCGCCTTCGGCCAGCGTCTTGCTCTCATCCGGGATCACCAGCCCGAGGTCGATGCCGATGACGCGGCCGAAGCCGCGGCAGGTCTCGCAGGCCCCGATCGGCGAGTTGAACGAGAACAGGCTGGGCAGCGGATCGCTGTAGGCGATGTCGCAGTGTGCGCAATGCAGTCCCGTGCTGTACTGCCAGCGGTCGGTTTCATTGCCGTCGGCATCGAGCACGTGCACGCTGAGGCGGCCGTGGCCTCGATTCAGCGCCGTTTCGACTGAATCGGCCTGCCGCGCCGCGTCCAGCCCCGCGATGCGGAAGCGGTCCTGCACCACGTGCAGCGTGTGCCGGTCGCCGTCGCGCGATTCGGCCTGCACGCGCGTGTATCCCTGCGCTTCCAGATGCTTGCGGATCTCGGCTTCGTCGAAATTGCCCGGCACCGTCACCGGGAAGCTGAGCACCAGCCGCGGGTCGCCGGCGGCGGCGGCGCGGCGCTGCAGGTCGTCGCGCACGCTGGCCACGGTATCGCGCCGCACGGGCCGCGAACAGCGGCGGCAGTACAGCGTGGCGGCGCGCGCGAACAGCAGCTTCAAGTGGTCGTTGAGCTCCGTCATCGTGCCGACGGTGGAGCGCGAGGTCCGCACCGGGTTCGTCTGGTCGATGGCAATGGCCGGCGGAACGCCTTCGATGCGATCGACCTGCGGCTTGTCCATGCGGTCCAGGAACTGACGCGCATAGGCGGAGAAGGTCTCGACGTAGCGGCGCTGGCCTTCGGCATACAGCGTGTCGAAGACCAGCGACGACTTGCCCGAACCTGACACGCCGGTGACGACCACCAGCTCGCCGGTCGGGATGTCGAGGTCGAGGTTGCGCAGGTTGTTCTGCCGTGCGCCGCGAATGCGGATCGCCTGGCGCAGAACGGATTGAAGCGGCCGGCCCGCCGCAGTTTCGCTGGCGGGCGCTTCGTCTTGCAGCATCGGGGTTCGGTTCGATTCGGGAAGGGGGCTCGGACCAGTCTATCAGCATCGCGGCCGCGGCCCGGAACGCGGCGCTGCGGCGAGCTACACTGGCGGACTATGGCCGTCAAAGACCCTGCTGCTGCCGCGACATCATCGCCGGCCACCGCTCCGCACCGCTCGCGCCCGCTCGCCGGCGCGCTGGCCCTGTTCGTCGGCGCCACCGGCGCGCACCGCTTGTACCTGGGCGCGCGCTACTGGTGGATCTACCCGCTGTTCGCGCTGCCGGCGCTCGGCATCGCGCTGAGCTCGCCGCAATGGTTCCGCAGTCCGGCGTTCTTCGTGACGGCCATCGTGATGCTGGTGACCATGCTGGAGGCGATCATCTTCGGGCTGACGCCGGACGAGAAATGGGATGCGCGCTACAACCCGGCTTCCGGGCAGCGTTCAGCCAATCGCTGGCCGCCGGTGCTGATCGCGATCGCCGCGCTGGCGCTGGGCGCGACGCTGATGATGACGGTGCTGGCGATCGCGCTGGAAGCGTATTTCGACACGCTGCGCTGAGCGCGTCGGCGATGCGCGCCCTTGCGTGAGCGACGCGCGTAGCCGTGAGCGACACGCGTAGCCGTGAACGACGCGCACGGTGCACGTGGCCGGGCTAGGTGGTGAATGCTAGGTGGTGAATGCCTGCCGGTAGCGCAGCGGCGGCAGGCCGACGCGCCGCCGCAGCTCGCGCGTGAAGTGGGCCTGGTCGGCGAAGCCGCAGACGAAGCCGATTTCGGCGACCGGGCGCTGCGAATGCAGCAGCCACCATGCCGCGGCACGGCAGCGCAGCTCGGCCAGCAGCGGCGCGTAGCCGGTGCCCGCGTCCGACAGCGCGCGCTGCAGCGTGCGCGGCGCGAAGCCGAGCGCTCCTGCCAGCGAGGGCAGCGTCAGCGGCTGCGTCAGGTCGTTCAGCAGCAGCCGGGCCGCGGCTACGAGCAGCGGCGGCCAGTCCGGGCCATGCAGCAGGTCGGCCGGAGGGGCGGTCGAGACGGTTGACGCCGAGGCGGTTGACGCGGTCGACGCGCGGCTCGATTCCGCCGACCCCGGCGCAGCGACCCAGTCCAGACGCCATGCGGCAGTGCCGCCGGCGGCCGCGGCGCGCTGCAGCGCCGCCGCGTCGGGCTCGGGGTAGACAGGCACGCCGCCGGCGCAGGCGCGCACCTGCTGCAGTCCAAGCGCTTCCAGCAGCGCGATCAGCAGGCCGAGCACGACCAGGCTTTCCGCTGCGAGCGGGGCAGGGCCGTGGACGGCGACGTGACGCAGCCGGGCACCGCCGCAGCGCCGCGACGCACCGAGGTCATCGAGCTTCAGCAGCTGGCAGCGGTGCCGTGAATGGACGTAACGCTCGAGCCGTTGCCAGCGCTCGAGCAGATCGGCGACGCCGCGGGCTGAGGCGAGCGCGCGGTGCGTGGGATCGTTGCGATAGTGGCTCAGCCCGCAGCCCAGCAGCGCCAGGCAGCCGATGCCGCCGCGGCGCACGGCATCGGCGATCACCGCCCGCTTCAGATCGAGCGGCACGCGCGCCGCGGCGTCCAGGCGCGAGCCTGCGGCCTGCGCCTCGTCCGGCGGCATCAGCCCGCGTTCGCGCATGCCGTGGATCAGCACGCGGACCATGGCGGCGCTGGCGAAATCGCTCATCGTTCGCGGATCGTCATCGTTCGCAGGTCGTCATCGTCTATGCATCATGACACGGGGCCGGTGCGGGGCCAGTGCGTCGCGGAACTCGGCAGCCTGGAGCGGCAGCCGTGTCAGGCGGAATCCGACGGCATCGCGCAGCGCATTGGCGATCGCGGCGCCGGCAGCGATGATTACCGTCTCGCCGGCGCCGCTGGGCGGGTCGTTCTCGTCGATCAGCAGCACCTGCATCGGCGGAATCATGGGCAGCGAAGGAATCGGGCTGTCGGCGAAGCTGCTCGCGGCGATTCGCGCCGCGGCCGCCAGCGGCAGCCGTTCGACGAGAACCATGCCCAGCCCCCAGACCAGATTGCCTTCGCACTGCGCGCGCACCTGATCGGGGTTGATGACGCGGCCGCAGTCGTGGGCGCAGACCAGTCGTGTCACGGTCACGTCGCCGCTCACGGTGTCGACCGCGATGTCGGCGACGACGGCCGCGTAGCTCGCTTCCTTGTAGATGCCGCAGGCGACGCCGCGGCCGCGGCGTATGCCGGCGTGGGACGCGGCCGGCGGCGTCCCGGCGGCCTCCGCGCAGCGCTGCAGCACACGCCGCAGCCGCGGGTCGTCGATGTGGGCCAGCCGGAACGGGACCGGGTCGACGCCGGCGGCGCGCGCGCATTCGTCGATCGCGCATTCGATGGCGAAGATGTTCGGCGTCGCGCCCAGTCCGCGCCATGGGCCCGTGTGCACGGGGATTCGCTGCGTGTCGAACTCGACGCGCCGGGCCGCGGCGCGATACGGCGGCATGGCGCCGCGCGCGACGCCGGGATCGCCGGCGAAGTCGGCCAGCCGCTGCAGCCACGGCGGAAAGCCCGCACTGGTGAAGATGATGTGGCTGCTGGCGAACGCGTGCCACCAGTCGTGCAGCCGGCCATCGCGGAGCCGGGCGCGAATGCGATGGCTGGACGGCGGGCGGTGGAAGGCGAAAGCGAATTCCTGCGCGCGCGTCCACTGCACCTTCACCGGCCGCTTGACGGCATGCGCGAGCAGCGCCGCCTCGAGCTCGACGCTGCAGAGGGTCTTGCCGCCGAAGGCGCCGCCGACGCGGCAGGCATGGACGACGACCTGGTCCTCGGACAATCCGAAGCGCCGCATCATCACGTCCCGCTGGTAGAAGACGTCCTGCGAACCGACCCACAGCTGCAGTCGCCCGGCAGCGTCGAATTCGGCCACGGCGGCGCGCGGTTCGATGGCGGCGTGGGCGGCCAGTGGAACGTCGATGCGCAGATCGACGTCCCACGGCGCGGCCGTGTCGATCGGATCGCCATGCAGCCGGTGGGCCAGGGAACGTGATTCACGCAGACGTCGGTCGACGTCGATAGCGGCTTCGCTGCGGGCGTCTGGCGGCGAGTCGGCCTGGGCGTCGATCCGCGAATCGATCTGCGCGGCATCGACGCCCCGATCGACGCGCCAGCGCGGCGCGAGCGAACGTTCGATCCGGTCCAGCGCCGCCGGCGTGCGGGCCACGATGCCGATGCCGGCCGCGTGCATCTGCGTGAGCCGCGAGTCGCGGACCAGTGCAACGAAGCCGGGCACTGCGCGGGCCGCGGCTTCGTCGATCGCGATCAGTTCGCTGTGCAGTTCCGGCGATGCCGCGGCGCGCAGCACGCGTCCGTAGCACAGACCCGGCCGCTGCTGATCGGCGGCGAACAGCGGCTGCCCGCGCACGATGGCCTCGGCCTGCGGTGCGCGCGGCGATCGTCCCACGAAGCGGCCGGCGCTGCCGTTCAGCGAGCGCAGCGGCGGCGCAGAGCTGCGCTGCGCCGCCATCTGCTGCTGCGTCAGGCCGCCGGCTAGGGCTTCGCGCAGCGCCGCGCAGGCGTGGGCCAGCGGAACGGCGAAGTCGCGGACCGATTCGCTGCCGACCGTGGCGCGCACGCGGCTGATCTGCTGCGTGTCGGGCAGCTTCACGTCGAGCGCATGCCAGTCGATGCCGAGCTCTTCGCAGGCGATCTGCTTGAGCGCGGTGCCTATGTTCTGTCCCATCTCGACGCGAGGCAGCCACAGCGTGTAGCGGCCCGCTGCGTACTGGATCCAGCCGGCAGCGTCGTCGGAGCCCGGTGCCGGCCGGCGCGGGAACACGGGCAGTGCGCAGCCCGCGATGAAGCCTGCCGTCAGGCCGGCGCTCGCCAGGCCGGCAGCCGTCAGGCCGGCGACCGCCAGCAGCCTGCGCCGCGCCGGCCGGCTCGGTGGCGCGTTCATTCCGTCGACCCTGCTGCGCGCTGTACGGCGCGGCGGATCCGCTGCTGCGTGCCGCAGCGGCACAGATGGCCGGCCATGGCGGCATCGATGTCGGCCGCGCTGGGCCGCGGAACGGCGCGCAGCAGCGCGACCGCCCCCATGATCTGGCCGGCCTGGCAGTAGCCGCATTGCGCCACGGCTTCGTCGAGCCAGGCCTGCTGCACCGGATGCAGTCGTTCGCCTTGCGCCAGCCCTTCGATCGTCGTGATTTCGCGCCTACCGACCGCTGCCGCCGGCAGCACGCAGCTGCGGACCGCGGCGCCGTCGAGCAGCACGGTGCAGGCGCCGCATTGCGCGGCGCCGCAGCCGTACTTGGCGCCGACCAGGCCGAGGGCTTCGCGCAGCACGTGCAGCAGGCTGTCGTCGTGCCACGCCGGTGGAACGAGATGGTCGCTTCCGTTGATCTTCAGCATCATGGCGGGCATCCGTGCGTGTGAGATGACGGATCATAGGAATGCCGTGCCGCCGACGTCTTGAATCTGCGCGCCACGGCGGCGCGCCTTTTCCCGCGGCAGCGGGTGTTGCGCGGCCGCCGCGTGACGGGCCTGACGGCGGGCGCCATAATCGCGAATCGACAGGAGATGCAGATCATGAATACAAAACGCCGCCGCCTGGCGCTTGCCGCCGGTCTGACCCCCATGCTTGCTGCGCTGCCGCGTCTGGCCGCCGCGCAGCAGTTGTTCGAATCCGTGTTCATGTTCATCCCCGCCGGCCCCGGCGGCGGCTGGGACGGCACGGGCCGGGCGATCGAGCAGGCCTGCCGGGGGGCGGGACTGGTCGGCAGCTTCCAGTTCGAGAACGTCGGCGGCGCCGGCGGCATGGTGGGCCTGCCGCGCTTCGTCAACCAGCGCAAGGGCACGCCGAACGCGCTGATGGTCGGCGGTTCGGTCATGGTCGGCGCAGGCATCCAGAACAAGAGCCCGATCACGATCAAGGACGTGATTCCGGTCGCCAGCCTGACCGAGGAGGCCGGCGTCGTCGTCGTGCCGACGAACAGCCCGCACAAGACGTGGAAGGATCTGGAGAACGCCATCAAGGCCAATCCGCGCGCGGTCAGCGTGGCCGGCGGCTCGTCGGGCGGTACCGATCACCAGCTGCTGGGCAAGATCATCAAGGCGGTCGGCCGCAATCCCCGCGAGGCCGCTTATGTCGCGTTCGCCGGCGGCGGGCCGGCCAATGCGGCGATCCTCGGCGGACAGGTCACGGCCGGCATCTCCGGCTACTCCGAGTTCGCCGAGCAGATCCAGGCCGGCCGCATGCGCGCGCTGGCGGTCTCCGGCACCAAGCGGATTCCCGGCGTCGACGTGCCGACGCTGACCGAGCTCGGCATGCAGGTGTCGGCGGCCAACTGGCGCGGCGTGTTCGCGCCGCCGGGCATCACGCCCGCCCAGCGGCAGGCCCTGGTCGATCTGGCCACGCGCATGCATGCGTCCAAGCAGTGGAAGGACCTGGTGGCACAGCGCAAATGGACCGACGTGTTCCTGGCCGGCGACGCGTTCTCGAAGATGCTGGCCGAGGACATCGCCAGCACCGAGGCCGTGATGAAGGACCTGGGGCTGGTCTGAGCATGACGCCCGCTCGCGAGTCGCGGCGCGGCGCCCGCCTGATGGCGCTGGCGCTGGTCGCGGTGGTGCTGGTCGCCGCCTGGCAGGCGTGGCTGATTCCGCAGCCGCCGGCGCTGGCCGAGGTCGGCCCGCGCGAGATGCCGATCGCGCTGGTGGCGGCGCTGGCGATCGCCGTGCTGGTCTATCTGCGGCAGGCCTGGCGCGGCGAGGCGCCGGACACGCTGCATCAGCCGGACGAAGCGCCGCTGCCCGGCGGGCGCGGCCGCGTCGTCTGGATCGTCGCAGGCCTGGCGGCGATTCTGCTGCTGACGCCCGTGCTGGGAATCGGCGCCGCCGCCGTCGCCGCCTTCGTGCTGGTGGCGCGCGCCTTCGACAGCCGGCGTTGGCTGCGCGATCTGATCGTGGCGCTGATCTTCGTGTTCGCTGTCTGGTACGTCTTCGATCGTCTGCTGGGCGTGCAGCTCGGCCCGTTCGTGACGCTGGGCTTTCCTAAGTAGCCGGGCCGACGCGGCCTCGAGCCGCAGACGGAGACACTCCGCGTGGATGCGCTTCAATCGCTGATGGGCGGCTTCTCGGCCGCGCTGGAACCGTCGATCCTGCTGTACGGCTTCCTCGGCTGCCTGCTGGGCACCATGGTCGGCGTGTTGCCCGGCATAGGTCCGGCGCTGACCATCGCGCTGCTGCTGCCGCTGACTTTCAAGGTGCCGGCCGCGGCGATGTTCGTGATGTTCGCCGGCGTCTACTACGGCGCCATGTACGGAGGGTCGACGACCTCGATCCTGATCAACACGCCCGGCGAGTCGGCCACTGTCGTCACTGCGCTGGAAGGCTACAAGATGGCGCGCCGCGGCCGGGCCGGCGCGGCGCTGGCGACGGCGGCGATCGGCAGCTTCGTGGCCGGCACCATCGCGACCATCGCGCTGACCTTCGTGGCGCCGATGGTCGTCGAGGCGGCATTGAAGTTCGGGCCGGCCGAATACTTCAGCCTGATGGTGCTGTCGCTGGTCGCCGTCTCGGCGGTGCTGGGCAGTTCGGTGCTGCGCGGCGTGGTCATCCTGCTGCTGGGGCTGCTGCTCGGACTGGTCGGCGTCGATCTGCAGAGCGGGCAGCCGCGCTTCACGTTCGGCACTGCGGAGCTGCTCGACGGCATCGAATTCACGGCGGCCGCGGTCGGCCTGTTCGCTGTCGGCGAGGCGCTGTTCCTGGCCTGGCAGGGGCGCGCCGGCAAGGACGAAGTGCTGAAGCTCAGCGGCAAGGTCGGACTGACGCGCGCCGATTTCAAGCGCAGCTGGAAGCCCTGGCTGCGCGGCGCGGCTTACGGCTTCCCGATAGGCGCGATGCCGGCCGGCGGAGCCGAGCTGCCGACGCTGCTGTCGTACTACACCGAGAAGAAGCTCAGCAAGCACCCCGAGGAATTCGGCCAGGGCGCCATCGAAGGCGTGGCCGGGCCGGAGGCGGCCAACAACGCCGCGGCGGCCGGGGTGCTGATGCCGCTGCTGACGCTGGGTATTCCCACGTCGGCGACTGCGGCGGTCATCCTGTCGGCCTTCGAGAGCTATGGCATCCAGCCGGGGCCGATGCTGTTCACGCAGCAGTCGGGCCTCGTCTGGACGCTGATCGCCAGCCTGTACATCGGCAACGTGATCCTGCTGCTGCTGAATCTGCCGCTGGTCGGCATCTGGGTCCGGCTGCTGTCCATCCCCGCGCCGCTGCTCTACGCCGGCATCATCGTGATCTCGACCATAGGCGTCTATGGCGCCGGCAACTCGCTGTTCGACGTGGGCCTGCTCTATGCATTCGGCCTGCTCGGCTATGCGATGCGCCGCTTCGATTTTCCGGTGGCGCCGCTGGTCGTAGGCCTGATCCTCGGACCGATGATGGAGCAGTCCATGCGGCAGGCGCTGACCATCAGCCAGGGCGAATGGAGCACCTTCTTCACCCGTCCGCTGTCGGGCCTGCTGCTGCTGATCGCGGCGGCGCTGCTGGTGGGGCCGTGGATCTGGCGCTGGTACCGCGGCCGCGCCTGAGCGGTGCGGGAGGGCAGCGCGGCGGGATGTTGGTACGCTGCACTGCAGCGTCGCCGCCGCGATCGTTATATGCTGCGGTTTTGACGTCCGCGCATGAGAGCCCGTAGATGACCGATTTCCCGACGCCTCCCGCTGCGTCCGCCGACGCCGCCGTCGCGACGCTGGAGCGCTGGCTGGCCCGTGAGCGCGAGGTGCGTCTGTCGCTGGCCCCCCCGGGCAAGATCCCGCTGGTCGAGCTGGGCAAGACCTCGGGCATGGAGTTCCTCGAACGGATCGGCCGGGGCGAGCTGCCGTCGGTGCCGATCGCGCAGACGCTCGATTTCGTGCCGGTCGAGATGAGCGCCGGCCGCATGGTGTTCCAGGGCACGCCCAAGACCGACTACTACAACCCGATCGGCTCGGTGCACGGCGGCTACATCGCGACGCTGCTCGATTCGGCCGTCGGCTGCGCCGTGCATACGCGGCTGGACAAGGGCTTCGGCTACACGACGCTGGAGCTGAAGATCAACTACATCCGTCCGCTCACCGACAAGACCGGGCCGGTGCGGGCCGAAGGGCAGGTGGTCAGCCTGACGCGGCAGATCGGCATCGCCGAAGGGCGGCTGGTCGACGCCGCCGGCCGGCTGTATGCGCACGCCACGACGACCTGTCTGGTGTTCGCGCTGCCGGACGCGGCCGGCTGAAGGCTCGCGGGCGTTCGCTGCCGCGGCGGCCGCCTCCGGCGCCGCGGCGCGCATCGGCTACCATCGTCGCTCCCAAGATTCTTTCGAAGGCGAAGCGACGATGACCCGCATGATCATCTCCACGCAGCAGGCACCGGCCGCGATCGGCCCTTATTCGCAGGCGGTCCGGCACGGCGACACGGTCTTCCTGTCGGGCCAGATCGGGCTCGAGCCGAGCACCGGCCAGCTGGTGGCCGGCGGCTTTCCGGCCCAGGTCCGCCAGGCGTTCGACAATCTGAAGGCCGTCTGCGAGGCCGCGGGCGGCTCGCTGGGCGATTGCGTCAAGCTGACGCTGTTCCTGACCGACCTGGCCGAGTTTCCGGTGGTCAACGACATCATGCAGCAGTACTTCGCGCAGCCGTACCCCGCGCGCTCGACCGTCGGCGTGGCAAGCCTGCCGCGCGGCGCCTTGTTCGAAGTCGAAGCGGTGCTGGCGCTCGACTGAGCGGCGGGCTTGAGCAACAAGGAAGAGGCGCTGTTCAGGCGCCTGGGCATCCGGCGCGAGCAGGATCTGCTGCTGCACCTGCCGATCCGCTACGAGGACGAGACGCGCATCACGCCGATCGCCGAGCTGCGTTCGGGCCAGACGGCGCAGATCGAAGGCGAGGTGTCGCGCTGCGAAGTGCTGCCGCGGCCGCGCCGTACGCTGGTCGTCGATCTGCGCGACGACAGCGGCACCGTGTCGCTGCGCTTCTTCCACTTCTACGGCTCGCAGCTCAAGCAGCTCGCCGTCGGCCGGCGCCTGCGCGTGCACGGCGAGCCGCGCGGCGGCCTGTTCGGGATGGAGATGGTGCATCCGCGCTATCGCGTCGCCGGCCCCGATACGCCGCTGCCGCAAAGCCTGACGCCGGTCTACTCGACCGTCGCGGGCCTGGGCCAGGCGCGGGTGCGCAGCGCCGTGCTCGGCGCGTTGCAGCGGCTCGACTGGGACGAGACGGTGCCGGCCGGGGCGCTCGCCGCGCTGCGGCTGCCGTCCATCGTCGACGCGCTGCGCAGCATCCATCTGCCGTCGCCGGACGTGCCGGCCTCGGCGCTGGACGAACGCGCCACTGCCGGCTGGCGGCGCGTGATCTTCGACGAACTGCTGGCACAGCAGCTGTCGCTGGCGCGCGCCCGCGAGCGGCGCGCCCGGCAGCGCGCGCCGGTGCTCGACGACGCGGCGGCGGAGCGGCGGCTGATCGCCGCGCTGCCGTTCAAGCTGACCGGCGCCCAGCAGCGCGCATGGGCCGATATCGGCAGCGACCTGGCGCGGGCGCAGCCGATGAACCGGCTGCTGCAGGGCGACGTCGGCAGCGGCAAGACCGTGGTGGCGGCGCTGGCCGCGGCGCGCGCCATAGGCAGCGGCTGGCAGGCGGCGCTGATGGCCCCCACCGAGATCCTGGCCGAGCAGCATCTGAAGAAGCTGGCGCCGTGGCTGGAGCGTGTCGGCATGCGCTGCGCCTGGCTGTCGGGATCGCTGAAGGAGGCCGGCAAGCGCGCCGTGCGCCAGCAGGTGGCGGCCGGCGAGGTGGATCTGCTGATCGGAACGCATGCGCTGATCGAGGACACGGTCAGCTTTCGCCGCCTCGGGCTGGCGATCGTCGACGAGCAGCACCGCTTCGGCGTGGCGCAGCGGCTGGCGCTGCGCTCCAAGCTGGAGGGCGAGGCGGGCGGCGAGATGGATCGGGAGGCGGGCGGCGAGATGGACCGCGAGCAGCAGACGCTGCCGCACCAGCTGATGATGAGCGCGACGCCGATCCCGCGTACGCTGGCTATGTCCTACTACGCCGACCTCGATGTGTCGGTGATCGATGAGCTGCCGCCGGGGCGCAAGCCGGTGGTGACCAAGCTGGTGTCCGAGGCGCGGCGCGAGGAGGTCGTGGCCCGCGTGCGCGATGCCGCGGCCGACGGCCGGCAGGTCTACTGGGTCTGTCCGCTGATCGAGGAGAGCGAGGCGCTCGATCTGCAGACCGCGATCGACACGCACGCCGCGCTGTCGGCGGAGCTGGCGCCGCTGGCGATCGGGCTGGTGCATGGCCGCATGGCCGCCGCCGACAAGCAGGCCGTCATGAACGCCTTTTCATCGGGCCAGCTGCAGGTGCTGGTGGCCACCACGGTCATCGAAGTCGGGGTCGATGTGCCGAACGCCTCGCTGATGATCGTCGAGCACGCGGAGCGCTTCGGGCTGGCGCAGCTGCATCAGCTGCGCGGCCGCGTCGGCCGCGGCGTCGACGACAGCGTCTGCGTGCTCATGTATCGCGGGCCGCTGTCGGCCGGCGCGCGCGAGCGGCTGAAGACGATGTACGAAACGCAGGACGGCTTCGAGATCGCGCGGCGCGATTTGCAGCAGCGCGGTCCCGGCGAGTTTCTGGGGGCGCGCCAGTCGGGCGAGGCGCTGCTGCGCTTCGCCGATCTGGAACGCGACAGCGATCTGGTCCAGGCCGCGCGCGACACGGCGGCGCGGATGCTGCGCGACCAGGTTGAGCTCGCCGACGCCCATCTGCAGCGCTGGCTGGGCGGGCGCGAGGAGTATCTGAAGGCCTGACGCGGTATCATAGGAAATTCCTATGACCCTGACCGAACTCAAGTACATCGTGGCCGTGGCGCGGGAGCGCCATTTCGGGCGCGCCGCCGAGGCCTGCTTTGTCAGCCAGCCGACGCTGTCGGTGGCGATCAAGAAGCTCGAGGAAGAGCTCGGCGTTCAGCTGTTCGAACGCGGCGGCAACGAAGTCACCGTCACGCCGATCGGCGAGCAGGTGATCGAGCAGGCGCAGCACGTGCTGGAGCAGACCAACGCCATCCGCGAGATCGCGCAGCAGGGCAAGGATCCGCTGGCCGGGCCGCTGCGGCTGGGCGTCATCTATACGATCGGCCCTTACCTGCTGCCGCAACTCGTGCGCCGAATGATCGAGGACGCGCCGCAGATGCCGCTGCTGCTGCAGGAGAACTTCACCACCAAGCTCACCGAGCTGCTGAGGCAGGGCGACATCGACGTCGCCATCCTGGCGGATCCGTTCCCGGAGCATGGGCTGATGACGCTGGCGGTCTACGACGAGCCTTTCCTGGTCGCGGTGCCCAAGCAGCATCCGTGGGCCAAGCGCAAGTCGATCCGTTCGACCGAGCTGAAGGAGCAGACGATGCTGCTGCTCGGCACCGGCCACTGTTTCCGCGACCAGGTGCTGGAAGTCTGTCCTGAGCTGTCGCGCTATTCGCAGGCCAGCGCCGGCATCCAGAAGACCTTCGAGGGATCGTCGCTGGAGACGATCCGGCACATGGTGGCCTCCGGCATCGGCATCACCGTGCTGCCGTGGACGGCCCGTCCCGATCAGCGCGATGATGATCTGCTGCGCTACATTCCCTTCGAGCCGCCGGCGCCGTTCCGCCGCGTCTCGCTGGTGTGGCGCAAGAGCTTTCCGCGCCTGCCGGCGATCGAGGCGCTGCGCAGTGCGGTGCTGAAGGCCGATCTGCCCGGCGTCACCATGCTGGCCGGCGAGCGGCCGAAAGCGCATTGAAGGCCGAAGGCGCATTGAATCACCGCGGCGGCGATGCCGCCGCACCCCCAGACGTACCGAAGCAAAGAGCGAACGATGAACGAACGGCCCCGCTATCCGACGATCGAAGACACGATCGGCCGCACGCCACTGGTGCGGCTGCAGCGCATTCCCGGGGCGGTCGGCGAGCCGCGCGGCAACGTCGTGCTCGGCAAGATGGAAGGCAACAATCCGGCCGGCTCGGTGAAGGACCGGCCGGCGCTGTCGATGATCGCGCGCGCCGAGGCGCGCGGCGACATCAAGCCCGGCGATACGCTGATCGAAGCCACGTCGGGCAATACCGGCATCGGGCTGGCGATGGCGGCTGCGATCCGCGGCTACCGCATGGTGCTGATCATGCCGGACAACCTGTCGCTGGAACGGCGCCAGGCGATGAAGGCCTACGGTGCCGAGCTGGTGCTGGTCACCAAGGAGCAGGGCATGGAGGGCGCTCGCGATCTGGCCGACGCGATGCAGGCGCGCGGCGAGGGGCGGGTGCTCGACCAGTTCGCCAATGACGACAACTGGGCCGCGCACTACGAAACCACCGGTCCCGAGCTGTGGACCGACACCGCAGGCCAGATCACGCATTTCGTTTCGGCCATGGGCACCACCGGCACGATCACCGGCGTCTCGCGCTATCTGAAGGAGCGCAACCCGGCGATCCAGATCATCGGTGCACAGCCCGAGGACGGTTCGTCGATTCCGGGCATTCGCAAGTGGCCCGAAGCCTATCGGCCGGCGATCGCGCGGCACGCGATCATCGACCGCGTCGAATCGGTGTCGCAGGCCGATGCCGAGCAGATGGCCCGCCGGCTGGCGGCCGAGGAAGGGATGTTCTGCGGCATCTCCGCCGCGGGCGCGCTGTGCATCGCGCTGCGGCTGGCGGCCGAGCTGCGCGATGCGACGATCGTGTTCGTCGTCTGCGATCGCGGCGATCGCTACCTGTCCACCGGGGTGTTCCCGGGATGAGCGCTTACGCGTACGGCCGAAGAAGGCCGTCATGAGCGGCCTGTCCGCCTCGGCCCGCGCGCCCGAACAGTACACGCGCGGCATGTTGCTGCTGATCGGCGCGTGCTCGTCGTTCGCGCTGCTCGACAGCATCTCCAAGTATCTGTCGGCCTATCACCATCCGCTGCTGATCGCGTGGGCGCGCTATGTGTTCCACGTGCTGGTGATGCTGCTGATCTACCTGCCGTCGATGGGGCGCCGGCTGTTCGCCACGCGCCGGCCCGTCGTTCAGCTCCTGCGCGGCCTTTGCCTCGGACTGTCGTCGGTCTGCTTCTTCTCAGCCATCGCGCAGATGCCGCAGGCCGAGGCGACGGCGCTGGCCGCGACCGCACCCATCCTGGTGACGATAGGCGCCGTGCTGTGGCTGAAGGAGAGCACGCCGCGCGGCGTCTGGTGGTCGCTGGCGGCGAGCTTCGCCGGCGTGCTGCTGATCGTGCGGCCCGGCAGCTCGCTGTTCGGCTGGGCCGCGGTGCTGCCGCTGCTGACGGCACTGCTGACCATGGGCTACCAGCTGCTGACGCGGCTGCTCAGCGGCGTCGACAACGGCCTGGCGACGCTGTTCATCGGTGCGGTCGTCGCCGCCATCCTGCTTACCGTCATCGCTCCCGGCGATTGGACGCTGCCGACGCGGCCGTGGCACATGCTGCTGTTCGTTGCCACCGGCGTGATCGGCGCCTTCGGCCATCTGATGCTGGTGCGTGCCTACGAGAGCGCGTCGGCCGCCTCGCTGGCGCCGTTCGGCTACACGCACGCGGTGGCAGCGGTGGTCGCCGGCCTGGTGTTCTTCGGCCAGTTCCCCGATGGGCTGGCGCTGCTCGGCATCGCGCTGATCGTCGCCACCGGCGTGACCATGGCGATCGTCAACAAGCTGCCGCTGCGGCCGCTCGAGGACTGAGCGCGGGTCACGCGTCGGGCAGGACCATGTCCGAGTCGGGCGCGAGGATCCAGCGCGGATACTCGCGCGTGGTGTCTATGCAGCCGCCGTCGCGGTAGACGCCCTTGGGTTCGCGCAGCCGCATCATCTGCGGCAGGATGCGCGCCAGCGCGGCGGGGTCGTTCATCGAGTCGCGCACGCGCTGTTCGACGACATGCTCGTCGATGCGCGCCTCGCCGTCGGCATCGCGATACAGGCCGTGGCGCCAGTGGAACACCTCGACGCATTTCGAGGTCAGCGTGAACGGCTTGTCGCGTTTCCAGAAGTTCGAGAACAGTCCGCCGCCCAGATAGAACACCCATGAGCCTTCGTAGCCTTCGGCATCGGACGAGGCGCTGTCGGGATTGCGGAACCACGTGCGGTCGCCCGGCACGAAGTAGCGCATCGGCAGCGGCGACTGCATCGTGCCGTATTCGCGCAGGAACACGTCATGGAAAGGGCCGGACTTGATGGCCCGCTCCTCGAATTGCCGCTGCAGCCGCGCCAGCAATGCGGGGTTGCGTTCGGCCACTTCCTCGGCGATGCCGAGCAGCGTCACGTATTCGGTGGCGCGGTAGCACGAGAACGGATAGAGCGTTCCGGAGACCTCGGGCTGCGTCGCCTTGGTCAGCGCCGTGATCAGCGACTGGCCGGGAACGATGGTGAAGCCGCGGTCTTCGTCGTACCGCCAGCAGTCGGGCGGACGCTCGACGGCCCGCGTGTCGAAGGCCAGCGCCGTGCGCCGCGCCGCCTGCACGATGTTGCGCCGGATGCGGATCGAGCAGGCCAGCTCGTCGACGCTGGGATAGTCGAAAGCCCAGGGGCTGGCCAGCATCGCAATGGCGATTTCGCGCTCCACGGCGGCGGCGTCCGTTGCTCCGGGCGTCTCGGTTGTCCCAGTGGTCCCGGTTGTCCCAGTGGCCCCGGTTGTCCCAGTGGCCCCGGTTGTCCCGGTTGTCGGGTTTGCCCGGGTTCCACGGCCGAGGCCGGCCCGCGAGACGATGTCGAGCGTGTCGTAGCCGGGCGTCCATGCAGCGGCGCTGGCCTCGGTCAGCCGCAGCGTCAGCGCTGCGGTGCCGTGCTCATCGCGCGACGCGACGAACTCGACGTGCTCGTCGAGCGCGAGCCCGGCCAGCAGCAGCTGCGCCTGCTCGCGAAGCGCCGGGCCCGTGCAGCCCGCGGCGCGCAGACGGACGCCGCCCAGGGTGTCGCCATGCCGATCCTTCATCGACGCCGGTCTCCTCGATGGGGCCGCACTGCGCCCTTTGCACGCTATCTTAGAGCGGACAGCGCCTGCGTCACAATCCCGCCGCGGCGAAAGCCGCTCGCCGCATGCTCTGCCCACCCCCGACAAAGCGGGGGTATCCGGCCGGTGCCGGGCTGTCATACCATCGGCCTGCGGCCGCGCTGCGGCGACCGCAGGCGAGGCCGGAGACCATGCCCACGGCGATCCAGATCCTGCTGGTTGACGATCACGCGCTGTTTCGTGCCGGCCTGCGCATGCTGTGCGCGACGCTGCAGCGCGACGTGCAGGTGCTCGAAGCGGCGACCATCGCCGAGGCTCTGCGGCTGACGGAGGCACATCCGCAGCTGAAGCTGTGCCTGCTCGACCTGGCGCTGCGCAACGAGGATGGCATCGACGCGCTGAGCCGGCTCAAGGAGGCGGCGCCGGGCGTGGCGGTGGTCATCGTCTCGGCTACCGAGGAGAGTGCCGTCATCCGCCGCTGCCTAGACGCCGGGGCCATGAGCTTCATTCCCAAGAGCGCCGGGCCGGAGATGCTGACCGAAGCCCTGCGCCAGGTGCTGGCCGGGCACGTCTATCTGCCGCAGGGCGTCACCGAATCGGCCGGAGAGGCCGTTCCCCGCGCCGGCATGCCGGCCTTGACGCCGCGCCAGCTCGACGTGCTGCGGGCGCTGTGCCGGGGCCTGCCGACCAAGCTGATCGCGCGCGAGCTGGATCTGTCCGAGTACACCGTCAAGGATCACATCACCGCGATCTTCCAGTCGCTGGGCGTACGCAACCGGACCGAGGCGGTCATCCGCGCCGTGCGGCTGGGGCTGCCGGCCGGCATCGACCCGGCAGCGGATTAGAGGCGCCGACGCATGCGCGACGCCCGCGCGCCGTCCGACGAGCGCGATGAGTCGCGCGTGCGCGACCCGGGCCGCGACCGCGAGGTTCTCGCCGAGCTGGTGCGGCTGCACATGCGCGTGCTGCTGCGGCTGCCGTTCGTGATGCTGGCGCTGGTCGCCTTCCTGGGGCTGGTGATTCGCGACAAGGTATCGGGCGCATCGTTCGCTGGCTGGGCGCTGGCGACGCTGCTGTGCGAGGGCGGCCGTGCGCTGTATGCGCGCGCGACGCTGCCGCGGCTGGACCAGCGCGACCCGGTGCGCGTGCATCGATGGCTGATGCTGATGGCGCTCGCCGCGGGCGCGGCGCAGTCGCTGATGGCATTGCTGTTCATGCCGCAGCTCAGCCTTCTCGATCAGTCGCTGGTGGGCATCGTGCTGTTCGCGCTGCCCGCCGCCGGGGTTGCGGTCTCGATGTCGTCGCGGCACATCATCGCCGCGTATTCGCTGGCGGTGGTGCTGCCCAGTACGCTGATGTGGGGCTGGCTGCATCCCGAGCACCGCCTGTCGGTGATCCTGATGGGCGCCCTATACTGCGGCGTGCTGATCGGCGTCGCGGTCGCCGGCGAGCGCCTGCTGCAGCGCTCAGTGGTGATCCGCAAGCAGCGCGACCGGATGGTGCTCGATCTGGAGCGCAAGAACGCCGAGGTGCGCGCGGCCATGGCCGAGGCCGAGCGCTCGTCGCAGGCCCGCGCCCGCGTGCTTGCCGCCGCCAGTCACGATCTGCGCCAGCCGCTGCACGCGCTGTCGGTGTACAGCGCGATCCTGGCCGCGCGGCCCGATCCCGGCACCTTGCAGGAGGTGGGCCGCAGCATCGACCAGATCGTGCGTTCGTTCGGCGGGCTGCTGAACGGCATGCTCGATCTGTCGCGGCTGTCGGCCGGCTACTATGTGCCGGAGCGGCAGCCGCTTGCGCTCGATCGCGTCGTCGGCGAGGTCTGCGCCGAATTCGGCAAGCTCGCGGCTTCCAAGGGGCTGCGCTTCGACTGCGATCTGAAGCCGCTGCGGCTGCACGGCGATGCCGCCGCCGTCGGCCGTATCGCTCGCAACCTGATCGACAATGCGATCAAGTACACCGAGGCCGGCAGCGTGCGCGTGCAGGTCGGCGTGGTCAGCGGCCTGGCCACGCTGGTGGTATCCGACACCGGCAAGGGCATCGCGCCCGACGACCACGGCCGCATCTTCGAGGAGTTCTATCAGGTCAACAACCCGGGCCGCGATCGCAGCCAGGGTGTCGGGCTGGGCCTGGCGATCGTGCAGCGGCTGTGCGAGCTGACCGGCGCGACGATCGCGCTCGATTCGGCGCCCGGCGCGGGCAGCCGCTTCGTGGTCTGCTTCGGCGAAGCAGGGGCCGGGCTGGCCGATGCGGCAGCCGCGGGCGCCGATCCGGCCGCGGAGCAGACCGGACTGCCACTGCTCGATGGCGCCGGCCGGCGCGTGTTCGTCATCGACGACGAGGCGGACATCCTGGCCAGCACCAGCGCGCTGTTGCGGCTATGGGGCTTGCAGGCCTTCGTCGCGGCATCGGCGGAAGCCGCGCAGCGGCTGTTCGAGATGCACGGCCGGCCGGACCTGGTAATGGCCGATCTGCGCTTGTCGGGCGACGAGCACGGCACGGCGCTGGCATCGCGGCTGCGACGCAGCTACGGCGACTTCCCGGTGCTGATCATGACCGGCGAGACTTCGTCCGAGGCGCTGCGCAGCGCCAATCAGAGCGGCTATCCGCTGCTGCAGAAGCCGGTGGCGCCGGAGGTGCTGCGCGATGCGATCAGGCGACTGCTGCAGCGCTCTGCGTGAGGGGGCAGAACTGCCGCGATGCGACGCTCAGCGCGCCGACTGCCGCGTATCGGCCAGCACGCGCGACAGTTCGTAGACCGCCATCGCATAGAAGCTCGAGCGGTTGTAGCGGGTGATGACGTAGAAGTTGCGCGCGCCGAGGTAATAGCTGGCCGGTGCGTCGGCGTTCGGCAGGTCGATCAGCGCCAGCGGCCGGTCGACGGCGACCGGTTCGGTACTGGCGACGCCGAAGACCGCCATCTCCTCGATCGTGAGACGCGGCTCGATGCCGTTGGCGATGAGAGGCGCCAGCCGCTGCTCGTCGTCGTACTGCATGGTGAACCGGACCGGTTCGCCGCGCTGCCAGCCGTGCTCGGCGAGGAAGTTGGCGACGCTGCCGATCGCATCGACGGCGTTCGACTGCAGGTCGATCTGGCCGTCGCCGTCGAAATCGACGGCGAAGCGGCGGATGCTGCCCGGCATGAACTGCGGCAGCCCGATGGCGCCGGCATACGAGCCGCGCGCGGCGAAGACGTCGCGGCCGCTGTCGCGCGCATACAGCAGGTACTGCTCGAGCTCGCTGCGGAAATAATCGGCGCGGCGCGGGTAGTCGAAGGCCAGCGTCGCCAGTGCCTCTATGACGCGGAAGTCGCCCGTGACGCGTCCGTAGACGGTCTCCACGCCTATGATCGAGACGATGATCTCCGGCGGCACGCCGAAGCGATCGGCGGCCCGGGTCAGCGTCGCTTCATTGTCGCGCCAGAAGCGCAGGCCCTCGCGGATGCGCAGCGCGTCGAGGAAGCGTGCACGATAGGCCTGCCATGAACGGCGGAAGCCGGGCGAGGCCGGCGCCATCAGCCGGATCACCGCATCGTTCGGGCGCACCTGGGAGAACAGGGCGGTCAGTTCGCCTTCGGCAAAGCCATGGCGTTCCACCATCTCGCGGATGAAGGCCTGGCCGTCGGCGCGCGCGGCGTAATCACCGCGCGCTCGCGGCTCGCCGCCGTCGGTGCTGACCTTGGCCGGGCGCGGCCGCTGCGTCGCCGCCGTCTGTGCCTGCACGGCGCCGGCCAGCAAGGCGAGGGCAGCCGTGATGCACAGCGCGGCACGAGCGGCGGCGAGACCCGAGGCGCGTGCGCCGGCGAGATGTGAGGCGCATGCACCGGCGAGATGCGAGGCGCATGCACCGGCGAGATGCGAGGCGCATGCACCGGCGAGACGCGAGGCGGGTGGGACGGCGGGAGCGGGGCGGCGGAGCATCGACGAACGCGGCAGCGGGAAACGATCGGGGCGGAGGAAACGATCGGGCGGAAGAAGCGATCGGGCGGAAGAAGCGATCGGGCGGAAGAAGCGATCGGAGCGGAACGGGACCGGCCGTCAAGGCTTGAACGCCTGCACCGACTGGCGGAAGTGTCGCACGGCTTCGCGTCCGACCTCCGGTTCGCCGTAGCGCAGCCGGTT
>JBFWXS010000026.1:35081-65560 GCA_050187175.1 Burkholderiaceae bacterium
CGATCGGGCGGAAGAAGCGATCGGAGCGGAACGGGACCGGCCGTCAAGGCTTGAACGCCTGCACCGACTGGCGGAAGTGTCGCACGGCTTCGCGTCCGACCTCCGGTTCGCCGTAGCGCAGCCGGTTGTAGGCGTTGACGATGCGCTGGGCCTCGCGCCGCTGCGCCTCGTCCAGCGACGGGGCGATGCGCCCCAGATGGCGCGCCGCGGTTTCGTGCTGGAGCCGGCCGAGCCCGGCCGCGGCCAGCCGGTCGCAGTACTCCTGATATGCGCGTTCCAGCGGATCCTTGGGCCGGCGCGGATGCAGCGTGATCAGCGCCACGCCGCCGATCAGCACGGCCAGCGTGGCCGCCAGCAGCGCGGCCAGCTCGCGCCAGTCGCCGGCGCTGAGGCCTAGCTGCGACAGCAGCGACTGCTGGCGGCTGCGGTCGTAGGACAGCACCCACTGGTTCCAGACGTTGCCCAGCGCGTCCAGGTTGAAGCGCACGCGCTGCCACAGCGGCAGCGCCCCTTCGCCGATCGTACTGTCGAAGCCTGGGTCGCGCAGGCGCTGGCCGCGTTCGATGCGCTGCGGCGCTACGGCCGCGGTGGGGTCGACCCGCGTCCAGCCGCGGCCGGCGAACCAGACCTCGGCCCAGGCATGCGCGTCGGCCTGCCGGACGACCCAGTAGCCGTCGACCGGGTTGCGTTCGCCGCCCTGGTAACCAGTGACGACGCGCGCCGGGATGCCCAGGTGCCGCATCAGCAGCACGAAGGCGCTCGAATAGTGCTCACAGAAGCCGGCGCGCGTATCGAACAGGAACTCGTCGGCGCTGTGCCGGCCCAGCCGCGGCGGCTCGAACGTGTAGCGGAACGGCTGTTCGCGGAACATCGTCAGCGCCCGCCGCACCAACTGCTGCGGTTCGGTTTCCTCCGCCAGCCAGCGCTGCGCCAGGGCCTGCGTGCGCGGGTTGTAGCCGGGCGGCAGCTGCAGCCAGTTGCGCAGCGATGCTTCGGTCTCGTTCAGTCCGGCCCGGTACTCGGGCGTTGCCGCCAGCTCGAAGCGGGCGCGCTCGCCGAGCGGGCGCCGGCCGACGAGCTGCAGGTCGGCGGTGAGCAGCAGCTCATCGCCGGTGCCGCTCGATGCGGTCGGCATCTCGAGCGCGAAGATCCACGTGCGTCCGTTCGGCTCCTGCGTCAGCGTGTAGCGCACCGCGCTGCTGGCGTCGGCTTCGATCCGCGGCCTCGGCAGCATCGCCGCCCGGCCGATCAGAGGACGCCAGGTATGGCCGTCGAACTGACCGAAGACAGGGCCGCGCCAGTACAGCTGGGCGGTCGGCGGCACGCCGCCGTCGAAGCGGGCGCGCAGCACCACCGCGTCGGATTCCGACAGTTCGGCGATGCTGCCCGGCGACATCGACTCCGACAGGCCGGTGCGGGCGCGCTGTGCGTCCTGCGGCAGCCCCCACAGCGGACCGGACAGCCGCGGGAACAGCACAAAGAACGCGGCGGCGATGGGCAGCGCCTGCAGCAGCATCGCCGCCACCGTTCGCGAGCGCCGGCCGATCGAGGTCTCCTGGCGCCGGAACTGCATAGTGATCATCGCGGTCAGCAGGCCGAACAGCGCCAGTCCGACGAGCAAGGCGGTGCCTATGCTCTGCGACTGGAAGAAGCCGGTGAGCAGCAGGAAGAAGCACAGGAAGATGACGACGAACAGGTCGCGCCTGGCGCGCATCTCCATCAGTTTCAGGCCAAGGAACAGGACCAGCAGCGTGACCCCGGGCTCGCGTCCGAACAGCGTCTGGTAGTGCGCGTAGACGCCGGCGGTGCAGGCGATCGCCGCCACCCAGCGCACCGAGGCGCGCGGCAGCCAGCGGCCCGACAGCACCAGCCCGAGCCGCCACAGGAACAGCACGAAGAAACCGACACCGGCCCACCACGGCAGATACGGCAGCTGCGGCATCACCGACAGCGCTACCGGCGCCATCAGGAACAGCGTCTCGCGGCGCTCGCGCTCCCATTGCGCGCCCAGGCGGCCGCCCAGCGCGCGCAGCGAGTAGTGCAGGCCGAGTCCCATCGCTCAATGTCCCCAGACGGCGAGGGCTTCGAGGCAGCGCACGCGCTGTGCCGCCCCGCTGTCGAGCTCGACGCTGATGCCGGGCAGGCGCAACGCGTAGCGCACCCCAGCCACGTCGGCGTCGAGCACCCAGCGCGTCAGTCGCGCCAGACGCGCGTCGATGCTCATCGATGCGGGCAGCTCGGCCCAGTCGAGCACCAGTTCGCCGACGTCGCCGCCATCGAACTGCTTGGCGATCAGCTCATCGGAGGCAGTGCGCGCCATGGCCTTCCACGCGATGATGCGCGGCGAATCGCCGGTCACGTACGGTCGCAGCGCGGCGACGTCGTCCTGCCCGGCGCCGTGCGCGTTGCCTTCGCCGCGACTGGCCGTCTTGGCGGGCAGCGGCACGGCCGGCGTTTCGGGCGCGGGGTAGACGAGCACCCGCATCAGCGGCTGCCAGTAGGCCCAGGCGCGCCACAAGCCCAGCGGATAAGTCGTTGCCAGCGTCATGCGCGGCACCTGCAGCCAGCCGCGTTCGCGCGTCGGCAGCGCGATCGACACCGTCTGCTCGGCCGTGGCCGGCGCATCGAACAGCTCGGGCTGCACCATGCCGGGGGCCGCCAGGCTGACCGCGAAGCGGTCGAGCCGCGAGCCGTTGCGCACGACCAGCGTGAATTCCGCCGGCTGCCCTGCGAACACCGGCTCGGCGCGGCCCGCGCGCAGGACCAGCGTGGCGAGATTGCGGAACGTGTGCAGCATGCCGACCACCGCCACCGCGGCGATGAGGAAGGTCAGCGCGTAGCCCAGCGACAGCTGGTAGTTGATCGCGGCGATCAGCATCACGATGAGCACCGCGCCGAAGGTCATGCCGGGCCGCGTCGGCAGGATGTAGACGTTGCGCCGCGTGAGCCGATGATCGCCGGCAGTGGGGCCGCGGCGCGACTGCAGCGACGCGAGCAGGCGTTCGATGCGCGCGCGCAGCGATGGCGACGCGGAGGCGGCCGCGCTCACGGCACCGCCACCGCCTTGATCAGTTCGGCCACCATTTCGGCGCGGGCGCGATGCGACAGCACGCCGCCCTTGGCAGGCCGCAGCCGATGCCCGGCCACCGCCGGCAGCACCGCCTGGACGTCGTCGGGCAGCACGTGATTGCGGCCGTCGAGCAGCGCCCACGCACGCGCGGCCTGCATCAGCCCGAGGCCGGCGCGCGGACTCAGCCCTTCGGCCAGCGCCGGGCTGCGCCGGCTGGTCGTCAGCAGCTGCTGCACGTAGTCGAGCAGCGCGGGTGCGCAGCGAATGCCGCGCACCAGCTTCTGCGCCTCCAGCAGCTGAGCCGCCGTCATCTGCGCCTTCAAGTCCTCGAGCATGTGGCGTCTGTCGCGGCCTTCCAGCAGCGCGCGCTCCGACTTGGGGTCGGGATAGCCGAGCTCGATGCACATCAGGAAGCGGTCTAGCTGCGATTCCGGCAGCGGAAAGGTGCCGACCTGATCCTGCGGATTCTGCGTCGCGATCACGAAGAACGGGTCGGGCAGGCTCAGCGGCTTGCCGTCGATCGAGACCTGCCGTTCCTCCATGGCCTCGAGCAGGGCCGACTGGGCTTTCGGCGAGGCGCGGTTGATCTCGTCGGCGAGCAGCACCTGCGAGAACACCGGACCCGGATGGAACACGAAGCGCGCGCGTTCGCGGTCGAACACCGACACGCCGACGATGTCGGCCGGCAGCAGATCATTGGTGAACTGCACGCGCTTGAACTCGAGCCCCAGCGAAATCGACAGCGCATGCGCCAGCGTGGTCTTGCCGACGCCCGGCAGGTCTTCGATCAGCAGATGGCCGCGCGCGAACAGGCAGGCCAGGGCCAGCTTGATCTGAGGCTGCTTGCCGACGACGATCGTGCCGACCTGGGCAGCGACCGATTGAATGCGTTCGAGCATGAAATGGACGGCGGAAACGATGGCGCGGTGGCGGTCGGCCGAGTGTAGCCGAAGGGCTCCGCGCAGCCCGGCAGTGCCCGCAGCGGTTTGGACGATCGGCGCCAGGCGCCGATAATCGGTATCCGGGCCCCGGCATGCGGGGCAGTCATGGCGGTCGGGTGCGCCGGCACCTCGCCTGCGACGAGGCACACGGCGACGAGCTGAAAGGAGAAGCAATGGCAGCGCAAAGACAGGCGGGAGAAGCCGCGGCCGCACCCGCGACCGAGCCCGCACCCGCGACGGGAGCCGCGAACGTGGCCGCGAACGCGGCGACGAATGCGGCCACGAACGCGGCCACGAACGGGGGGACAAACGGGGCCACGAACGGGGCGACGAACGCCCCCGCCGCGGCGGCCGAGCCGCAGGTGCTGGTCGCCCACGACGGCGGCGTCGTCACGCTGACGCTGAACCGTCCGGCGCAGTTCAATGCGCTGTCCGAGGGGCTGATGAGCGAGCTGCAGCATGCGCTGGAGACGATCGCGGCCGACCCTGCGGCGCGCGTCGTGGTGCTGCGCGCCGCCGGCCGCGCGTTCTGCGCCGGCCACGACCTGCGCGAGATGCGCGCGTCGCCGTCGCTGGACTACTACCGCGCGCTGTTCGCGCAGTGCACGCGGCTGATGCTGACCATTCAGCGCATGCCGCAGCCGGTGATCGCGCGCGTGCACGGCATCGCCACGGCTGCCGGCTGCCAGCTGGTGGCCATGTGCGATCTGGCCGTGGCTGCCGTCGAGGCGCGCTTCGCCGTGTCGGGCGTGAATCTGGGGCTGTTCTGCTCGACGCCGTCGGTGGCGCTGTCGCGCAACGTGTCGCGCAAGCAGGCCTTCGAGATGCTGGTCACCGGTGATTTCATCGATGCCGCGACCGCGCTCGAACGCGGCCTGGTCAACCGTGTCGTGCCGGCCGAGCAGCTCGATGCCGAGGTGCAGCGGCTGGCGCAGGCCATCTGCAGCAAGTCGGCGGGCGCGATCAGTGCCGGCAAGGGGTTGTTCTATCGACAGCTCGAGATGGGCATTGACGCGGCCTACCAGCTGGCCGGACAGACGATGGCCTGCAACATGATGGAAGACGAGACGCTCGAGGGCGTGCTCGCGTTCATCGAGAAGCGGCCGCCGCGGAAGGGCTGAGGCCGGCAGCGCTGCTGCGGCCGGCGCCGCCGCCACGGCCCGCAGCGCAGCCATGGCTGGCGGTGCTGCCAAGTCTGGGCGCGCCGCCGCGGCCGGCCCGCCGGCGCCGTTCAGCCATGGCCGCCGTCCCAGTCCGCGGCCAGCAGCGCGCGCAGGGTTTCGACGCCCTGCGGGCCGATCCGCTCGGCCAGCCGTCCTTCGATCGATGCAATGATCTGCGCGCCGACCCGGTTCACCTCGCGCCCCTTGTCGGTATAGACCACCAGCTTCGAGTTGCCGCGGCGCGGGTCGGCCTGCACTGCCAGGATCTCCCGCCGGACCAGTTCGCCCACCGTCTTGTGCGCCGCCTGCCGCGAGACGCCGAGCCGGCGCGCCAGCTCGGCCATGCTCATCGGCTTGCCGCCCATGTGCGCCAGCAGCCGGCTCTGCGCCGGCGTCAGATAGGCGAATTCGCTGCCGCGTACGCCGCGCATGATCTCGCGCGCGAACCAGTCGGAGCGGGCCAGCAGCAGTTGCTTGAGGTTGTCGGTCATCGTGCAGGTTCCCGCGCGAAGCATCCGGCCACGCGGCGGGTTTGTCAAATAAGGTTGACGACTACGCGGAGATCCGGCACCATGACACTCCGTCAACCAGGGTTGACGTGAGCGCCGCCAAGCGGCGCTCGACTCCCTATAATCGGCAGTTTCCGTTCAAACGATGGTGAGTTCCCGATGAAGATCCTCGTCCCGGTGAAGCGAGTGGTGGACTACAACGTGAAAGTCCGCGTCAAGAGCGATGGCAGCGGTGTGGACATCGCGAACGTCAAGATGTCGATGAACCCGTTCGATGAGATCGCCATCGAAGAGGCGGTGCGGCTGCGCGAGAAGGGCGCGGCCACCGAGGTGGTGGCGGTGTCGTGCGGCGTGACGGCTTGCCAGGAGACGCTGCGCACGGCGATGGCGATCGGCGCCGACCGCGCCATCCTGGTCGAGACCACCGAGGAGCTGCAGCCGCTGGCGGTGGCCAAGCTGCTGAAGGCGCTGATGGACAAGGAGCAGCCGTCGCTGGTGATCCTGGGCAAGCAGGCGATCGACGACGACGCCAACCAGACCGGCCAGATGCTGGCGGCGCTGGCCGACGTGGGCCAGGCGACCTTCGCGTCCAAGGTGGAAGTGGCCGGCGACAAGGTCAAGGTCACGCGCGAGGTCGACGGCGGCCTGGAGACCGTCGAGCTGGGCCTGCCGGCGGTGATCACCACCGACCTGCGGCTGAACGAGCCGCGCTACGTGACGCTGCCGAACATCATGAAGGCCAAGAAGAAGCAGCTGGACGCGGTCAAGCCGGCCGATCTGGGCGTCGACGTGGCGCCGCGGCTGAAGACGCTGAAGGTCAGCGAGCCGGCCGGCCGCAAGGCCGGCGTGAAGGTGGCGGATGTGGCCGCGCTGGTGGCCAAGCTCAAGAACGAAGCGAAAGTGATCTGAGGCGAGAGGACGCGAACATGGCAGCTCTGGTAATTGCGGAACACGACAACGCGTCGCTGAAGCCTTCGACGCTGAACACCATCACCGCTGCGGCCAAGGCCGGCGGCGACGTCACGGTGCTGGTGGCCGGCAGCGGCTGCCAGGCCGCGGCGCAGGCGGCGGCCAAGGTAGCCGGCGTCAGCAAGGTGCTGCTGGCCGATGCGCCGCAGCTGGCCGAGCAGCTGGCCGAGGACGTGGCGGCGCAGGCGCTGGCGGTGGCCGGCGGTTACACGCACATCCTGGCGCCGGCGACCGCCTTCGGCAAGAACGTGCTGCCGCGCGTGGCTGCCAAGCTGGACGTGGCTCAGATCTCGGACATCGTCAGCGTCGAGTCGGCCGATACGTTCAATCGGCCGATCTACGCGGGCAATGCGATCGCGACGGTGCAGTCCGGCGACGCGGTGAAGGTGATCACGGTGCGTACGACGGCCTTCGAGGCGCCGGCGACCGAAGGCGGCTCGGCGGCGGTCGAATCGGCCGCGCCGGTGGCGGCCTCGGGCAAGTCGAGTTTCGTCGGCCGCGAAGTGGCCAAGAACGACCGGCCCGAGCTGACCGCGGCGAAGGTGGTGGTGTCGGGCGGCCGCGGAATGGGCAGCTCGGACAACTTCAAGATCCTGGAACCGCTGGCCGACCGGCTGGGCGCCGCGATGGGCGCTTCGCGCGCGGCGGTCGACGCGGGCTATGCGCCGAACGACTGGCAGGTGGGCCAGACCGGCAAGATCGTCGCGCCGCAGCTGTACGTGGCGGTGGGCATCAGCGGAGCGATCCAGCATCTGGCCGGCATGAAGGACAGCAAGGTGATAGTCGCGATCAACAAGGACGAGGAAGCGCCGATCTTCGGCGTGGCCGACTACGGTCTGGTCGGCGACCTGTTCACCGCGGTGCCCGAGCTGGTCAAGGAACTGGGCTGAGCCGCGGCGCCGCGGCGCGCGGGCCGATACGGTCCGCAGCCGATGGCGGCGTCATTCATCGAGCGGCCGAGCCGGGAACGGATCGGCCGTTTTTGCATCGGAACGGAGAGACGAGATGTCATACGTCGCGCCCCTGAAAGACATGCTGTTCGTGATCCGCCATCTCGCGGGCATAGACGAAGTGGCACGGCTGCCGGGCTTCGAGGAAGCCGGGTTCGACACCGCGCAGGCAGTGCTCGAGGAATGCGCCAAGTTCAACGAAGGCGTGGTGGCTCCGCTCAATCGCGACGGCGATCTGAATCCGTCGACGCTGGCCGACGGCGAAGTGACGACGCCACCTGGCTTCAAGGAAGCGTTCCGCCAGTTCGGCGACGGCGGCTGGCAGGGCGTGCAGCATCCGCAGGCCTTCGGCGGCCAGGGGCTGCCCAAGCTGATCGCGACGCCGTGCATCGAAATGCTCAATTCCGCCAACCTTTCGTTCGCCTTGTGTCCGCTGCTCACCGACGGCGCGATCGAGGCGCTGCTGGTGGCCGGCTCAGCTGCGCAGCAGAACACCTACGTCCCGCAGCTGCTGTCCGGCAACTGGACCGGCACGATGAACCTCACCGAGCCGCAGGCCGGCTCCGACCTTGCGCTGGTACGCACCAAGGCCGTACGCCAGGGCGACGGCAGCTACCGCATCTCGGGGCAGAAGATCTTCATCACCTTCGGCGAACACGACATGGCCGAGAACATCGTCCATCTGGTGCTCGCGCGCACGCCGGATGCGCCCGAAGGCGTGAAGGGCATCTCGCTGTTCATCGTGCCCAAGTTCCTGGTCGACGAGAGCGGGAAGCCAGGCAAGCGCAACGACGTCTGGTGCCAGTCGATCGAGCACAAGCTGGGCATCAAGGCCAGCCCCACCGCGGTGCTGATCTACGGCGACGACAAGGGCGAAGTCGGCCCCGGCGCCGTCGGCTACCTGATCGGTGAGGAGAACCGCGGCCTCGAGTACATGTTCATCATGATGAACGCGGCCCGCTTCGCCGTCGGCATGCAGGGCATCTCGGTGGCCGAGCGCGCCTACCAGAAGGCTGTCGGCTATGCTCGCGAACGCGTGCAGAGCCGCGACGTGGCGGGTTCCAGCGGCCCCGTCACGATCATCCATCATCCGGACGTGCGGCGCATGCTGATGACGATGCGCGCGCATACCGAAGCGGCGCGCGCGCTGGCCTACGTCGCTGCCGCCACCAGCGATGCTGCGCATCACGCCGCCGACGAGAGCACGCGCCAGCAGAACATGGCGGCGTACGAATACCTGGTGCCCATCGTCAAGGGCTGGTCGACCGAGATGTCGATCGACGTCGCCTCGCTCGGCGTGCAGGTGCATGGCGGCATGGGCTTCATCGAAGAAACCGGCGCGGCGCAGCTGTATCGCGACGCGCGCATCCTGACCATCTACGAGGGCACCACCGCGATCCAGGCCAATGACCTGGTCGGCCGCAAGACGGCGCGCGACCGCGGCGCGGTGGCGCGCGCGCTGATCGCGCAGGTGCGCGCCACCGCCGCCGAACTGGCCGGGCAGGGCGACGCCGACCTGCAGGCGATCGGCCGGCATCTGGAGCAGGGCGCCGCGGCGCTCGAAGAGGTGGTCGCTTTCGTCGTCGACGCGTTCAAGTCGGACGTGCGTGCCGTCTTCGCCGGCAGCGTGCCGTACCTGAAGCTGGCCGGCGTCGTGCTGTCCGGCTGGCAGATGGGCCGCGCCGCGCTGGTCGCCCGGCAGCAGCTGGCGGCGGGCGGCGGCGACGAAGCCTTCCTGCGCGCGAAGATAGGCACCGCGCGCTTCCATGCCGATCACATACTTTCGCAGGCGGGCGGCTTGCGCAGCGCCGTCGTCGACGGCGCTGCGGGGGTGATGGCGCTGCCCGAAGCGGCTTTCTGAGGCTGCTTTTCGAGGCCGCCCTCCGAGGCCGCTCTCCGAGGCGGCTTTCCGAGGCGGCTTTCTAGCCGCGCGGCGCGCGCGCCGGCGCCGGACGACCCCGTTCGCGTGTCGCCGGCTCCGGTGACTGCATCGACGTGGGTTTCGCCGTCGGCGGCGGACCGGTATGCGAGGCCGGCATCGCCTGCAAGGTAGTAGCTGCCGCGGGGGGGCTCGCCGCCAGATCCGGGGGCGCCGGTGCTCGCGTCTGGAAGCTGGGATGCAGCGCCGGCATGGTCCGATGCACGAAATAGATCGCCAGGCTGCCGGCCGCCGAGATCAGGACGGTGGCCAATGCGCCGCCGGCGGCACGCAGCCACAGCGGTGCCGGTGCGGGAGCGCGGGCCGAACCGGCCACGCGCGAGGGGCGCCGGCTGAGACCGTGCTCGTCCAGATCTGACTCCCCGCGATCCGGCCGCGCCGCCGTCGCAGGCCGGCTGCGTTCGCCACGGCTCATGCCGAACTCATTCATACCGAACTCGCCGGCGGGTGCCGACGCATCATCGGCCAGGTGCGGCTCTGCGCGCGGCAGCGAGCGTGCTCCGCAGTGCGGACAGGCCTCGCCGGCGCGGGGGCCGGGCAGGCCGCAGTGGCTGCATTCCAGCTGCATGGAAAACCTCCATGGGTACGACGAGCATACAGCGCCGGCGCCGGTTCGCAAGCATCGCCGCGAGGCGACGAGGGCGGCCGTCCGGCCAGGCCTGCTAGTCTATTGGATACTGGTTTAATATACAGTATCATTGTCGCAACGATCGTTGTGCATGGACTCCACGATGCCACCCCTCGCTCCCCGCCGGCCGTTCGCACCCGTGTCGCCTGCTTCCGCGCCGGTCGCCGGGGCCACGTCCGAGCTGTTTCGGCCCAAGCCGCCCGAGCTGCTTCGTCTGCAGCGGATGCTCGCGTCCCGCCGGCAGGGCGGCACGGCGCAGATCCGCCGCGGGGGCGCCCCCGCCCGACCGATCCGCGGCAACGCTACCGGGGGTGGCGGTTCGGTTGGCAGTGGGCCGGCGGGCAGTGGTTCGGTCGGCAAGGGTTCGATCGGCGGCAGTGACACCGGGCTAGCCACGGCCGAAGCAAACGGCCGGCCCGCCGCGGCGGGTGACGCCGGCGGTGCCCGCGCAAACCCGCCAGGGGACGGGCGCCCGCCGGCCGGCCGCGCTGCGGCTGCGGCTGCGTCGGCCGCCACCGCTTCGTCTGCCGCCACCGCCCGGGCCGCCAGCGCCGCCACTATCGCCTCGACCGAACTCCTCCGGCCTGCGCCTGTCGCAGTCCATGGCCGCGGCGCGGTCTCGAACCCGCAGACGCGCTTCGATGCGCTGCGCCGCCACGCCGAGGACGACGGCTGGTTCAGCGACGACGGCGACGCCCCGCCGCTGCGCACCGAGGTGGTCGAGGAGCAGGCGCGGTCGATCATCACGCGCAACCAGTCGCCCGACGTGCCGTTCGATCTGGCGATCAATCCGTACCGCGGCTGCGAGCACGGCTGCATCTACTGCTTCGCGCGGCCGTACCACACGTATCTCGGCCTGTCGGCGGGCCTGGATTTCGAGACCCGGCTGTATGCCAAGGTCAACGCGGCCGAACGGTTGCGCGCCGAGCTGGCGGCCAGCCGCTATCGATGCGAACCTATCAATCTCGGGGCGGCCACCGACCCGTATCAGCCGATCGAACGCCGCTACCGCATCACGCGGCAGCTGATCGAGGTCATGGCCGAGTGCCGGCAGCCGTTCACGATCGTCACCAAGTCGTCGCTGATCGAACGCGACATCGATCTGCTGGCGCCGCTCGCACGCCAGGGGCTGGTCGCTGTCTACCTGACCCTGACCACGCTCGACGCCGAGCTGGCGCGCCGGCTCGAACCGCGCGCGTCGGCGCCGTGGCGACGCCTGCAGACCGTGCGGCGGCTGCACGAAGCGGGCATCCCGGTCAGCGTATCCATGGCGCCCATCATTCCGTTCCTGAACGAGCCCGAAATCGAGTCGCTGCTTACGGCGGCCCGCGATGCCGGCGCGCAGGGTGCTTTCTACACCGTGCTGCGCCTGCCGCTGGAGCTGCGCGAGCTGTTCGTCGACTGGCTGAACGCTCATTATCCCCAACGGGCCAAGCGAATCCTGGCGCGGCTGACCGACATGCGCTCGGCGGACGGCGTGGAGCGCCTGAACGACGCGCGCTTCTTCAAGCGGATGAGGGGCGAGGGTGGCTGGGCCGAGCTGATACGCCTGCGTTTCCAGATGGCACAGCGCAAGCTGCAGCTCGACAGGCAGCGCGATGAGCTGCGCTGCGATCTGTTCCAGCCGCCGCTGGCGACGCCGAAGGCGGCGGCCGACGACAGGCAACTGGGGCTCTTCTGACGGGCCGGCGCCCCGCGCCAGCAGGGCGTTGCCGCAGCAATCACGGCACGCTATAATTTATGGTTTTCCGCCTGTCCGGCTCTCCGATCGCCCAGCCCGTCTGCGTGCGGGGCTGCGCCGCTCGGAACGAGCAGCGCCGGCATGCCGGGCCTTGGCGGTGATTACGGCAGTCCGAATGTTCCAGCCGGTGCTCGGCTGACGGAATGTTCAAACCGGAACTCGAAGGGAATTACCTTATGGTCGTCATCCGTCTGACCCGTGGCGGCGCCAAGAAGCGTCCGTTCTATCACATCATCGCGACCGACAAGCACAGCCGGCGCGACGGCAAGTTCATCGAGCGGCTGGGTTACTACAACCCGATCGCATCGGAGAAGGAAACCGGCCTGAACCTGCAGGTCGAGCGCATCGACCACTGGAAGAAGCAGGGCGCGGAGCTGTCGCCGACCGTCGCCCGCCTGGTCAAGGAATTCGCTCGCAAGCAGCCGGCCGCGGCCTGAGTCTCCGGCCCGCCGCTGTCGCGGGCCTTGCCGCTCACAGCCAGCCGCCGGGCCCGAATCCGCCGCAGCGATCGTCTCGCGTCGTCCGGCATGGTGAGCGGCCGTCCTCCACGTCCTTCCCGACCCGCGGTGCGGGCGCGCATGCCCGCCGCTGCCGCAAAGCCGCCGGCGCTCCCGGCTGAAGCCGCTGCGCCGCTGCCAGCCGACGCCGTCATCGTCGGCCGCGTCGAAGGCGCCTGGAGCATCCGGGGCGCCTTGCGAATCGCGCCCTACGGCGATGCCTCCGATTCCGTCCTGACGGTCAGCCGCCGGTGGTGGCTGCGTCGGCCTGCGCCGGCAGCCGGCGAACGCGCGTTCGACGTCGCCAGTGCGCGCCGCCACAGCGGCGCCATCGTGGCGCAGCTGCGCGGCGTCGACGACCGCGACGCCGCGCAGGCGCTGAAAGGGGCCGAGGTTCTGGTGAGCCGCGCCGACTTCCCTTCGCTGGCAGCCGACGAGTATTACTGGGTCGACCTGGTCGGCTGCGAAGTCGTGAATCCTGCGGGCGAGACGCTGGGCGTCGTTACCGGGCTCGACGATCACGGCGCGCACGCCATCCTGCGCGTGCGCGACTCGGCTGCCAATACGACCCCGAATGCTGACAAGGCGGTCGAACGCTTGATCCCATTCGTGCCCGCCTATATCGTCGACGTCGATCTCGGCGCGCGGCGAATCGTCGCCGACTGGGGTCGCGACTACTGAACCCGATGCGGATCTGAACCGAGATGCGGATCGACGTCATCACGATCTTTCCCGAGATGTTCGATGCGATCACACGTTTCGGCATCACCGGCCGCGCGCATGACCGGGGGCTGTGGTCGCTGCAGTGCCGGAATCCGCGCGATCACGCCACCGACGCATACCGCAGCATCGACGACCGGCCATACGGCGGCGGTCCGGGCATGGTGATGCTCGCCCAACCGCTCGGCGACGCGATCGCGGCGGCGCGCGCGGCGGAGCCGGCCGGCCGGCCGGTGGTGGCGCTGTCGCCGCAGGGGCGGCCGCTCGACGACGGCCGCGTACGCGAGCTCGCCGCCTTGCCGGGCCTGGTGCTGGTCGCGGGCCGCTACGAAGCGATCGACCAGCGGCTGCTCGATCGCGACATCGACGAGGAGATCGCCGTCGGCGAGTTCGTCGTTTCCGGCGGCGAGCTGCCGGCGATGATGCTGATCGATGCGCTGGTCCGGCTGCTGCCGGGAGCAATGAACGATGCGGCGTCCGCGGCGCATGACTCGTTCGCCGACGGCTTGCTCGATTGCCCGCACTACACGCGGCCGGAGGTCTTCGACGGGGTGCCGGTGCCCGAGGTGCTGCTGTCCGGCCATCATGCGCGGATCGCGCGGTGGCGTCGCGAGCAGTCGCTGATTGCCACCTTGCGCAAGCGGCCGGACCTGATCGAGCGGGCCCGCGCCGCCGGCCGTCTGAGCGCCGAGGATGAGCGTGTCTTGTCGCAGGCAAATACGCTATAATTCAAAGCTTTGCGGGATTTCCGCAGTCAACCCCATCCTCTGCCCGGAAACAGGCGAGCACGCCGGAAACAAGCCGGTCGATCATCGCATCGACCCGCACGGCGTGCCGCGAACGGCAGCCCGCCGCTGAAAACGGGCTGCCCCCTGCCGGCGCACGATGGCATTCGGAGCGTTCCATCATGGATCTCATCAAGCAGCTCGAGCAGGAAGAAATTGCTCGCCTCGGGAAGAACATTCCCGAGTTCGCACCCGGCGACACGGTCGTCGTCAGCGTCAACGTCGTCGAGGGCAGCCGCAAGCGCGTGCAGGCCTATGAAGGCGTGGTCATCGCCAAGCGCAATCGCGGCCTGAACTCGTCGTTCATCGTTCGCAAGATCTCGTCGGGTGAGGGTGTGGAGCGCACGTTCCAGCTCTATTCGCCGCTGATCGCAGGCATCGAGGTCAAGCGCCGCGGCGATGTCCGCCGTGCCAAGCTGTACTACCTGCGCGAGCGCTCGGGCAAGTCGGCGCGGATCAAGGAGAAGCTGCCGGGCAGGTCCGCGTCCCGCGCCGCCGAAGCGAAGGCCTGAGGACGCAGTCGCGGCGGCTGGTGGCGGGCGGCCGGCGCTGCCCGCCTGAAGGCCGAGGTACCAGCCAAGGTACTATTCACGGGGCGCTCGTCGAGCGCCCCGTGTCGTTTGTGAGGCTGATTGAAGCGATCAATGGCTCCCACGAATCCGAGTCCCCTTCCGCAGGATGCGCCGGCAAGCCCCGGCGCGGCACGAAGCGATGCCGCACGAAGCGATGCGGCACGAACCGAGCCGGTAAGGACCGAGCCGGGCATGCCCCCGCCGCCGACGCAGTGGGATCCGCGCGACGTTCCGGTGGTCGGCACCGACGAGGGACTGCCGGCGGTCACGGGTGATCGGCTCAGTCCGGCGGCATTGCGCGCGCGTTTCGCCAACCCACCGTATTGGGAGCCCGAGCAGATCTCCGACCGCTTCCGGCTGAACCGGGAACCGCCGCGGCCGGCAGCGGTGCTGGTACCCATCGTCGAACACGCGCTGCCTACGGTGCTTCTGACGCAGCGTGCCGCGCAGCTGCGGGCGCATGCCGGACAGGTGGCCTTCCCCGGCGGCCGCGTCGAGGATTCCGATCGCAGCCCGGCGGCCGCCGCGCTGCGCGAAGCGGAGGAGGAGGTCGGCCTGGAGCCCGGCCGCGTCGAGATCCTGGGCCGTCTGCCCGACTACCTGACCGGGACCGGCTACCGCGTGACGCCGGTGGTCGGGCTGGTCCGCAGCGGCTTCGTGCTGCGGCCCGATCCGTCCGAAGTGGCCGATGTCTTCGAGGTGCCGCTCGAATTCCTGATGAACCCGCGTCACCACCAGCGGCGCCTGATCAGGCTCGATGGCGCCGAGCGACGCTTCTTCGCGATGCCATACCGGGCGCCTGCGCTCGAATCGGACTACTTCATCTGGGGGGCGACCGCCGCGATGCTGCGCAACCTGTACCGCCTGCTGAGCGCCTGAGCGGATCGAGATGGGTTTCATCGCACTGATCTTCGCGCTGCTGATCGAGCAAGGCCGTCCGCTGCCGCCGAACAATCGCGTGCATCGCGCGATGGTGGCGCTGGCAGATCTGGTCCGCGGCGCGAGCGATGCGGGCGAACGGCAGCATGGCGTGCTCGGCTGGCTGTTCGTCGCGGGAATCACCGTGGCCGGCGTGGTGCTGATCGAGTATCTGGCGGCGCTTGCGCATCCGCTGGCCCTGTTCGTGGTCCACGTCGTCATCCTCTATCTCACCGTCGGGTTCCGCCAGTTCAGCCACGCATTCACCGAGATCCAGGTGGCGCTGGCCAGCGACGACACCGACGGCGCGCGCCGCGTGCTGGAGCGCTGGCTGGATCAGAGCGATCCGCATGAATGGAGCGATCGTCCGCGGCGCGAGGCGCCGGTCAACGAGGTCTGTCGCCAGGCGATCGCGCATGCGCTGGTCGCCGCGCACCGCCACGTCTTCGGGCCGCTGTTCTGGTATCTGCTGCTGCCGGGCGCGATCGGCCCAGTGCTGTACCGCGTGGCCGAGCTGCTGGCGCGGCGCTGGGGAGCCAGCGTCAGCGAAGGCGCGGCGCGCGTCGTCGAGCCGTACGGCGCGTTCGCCACGCGCATGTACTGGCTCATCGACTGGCTGCCGATGCGGCTGTCGGCCGCCGGCTTCGCCATCGTCGGCAATTTCGAGGATGCGATCTACTGCTGGCGCGGTGCCGTGGCGGCCGGCACCGGCGATGATCAGCGTTCACTGCTGCTGGCTTCCGGCGGCGGCGCGCTCGGGCTGCGCATCGCCGAGCCGGCGCTGGAGGCGCGCTGGGCGGCCGGCGATCAGGGCTTCGAATGGCAGGGCGCCGAACCCGATGCCGCCGGCCTGCGCAGCTCGGTCGGACTGGTCTGGCGCTCGGTCGTGCTGTGGATCAGCCTGTTCGCCATGCTCACGATCGCGGCGTGGCTGGGGCGCTGAGTGTGGGGCTGAATGGGTGCTGAATAGGCGCCGAATAGGCGCTGATCAATCAGCAACCGACCGGCGGATCAACCGTCGATCAGGCCTCATCGCCGTCCAGCCGCGTGAACAATCGGTAGCGCGGCTCATCGATCGCGCCGCTGTGCGCCGCGTCGCGGATGGCACAGCCCGGCTCGTCGCGATGACTGCAGTTGTAGAAGCGGCATTGGCCGAGCAGCGGCACGAATTCGCGCATCGCATGCACGCGCTGCGACTCCGACAGATGAGCCAGGCCGAAGGTCTGGAAGCCCGGCGTGTCGATGATGCGTGCATCGTCGGCAATGTCCGGCGGCACGTCGAACAGGCGGCTGAACGTCGTCGTGTGCTTGCCGCTGGACAGCACTTGCGAAATCGTCTGCGTGCGCAGTTCGGCGTCCGGGACCAGCGTATTCACCAGCGTCGACTTGCCCATGCCGGACTGCCCTAGCAGCAGCGTCGTGCGTCCGGCGAGCCAGCCGCGCAGCACGGCCCGCGTGCCCTGGGGGTCGGCACCGGCGGCGATCTCATGGATCGGATAGCCGAGCGCGCGATAGGCGTCCAGGCGCGGCCGGATCGCGGCGGTGGCTTCCCGCCGGTCGCATTTGTTGACGATCAGCGCGACCGGGATGCCGGCTGATTCGGCGGCGATCAGCACCCGCAGCAGCAGCGGCTCGGAGAACGGCGGCTCACCGGCGATGACGACGCCGAGCTGGTCGATGTTGGCCGCCAGCAGCTTGCTGCGCCAGCGATCGCTTCGCTGCAGCAGGGTGCGCCGCGGGCGCAGCGACTCGATGACCGCCTGATCTTCGCCGAGCGTCGTGATCTGCACCTCGTCGCCGACGCACAGGTCGGTGCGCTTGCCGCGCGTGACGGCGGTTCGGTCGGCGGTTCGGTCGGCGGTGCCGCGAGCCGGGCTGCGATCGGCATCGAGATCGCCATCTGCCGACGCATCGCGCCCCGGCAGGGGCCGCACATAGAACAGCCTGCCGAATGAAGCGGCGATGACCGCAACCTGGCTGCTGCCGCTGACCGCGCCGGTAGGTCCCGTCCGTCGACGGCCTGCGCTGCGAGCCACGCGTGCCGGCTGCTCAGTTGCCGACGCGGCCGAAGACGGCGTCGGTCTTGGCGGCACAGATGAAGTCGTTCTCCGATACGCCGTTTACCGAATGCGTATTGAAGCGGACCGTGCAGCGGTTGTAGTGCACCAGCAGCTCGGGATGATGATCCTCGCCGTGCACCATCCACGCCAGCGCGTTGACGAACGCGATGGTGTCGTAATAGTCGCGGAATGCGTAGCTTCGCTCGATGAACCCGTCGCGAAAGCTCCAGCCGGGCAGCTCGAGCAGCTGCACTTCGATTTCGGAGCCGGTGTACGGACGTTCGTTGACGATGGGGCGGGACTTCTTGGCCAGCAGCTGCTGGCGCGGGATCACTGCTTTCATGGGTGTCTCGTCGGGCGGGGCGGACCGGCGTGCGATCGCAAGGCTCAGCGCGCGGCGGCCGCGGCGGCCAGCCGGCCGATGCGCTGCGACGCCGGCGGATGCGAATCGTAGAACGCCGAATGCACGGGATCGGGGGTCAGCGTCGACGCATTGTCTTCATACAGCTTCACCAGCGCGTCGATCAGCGATTGCGCCCGGGTCTGGTCGGCGGCGAACGCGTCGGCCTCGAATTCATGGCGCCGCGACAGCAGGCTGCCCAGCGGCTGCAGCAGCAGCGTGAAGCTGGGCAGAACGAGGAAGAACAGCACCAGCGCCGCCGCGCCCTGGCCTTGCGGGTCGGGGGTCAGGCCCAGGCCTTGGTAGAACCACGGCTGCAGCGACAGCCAGCCGAGCAGCGCCAGGCCGGCGAGGCTGAGCGCGAACATCATCGCGATGCGCTTGGGCACGTGGCGGCGCCGGAAGTGGCCCAGCTCGTGCGCCAGCACGGCTTCGATCTCGTCGACGTTGAGGCGGGACAGCAGCGTGTCGAAGAAGACGATCCGCTTGGCGCGTCCCAGCCCGGTGAAATAGGCATTGCCGTGCGCCGAGCGCTTGCTGCCGTCCATCACGTACAGGCCGCGCGCCGTGAAGCCGCAGCGCGCCAGCAAGGCCTCGACGCGTTCGCGGACGGCGGCATCGGCCAGCGGCTCGAAGCGGTTGAACATCGGTGCGATGACGGTGGGGTAGAGCACCAGTACCGACAGATTGAACGCGACCCAGACGCCCCAGGCCCACAGCCACCACCAGCCGCCGGCGCTGTCCATCAGCCACAGCACCAGTGCCAGCAGCGGCAGGCCGAGCACGAGCGTCAGCAGCAGGCCCTTGCCGAGATCGGCGAAGAACAGCGGCAGCGTCATCCGGTTGAAGCCGAAGCGCTGTTCGAGGCGGAACTGGCGGTACCAGTCGAGCGGAACCTCGACCAGCGCCCCGATCAGCATGACGGCCGCGACGAACAGCAGCTGGCGCACGAATGGCGTCTGCGGCAGCCAGCCGGCCAGCGCGTCCTGGATCCACTGCAGACCGCCGAACAGCGTGAAGCCCAGCAGCAGCGCCGCGCCGATCAGCGTGTCGACCATGCCCAGCCGCGTGCGCGCGATCGTGTAGTCGGCGGCGCGCCGGTGTGCGCTCAGGCCGATGCGCGACTCGAACTCGGGCGGCACGGCGTCGCGATGCAGCGCCACGTGGCGGATCTGCCGTGACGCCAGCCACAGGCGCAGCAGCACCGACGCGAGCAGCATGATCGCGAAAACGACGGAAAAAGTGAACGGGCTCAAGGTCGGGGCGGACAGGTTCGAGGTGGACGGCTATGCGAGAATCGGGGCGCCGAAAAAATTATGTCACAGCACCTGATGAAATCCGCGAATGCCGCAGGGCCGCAGTCCGACAGTTCCATGCCGCGCCGCCCCGATGAGACGCTGCTGATCTGGGTCGACATGGAAATGACAGGGCTGAATCCGAACACCGATCGCATCATCGAGATCGCGGCTGTCATTACGGACAACCAGCTGAACGTTCTCGCGCAGAGCGAGGCGCTGGCCATTGCCCAGCCGGCGGCGGTGCTAGAAGCCATGGATCAGTGGAACCGGGCCACTCACGGCCGCTCGGGGCTGGTCGATCGCGTGCTGGCCTCGCCGTACAGCGAGGCGGCCGCCGAGCAGGCGATGCTCGACTTCCTCGCGCCATGGGTGCCGGCGGGCAAGTCGCCGATGTGCGGCAACTCGATCTGCCAGGATCGCCGCTTCATGGCCCGCTACATGCCGCGGCTCGAAGCCTGGTTCCACTACCGCAATCTCGACGTCAGCACGCTGAAGGAGCTGTGCAAGCGCTGGCGGCCCGAGATCGCCAAGGGCTTCGCCAAGCGCAGCGCGCATACGGCGCTGGCCGATATCACCGAATCGATCGACGAATTGCGTTATTACCGTCAGTCGTTCCTGCGCGCGGACGCCGCGGAGGACGGCAGCGGCCCGTCGGCGGCCCCGGCCGCCTGACGCCGCCAGACGCGGACCAGGATCAGCGCCAGCCATAGCGAGGCCAGCGCCAGGCTGGCGGTGGCCGCTATCCAGAAGCCATGGGCGGCCGATACGTAGGCGGCCCAGCGGCTGTCCGAACGCCCGACCACGAACGACAGCCACCAGCCGCCGCCCAGCCCGACGCCCCACAGGCTGATCAGATAGACGAGCATGGGCAGCGCCGTGATCTTGTGCGCGCGCAGCGTGAACGAGATCACCGCCTGGATCGCGTCGAACAGATGGAACACCACCACGATGGCCGTCAGCGAGGCCGCGGTGGCGATCACCATTTCATCGGTCGTGTACCAGCCGATCACGCGTTCGCGCCCCGCGAACAGTGTCCCGCCGATCACCACCGCGCACGCGAACGCCAGCCACAGTCCATGCAGCGCGTAGCGCCGCGCCCGCTCGCGCTGCCCGGCGCCGAGTGATTGCGCCACCAGAACGCTGGTGGCATTGGCCAGCGCCAGCGGCAGCATGTAGCAGACGGCGGCGAGATTGGCGGCGATCTGGTGGCTGGCCGACACGGCCGCGCCGAGCCGCGCCAGGAACAGTGCCATGAACGTGAACGAGGTGACCTCGACCATGAAGCTGGCGCCGATCGGCAGACCGAGCCGCAGCAGCTGCCGCAGCCGCGCCGGCTCCGGACGGCCCAGCCCGCGGATGCCGAAGCGCCGATACAGCGGGCGCTGCCACAGCAGCAGCGCCGACAGCAGCGCCGACAGCCACATGACGATCGCCGTCGCCACGCCGCAGCCGGCGCCGCCCAGCGCCGGCAGCAGCACCTGATCGCCGAGCTGCCAGCCGTGCATGAACAGCAGGTTCAGCGGAATCTTCAGCGCCAGGCCGGCCAGGTTGATCAGCATCACCGCCTTGGGCCGCGCGATGGCGTTCGACAGCGCATAGAACACGCGGAACAGCAAGGCTGCCGGCAGGCCGGCGGCGGCGGCCCACAGGTAGCGGCGCACGACTTCGCCGACCTCGGCGGGCGGCTGCGCGAATGCGAGCCACAAGTCGGCGAAGCCCAGCGCCGTGCAGCCGGGGATGGTCAGCAGCAGCGCCAGCCACAATGCCTGCCGCACGTCGGCGCCGATTTCGTGGAAGCGTCCCGCGCCGTAGTGCTGGGCAGCGACCGGGCTCAGCGCCAGCGGCACGCCCATCAGGCCGATGTAGATGCTGACGTAGATGCTCGAACCCAGTCCGACCGCGGCGACGTCGACCGCCGACAGCCGGCCGGCCATCATCGTGTCGATGACGCCGTTGGCCATGACCGCTAGCTGGCCGATCAGGATAGGCCAGGCAAGCTTCAGGATGTCCTTGTTCATCGCTGGGCAGACGGCATGGTGCGCGCGGCCGCCGGCCGGCGGCGCCGCGGCTGCGTCATCCGTCGCTGCGGCGATAGAGCCGGAACCGTTCGTCGCGATTGCTGCGGCGCTGGCCTTCCCAGGCCAGCGTCCAGCCGGGCCGCGGTCCGGCCGCGGTCCGCGCGATGGGGCCGTCTTCCTGCACCAGCAGCCAGTCGCAATCGCGCCCGGGCGCCGCGAAGGGCACGTGTCCGAAGTAGTAGAAGCTGGCCCGCTGCGCCGGCCCGACGTCCAGCGCGGCGACGCATGCCGCCGGGCGCGCCGGATCGGTCGATCGCGTCGGATCGGTCCATCGCGTCGAATCCGCCAGGACCTGGCTCATGCCCAGCGCCACGTCGCGATAGGTATTGCGTTCGTTGAACACCGGCAGCCACAGCGTCATCGCCAGGAACCAGGCCAGCACCAGCCCGCCACAGGACAGCGCCATCGCGCGCCAGATCATGCGCGGCTGGCGCGACGCGCGCCAGCGCACGAGCGCCAGCCAGGCCAGCGTCGCCATCCCGCCCAGCACGATCTCGACGGCGATCCATTCCGGCTGGTAGCCCGGCGCGAGCTGGCTGGCGCGATAGGCCATGCGCGGCGGAAAGCCGGTCATCAGCGCGATCCAGTAGGCCCAGATGGCGATGCCCAGCAGCGAGAAGAAGATCATCGCGAACCAGTCGACCAGACTGACGATGCCGCGCTTGAGCGTCGGCAGGCCGACCGCGGCGAGCATGGCCAGCGGCACCGCGATCGGCAGCAGCGTGCTTTCCGTGCCTTCGGGCGCGGCCAGCGCGCGCAGCAGCAGGGCCGCCGCCGCGATCAGCGGCAGTGCCAGCGCGGGCTCGCTCCAGCGGCCGCGCCAGCGATGGATCGCCCACAGCGCAATCGGCCAGGCCGGCCAGAAGAACCACGGGACCGTGCGCGCGTAGTACGCCAGCGAGTCCAGCGTCGGTCCGGCAAGCAGCCCCAGATTCCATGATGCCCAGTCGGCGAGATGCGCCTGCGCCTGCGGGCCGCTGCCGGCCAGCCACAGCAGCCATGGCAGTGCGGCGATGAAGGCCGCTGCGATGGCCGGCGGCAGCATCCGGCGCGCCACCAGCCGGTAGGCGCCGCAGCCGATCGGCAGCCAGATCAAGGTCAGCAGCAAGGCGATCGCCAGCGGTACGCCGCGCGTCAGCACGCAGGCCGCGATCGCCAGCCCGGCCACGACGCCGCCGGCGGTCGGGCGTTCCAGCGCCAGCGCGCAGCCGTACAGGAAGGCCGCGATCCAGGCCAGCTGGGCGGGGTCGGCGGTGGTCTCGTGCACCCGCGCCAGCAGGCCGATGCTGGCCATCAGCACCAGCAGCCCCGAATCCGCCAGCGCGCGCGCATAGTCGACGCGCGAGGCCGAGGCGCCGAACGGATCGGTCGGCTGCATGCCGGGCCGGCGCGCCAGCGCGTAGACGGTATACCAGACCAGCATCAACATCAGCGCGACGCAGGCGGCGGTGGCCAGCCGCACGGCGGCGTGCTCGCCTATCAGCCCGTCCAGCAGCCGTCCGGCCAGCGCGCCGATCCAGAACGGCAGCGGCCCCTCGCTGGCGACCGGCTGCTGCGCGATGTTCGGCAGCAGCCAGTCGGCGGCGTCGCCGCGGATCATCGACAGCGCGATGCCGAAGCCGGCCGCATCCTGCGTGCGCCAAGGGTCGCGGCCGATGAAGCCGGTCAGCGTGTAGAGCGCGCACAGCAGCAGCAGCGCCCAGCGCGGCAGCTTGCCGGCCTCGAGTGCGGTGACGATGAAGGGTCTCATCGACACCGGCCTCGTACATCGGGTGCCGCAAGCGGATCGGGGACGGAGGTTGGGATGGGCACCGTAGACGGGAGCACGTTGGCCGCGGAAATCTCGCCGGAAATCTCGTCGGAAGTCTCGCGCGCAACGATAATGCAAAAAAGGCAGCGCAGGCTGCCTTCCTGGGTCGGCCGACGGGGTGTCGGCCGCTGCCGCGGGCCGGAACGGGCCGCGCCTTTTTCTATGGAGTCCTGCGGAGCCAGGCTCCGGCCGCGGGGGCCGGCGTGGGGTTCAATTCCGCCGGTTCCAGCTCTCTTACTTGGCGCCGGTGCGCGCGAACTTCTGGCGGAACTTCTCGACGCGGCCGGTCTCGTTGATGCGCTGCTGCGCACCGGTGTAGAACGGATGCGATTCCGACGTGATGTCGAGCTTGAACAGCGGATATTCGCTGCCGTCGTCCATCTTCACGGTCTCGCGCGTCGACACCGTCGAGCGGGTAATGAACTTGAAGCCGCTCGCCATGTCCATGAAGACGACTTCGCGATAATCCGGGTGAATGCCTTGTTTCATTTTCGCTTCTCCAACGCGGCTGCCTGCGTCCGCATGATGCCCGGATCCCATACGCATTCCTTGCGTTTGTTCCGTGCTTGCGTTCTGTGCGGCAAAGCTTTGTATTTTAAGAGATTCTGGACCAGGGACGCAAGTCGGCTGCCGCTCGGTTAACATCGGCCCATGCATTCCGACCCGGCCGATCTCCGTCCGAGCGCTCGCCGCGCGCTGGCCTGGTCCGGGGCTCTGCTGCTGCTCGGCCTGATCGCCGCATTGGCCGCCGGTCCTCTCGGCTGGCCGGCCCGCCCCGACGGCGGCATCGACTGGGCGGTGCTGCTGCAGCTGCGCGCGCCGCGCGCCGTGGCGGCGGTGCTGGTCGGCGCCGCGCTGGCCGGCTCCGGCGCCGCCTTGCAGGCAGTGTTTCGCAATCCGCTGGCGGCGCCCGACATTCTGGGCGTGTCCAGCGGTGCGGCGCTGGGCGCCGGCCTCGCCATCTGGGGTGGTGCCAGCGGCTGGCTGGTCCAGGTCTGCGCTTTCGGCGGCGCGCTGTGCGCGGTGGCCGGCGTGGCGCTGTTCGCCCGGCTGATGCGCTCGGCGGAACCGACGCCGGCGCTGATCCTGTGCGGCATCGCGATCGCGGCCTTGTTCTCGTCGGCGCTGGCGCTGCTCACCTCGCTGGCCGATCCGACGCGCCAGCTTCCTGCCATCACCTATTGGCTGCTCGGCGGCCTGGCCGGTACGGCGCCGGCCGAGCTGCTGCCGGCCGGCGTGCTGATGGCGGCGGGGCTGGGACTGCTGTGGCTGCTGCGCTGGCGCATCGACGCCTTGCTGCTGCCCGACGACGAAGCGCTGGCGCTGGGTCACGATCCGCGGCGCCTGCGCGCGCTGGCGATCGGCGCGGCAGCGCTGGCCGCGTCGGCGGCGGTCGCGGCAGCCGGCCTGATCGGCTGGGTCGGGCTGCTGCTGCCGCATGCCGCGCGCCTGATCGCAGGCGCCGCGTTCGCGCGCATGTTTCCGCTGGCCTGCCTCGGCGGGGCCTCCTTCCTGCTGCTGATCGATACCGGTGCACGCTGGTGGGCGCCGGTCGACATCCCGCCCGGCGTCGGCACGGCGCTCGTCGGCGTGCCGCTGCTGCTGTGGTTGCTGGCACGGCGCGGCGCCGGCGTGCTGCCGCGATGAAGCTCCCGCTGCTGCAGGTCCAGGGCCTGGCCTGGGGCGCCGGCGATCGCCTGCTAGGGTCCAGCCTCGACCTGGCGCTGGCCGCCGGCGAGGTCGTCGCGGTGATGGGCCGCAACGGCGCCGGCAAGACGACGCTGCTGCGCTGCCTGCTCGGCCTGCTGCCGCCGCGCAGCGGGCGCATCGAGCTCGACGGCCGGCTGCTCGGCGACTGGCCGCGGCGCGAGCTGGCGGCGCACGTCGGCTACGTCGCGCAGCAGGCGGCCGCGCCGCCCGCCTATGCCACGCTCGACTGGGTTCTGCTGGCGCGCACCGCGCGGCTGCCTCTGGGCCGCGGTCCGTCGCCTGACGACTACCGGGCGGCGCTGGCCGCCCTCGACAGCGTCGGGCTCGCCAGCCGCGCCGGCGTGGCGCTGGAAGCGCTCAGCGGCGGCGAGCGGCAGCTGGCCGCGGTGGCGCGCGCCCTCGTGCAGGGCAGCCGGCTGCTGCTGCTGGACGAGCCCAGCGCCAGCCTCGATTTCGGCAACCGGGCACGCGTCGACGAGGTGCTGCGCAGCCTGGCGGCTGCCGGTCACGGCATTCTGTTCACCACGCATGACCCGGCGCAGGCCGAATCGCTGGCGCGCCGGGTCCTGCTGATCGCGCCGGGCGAGGCGGCCCGCATCGGTCCGGTCGCAGCCATGCTCGAACCGGCCCGGCTGGCACAGGTGTTCGGCGTACCCGCCGAGCTGATTCGGCCCTATTCCACCATTCGTTGAAAAGCGCCGAAAAGCGCCACCTACCCACCGCCTTTCCGACGATCGGTTTGGACGCGGCCACCGAGTTGCGCGAAAATGCGCCGCGGCTTGTCTTCTCCGTTTTCCCATAAGCAACAAATCCTCAATTGAGTTGGAGAGATCCATGCGACTCGCTAGTTGTTCCGTATCCCTCGTTGCGCTGGCACTGGCCGGCTGCGTCACGACCGGCACTGAAATGAAAATGGGCGACTCCTCCGCCAAGACCGTCGCGACCGGTTCCGCGGGAGGGGCAACGAGCACGAACGCCAATGCGCAGCTCGAGCGCTGCGACGCCACGCTGGGCACGCTGGCGGTGGTCGAGGATCAGACCGCGCCGTGGTTCTATCAGCTGTCGAACTACAAGCTGACCTCGACCGTGCCCGTGATCCGGCTGCTGGTGCAGCAGTCGAACTGCTTCGTCGTGGTCGAGCGCGGCCGCGCGATGAACAACATGATGCAGGAACGCGCGCTGCAGCAAAGCGGCGAGCTGCGCTCCAATAGCAGCATGGGCCCCGGCCAGATGGTGGCTGCCGACTACACGATGAACCCGTCCATCACGTTCAGCCAGAACGACGCCGGCGGCGTCGGCGCGGCACTCGGCGGCTTCAGCCGCAGCCTGGGCCTGCTCGGCGCGGTGGCCGGCAGCCTGAAGTTCAAGGAAGCGTCGACCATGCTGACGCTGGTCGACAATCGCTCCGGCGTGCAGCTGGCCGCCTCCGAAGGCAGCTCGTCCAAGGCCGACTTCGGCGCATGGGGCAGCATGTTCGGCAGCGCGGCGGGCGGCGGCCTGGGCGGCTACACGAACACGGCCGAGGGCAAGGTCATCACCGCGGCATTCGCCGACGCGTACAACCAGCTCGTGAAGGCGGTCAAGAACTACAAGGCGCAGGAAGTGAAGGGCGGCCTGGGCACCGGCGGCCGTCTCGGCGTATCGGGCGGCTCGACGCCGGCTTCGCGCGAGCTCGATGCCGGCTCGAGCACCAGCGCGCCGCCTACCGCGGCACCGGTGTCGAACACGCCTGCGACGAAGTCGGCGCCGGCTACGACGACGCGGCCGGCGACTACGCAGCGTCGCGCGCCTACGACTCAGCAGCGGCGTAGCACGACTACCAAGTAGTTGGCGGGGAGCGGCAGGCGCGGGTCGGCGGCTGGGATGGATGCGGCGGTCGGCCCTTTGGGGCCGACTGCCCTGCGCTGCTCGGCGCCGCATACATCCCAGCCGCCGACCCGCGCCTGCCGCTCCTGCAACGTGGGTGGCGTGCCAAGAAGGGCGAGGCGGCGTCGGCGGCGGGCTGATTGGTTCGATTCTGCTTGAGCGGGTCGATACAGTCTCGTTCAGTGCTGCTTCGTTCAGTGCTGCTTCGTTCAGTCGATACCGCCTATGGCGGGTGAGACTGCTTCATGTGGTTGAGACCGCTTCACGTGGTGGATGCCGCTTTGTCCGGCCGAAGATCTCCATTTTCGGCCGCGTGGATTCGCAGCTTGCGGCCCACGCCTTTGCCCGCTCCAGCGAAGGCACGCGGCCTCCGCCAGTTGTGGCACCCTTGCGACTGCACCCAACCGACCGCCGCCATGACCGCCTCCCGCGCCAGACCCGATTCCGTCAACCGCATCGACCCCGCCACGCTGACGCGCTGGAACACGCTGCTAGGCCTGGGCAGGCAGCAGGAATGCGAGCAGGACGCACGCGTGTTCGTGCAGCGCTTCCCCACCGACGGCAAGGCCTGGCAGCTACTGGGCGCGTCGCTGATGATGCGCGGCGCGTTCGCCGAAGCGCGGCCGATACTCGAGCATGCGTCGCGCTTGTCGCGCGAGGACGCGAGCATCTGGGACAACCTGGGCCTGTGCCTCACGCAGCTTGCCGATCAGCCCGCTGCGGCCGAGGCGTTTCGCAAGAGCCTGCGCATCGATCCCAAGCTTGCCGCCACCTGGCTCAATGCGTCGAACAATGCGCTGCTCGCCGATGATGCCGCCGAAGCGCATCGGCTGGCGACGCGCGCAATCGCGCTGTCGCCGCGCATGGCCAGCGCGCATCTGTCGCAGGGCAACGCGTTGAGCGCGCTGGGCCGCTCCGACGAGGCGCTGGCGGCGCTCGAGCGCGCGCTCGCGCTGCAGCCGAACTTTCCGCAGGCGCTGGTCAGCCAGGGCATCGAGCTGGCGCGCCACGGCCGCTACGTCGAAGCGGCGCAAGCGACGCGACGCGCGGTCGAGCTGGCGCCGGACTATGCCGATGCGCATCTGAACCTGGCGAGCCAGTTGAGCTGGATCGGAGACATGAGCTCGGCGCTCACGCATTTCCGGCGCGCGCGGGCGCTCGACCCGGAGCGCAATCACGCATGGAGCGGTGTGCTGTTCTGCCTGTCGCATGACGAGAACGTCGACGCGGCGACGCTCAGCGGCGAGCATCGCGCGTTCGGCGAATGGCTGGAGTCCAAGTGGCGCGCGTCGTGGGGCGGTCATGCGAACGATCGCTCGCCCGAACGGCGGCTGCGCGTCGGCTTCGTGTCCGGCGATCTGCGCAGCCATGCCGTCGCGCGCTTCATCGAACCCGTCTGGCGCGAGCTGTCGCCGCAACAGGTCGAGCTGTTCGCCTACATGAACTTCCCCGGCGAGGATGCCGTCTCCGAGCGGCTGCGCGGCCTCGTCTCCACCTGGCGCAATGTCGCCGGCGTGAACGACGATGCGCTGTTCAAGCAGATTCGCGACGACGGTATCGACATTCTGTTCGATCTGTCCGGTCATACCGGCTACAACCGCCTGCCGCTGTTCGCGCGCAAGCCGGCGCCGGTGCAGGTGAGCTGGATCGGTTATCCGGGCAGCACGGGTCTCACGGCGATCGACTACCGGCTGGTCGACGAAGTCGTCGCTCCGCCGGGCCGCTTCGATCGCGCCTACAGCGAGCGGCTCGCCTATCTGCCGGCCGCGTCAGTCTTCGGACGTCCCGAAGCGCTGCCCGAGCCCACACCGCTGCCGGCGCTGGCGCGCGGCCGCTTCACGTTCGGCAGCTTCAACCGTGCGAACAAGATCGGCGACCAGGTGATCGAACTATGGTCGCGCGTGCTCGGCTCGGTGCCCGGCTCGCAGTTGCTGATCGGCGGCCTGGCCGGCGAACCGGCCTGCGCGGCGATGCGCGAACGCTTCGCGCGCCACGGCATCGGCGCCGAGCGGCTGCTGCTGCGACAGCGGATGGATATCGATGCCTATCTGCGTCTGCATGCCGACGTCGACCTGCTGCTGGACACCTTCCCGTTCGCCGGCGGCACTACCGTCAACTTCGCGCTGTGGATGGGCGTGCCCATCGTCACGCTGCTGGGCGCCGCGCCGCCGCAGCGCATCGGCGCGACGCGAATGGCCGCCGCCGGATTGAATGAATTCATCGCCGAAACGCCGCAGGCGTATCACGACATCGCGGTCGACTGGTCGCGCCGGCTCGATGAGCTCGCGGCGCTGCGTGCCGAGCTGCGTCCGCGCGTCGAAGCGGCTTCGCGAACCATGCCCGAGCAGATGGCGCGTGCGCTCGAAACGCGCATGCGGCAGATGTGGCGCCGGTGGTGCGCCGGGCAGCCAGTCGAGACGCTGCATTGATCGGCTTGATGTACAGCAACTACAGCCCGAGCGCGGCGCATCTGCATCGGCTGCGTGCGCTCGCCGGGGATGATGCGGTCGCCGAGATCGGCGACGAGGCGAGCGCGCTCGCGCTGGCGCCGCAACTCGAGATCGTGCTGGGACATCGCTATCTGCGCCAGATCATGCCGCGCGCCGAGCGCCTGCGCTGGGTCCAATCCAGCGCTGCCGGTGTCGATCATCTGCCGTGCCCCGAACTGGCCCAACGCGGCGTGCTGCTGTCGCGCAATCCGGTCAACAGCGACGCGATCGCCCATCACGTGATCGCCATGGCCTGGGCCTTGCAGCGGCGGTTGCCTGCCGCCGTCGATGCGCAGCGCGCCGGGCGCTGGGCGGCGCCCTTCGTCATGCTGCCGGCGCCGCGCCGGGCGCTGGTGCTGGGCCTGGGCGAGATCGGCCTGCGCGTGGCTGCGCTGCTGCGGGGCCTAGGCGTCCACGTACGCGGCTCGTCGCGCAGCGGCAGTCCGACGCAGCGTGCGGCCTGCGACGAGTTCGTCGACGCCGGCCGCTGGCATGCCGTGCTGCCCGACACCGATCTGCTCGTGCTCGCGCTGCCGCTGACCCGCGACACCCGCCTCTGCATCGGCGCCGCCGAGCTGGCCCGGCTGCCGGCCGACGCGGTGCTGATCAATGTCGCGCGCGCCGGTCTGGTCGATCTGGCCGAGGTGATCGGCGCATTGCAGCGCGGCCAGCTGGGCGGAGCCGGCCTGGACGTGCTCGATCCCGTGCCCGCTGCCGACGATGCGCTGTGGCGCATGCCGGAACTGCTGATCACGCCGAAGGTGTCCGCCTATCATCCGCGTATGCAGGCCGACTTCGAGTCGTTCGTCGAGTCGCAGCTGCTGCGGTTCCGAAGCGGACAGCCGCTGCAGTCGACCGTCGACGCCGCTGCGTACGGGGAATAGGATGTCCTACGGCAATGATTTCGTACTCACGCTGTTCACCGCCGACCCGGCGCTCGCTGCGGCGGCCGACGCCGCAGGCATCGATCGCATCGGCGTCGACCTGGAGGCGATCGGCAAGCAGGCGCGGCAAGGGCATCTGAATACCTGGATCTCGGATCACCACGTCGAAGATTTGCCGCGCATCGCCGCCGTGCTGCGGCGGGCCAGCCTGTTCGCGCGCTGCAACCCTATCCATGCGGAGTCCGCAGCCGAGATCGACGCCTTGCTCGGCCTCGGCGTCCGGGTACTGATGCTGCCGTACTTTCGCAGTGCCGCCGAGGCCGAACGCTTCATCCGCCTCGTCGATGGCCGCGCCCATCCGGTGCTGCTGCTCGAAACCGCGGCCGCGGCCGCGGAGGTCGACGAACTGTGCCGCATCGACGGCGTGCGCGAGATCCACGTCGGTCTGAACGATATGCGGTTGTCGCTCGGCTGGCGCAGCC
>JBFWXS010000027.1:0-6155 GCA_050187175.1 Burkholderiaceae bacterium
CCCTGCAGCCGATCCGTGCGGCACGCGCTCGAGGATAGCCTGCTGGATGTGATCGGGGAGCTCGGGAACCGACATCTGGAAGCGCTCGGCGGCATCGGCCAGCGAAACGGCCGCGCCGCCCGACATGCTCAAAATGCCCATGCGCTGCGACTTCGGCAGCCGCGATACGGAGCAGGCATAGGCGACGTCGAACATCTCGTCGACGTCACGCGCACGGTAGGCCCCGTACTGCCGGAACACCGCCTCGAACACCGGATCGGCGCCGGCCAGCGCGGCCGTGTGCGAGGCAGCGGTGGCGCCGCCCATCGCGGACGTGCCGGACTTGCAGACCACCACCGGCTTGCCGTTGCGGCGCGCGAGCTCCAGTGCCGCCACCAGCCCGTCACCGTCGCGCGCGCCTTCCATGTAGCAGGCGATGACGCGCGTCTGCTCGTCCTCGGCCAGATAGCGGATGCAGTCGGACAGATCGACGTCGGCCTCGTTGCCGGTGGAGGCGAACAGGCTGATGCCGATGCCGCGCTCCCGAGCGCGCACCAGCGCGAAGACGCCGAAGGCACCGCTGCCGCTGACTACCGCCACGTTGCCCGGCTTCAGAGCGCCCGAGTGCAGCAGGGGGCTGAACGTTGCATAGGCGCCGCTATTGACGTTCATCAGGCCCAGGCAGTTGGGGCCGAGTATGCGCATGCCGTGCCGCTCGGCCACCGCCGTCAGACGGCTCTGCTGGCGGGCTCCATCATCGCCGAGTTCGGCGAAGCCGGAAGCGAACAGCACCGCCGCGCGCACGCCGGCACGGCCGCATTCGTCCAGCGCTTCAATCGATGCGGCGCCCGGTAGCGACAGCAGGGCGAGGTCCACCGGCTGGCCGATGGCCGAGATGCTGCGGTAGGCGGGCAGGCCCTGGATCTCCGCGCTGGTCGGATTGACCGGGAAGATCCGGCCGCGGTAGCCGAACTCGCGCAGGAAGCGCACCGGCAGGCCCGCTACCTTCTCTGCATTGCTCGAAGCGCCGATCACGGCGATCGAGCGTGGAGCGAACAGGGCATCGAGCCCCTTGGAAGCTTGATTCGACATGGCGTGCTGGGCTATGGCCGGTCAGGGGCCGTGGATCTTGCGGTAGCCGGCCGGCATGCCGGCGGAGGCCCCGCCGGATGTGCCAGCCGATGGATGAGGCGGCGAAGAATCGACGATGCGCAGCAGCCCCGCCACCGGATCGACCTCGACGACAGCGCCTGCCGGCACCTGCGCCGTGATGTCGCCGTCGAAGCCGGCCAGCAGCGCCATGCCGGCCAGCGCGGCGCCCTGCGCCATGATCGGATTGGCCCGGTTCAGCACGATGGCCAGCGGCAGCATCTGCCTGGCCTTCATCTCGTGTAGCATCCACGCGGTGGCGACGCCTCCCTTGGCGCAATCGAGCACCAGCACGCGGTCGACGTACGATTGCCCGAACAGCTTGTGTGCCGGGCGCGAGAACACACCCTGCAGCCGGTCCAGGTCGTAGCGGGCGGAGAAGCCGTCGGTCGCCACCAGCGCCGGGCCGCGGACCACGGGGCCCAGCGCGTGCTGTGCGCGGAACTGGGGGCCTGTCATTGCAGTGCTCCGGTGGCGGCGGCCCGCACGCATTGCTCCATGCTGGCCAGCCGCGGCTGGTAGCCGTAGCCGCCGAGGATGTTCACCAGCTTGGCGCTGTTGCTGGCCAGCCGTTTCCAGCCTCTGGCCTCGGCGATCTCGCGGGCATAGGATTGGTAGAAGCACATGCCTTCCAGCACGGTTCCGCCGGCAGCCTCGATGTCGCGCGTATAGCCGAAGCGGTCGGCGTCAGGCTTGACCTGCGGACTGGTGGTGACGAGCAGCGGAATGCGAAACCGCTGGCCCTTCGCCAGCGCGGCGAGCTTGCGCAGCTCATAGAGACTCAGCTGCGGCGCCGAGAACACCACCACGTCTATCGCCGGGTCGTCGATGGCATAGCCGCTGCGGAAACGCGCGAGCTCGTCGGCACCGATGTCATGGCACCGGTCGACGCGATCGCCGCCCACGCTTGCCAGACGCGGCGCCTCCGGCGTGATGCCGACCAGATGGAACAGCGCCACCGATCCGAAGCTGGCCATGGCGGCGCCGAAATGCTTCAGCTCGTCCGAGCCAGGCGCGCGCTCGAGTCCCTCGACGACGGGGACCTCGTCGTAGCTGCCGGCGATGCGTCCGATCACGGCGCCGAGCGCGCCCCATTCGTCCAGCGCAGCCGGCGTATGGCGGACGCGGAAGCGGATCGTCGCCTGGCGCTTCTCATCCAGATGGAAGCCGTAGCGCGGTGTCCGTCCGGTCAGTCCTGCCGCGAGCGCTGAAGGGCCTCCTTCATAGTTGGAACGCGCTCCGTTCACCGAGTTCGTGTAGATGACGACGCCGGTGTCGCCGTACGCGACGTGCTCGCCGCGCGTCGCCGGCAGGACGGTCTGGTAGTTGATGCACGTGTCCGTCATCGTCACGCCCATCCGCGTGAACGCTGCGATCGCGCGCTGCTCCAGCGCGATCATCCAGTCGGCCTGGCCGAGCGCCTGCGCGTGCGTGAAGTCGGTGCCGCGCGGATCGGTGATCGTGGGAATGCGCACCCGTCCGCCCCCTTCGTCCGCCTCCGCCAGCTGCTCCAGCCAGCGCACGCCCGCCTGCCCCAGGCTCTCCGTGTCGGCCATGATGTGTGCCTGGCTGACCGGCACCATGTCGCGGGCGCCGAAGAAGCGGCCCACCGCCAGCTGATGTTCCAGCGCGAGCCGCACCGCGGTGCCGAACGCGCCGCGCAGCATTGCATCTTCTTCGTCGGTCAGTTTCACAGAGAATGCCTCTTCGATGCGATCTCAGACACGGCGCGACTGCCCCACCCAATAGCGGTCGCGCACGCTGCGGCGCATGACCTTGCCGACGGAGCTGCGCGGCAGCTCGTCGATGAAGTCCACGCTCTTCGGCGTCTTCACGGCGCCCAGCCGATCGCGGCACATCGCGATCAGTTCCTCGGCCGACGCGCGCTGCCCCGTCTTCAGCTCGACCACGGCCTTGACGGCTTCGCCCCATTTCTCGTCGGGCACGCCGACGACCGCGCAATCCTGCACGGCGGGGTGGGCGAGGATCACCTGCTCCACTTCCAGCGGGAAGACGTTGAAGCCGCCCGAGATGATCATTTCCTTCTTGCGGTCGCAGATGTACAGGTAGCCCGCCTCGTCCTCATAGGCCAGGTCGCCGGTGTGATGCCAGCCGAAGCGCGACACTTCCGCCGTCGCTTCCGGATTCTTGTAGTAGCCGCGCATGACGATGCCGCCTTGCACGACGATCTCGCCGATCTCGCCGCGCGGCACGAAGCGGCCTTCGTCGTCCATCAGCGCGACGCGCGTGAACGGGTCGGGCCGTCCGCAGCTGAGCAGCCGCTGCGGATCGATGTTGCCGTCCTGGTCGAAGTGCTCCTCGGGACCGAGGTAGGCAACGCCGGCAGGCGCCTCGGTCTGCCCGTATGCCTGCGTCATCACCTTGCCGAACAATCCGATGGATTCGGCCAGCTTGGCCGCCGACATGGGCGCGGCGCCGTACACGAAATAGCGCAGCGACGAGTAGTCGTAGCGGCGCGCGTCCGGGTGCGACAGCAGCGCGTAGATCGCCGTCGGCGGGAGATAGAGAAACGAGATCCGGTGATCCTGGATCGCCTGCAGCACCGCTGCTGCGTCGAACTTGGGCAGGATCACCAGCGTGCCACCGAGCCCCATGTTGACGAACGCGAAGACCGACGCCGCATGGGACAGCGGCGCGGCGGCCAGATAGATGGCGGGACGGTCGAAGTGCATGCGCGCCATGTAGTTGGCGACCGTGACCTCGAAGTTGCGGTTCGTGTTCATGACGCCTTTCGGGCGTCCGGTGGTTCCGCCCGTGCCGCGCAGCATGCACATGCCGTCCGGGTCCCACGGCAGCTCGATCGGATCAGCCTTCTGGCGGACCATCCAGGCCTCCATGCCGCGCTCGGCGTCGTCCGGATCGTCGATGCAGATGAAATGCTTCACGCCTGGAACCGAAGCCTGCACGCGCCTGGCGAAGTCGGAGAACTCCTTCTGGTAGAACAGCACGTGGACGTCGAAGTGCTCGAGCACGTACAGGTGATCCTCTTCCGCGTTGCCGGTGTTCAGCGGCACCCAGCTGCCGCGCGCCTTCAGAATGCCGAGCAGGGCCATGAAGGCCAGCGGATGATTGCGGCTGATGACGGCGCACGGCGTCTCGCGCTGCACGCCCATCCCGGCCAGTCCGTGCGCGATGCGCAGGACCTGCGGGTCGAGTTCGCCGTAGCTCCACGAGCGGCCCTCGAACACGATGCCGGGCCGGTCCGGGAAGTTGCGGACGTTCTTGTCGAAGAAATCGATCAGGTTCATTCGGAAGCGGTCTCCTCGCGATCCTCGTGCGCAGCTGCGAGCAGCTGCTGTTCCAGCCAGGTGGTAGTGATGCGATTCGAAGCGAAATCCGGATGCCGGATGATTCGCAGCTGCAGCGGTATGGTGGTGGCTATGCCGTCGACGCGGAACTTGCTCAGGTAGTCCGCCATGCCCGCGATCGCGGCATCGCGCGTGGCCGCATGTACGATCGCCTTGCCGACCATCGAGTCGTAGAACGGCGGCACGCTGTAGCCGGTGAAGACGTGCGTGTCCAGCCGGACCCATGGCTGGTCTGGCGGGTCCCACGCGAGCACGCGGCCCGGTGACGGGGCGAAACCGAGCTCCGCGTTCTCAGCATTGATCCGGCACTCGATCGAATGACCCGCGATCCGGACGTCGTCCTGGCGGAACGACAGCGGCAGCCCCATCGCGATGCGAATCTGTTCCTGCACGATGTCGATGCCGGTCACGGCTTCGGTGACCGGGTGCTCGACCTGCACGCGGGTATTCATCTCGAGGAAGTAGTAGGCGCCGGTCTTCGTGTCGTAGACGAACTCCACCGTGCCGGCGTTGCGGTACGACACGGCGCGCGCCAGCGCCACCGCCGCCTTCGCCATCTCGGCGCGAGTCTCCGGCCGCAGCACCGGCGACGGTGCTTCCTCCACCAGCTTCTGGTGCCGGCGCTGCACCGTGCAGTCGCGCTCGAACAGATGGCAGCAGTTGCCGAACGCGTCGGCGATGATCTGGATCTCGACGTGCCGCGCATCCTGGACGTACTTCTCCAGATACAGCGTTCCATCGCCGAAGGCCGCGGCGGCCTCGGCCTGCGCGCTGCCGAAGGCCGCTGCCGCGTCCGCTTCGCCGTGCAGCAGCCGCATGCCGCGGCCGCCGCCGCCCGCGGCCGCTTTCAGCAGGACGGGATAGCCGATCTCTCGTGCTGCGCCCAGCAGTTCCGCGACGCTCGCAATGCGCTCCTTGCCTGGTACCACCGGCACCCCCGCCTTGCGGGCTGCGGCAATGGCATTGATCTTGTCGCCCATACGCTCGATCGCATCGGCATCGGGGCCGACGAAGACGAGGCCGTGTTCGGCGCAGAGCCGCTGGAAGTCCGCTCGCTCCGACAGGAAGCCGTAGCCGGGATGAACGGCGTCGCAGTCCGTGCCTTTGGCGGCCGTCACCAGTGCGGGGGCATTCAGGTAGCTGGCCGACGACGGCGCCGGTCCGATGCAGATCGTGCGTTCGGCCATGCGCGCGGCGCGCGAATCACGGTCGGCCTCCGACACGGCCAGCACTGTTTCGATGCCGAGCGCCTTGCACGCCCGCACGATGCGGACGGCAATCTCGCCTCGATTGGCGATCAGCAGGCGGCGGATCGGATGCGGCGCCATGATCGCTCAGAGCGGATCGATGCGGAACAGCGGCTGGCCGTGCTCGACCAGCGAAGCGTTCGCGACCAGCAGCTCGCGGATGCGGCCGTGCGTGCCAGCCTTGACCTGAGTGAACAGCTTCATGACTTCGATCAGGCCGACGACGTCGTCGGGGCCGACCTCGTCGCCGGCGCTGACGCACGGCGCGGCGCCGGGTTCGAGGCTGGTGTAGAAGGTGCCCAGCAGCGGCGCTCGTATCACGGCGGGAGCCGCGCCGCCCGGGGTGGATGCTGAGCCGCTCGACGTCGACGCTGCGCTGCCCGACGTCGACGCTGCGCTGCCCGACGTCGATGCTGAGCTCCCCGACGTCGACGCTGTGCTGGCGGCAGCA
>JBFWXS010000027.1:6255-50546 GCA_050187175.1 Burkholderiaceae bacterium
GGGAGCCGCGCCGCCCGGGGTGGATGCTGAGCCGCTCGACGTCGACGCTGCGCTGCCCGACGTCGACGCTGCGCTGCCCGACGTCGATGCTGAGCTCCCCGACGTCGACGCTGTGCTGGCGGCAGCACCGCCGGCGTGCGGCTGTGCGGAGGCGGCCGGCGCATCGGTCGGGAGCACTGCAGCGGAGGCTGCCGGCTCCTGCCGCCGCACGCTCAGCTTCAGGCCGCCGATCTCCAGATCCAGGCTGGCGCAATGCGGCGTGTCATCGATCAGCTTGAGGATGTCCACTACGTCGCGGTACGAGAGCTCAGTCACGATGGGGTATTCCGGCGGGGTCAGCAGGTGTAGGCCATCTCGAGCCGCAGGCCCGGCCTGGAGACGGCGACTTGGCGCAGGCCGGGCCGGCGGGCCAGCTCGGCGATCAGCACGTGCAGCGGCGGCAGCAGGCGGACATCGTGTGCCGGCGCGGCGCTTGCCTTCAGCGCCTCGATGGCGGGCCGGCCATAGAACAGCTGCAGCAGCAGATCCTCGTCGCAGGCGAAAGGTCCGTGCGCTCGCTTCAAGGCGTCGAGCATGGGCTCGCCGTGAAGGGCGTCCGTCGGGACCGGCCCGGCGGAGCGGCCCTGCAGGATCCGGTCCAGGACATTGGGGTCGATCGGCGCGTCCGTGCTGCCGTAGTGACCCAGCGCGAACTGGCGGACTTCATCGGGCACGGTCCGGTAGCGTTCGCCCTGGATGACGTTGAATACCGCCTGGACGCCGACGAATTGCGAGAACGGCGTCACCATGACCGGATAGCCGAGTTCAGAGCGCACGCGCGCGGCTTCGGCCAGGACCTCGTCCAGCCTGTGCATCAACCCCGCTTCGCGCAGCTGATTGCGGAAGTTCGAGATCATGCCGCCGGGGATCTGGTGGCCGACGAAGCGCTCGTAGCGGGCCGGATCGAACTGCATCCGCGCGCCGGGCTGATGTCCTTCGCGATACGTGGCCCAGCTCATGTAGTCGTCGAGGCTTTCGACGGCCGCGGTATCCAGGCCGCTGTCCAGGCCCAGCTCGGCGGCGATGCGGGCGATCCCTGCCGTGTCGGGCAGCGACTCGCCGTTGGCCAGCGGCAGCGCTGCAGTAGTGACGGCCGCGACGCCGCTGCGCAGCGCTTCGCGATAGCTGTCGTGGGCCAGCCCCATCGATGCGTGCGCATAGAACTCGATCGGCATCTGCGGACCGACGGCCTGCCGGATGGCGGCCAGGACCGTCCGCGCGCGTTCGGGCCGCAGGATGCCGCTGGCGTCGCACAGCAGCACGGCGTCCACGCCCAGCTCCGCATAGCGGCGCGCCTTGGCCGCGAAGTGGGCGTCGGTGTGGACCGGGCTCAGCGAGAAGGTCAGCATTCCCGTCACGCCCAGGCCCAGCTCCTTGGCGATGCGGCAGTGGGCGGCAATCGCCTCGATGTCGTTCAGGCCGTCGAAGACCTTGACGTGATCGGTGCCGGCGCGCTGCAGGCACTGCAGCAGCAGTCGCACGACCTCGTCGGGGTAGCGGCTCCATCCGAACAGATTGCGTCCCCGGATCAGCACTTCCATCGGCGTGCGAGCCAGGCAGCCGCGCGTGCGCCGCAGGCGCTCCCACGGATCCTCCTTGAGGAAGCGGACGGCGGTCTCGAAGGTGGCGCCCGAGGCGGCGGTGGCGCGCGCGACGCCGGTGCGGTCGATCAGCGTGGCAGCCTCGAGCACGGTGCGCGTGTTCACGCGCGTCGCCCATAGCGACTGCGGACCGTCGCGCAGCGTCTCATCGATGAACGCGGCCATCTCAGACCTTCAACAGAACGGCATCGGCCTGGCCGAAGCCGCCGCAGATGGCGGCCACGCCCCAGCCGCCGCCGCGTTCACGCAGCGCCATGGCCAGCGTCATCGCGAGCCGCGCTCCGCTGGCACCGGTGGGATGGCCTAGCGCCACCGCGCCGCCGTGCGCGTTCGTGATGCTGCGCAGCCGTTCGATGTCGCGACCGGCGGCATCCGCAAGCCAGCGGGTGGAGACCAGCGGCATGGCGGCGAAAGCCTCGTTGATCTCGATCCTGTGCACCTGATCGAGATCGAGGCCGGCCGCGGTGAGCAGTTTCGCGATCGCCTGTCCCGGCAGATACGGGGACGAGTCGAGCTCGCCCGCGATCTGTACGTGACGCACCACCTCGCAAAGCACATCGGCGCCGCGCCGTTCGGCTTCGGACTGCGGCATCAGCACCACCGCGCTGGCGCCGTCGTTCAAACCGGGCGCGTTGCCGGCCGTCACGGTGGGACTGTCATAGACCGGCGACAGCTGCGACAGCTTGTCGCGCGCCAGACCCCGCCGAGGCGATTCGTCGGCGCGGACCGGGCCGGCGGCGCCGGGCGCGCTGACAGCCATCGTCTCCGCCTCGAAGAAGCCGCGGTCGAGCGCCTGGAAGTAGCGCTGGTGACTGGCGTGCGCCCAGTCGTCCTGCTGCGTGCGGTCGACGCCGTACTGCAGCGCCACCTCGCCGGTCACCCGAGCCAGCGGCAGGCCGGTGATCGGATTGCGGAACTGCAGCGGATCCTCGATCGTGAAGTCGCCGAGGCGCCGGCCCCAGCGCGTGTCGTGCTGCAGGAACGGTGTCCGGCTGCAGCTCTCGGTGCCGCCGGCGACCACGATCACCGCTTCGCCGGCGAGAATGCGGCCGCGACCCAATCCGATCGCGGTCATCGACGAGCAGCAGGCCCGGTCGATGGTCAGCGACGGCGTCGAGGCTGGTATCCCCGCGCGGATGCCGACCTGGCGGGCCAGCACGAGCGTGCTGCCGGCGAGCACGGCGCTGCCGATATAGCTTTCGGAAACTTCGTCGGGCGCGACCCGGCTGCGGCTCAGCGCCTCGCGGACGGCGAGGGCGCCGAGCTCGACCGCGCTGAAGTTCTTCAGGCAGCCGCCCAGCCGGCCGAACGGCGTGCGCGCGGCGGCCGTCATCACGATAGTGGTCATCGAGCTGTTCATCCCAGCGACTTGTTGCCGATCTCGCTGCTGACGCTGAGCTGGTAGACGTCGGGGCGCAGGAAGTGCGTCATCGACTCCACCGGCGTGCCGCCGGCGTCGCGCGTGACCCGGTCAAGCACGAGGAGGAAGGTGCTCGGCGAGACGTCCAGGCTCTTGCTGATCTCGATCGACGGCTGGCGGCAAGACACGAGGAAGTCCGCCTTGGAAAGTTCGATTCCCAGCTTCTCCAGCACCTGATAGATCGGCGCCGACGCAATCTGTTCGCGTGTGATCCGCGCGCCGATCTGTGCGGGAACGGAGATCTGCGTGATGGCATGCGGAATGTTCCGCGAGACGTAGCGCCTCTGGATGTTGAGGATGGGGCGCTGCCAGTCGCTCAGCTGGGCCGGCAGATGCGCGCCGTCGTCCCACGAGAAGTTCGTGATCTCCGTGTGGATGTCTTCGCCAGCCTGCTGGAAGGTGTCGAAGAAGGGCGCTACGCGGTCGATCGGGTGGACGATGCGAGGCAGCGGCCTGCTGACGAAGGTGCCCTTGCCACGGCGGCGGACCAGCACCTTTTCCTCGACCAGATGATCGATTGCCTTACGCACGGTGGCACGGCTGACGCCGAACATGCGGGTGAGCTCGTCCTCGGTGGGCACCTGCACCATCGTCTGAGTCTCGCTGCCGCTGACCAGCTCGCGCAGCCGGTCCACGATCTGCTCGTACAGCGATCGATCGCTCTGGCGCTCCAGCGCCCAGGCCTCCCGGGATTGCGAAGGAAGGGCAGTTGCGCCTGCCATGCTGCTATCAACCATGGATGAATCAAGTTGTCTGGTGATGTATACAGACAATAATGTACTTCTATGATGGTGTTTGGATATACGGGTAAACCCTTGGTTTGAATCCGCTCGGCGCAGCGCCCGAAAGCTTGGCGGGCTCCGGCCGAGCTTCTCCGCTTCGACCAGGCCCGGCGGTTTTGCTTCACAATCCCGCCCCATGCAATCGCTCCGCCGCACGCGTCAGCTCGCCCGCCTGGTCCTGGCGTGGTTCGTGCTGTCGATCGGCGCGGCCGTGGCCTCGCCGATGGTGAAACCGGTGCAGATGGAGCTGATCTGCTCCGGCGCCGGCATCGTCAAGCTGTTGATCAAGTCCGACGACGGCGCACCGAACACTGCGGTTCATGCGCTCGATTGCCCGCTGTGTCTCGACCTCGGTTCGCCGCTGCCGCTGCCGCGCATCTCGGTGGCGCCGCTGCAGCCGCTGTCGGATGCGCTGCCTGTCTACGTGGCGCCCGTCGCCTGCGAGGCTGCGCCCTCGCCGCGAGCCCGCGGCCCGCCCGTTCTTTCCTGACCCCGCTTGATCCGTCGTGCGCCGCGCCCTCGTTGCAGGGCCGCGGCTGCTTCGTCATGCACTCTCAGGAAAGGACCAATCGATGCGGAACATCCGCCTCGCCGCGGCGCTGGCCGTGGCATTCCCGTTCGGCGCCGCGGCGCAGACAGATACCCCCATGGACGGCAGCCCGGTCAAGGAGCTGGGCGTCGTCACCGTCACCGGCGGCCAGCCGACCTCGCTGCCCACGCAGATCCCGACCACGATGGAAGGCATCACGCGCGAGCAGATCGAGCAGTCGATCAATGCCACCGACAGCGAGGACGTGCTCAGATACTTTCCGAGCCTGCTCGTGCGCAAGCGCTATATCGGCGATTACAACCACGCCATCCTGTCCAGCCGCGCATCCGGCACCGGCAACAGCGCCCGGTCCGCGGTCTATGCCGACGGCATTCTGCTGTCCAACTTCCTGGGCAACGGCATCAACAGCATCAACTTTCCGCCGCGCTGGGGACTGGTGACGCCGGAGGAGATCGAGCGCGTCGACGTGATGTACGGTCCTTTTTCGGCGGCCTATCCGGGCAATTCGGTGGGTGCCGTGGTCGACTACGTCACGCGGATGCCGAATCGCCTCGAAGGGCACGTGAAGCTCGGCTACGCGGTGCAGCCGTTCGAGCTGTACGGTACGAACGAAACCTATCGCAGCCGGCAGGCCAGCGCGTCGCTGGGAAGCAGATCCGGCCGCTGGTCATGGTGGGTCAACGTCAATCGCACCGACAGCGAAAGCCAGCCGCTGGGCTTTGCCAGCCGCGTCGCGGCGGCGGGCACGGCGACCAGTGCCGGGGGAAGGGGCGCACCGGCGCTCGGAGCGGACGGCAGCACCGGTACGCCGGTGACCGGCGCCGTACCCGGCCGCAATACCGGCAATCAGCCGATCTACTATCTCGGACACCAGACGCAGTACCACACGATCCAGAATCACGCCCGGATCAAGCTGGCCTATGACCTGTCGCCCACCGTGCGCGCGGCCTACACGTTCGGGAGCTGGCAGAACAGCTCGGTGAATCGTCCGCAGCCGTATCTGCGCGATGCGGCGGGCGCGGTTGTCGGCAGCGGTCCTGTCGTCATCGGCGGGTCGAGCTTCGCGGCGCTCACCGGTGCCGATCTGCCGCTGAGCGACGAGAAGCTGCGGCATTCGATTCACGGCCTGTCGATCAAGAGCCGTACGCAAGGCCGCTGGGACTGGGAGATCGCCGCCAGCTCGTATGACTACGGCAAGGATCTGAAGCGCCAGAACGCCGCGGGCAATGCGTACCCGGCTGCGCTTGCGGGCGGTCCCGGTACGCTTGCCGACGCCGCGGGGACAGGCTGGGTCAACTTCGCTGTCCGCGGCACCTGGCGGCCCGACGGGATCAAGGGTGCGCACATCGTCGACGTCGGTTATCAGCATGATCGATACAGGCTCGCGTTCGTGACCCGCGATCTGGCGGTCGATTGGCGCAGCGACCCGACGGGCAGCGTCGCCAGCGAGGTCGGCGGCAGGAGCCGGCTGCAGAGCTTGTGGATGCAGGATGCGTGGCGCTTCGCGCCGGACTGGAAAGCGGTGATCGGCTTGCGCGCCGAGCGCTGGAGTACCGATGACGGCTACACGCAGGTTCCGGCGGCCAGTCCGCCGCTGGCAGCGGACTGGCCGGCACGCAGCCGCAGCGCGCTGTCGCCGAAGGCGGCGCTGTCCTGGCAGTGGCGTGCCGATACGGTGCTGAAGGCCTCGCTGGGACGGGCCGTCCGTTTTCCCACGGTGGGCGAACTGTACGGCGCGACGTCGACGGCGAACGCGCAATACATCAACGATCCGAATCTGAAGCCTGAGCGCTCGTGGACCGGCGAGCTGTCGCTGGAAAGGGATCTAGGCAACGCGCTGGCGCGCCTGACGTTCTTCGCGGAGGACACGCGCGATGCGCTGTATTCGCAGACGATCTTCGATCCGCAGGCCAATCGGAACGTGAGCCGCGTGCAGAACGTGGGACGCATCGTCACGCAGGGGTTGGAGCTCGCATTCGGCGGCAGCGACGTGTTCGCCCGCGGCCTCGACGTGCAGGCCAGCGTGACGTATGCGCAGTCGACGATCGAGGAGAACGAGGGCTTCGTCGCCGTGCCGGGCGATACGCTCGGCAAGCGCCAGCCGAACATCCCGCGCTGGCGCGCCGCGGCGCTGATCTCGTACCGCTGGACGCCGAAGTGGTCGACCAGCGTCGGCGCGCGCTTCTCGGGGCGGCAGTTTCGTACGCTGAACAATGCCGACGTCAACGGCCATACGTACTTCGGCGTCAGCCGCTTCTTCGTCGTCGACGTGCGCGCGCGCTGGCAGATCGACAAGACCTTCTCGGCCTCGTTCGGGATCGACAACCTGAACAACGACCGGTACTGGAACTTCCATCCGTATCCGCAGCGCACCTACATGGCGGAACTGAAGGCCGATTTCTGAGAAGTGCGGATTCGGGGTTTGATCAATTGTTTAGTATGTTCTAATATTAGAAATGTCTGCATCAAACTCGAATCCATCGAGAACGAAGGAAGCGATCATGAAACTGAACGTGGGCGGTATCGACCGCGCGCTGCGCATCATCGTCGGCATCGTGCTGATCGCGCTGGCCGCGACCGGCACCGTCGGCTGGTGGGGCTGGCTTGGAGTGGTGCCGCTTGCCACCGGCCTGTTCCGCTTCTGCCCGCTGTACACGATGCTGGGCTGGAACAGTTGCGGACTGAAGCGCTCCTAAGGCGCTCCTGAAACGCTCCTGAGGCGCACGCGGCCGGAAGCGGACCGCCTCAGAGGCGGCCGTCCCGGAGCAGACGCCGGCCGATCGCGGCAACCGGCTGCGGTGTCAGCGGCTGCGCGGCGTCACGCTCGACCTGTTGCCAGGCCTGTTCGTCGAAGCGGGCGCGATGCGCAGGCAGAAAGGTCTGCCGCAGAAGGGCATTGTCGAGTTCCGGATGGCCCTGGATGCCGAGGAAGCGGCGGCGCACCAGAAAGATCTCGCAGGCCGCGGTGGGCGATTCGGCGAGCAGTTCGCTGCCCGGCGGCAGCCTGCTGATGCATTCACCGTGGCTTTGTCCCAGCACCACGTCGCCCGCCAGCTCAGGCCAGCGCGACGGTTCGGGCTGAGGCAGCCAGCGCAGCGTTTCCGAACCCAGCTTGAAGCAGCCATCAGGGTTGCGCGACACGCTGCCACCGAGCGCGGCGGCAAGCGCCTGCGCGCCGAAGCAGACCCCGATCATCGGTGCCGACGAGCGTTCGTCGACGGCCCGGATCAGGTCGAGCAGATTCCGGACGAACGGCTTGTCCGCATCATCGATCACCGATCGCGGACTGCCGCTGATGACGTAGCCGTCATAGTGCGCACGGCGCCGCACGAAATCGTCCTCGCCGGGCTCGATCGTCTCCCACTGCTGACCCTCACTGCGGAACACGTTCAGCAGGCTCGCCTGCAGCGGCTGCGAGGCGCTTCGCGAACACCAGATGAGGGCCAGCTTCTTCATGCGGCGTGGTCGGGACCTTGGTCAATGCGTCACTGTATCGAAAACCGGCTGCCTCCATCTGCCGAATGGGTATCCGGCGCAATGCGTTTGCCGTTACAGCGGTGGCCGGCGACGACAGGCGATCCAACCGGCCATACAGCTGCATTCGATCTCCTCTCTTCGGCACGCCACCAGTGTTGCAGGGAGCGGCAGGCGCGGGCTGGCGGGTGGGATGTATGCGGCGCCGAGCAGCGCAGCCGGGGGGCGGCGCGCGCAGCGCGCTTCCACTTCTGTATCGCGGCGTCTGTCTGAGCGGAGCTCCCCAAAGGGGAGCGCAGCGAGTTACGCCGCGCCAGCCCCCCGGCGAGCAGCGCAGGGAAGTCGGCCCACAGGGCCGACCGCCGCATCATCCCACCCGCCAGCCCGCGCCTGCCGCTCCCCGCGCGCTACAGCGCCATCCCGAGCGCCTGAAGCCGAACCTGCAACGCCCGCCCCTCCGCATCACGCAACGCCGCCTCGCGCAACGACCCCAGCACCGCACCAGCCTCCGGCTGACCCAGCAACTGCTCGGCCGCAGCCAGCAAGCGATCGAAGCGGCTGCTGCCGCGCGCATGCGTATCGCTGTAGCCCTTGACCAGCCGGCGGCAGCGCAGCAGTTCGATGGCCAGCGCCCGGTCGCGCAGCAGCGTGCGCTGCACGGCGGTCAGCCAGCGTTCGAGATGCGCGGTTTCCTCGGCGTGGCGGCGGTTGCCGCGCCGCCAGCGGCGCAGGCCGGCGACCAGCCGCAGCTGCAGATGGCCGCGCAGCGTCTGCGTCTGGATGCGGCGGCCGCGATCGAGCCGCGGCGCGATCCAGCGGCACAGGCGCGGCGACGCTTCGAGGCGGTCGGCCAGTCCGCGCGGCAGCATGCCTATCGCTTCCTCGAGCCGCGGATGGAAGTACTCCTCGGTGCCGATGACGTCGTCGGTGCCGGCACCGATCTCGCGGCGCACGCGCGCCGTGCGTTCGGCGCGCGTCTTCAGGTCGGCGACGCGGATCACGTCGTCGTAGCTCATCGCCACGGCGATCCAGCGGGCAGCTTCGATGGCCAGTTCATCGTCGGGGCCGGCGGGGTCGGCCGCGAGCACGTGCGCGACGCGGTCGAGGTATTCGTCACCGTAGGCGACGTCCTGCCAGTCGACCACGCGTGCCAGTCCTTCGCCGAGCCAGTTCCAGGCTGCGCGCGGAAACTGCGCGCGGATGCGATCGACCTGTTTCTGCAGTGCCGGGCTGGCGGCGCGCTCGGGCAAGGCACGAGCCGCGGTGGCCATCGGATCGGTGGGCAGCGGCGGCGGTGCCGCGCGCGCTGTTTCGACGGCGGCGCGCAGCGCGGCCAAGCTAGGCTTGACGCCGATGCCGCTGCGTTCGACCACGGCCTCGAAGTCGGCCACGGGGAACGGCAGTGCGCCGCTGCCGGCCAGCGCACCGAACAGGCTGGCCGAGATGACGCTGCCCTGGCGCACGGCCAGCGCCTGCATGTCGTCGATGATCAGCTGCCGCGACTGCTCGCGCACGAGCTGTTCGACCGCGGAGCTGTCCGCGAGTCCGTTGCCCGGCACGATCTTCTCCTGGACCGCGTAGGTGCGATGGCTGCTGGTGATGACCGTGGTGCGGTCGGGCGTCACCAGCCCGCGCTCGACGGCGCGGCCGGCCTCCATCAGCTCCGCCGCGATCAGCACATCCACGTCGCCGGGCACGGCCATCAACGCGAGCACCGGTTCACGGCCCGGCGTCGGTTCGACCAGCTCGATGTAGTAGATCGTCGCGCCCGTGCGCTGGGCGACGCCGGCCACCGAAGTCGCCTGCGCGGTCCAGCCGGCGTGCTCGGCCAGGTCGACGATCCAGTCGACCAGCACGCCACCGCCCTGGCCGCCCAGCGCCAGGATGGCGATGTTGATGCTGCGCGGCGTGCTCATCGGGAAGCCTCCGTCGCATACAGGGCGCGCTGCTCGCGTGCGCGCAGCTGGCGGCCCTGCAGCCAGCCGAGCAGCCGGAATCGCCAGCGCGCACGCCAGCGCTCGAAGCCGCCGGCATTGTTCACCTTCTGCACCTTGTAGAACGACGGGCACAGTACGGCGGCGTCGGCGACTTCGCCGCAGTGTCCGCAGGCCACGCAATGCTCGTCGACGTGCGCCACCGGGTCGGGCTTGAGCGCATCGCCGCTAGGCGCGAGCGTCAGGCTGGGGCAGCCCGAGATGCGCATGCAGGCGTGATCGCCCGAGCAGACGGCGGCGTCGACACCGAAGCGTTCGCTGATGACGCGTTCGCCGGCCTTGATCGCCTTGGCCTTCTGCGGCTTCTCGCGCCGCTGCCGGTTCAGCATGCATTCGCTTTGCGCGATGACCACCTTCGGGCCCGGCGTCTTGGTCGTCAGTGCTTCGCGCAGTGCGTCGCGCATCGCGCGCACGTCGTAGGTGCGCGTGATCGTGCGCACCCATTCGACGCCGACGCCGCGTACCGCGCGCTCGATGGCGTGCATCGTGCTGCGGTTCGGATTCACCGCGCGCGACGATGGGATGTCCTGCCCGCCGGTGGCCGCCGAGTAGTTGTTGTCGACGATCACGAACACGTTGTCCTGCTTGTTGAACACGGCGTTCGCGATGCCCGAGGTCAGCCCGTTGTGCCAGAAGCCGCCGTCGCCCATGAACGCCACGGCGCGCTTGTTCGCGCCGAGCTGCGGACCCGCGTTGAAAGCGGATGCGCTCGACGCGCCTAGCCCGTAGCCCATCGTCGTCGCGCCGAGGTTGAACGGCGGCATGATCGAGAACAGATGGCAGCCGATGTCGGCCGAGACGTGGTGCGTTCCGAGTTCGCGTTCGGCGAGCTTGAACGACGAGAAGATCGGACGCTCGGGACAGCCGACGCACAGCCCAGGCGGCCGCGGTGGCAGCAGCGCCGTCAGCGCGGCCGCGGCGGCCTGGCTGCTCTCCGCGGCTTGTCCCATCGGGGTGATCTGCTCATTCGCCGTGAGCTGTCCGTTCCCGGCGGCCGGTACCGCAGCCGGCGCCTCGCCTGTCGACGCCGCAGCCGCACGTCTGGCGGGCATCGTGACGCTGACCGGCGCGGCGAACGCGGCCGGATGATGCTGCCGCAGGAAGCCTTCGAGTCCCTTGCGCAGCGCGGCCACCGTATAGTCGCCGCCCATCGGCAGCAGGTCCTTGCCGTGCACGGCCGTATCGACGCCGTGGCGGCGCAGGATCGTGTTCAGGTTCTGTTCCAGATAGTCGGGCTGGCCTTCCTCGACCATCAGCACCGCACGCTTGCCGCGGCAGAAGCGCAGCACTTCGTCTTCGACCAGCGGGTACGCGACGTTCAGGATGTACAGAGGAACGCGGCTGCCGCCGAACAGATCGGCCTGCCCGAGCAGCTTGAGGGCGCGCATCACATTGTTCGTCATACCGCCCAGCATGATGATGCCGAGATGCTCGGTGTCGCCCGCGACGAACTGGTTCAGCCCGCGTTCCTGGATGAACCTGACGGCTGCCGGCCAGCGCTGTTCGATCTTCTCCCGTTCGTGCAGGAACGAGGCGGGCGGCAGCACGATGCGGTTGACGTCGCGGCGCGGCTGTTCCAGCGCATCCTTCAGCGTGAAGGCCGGCCGGCGGTTCTCGCGCGTGATGAAGCGGCCGTGCAGATGACAGGAGCGGATCCGCAGCTCGAGCATCACCGGCGTGTTCGTCGCCTCCGACAGCTCGAAGCCGTCGTGCACGGCCTGCACGATCGACGGCAGGTGCGGCTTCGGGTCGAGCAGCCACATCTGCGATTTCATCGCGAAGGCGTGCGTGCGCTCCTGCATGATGCTGGAGCCTTCGCCGTAGTCTTCGCCGACGATGATCAGCGCGCCGCCGGTGACGCCGCCGGAGGCCAGATTGGCCAGCGCGTCCGATGCGACGTTCGTGCCTACCGTCGACTTCCACGTGACGGCGCCGCGCACCGGATAGTTCACCGAGGCCGACAGCGCGGCGGCCGCGGCGGCCTCGCTGGCCGCCGGCTCGAAGTAGACGCCGAGCTGGTTGAGAATGGGCTGCGCGTCGGCCAGAACGTCCATCAGGTGCGAAATCGGCGAACCCTGATAGCCCGTGACGTAGCCCACGCCGGCCTCGAGCAGCGCCTTGGTCACGGCCAGGATGCCCTCGCCGTGGAATTCGGTGCCGGCCGGCACCGTCAGCTGCTGGACTTCGCGCGCGAATGAACGTTCCGCCATTGCTGCGACCCGTTTACTGGACCAGAGCCAGGACGCGCAGCGGCGATCCCGAGCCGCCCTTGATCTTCAGCGGCGCCGCGACGATCACTGCGCCCTGCGGCGGCAGCTGATCGAGATTGCGCAGGCATTGCAGACCGAGCTTGTTCGCGCCGTGCATCAGCGTATGACAGGGATAGGCGATCGGCCAGGCATACGATTGGCCGGCGTCGGTATTGATCGTCTCCACGCCGAAGCCGCGCACGTCGCGCTCCTTGATCAGCCATTCGACGGCTTCCTGCGTCGGGCCCGGCGTATGGGCGCCGTCCTCGCGCATGTTGACGAACGCGGCCGGGTCCGACAGGCGCTTGCTCCAGTCGGTGCGCAGCAGCAGCCACGCGCCGGCGGGGATGTGCCCGTGCCTGGCCTCCCAGGCCTTCAGGAAGTCGACCGTCAGCAGCCAGTCGGGATTGCCGGCCACCTCGGCGCTCGCGTCCACCACACAGGCGGGGCCGATGAACTGGCGCGCGTCGATCGTGTCGACCGTATTGTTCGGGTGGTCCTTGCCGGTCACCCAGTGCACCGGGGCGTCGAAGTGCGTGCCGGTGTGCTCGCCGCACGAGAAGTTGTTCCAGTACCAGCCCGGGCCGGCATCGTCGTACTGCGAGATGCGCTCCATCTTGAATGCCCAGACCTGGCCGAACTGCGGCGGCAGCTGCAGCGGCGGGAAGTCTTCCGACAGGGTCTGCGTCAGGTCGACGATGCGCACGGCGCCATTGGCGACGTCCTGAGCGAACTGGGTGAGCGAAGCGGTCATGTTCTTCTCCTGCGGCACGGATGGGGCGAACAGCGGGCGAGGGGGCCGCGCTTGCAGCTCGCCCAGCATGGTCCGAATCTTGCGTCCAGTCAGCCCGTCTAGGCTATCCGAATCCCGCAGATCCGATGTCCGTTTTCCGTTTCGGACGGATCCGGGAAAGCCCGGGTGGCGGCCGCGCGCGCCGGGAATGCAGTAATCTGTAGCTTGGTGACTGCCATGGATGCCGCTCCGCACGCCCCCCTGCTCAGCAGCTTTCCGCTGCTGCGATCGCGTTCCGCCGACGAGGCCAGCGAACGCATAGGCCGCATCTTCTCGCCGCATCGGCTGGCGCTGCGCAATCCGTTCGATCCGCTGGACGTGCGGCACAACCAGATCCGCCTGCGCGAGGTCTCGATCAACGTGCTGCAGTACGGCGCCGACGTGCTGATCGATCCCGGCGAGCGCGGCGACTTCTACATGGTCCAGTTGCCGCTGGCCGGGCGCGCCAGCATCGTCAGCGCCGGCACCGAGGTCGGCGTCGATTGCGGCGTGCTGTCGGTCCTGCAGCCGCAGACGCGCAGCCGGATGACGTGGAGCGGGGACTGTTCGATGATCCTGCTGCAGGTGCCGCGCAGTACCGTCCGGCAGCGTTCGATCGAATGGGGCATGGGCGCCGATCCGCGCTTCGCGCTCGCGCGTTCGCGCCGCGATCCCGAGGTCGGTGCGTGGTGGCAGGCCGTCCTCGACCTGACCTGCAACCTGGACCGCTACGGCCGGCAGTGGCTGAGCCATCCGGCCGCCTATGCCGCGATGGAGGAGTTCCTGCTGTCGGCCTTTACCGCCCTGCTGCGAGAACCCGGCGACGAGGGCCTGCCCGAGCGCGGCGATGAACGCTGCCTGCAGCGTGCCAAGGAATTCATCCACGCGCATCCGCATCGTGCGCTGAGCCTGGCCGAGATCGCGCGCCACGCCTGCGTCAGCCCGCGCACGCTGGAGGCGGCATTCAAGCGCCACGGCGAAGCCTCGCCGCTGGCCTATGCGCGGCGCTTTCGCCTGCGCGCCGTCCACGACGAGCTATGCGCGGCACGTCGCGACGGCCGCCCGCTGAACGTCACCGACGTGGCGCTGTCGTACGGCTTCGTCCACATGGGCCGTTTCGCGGCGCAGTATCGGCAGCAGTTCGGCTGTTCGCCGTCGGTCACGCTGCGGCCGCACTAGGCCGGGTTCCTGCTGCGTAATATCCGCTGCGGCGCAGCATGACGGTGGTCGCCCACGGCGCGCACTGGCCGCGTTTCCGTTCGTCCGCGCATCCGCGCATCCGCGCATTCGCGCATTCGCACATCCGCTCTTTCGCCTTTCCGCACTTCCGCATTTCTCGTTTCCTCGCTTCCTCATTTCCGCGTAATCGCGCCGCCCCGATGCGTCTTCCTTGATCCGGAGCAAGCCGGGTAAGGCGGCCTGTCGCTAATTTAGTTCATGAATAAACAGTTCAGTATTGAACTAAACCCAACGCTGCTCGCCAGCGTTGCCATCTGTCACGACGAGGAGCAGTGATGAAGATCGTTTGCATCGGCGGCGGTCCCGCCGGCCTGTACTTCGGGCTGCTGATGAAGAAGCAGAACCCGGCGCACGAGGTCACGGTGGTCGAACGCAACCGTCCGTATGACACGTTCGGCTGGGGCGTCGTGTTCTCGGACGCCACGATGGACAACATGCGCCGCTGGGACCGCGAGACGGCGGACGAGATCCAGCAGGCATTCAACCACTGGGACGACATCGAGCTGCTGTTCAAGGGCCGGCGCATCCGCTCCGGCGGTCATGGCTTCGTCGGTATCGGCCGCAAGAAGCTGCTGAACATCCTGCAGGCGCACTGCGAGCGCAACGGCGTCAGGCTGGTATTCGAGACCGAGGCCGACTCCGACGAAGACTATCCGGACGCGGACTTGATCATTGCGAGCGACGGCATCTTCTCGAAGATCCGCGGCAAGTATGAGGACGTGTTCAGGCCCGACATCGTCGTGCGTCCGAACCGCTACATCTGGCTAGGCACGAACAAGCTGTACGACGCGTTCACGTTCGACTTCCGCAAGACCGAGCATGGCTGGTTCCAGGCGCACATCTACAAGTTCGATGACGCCACGACGACTTTCATCGTCGAATGTCCGGAGCACGTCTGGCTCGCGCATGGGCTGGACCGCGCCGACCAGCAGCAGTCGATCGAGTTCTGCGAGCGGCTGTTCGCCGACAACCTGCAGGGCGCCAAGCTGATGACCAATGCCCGTCATCTGCGCGGCTCGGCCTGGCTCAACTTCCAGCGCGTCGTCTGCGAGCAGTGGTGGCTGCGCAACCGGCACGGCAGCCACGTCGTGCTGATGGGCGACGCGGTGCACACGGCGCACTTCGCGATCGGCTCCGGCACCAAGCTGGCCTTCGAAGACGCGATCGAGCTCGCCCGGCAGTTCAAGCTGCACGGCGACAGCCCCGAACGCCTGACCGAGGTGCTGGGGCATTATCAGGAAGAGCGGCGCATCGAGACGCTGCGGCTGCAGAACGCAGCCTGGAATGCGATGGAGTGGTTCGAGGTCTGCGGCGAACGCTACTGCGATCAGCTGGAGCCCGAACAGTTCATGTATTCGATGCTCACGCGCAGCCAGCGCATCAGCCACGAGAACCTGCGGCTTCGCGACCGCGGCTGGCTCGAAGGCTATGAACGATGGTTCGCCGCGCGCGCCGGTGCCGTTCGCGATGAGGCCGCGCCGCCGGTGCCGCCCATGTTCATGCCTTATGCGCTGCGCTCGGTCACGCTGAAGAACCGTGTCGTCGTTTCGCCGATGGCGCAGTACTCCGCGATCGATGGCGTCCCCGGCGACTACCATCTGACGCATCTCGGCGCGCGCGCGATGGGCGGCGCCGGGCTGGTGATGGTCGAAATGACTTGTGTGTCGCCGGACGCGCGCATCACGCCCGGTTGCCCCGGCCTGTGGAACGACGAGCAGCAGTCGGCGTGGCGACGCATCGTCGGCTGGGTGCATGAGCACTCCGACGCCCACATCGGCCTGCAGCTCGGGCATGCGGGCGCCAAGGGCTCGACGCGGCGCGCCTGGGACGGCATCGACCTGCCGCTGCCGGCCGACGGCGCGGAACCGAACTGGCCGCTGATCAGCGCGTCGCCGCAGCAGTATCTCGACGGCGTCAGCCAGTGGTCGCGCGCGATGACGCAGGCCGACATGGATCGCGTCACCGAAGATTTCGTCGCGGCGACGCGGCGCGCGGCCGCCGCCGGCTTCGACTGGCTCGAGCTGCATTGCGCGCACGGCTACCTGCTGTCCAGCTTCATTTCGCCGCTGACCAATCAGCGCGATGACGACTATGGCGGCTCGCTGGAGAACCGTCTGCGCTATCCGCTGCAGGTGTTCGCCGCCGTGCGCGCCGCCTGGCCCGCCGACCGGCCGATGTCGGTGCGCATTTCCGCGCACGATTGGGTGGCGGGCGGCATCACCCCTGCGGACGCAGTGCTGATCGCGCGTGCGTTCAAGCAGGCCGGCGCCGATCTGATCGACTGCTCCTCGGGCCAGGTCAGCAAGCAGGAACGAATCACGTTCGGCCGCATGTTCCAGACGCCGTTCGCCGACCGCGTGCGACAGGAAGCGGGCATCGCGACGATGGCCGTCGGCGCGATCAGCGAGGCCGACCACGTCAACTCGATCATTGCCGCCGGCCGGGCCGATCTGTGCGCGATCGCGCGGCCTCATCTGGCGAATCCTGCCTGGACGCTGACCGAGGCTGCCCGCATCAGTTTCACCGAGCTCACCTGGCCGAAGCAGTATCGGTCGGCCAAAGTGCAGCTCGAGAACCTGTTCGCACGGGAAAGGGCTTTGTCCGGATTGACAATTGAACGACGAAACCCATAGCATCTGGTCAATCGACGATTGAAATGCATGATCTGCCGGTCAGGCGATCGATCGGGCCGATGAAATCCGTTCAATCGTCAAGGCGGTGGCGAAGTGCCCGACAAGCCTGCACTGGAGACAAACCCCGGCGCGCCGCGGCCGGCGCCCCCGCTGGCGGGCCTCCGGGTCGTCGACTTCACGCACGTCATCGCCGGGCCGTTCGCCACGCAGATCCTCGGTGACCTCGGCGCCTCGGTGGTTAAGATCGAAGGCGTCGAACGCGGCGACGTCGGCCGCGAGATGGCGCCGATGAAGAATGGACAAAGCCATTATTTCGTCGCCTTCAATCGCAACAAGCGAAGCTTTGCCGTCGACCTGAAGAGCGCCGACGGCAGGCAGGCCGTGCAGGCCCTGCTGCGCGATGCCGACGTGGTGGTGGAGAACTTCGCGCCGGGCGTCATAGGGCGGCTCGGCTTCGGCTACGAGGCGGTGCGCGAGCTCAATCCGCGCGTCGTCTACTGCAGCGTCAGCGGCTTCGGGCAGTACGGGCCGCTGGCCAGCAAGCGCAGCCTCGACCTGGTGGCGCAGGCGTATTCCGGGATGATGAGCACCAATGGCAATCCCGACCAGGAGCCGCTGAAGATAGGCGTACCGATCGGCGATACGGCCAGCGGCCTGTTCGCCGTGATCGGGATCCTGGCCGCGCTGCATCGCCGGCGCGACACGGGGCAGGGCGAGTATCTCGACATCGCCATGTACGACTCACTGCTGTCGCTGCTAGCCAATCACGGCGGCTACTACCTGGCCACCGGCACGCAGCCGCAGCGCGCCGGTTCGGGGCACTACTACACCGTGCCGTACGGCACCTTCGATGCGGCCGACGGCCAGATCGTGGTGGCGGTGATGACCGACGCCAACTGGCTGCGGCTATGCCAGGCGCTGGGGCTGCATGAACTGGCCGCCGACGCGCGCTTCGCAACGCTTGCCGGTCGCGCCGAACATCGTGCCGCCGTCTACGACGCGCTGTGTCCGGTGCTGCGCCGGCACCGCGTCGACGAGCTGATCGAACGGCTGTCGGAGGCGGACGTCGCCTGCGCGCCGGTCAACGACATAGGCGCGGCCTTCCGCCATCCGCAGACCGCGGCGCGCGGCATGACGCTGACGCTGAACCATCCCGCTTATGGCGAGCTGAGCCTGGCGTCGCTGCCGATCGGCTCGCTGATGCGCGACACGCACCAGCCGCCGCCGCTGCATGGCGAGCACACCGCGGCCGTGCTGCGCGAGCTGGGCTTCGACGAAGCGACGATCGCCGAGATGCTGGCCCGCCGCGCACTGCGCCAGAACGACGCCGCCGCGGCGATGACGCCGCAACCGGAGCGCTGACATGCCGAACGCCGATTCTCCGTCGCATCCGCAGCCACAGCCACAGCCACAGCCACAGCCACAGCCCGATCCGACGGCTGCCGCCTCGCGTCCCGCCGGCTGGCGCGGCTTCGAAGACGCCGCCGTCGGCACCCGCATTCAGGGCTACGGCCGGACCATCACCGACGCCGAGATCACGATGGTGGCGGCGCTGACTACCGGCTTTCACCAGCCGCTGCATACGAATGCCGAATGGGTCCGCGCCAATACGCCGTTCTCGGGCGTCATCCTGCCCGGCCCGGTGCTGATCGCCTATGCGATCGGCCTGCTGAGCGCGACGCTGGTCTACAGCAATGCCATCGTCGCCTTCGTCGGCATCGACAAGGTGCGCGCCAAGGGGCCCGTCTACGGCGGCGATACGATCAATGCCGCCGGCACCGTGGTGTCTGCGCGGCCGACCTCGAACGGCCAGAACGGGATCGTCGAGCTCGACATCGAAGTCTCCAAGCAGGACGGCACGGTGGTGATGAGCTTCATCTACACCATGCTGCTGCGCCGGATTGCCGCCGAATGAACGACAGCCTGCCCGGTCTGCGTCCGCCGCGCCCTGCGCTGGACCAGATCGACCGCCGCATACTGACGCTGCTCGCGCGCAACGCGCGGCTCTCGGCGCGCGCCATCGCGCGCGAGATGGATGTCTCGGCGGGGTTGGTGCTGGACCGGATCGAGCGCCTGGAGAGCCAGGGCGTGATCCTCGGCTATCGCGTCGAGGTCGATCACGAAGCGGCCGGCTTCGGCGTCAACGCATTCGTATGGATCCAGATGGATCCGGCGGTCAGCGTGGAGGACACGCTCGACTACTGCATGACGATTCCCGAGGTCGAGATCGTCAACTGGACCACCGGCGAGTACACGCTGTTCCTGACGGTGCGGGTGCGCGACTACGCGCATCTGCAGCAGACGATGCTGACGCGGCTGCGCTCGATTCCGGGCAGCCTGCGGATGAACACGTCGATCGGGCTTGCGCACCGGCGCCGGGTCGGCGGGCAGTACACCTTCACGTGGAAGCAATCGATGGGGGACGGCGGCGATGACTGAACCGGACATGGACGCCGACCCCGACCGGACGGGACGCTGAACGCCGGCGCCGCCGCGGCGGCGCATCGGCGGGCAATCCGTGGCAGACGCGCTGCACGAGACGGCGCGGCACATCAAGCAAGAGGAGACATGATGATGCGAGAAGGGAAGTCCCTGCTGCGCCGCCTGCTGGCGGGCGGCCTGCTGGCAGCGATGCCGGCGCTGGCTGTCGCCCAGAGCGATGCGTTTCCGTCGCGGACGATACGGCTGGTGCCATGCTGCGCCGGCATCATCGACGCGATCGCCCGCAACGTGGCCGATGACATGGGGCGTACGCTGAACCAGTCCATCGTCATCGACACGCGGCCGGGCGCCAGCGGCATGATCGCGGCCGAGCACATCGCCGCGCAGAAGCCCGACGGCTATTCGGTGCTGATCGGTACCAATTCGACGCACGCGGCCAATCAGAGCCTGTTCGCCAAGGTACCGTATGACTTCGTCAAGGATTTCACGCCCATCACCGGCATTGCCCAGGGCGTGCTGCTGCTGGTGGCCAACCCGCAGCTGCCGGTCAAGAACGTCGCCGAGCTGACCGCGCTGGTGCGCAGCAAGCCGGGGCAGCTGAAGTTCGGTTGGGGAAGCTCGTCGACGCGCGCCGGTGGTGAGCTGTACAAGCAGATGACCGGCACTGACATCCTGTCGGTCCCGTACAAGACCAATCCGCAGGCGACGCTGGATGTCGTCAGCGGCCAGATCGACGTGATGTGGGCCGACCTTGTATCAGCCATCCCGATCGTCAAGTCGGGCAAGCTGCGCGCGCTGGCCGTCACCGGCAAGAAGCGCGTGGCGGCACTGCCTGACGTCCCGACCATGGACGAGGCTGGCGTCAGCGGCTACGAGATGACGTGGTGGGTGGCGGCATGGGCCCCCGCGAACACGCCGCCGGCGGTCGTCAACCGGCTGAACGGCGTCATCGCGCAGGCCGTCAAGTCGCCCAAGGTGCTCGAGTTCTTCGGCACAGCGGGGCTGGAGCCGTTCGTCACCTCGTCCGACGAGCTGATGAAGTTCCAGGTCGCCGAGTACGAGAAATGGCGCAAGATCGTCACGGCGGCAGGCATCACGCCGCAGTGACGGCAGTGTAAGGGCAGAAGTGCAGAAGGGCAGCACTTCGACGGGCCAGCCAGCAGATTGTTGGGCCGCCGGGCCGCAGGCGGCTTAGAATGGAGCTTCACTTTCCGACAGACTTCGCCTGGTCTCTGCCCGGCCGCTGAAACATGAGCACGAATGCCGTCTCCGATGCCGATCTCGTCTGGTCCGACGCCCTGCTGCTCGGCTATGAGCCGATGGACGCAGTCCATGAGGAGTTCGTCGATGTCGTCAACCGCCTGCTGAGCGCGCCGGACGCCGAGCTGCTGCAGCATCTGGACGAGTTCTTCGAGCACGCCGAGCGGCATTTCGGCCTCGAGGACCGCTGGATGACCGAGACGGGGTTCCCGCCGCGCGACTGCCACATGGCCGAGCACGCCGCGGTGCTGAAATCGGCGCGCGAGGTGCGCGAATACGTGGCCGCCGGCAATACCGCCGTCGCGCGCTCGTTCGCCGCCGAACTGGCGCGCTGGTTCCCCGGCCATGCCGACTATCTGGATTCGGCGCTGGCGCAGTGGATGTTCAAGCGGCAGCACGGCGGCAAGCCGCTGGTCTTTCGGCGCAACATCGCTGCCGCCTGAGAGAGGCTGGCCGACCGCCTCGCTGGCCGGCAGCTACTCGGCGACCAGTCCGATCGCCTTCGCGACCTTGCCCCATTGATCCAGGTCGGTGCGCAGCGTGGCCTGCAGCGACTCCGGGCCGCCGACCGCGATCTCGAAGCCGGCCGCCTCCATCTGCTTCACGACCTCCGGCATCTGGACGATGGCGAGCGCCGCGTCGGACAGCTTGTGAGTGACGGCCGCCGGAGTGCCTGCCGCGGCCATGAGACCACCCCAGATCGTCGCCTCGTAGCTCGGATAGCCTGACTGCTTGATCGTCGGCATGTCTTTCAGTGCTGTCAGTCGTTTGCCTTCGGCGGTGGCGATCGCGCGGATGCGGCCTTCCTTGATGTAGGGCAGTGCCGAGATGATGGACGCGAACATGACCTGGACGTTGCCGGCGATCAGGTCGGTCAGCGCCGGCGCGGCGCCCCGGTAGGGGACGTGCACCATGCCGACGCCCGCCACCTGCTTGAACATCTCGGTGGCGAAGTGATGCGGCGTGCCGTTGCCAGGGCTGGCGTAGGAGACCTTGTCCGGATTGGCCTTCAGGTAGGCCACCAGCTCGGCGATGTTCTGCGCGGGCAGCTTCGGATTCACCACCACCACGATCGGCTGATTGGCCACGCGGGCCACGGGGCTGAAATCCCGGGTGACGTCGAACGGAATGCTCTTCAGCAGGAATGGGTTCAGCGTCAACGTATTCGTCGCCAGCAGCAGCGTATGGCCGTCGGGCGCCGAGCGGGCCACGAACTGCGCGCCGATGTTGCCGCCGGCACCGGGCTTGTTCTCGACGTAGACCGGCTGGCCCAGTTTTGCCGCCATATGGGGTGCGATCAGCCGCGCCATGACGTCGTTGCCGCCGCCGGACGCGAACGGTACGACGAGCTGGATCGGCTTGCTGGGGAAGGCGTCCTGCGCCCAGGCGGCGCAACTGCCGGCCGACGCCAGCGCCGCGCCGGTTTTCAGAAAACGGCGGCGAATCTTGTCCACGAAGTTCTCCTCGCAGGGTTGGGCGTTCTGATTTTGTTCGTTCTCCATTCAGGAAAACGTACCGCAGCGACGCCTTCGTGGGCGCCGTTTTTCTATTCTAATCTCATATTATCGAATTTTGTTGAAAAAATACGATTGGAGCACCTTGGAGATATGTCCTTAAAGTCGCTTATTGTGGGAACTCATGAATATCAGCCGAGGAAGCGCTCGCGCGTCGGCCACGGCATCTGGCCGGCGGCCTCCTGCTGCTTCTGCGCGGCCAGCGTGTCGATCTGTGCGGCGGCATTGCGGACGATGTCGATCACCAGGCTCTTGTCGAGAATGTCGTAGCGCGACCGGCTGAAGACCACACCGAGGCTGCCCGGCGTGTGCGGCGGTTCGGTGGCCAGTGGCGCTGCGATGCCTACGTTGCCCGGGTCCAGTTCGGCGAATGACACGCAGTAGCCGTCTTTGCGGATCGACGAAAGCGCTGCGCGGAAGTCGGCCCAGGTGGCGCCGAGCCCGGCGGTCAGCGCTTCGGCGGCGTGCTCCGAGTACAGCCGCTTCTGCCGGGCCGGCGGCAGCCAGGCGACGATCGCCTTCGACGGCGCGCCGCGGAACATGGGCATGACACGGCCGCGACCGAAACTGACCGTGATCAGATCGTCGCCGCGCTCGTGATGCGTCACCACGACGCGATCTTCGTAGAAGCTGGTCAGCAGGACGTCGCAATCGAGTTTGCGGCGCAGTGCCTGCATGATCGGGATCCCCGCGCTCAGCACCGGGTCGCACTGCCGGATGGCGAAGTCCAGCTCGATGATGCGTGGTCCGAGCGTATAGGCGCCGCCTGCGACTCGGGCGAGCAGGCCGACGGTGACCAGCTCACGCAGATAGCGATAGGCGGTGCCGCGGCTGTAGCCGAGTCGCGCCATGATGTCGTCGGCCGTGAGCACCGGGTGCTGGGCCGAGAATGCGTCCAGCACCGCAAGCATGCGGGTGAGGCTCGAGGACATGGGCAGCCTGACGGGAATGTTATGACGCGGGAATCTTACCAAGGGCGTCGCGCGAATCCCGTCGCGGCCGTGCTCGTGTTTCAAGGCGGCGGCATCGGCACGAAATAGCCGTCGACGACGTGGACCGGCGCCCGCTGGCCTTGAGCGGCGGCGCGCAGCCGCATTTCGAGCGCCTCCTGCCGCTTCTCCGGGGGCAGCCAATAGCGCTCGTGACCCCAGAGGCTGGCGCCGTGCCGCAGCTGCTGCGGCTGCCAGCGCAGCGGGTCGATGGCGCGTCCGCCCCAACCGTACTCGATCATGAAATCGGACGGTGAGCGTATGTAGAACGAGGTCATGAAGTCATTGCTGTGGCGGCCCAGCGTCACGCCGACGGCATCGGCCTGCTGCTGCGCGAGGTCGTAGGCCTGGCCGACGTCGTCAAGCGACAGCAGTTCAAGCATCAGGTGGTGGACGCCGTTGCGTCCGGTCTCGATCAGCGCCAGGCTGTGATGACGCGGATTGACGTGCAGGAAGTAGGCGTGGAACGGCTCCAGCATGAAGTCACTGATGCGGAAGCCGAGCAGCTCGCGATAGAACGCAAGCATCGGCGCCATGTTCGCCACGGTGAGCACGGCGTGGCCCAGGCCGAGCGTGCCGGTGCGAAAGCCGGACAGCGCGCGTGACGGGGCGAACGGCGCCGCGGCGGGCTGGGCGCCGTGGAAGACCTCGAGGCCGTGGCCCGCCGGGTCGCTGAAACGGATCAGCTCGCGTACGCCGCGCTGTTCGGCCAGGGCTCCGGAACCGGTGCGAACCGGTACGCCGGCGGCATCGAGCCGGGCAGCAAGCGACTGCAGGGCGTCGGCGCCGTCGACTTCCCAGCCGAAGCAATGCCGACCTTCCTCCTGTTCGGCTTCGACCATCAGGCGCTGCTGCCGGTCGTCGACGCGCAGCGCCAGCGAGGCCGTCGAGCGATGCTGGCACTGCATGCCGAGCAGCCCGGTCGCGAAGCCGCTCCATTCGTCCAGCCTGCGGCTGGCCACGCCGACGTAGCCGAGCGAGCGGATCGGCGAATGGGGAGGCGGCCGGGAAATGGCGGCGGGCGGGGTGATGAAATGATCGTTCATTTCTTCATTTTGGGATTATGAATAATTCGACGCAATTCTATATCAGAGATATAAGGCGCGTAGCATCATTTGAATTCGATATTTTGGGATTTTATGATATCTTGCTGGCCAGCATCGCCGCGACAGGAGGAGTCCATGTCCCAGCCGGCCAGCGGCCTTGCCGCCGCCACCCCGGAGATCGGCCGCGAACTGGCGGCCGCTTCGATTCGCACCAACTATCACGACCATGGCAGCGGCCCGGCTGTGCTGCTGATTCACGGCTCCGGTCCCGGAGTGAGTGCCTGGGCCAACTGGCGGCTGATCCTGCCGCGTCTGTCGTCGCAGATGCGGCTGGTGGCGCCGGACATGGCCGGCTTCGGCTACACCCGCGTGGCCGACGGAGTAGCGGTCGACCGTGCGCTGTGGCTGCGCCAGCTGGTCGGCCTGCTCGACGCGCTCGGTCTGAAGCAGGTATCGGTGATCGGCAACTCGTTCGGCGGCGCGCTGGCGCTGGGGCTGGCGGCGGAGCACCCGGAGCGGGTCCGCAGTGTCGTGCTGATGGGTGCGGTCGGCGTGTCCTTCGAGCTGACCGAGGGGCTGGACCAGGTCTGGGGCTACCAGCCGTCGCATGCGGCCATGCGTGCGCTGCTGAGAGTGTTCGTCGACGATCCGTCGTTCATCACCGAAGATCTGGTCGACATGCGCTACCGGGCCTCGATCCGCGATGACGTACAGCAGCGCTTCGCGGCCCTGTTCCCGGCCCCGCGCCAGCGATGGATCGAAGCATTGGCGCTGCCCGAAGCAAGCCTGCGCGCAATCGCCCAGCCGGTGCTGCTGATCCATGGCCGGCACGACCGCGTCATTCCCTTGTCGGTCTCCGAAAAGCTGCAGTCGCTGCTGCCGAACGCGCGATTGCGGGTGATGGAGCGCTGCGGCCACTGGGTGCAGATCGAGCAGCCGGAGGCGTTCGCGGCGCAGGTCGGCGAATTCCTGCGCGCGCACAATACCGTCGATGGAGACTGAGATGTCCGAGCCCATGTCCGATGCGCAGCGGCCCACGGCGGCGCTGCGGCCCGGCGACCTGCGCGGCCGCTGGTCGCTGGTCAGCTGGCAGCAGACCTACGACGACGGCCGCATCACGTACCCGATGGGCGAGCAGCCTATCGGCTACATCGAATACGGCGAGCAAGAGATGAGCTGCATGCTGGCGCGGCGCAACCGGCCGCCGTTCAGCACCGGCGGGCAATGGAATGCCAGCGCCGATGAGAAGGCCGGCGCCTACGACTCATTCATGAGCTACAGCGGCAGCTATGAGATCGAAGGCGACACCGTCGTGCATCACGTCCGGATGAGCCTGTTCCCGAACTGGGAAGGCGGCGTGCAGCGGCGCCGGGGACGCTTGGTCGACGGCAGGCTGCATCTGCTGGCGCGCATCGAGGAGGGCACGCCGCAGGCGCGCACCGCCGCGCTGATCTGGGAACGGGCCGCGACATGAGTGCGGCAACCGGCAACCGACGAGGACCTACGAGATGACGTCGATCGAGCAACTGATTCGCGAGGCCGCTGTGCATGCGCGCCTGTACACCGACCCCGACATCTTCGCGCAGGAAATGCACGAAATCTTCGGACAGGGCTGGGTCTACGTCGGCCATGAATCCGAGATCCCGAACCGCGGCGACTTCGTGCGGCGCTCCATGGGCACCGAGCCGGTGATCGTGACGCGTGCGCCCGACGGCGTGCGCGTGCTGGCCAATCGCTGCTCGCATCGCGGCAACCTGCTGTGCCAGCCGGGCAGCGGCAACCGCAAGGTGTTCGTCTGCCAGTATCACGGCTGGGTGTTCACGCCCGACGGCGATCTGCTCGCGATGCCGCTGACCGCACGCAGCGCGGACGGTCCGTCCGGCCCAGGGCTGCGGCGCGCGACCGTGGATACCTATCGCGGCTTCATCTTCGCCACGTTCAATGAAGCCCCGATGCCGCTGCTCGAACACCTGGGCGCCGCCACGGCGGCGATAGACCGGCAGTGCGGGCTGTCGCCGTGCGGCGAGATCGCGCTGCGCGGTCCGGCGGTGCAGCATCTGTTCCGCGCCAACTGGAAGATGCTGTCGGAGAACGAGGCCGACGGCTATCACGTCGGCTTCGTGCACGATTCCTTCGCCAAAGGCGTCGGCCTGAAGGGCAAGTACGACAATGTGCTGTCGGGCCGCGAAGAAAAGATCACGGCGGTAGTGCGCTACCTTGGGCATGGACATACCGAGCTCGACTACGAGTCGACGTATACGCGGCCGCTGGTCTGGCTCGGCACCGCGGCCGATCGCTATCCCGCCTACATGGAGGCGATGAGCGAGGCCTACGGTGCCGAGCGTGCCGCCGAGGCGCTGCGTGCCGGCCCGCCGCATGCGTTCATCTTTCCGAATCTGTTCCTGGCCGAGACCTGTCTGGTCATGATCCAGCCGCTGTCGGTCGGCGAGACGGTGAACTGGCACGTGCCGATGTATCTGAAAGGCGCGCCGGAGGAAGTCAATCAGCGCATCATGCGGCAGGGCGAGGTGGCGATCGGCCCGTCCTCGTTCCTGACTGCCGATGATGCGATCATCGCCGAGCGCCAGTGGCGCGCGCTGCGCGATTCACCGGGCTGGCTCGACCTGAGCCGCGGCGTCGAGCGCGAGCGTCACGAGGACGGCATCGTGATATCGCACTACACCGACGAGACGCCGAACCGCGGTTTCTGGCGCCACTATGCCGGGCTGATGACAGCGCCGCGGCAAGCGGCCTGAGGGCCGACGCGCAGCTTCCACCGATCCGATGCCGAGCCTAGCCATGCCGCAATCGACTGCCTTGAACGATCGGACGCAAGCCGATCTCGAACCTCATGCCGGACGTGCCGGCGAGCGCCCCGTGACGGAAGCCGAACGCCGCGACCTCGAGGCCTTCGTCTATTACGAAGCGCAGCTGGCCGACGAGGCCCGCTACGATGAATGGGAAGCGCTGCTGGGCGACGACATGCGCTACTGGGTGCCGGTGCTGCCCGATGCCGATCCCGACCGCGACGTTGCCATCATCAACGACAACCGCTCGCGGCTCGCCACGCGGCTGCGCCAGCTGCGCACCGGCACCCGCCACAGCCAGGCGCCGCTATCGTCGATGCGGCGCATGCTGTCCAACCTCGTGTTCGCGGCCTGCGAAGACGGCAGCTATCGCGTCGCGGCCAACTTCGTCGTCCACGAGTATCAGACGCAGTCCGTCAACCAGCTCACGCTGTGGCCGGGCCGCGTCGAGTACCGGCTGAAGCGGCGCGACGGCCGGCTGTGCATGTCGCTGAAGAAGGTGATGCTGGTGCATGCCAGCGGACCGATTCCGAGCCTGGCCTTCCTGGTCTGAGGACGGCGCCGATGCCTGCACTGTCCGCGATCGTCGGCCTGGGCCGCAGCGCGATCGCCCGCACGCCGATCGGCTCGGCGCGCGCGCTGGCGGCCGCCGCCGCGCGCAACGCGATCGGCGATGCCGGACTGAGCGCTCGTCAGATCGACGGGCTGCTGCTGAACCAGAGCGCGCTGGCGCCGCCGAACAGCCTGCCGCTGCAGATGGTCGACGACCTGGATCTGCACGACCTGCGGCTGCTGTCCATCATCGAAGGCAAGGGCGCGTCGGTGCTGCAGATGCTGCAGCAGGCGACGCTGGCTGTCGCGTACGGCATGGCACGGAACGTGGTCTGCGTGTTCGCCGACGCGCCGGTCGGCGCCGGCAAGGCTGCCGGTGCTTCGTATCAGAACGAGGCGCCGCTGACCGGCGTGCCCGGCTGGGAGGCGCGCTACGAGCTGTTCGGGCCGGTCGCTTCCTATGCGCTGGCGGCGCAGCGCTATCTGCATGACGCCGGCGCGCCGGCCGAGGCGCTGGGCGCCTATCCGATCGCCTGCCGCCGCTGGGCCGCGCTCAATCCCGAGGCGCTGCTCGCTGCACCGCTGTCGGCGGAGCAGTATCGCGCTTCGCGCTTCATCGCCGAGCCGCTGCGGCTGCTCGACTGCGCCTATCCGGTCAACGGCGGCGCGGCGTTCGTCGTCACGGCTGCCGAGCGCGCGCCCGATCATCCGGCGGCGCCGGTCTACGTGCACGGGCTGGGCCAGGGCCATCGAACCGTATCCAGGCTGTCGCAGGACGACTCGGGCGACGGTCCGGGCGCGCTGGCCGGCCGCGAGGCGTACCGCAGCGCCGGCATCGCGCCGCGCGACGTGACGCTGTGCCAGGTATATGACGCGTTCTCGATCTGCGCGCCGCTGGCGCTGGAAGACTACGGCTTGTGCGAAGCCGGCGCCGGCCTGTCGCTGATCGCCGCCGGAACGACTTCGCCGGGCGGCCGGCTGCCTATGAACACCGGCGGCGGCCAGCTCGCGCACGCCTACCTGCAGGGCATGACGCCGCTGCACGAAGCCGTGCTGCAGGCCCGCGGGCACGGCGGGCGGCGGCAGGTCGAGCGCAACGACGTGATCCTGGTCACCGGGTCGGGGGGCCGGCTCGAATATCACGCGGCGGCGATCCTCAGCCCCCACGTTGTCCTGAACTGACGATGACGATGAACGACGCCGTATCCCTGCCGCCGCAGCCTGATCAGCCTGAAGATGCGCCGGTGCCGCTGGCCGACGAGTTCATGGCGCGCGCCGGGCGGCGCGAGCTGGCCGTCGCCCGCTGCCGCCGGACCGGCACGGCGCTGTCCTATGCGGCACACCGCCGGCCTGGCGAGGTGCAGTGGCAGACGGCTGGCGGCCGTGCGCGGCTGCACTCGTTCACGGTTCTGTGGCAGGCCTACCGCGCCGAGGCGAAGCTGCCGTACAACGTGGCCTGGGTGGAGCTCGACGAAGGGCCGCGCCTGATCAGTACCGTCGCCGTCGCCGACGTGCGCGACCTGCGTATCGGCATGCCGCTGCGCGCGCGCTTCGAGCCGGGCGGGCGCCTGGTCTTCGATCCCGATTCCGCGGCCTTCGATGCGGATCCCGCGGCATTCGATGCCCGTCCTCCGGTCGAGCGATGAGGAGCGCAGCGATGATGAACGAGTCGAGTGAGGCGGGCGGCGCGCTTGCCGGATTGAAGATCGTCGACCTGAGCCGCGTGCTCGCGGGACCGCTGTGCTCGATGATCCTCGGCGATCACGGCGCGCGCGTCATCAAGGTCGAGCCGCCGCAAGGCGACGATACCCGGCGCTGGGGGCCGCCGTTCCGCGAGTCTGACGCAGGCGGCCGCGGCGACGCCAGCTACTACCTCGGCTTGAACCGCAACAAGGACGCGATGGCGCTCGACCTCGGCTGCGCGGCCGGCCGCGACGTGCTGCTGCGCCTGCTGGCCGATGCCGACGTGTTGATCGAGAACTTCACGCCGGGCACCATGGAGAAATGGGGGCTGGGCTACGAGGCGGTGCTCGCGCCGCGCTTTCCGCGACTGGTCCATTGCCGTGTCAGCGGCTTCGGCGCTGACGGGCCGCTCGGCGGGCTGCCCGGCTATGACGCCGTGCTGCAGGCGATGACGGGTCTGATGAGCGTCAATGGCGATGTGTCGACCGGGCCGATGCGCGTGGGGCCGCCTATCGTCGATATCGCCACCGGCCTCTATGCCGTCATCGGCGTGCTGATGGCGCTGCAGGAGCGGCAGCGTTCCGGTCTCGGCCAGTTCGTCGACATGGCGCTCTACGATTGCGGCATGGCCCTGCTGCATCCGCAGGCGGCTAACTATTTCCTCAGCGAACGGCGGCCGCCGCTGCTCGGCAATTCACATCCGAATGTCGTGCCTTGCGACAAGTTCCAGACTCGCAACGGCGAAATCTTCGTGGTCATCGGCAACGAAGGACAGTTCCGGCGCTTCGCCGCACTGATCGGCCGCCCCGAACTTGCCGACGATCCTCGCTTCGCCAGCAATGGCGCGCGCGTCGAGCATCGCGCGGCCTTGACGGGCCTGCTGGCCGATGCGCTGGCCGAGCGCGACGGCGTGGCGCTGTCGGTCGAGCTGCTGCGTGCCGGTGTGCCAGTGGGGCCGGTGCTGCCGATCGACGTGGCGCTGCGCGCGCCGCATACCGTCAGCCGCGGCATGGTCGTCGAGCGCGACGGCTTTCGCGCGCTCGGCACGCCGGTGAAGCTGTCGCGCACACCGGCGCGGCTGCGCCGGGTGCCGCCCCGCTTCGCTGCCGATCGCGACGCGATCCTGCGCGAGCTCGGTTATGCCGAGGCCGAGATCAGCGAGCTGTGCGCTCGCGGCGTGACGCCGGCCCGACTGGTTTAGGATGGAAGGGGACACCCGCCGCGAATCCGAAACTGGAGTGCAAGGCCGATGCAAGCCGATACCAAACGCTGGACGCAAGCCCTCGAATCCGCCGATCTGGACGAGGGATCGCAGTGGCCGGTCGTCGTCCATGGGCGTCACATCTGCCTGTATCGGTCGGACGGGACAGTCTTTGCGACGGACAACATCTGTACGCACGGCAACGCGAATCTGTCGGACGGCTATCTCGAAGGCTATGAGATCGAATGCCCGTTCCATCAGGGCCGCTTCGACATCCGCACCGGCGAAGCGACGCAGATGCCGTGCACCGAAGCGGTGGCGACGTTTCCGGTGCAGGAGCGCGACGGCCTGATCTGGATCGCCGTCGCCGACTGAGCGGCGCCGGCCCTGGGTGACCGTCGACGGCCCCGCATGGCTGTCGAAGGCCGGCTTGCACAGTCCTAGGCTATCGGCGCGCTTGCACGTCCGCCCCAGACGGCCACACCGGCCAGCAGCAGCGCCAGCATCAGATACGGCACACTGGGGCCCGCGCCGTACAGTGCCGCGCCGGCCAGCGGCCCGAGCACGATTCCCAATCCCTGCGCGGCGCCCAGCGTGCCGGCGGCAGCCCCTTGTTCGTGCGGCTGCACGGCGTTCGCGGCGAGCGCGGCGAAGGCCGGGAAGACCCAGCCCATGCCGGCCGCGGCGATGAAGAAGCACAGCGCCAGCGTTTCGGTGCTGCGCACCCAGACGACCGAGCCGAAGCCCACGGCCGCGATCAGCGCGCCGCGCCGGATCAGCTGCTGCGGCGTCCAGCCCAGCCGCTTGACCAGCAGTTGCGCGCCGATCAGCGCAACCCCTACGGCGGTCAACGCGACGCCGGCGGCTTGCGCGGCAGGCCCGGCCGCCAGGCCCAGCTGGTCGATCGTCAGGAAGCCGACCGTGATCTGTGCCACCGCGACGCAGAACATGGCGGCGAAGCCCACCGCCATTGCGCGGCGCAGCCGCCGGTCGCTCCATGCCAGCGTGGAGGTGTGTGCCGCCTGCGGCGGAGCATGCCGCGGCAGCGCGCGCCACAGCAGCGCGAACGCTGCCGCGGGCAGGACCGCGGTGACGAACAGCGGCAGCGCCAGCCCGAAGCGGGCCAGTCCACCGGCCAGCGCGGGGCCGATCACCATGCCTACCGCGTTGGCCGCGCCCAGCGATGCCATCGCGCCCGCGCGCCGCGCCGGCGCGACATGGTCGGCGATCAACGCCTGGCCGGTCGACGGGATGGCGGCGTAGAAACCGCCGACTGCGCCGCGCGTGATCAACAGTCCCATGAACACCAGCACGGCTGCCGGCAGTATCTGAAGCGAGACGATCAGCAGCGCGCACATCGCCCAGTAGCTGAGCGTGAAGCCGCCGACGCCGGCCAGCAGGATCGCGCGCCGTCCGCGCCGATCGCTGGCCGCGCCCCAGACGCGCGCGAGCAGCATCCACAGTACGCCGCCGACCGTGACCGCCATGCCGGCCTGCCACGGCGGCAGATCGAGCGAGCGGGCGATCGACCCGATGAGCGCGATGAAGGCCATCATCGTCATCGTGCAGGCCATGCTGGCCATCAGCAGCGGCTTGAAGCCGAACGGCGCGGGGGCCGCGGCGCTCTCACCGGCGGCGTGCTTGTCGTCGGGGGACGGATCGGTCGGGGAGGATGAAGCTGCGGGCATGTCGGGGTAGTCTGCGAGACGATTGCGCGTTCAATGGACGGGGAGGCACCGGCCGGACGGGTCAGCGATCATATTAATGATAATCATTCTCATGCGCGGCGGTGCATAGACCCGGCCTGCAGCAGGGCGGCAACGCGGCGGTGGGGCAGCAACACGGCAGAGCAGCGACGCGGTGGCATGCCCGCGCCCGCAGCAGCCGCTAGCCGGCCGCGGCGGGCCTCAAGCCGGCCGCCAGCTCACGCGTCAGCTGCGCCGCCGACACCTCCTTGCAGCCGCTGACGTTCTGCCCCGCCCACAGCGGGGAGAAGTCGCTGCTGCCGCGCTTCTCGGCCGCGCTGCGCAGCGCGGAGATGGCGGTGGTTGCGAGCGGGAACTCGGGCGCGGCCTCGCTGATTGGCCCCAGTTCGCGAATGACCCGGTTGACGATGCCGCGCGCGGGCCGGCCGGTGAACAGATTGGTCAGCGCCGTGTGAACGGCGGCATCGCTTTTCAGTGCGGCCCTGTGCAGCGGGCTGGTAGTCGCTTCCGGACACAGCAAGTAGGCCGTGCCGATCTGCGCGCCGGCTGCGCCCAGCCTGCACGCGGCTGCCACGCCGTCGGCGTCGGCGATGCCGCCCGCAGCGATCACCGGCAGGTCGACCGCGGCGGCGATCTGCGGCACCAGCGCGATCGTGCCCACCTGCGTGCTCAGGTCATCGCCAAGGAAGATGCCGCGATGGCCGCCGGCTTCGATGCCTTGCGCGATGATCGCATCGGCGCCGTGCGCCGCCAGCCATCGCGCCTCGGCGACGGTGGTGGCGCTGGCCAGGACCGTCGCGCCCCAGGCCTTGACGCGCGCCAGCAGTGCCGGTTCTGGCAGGCCGAAATGGAAGCTGACGACCGGCGGCGCGAACTCGGCCAGCAGCTCGGCGCCGTCGGCATCGAACGGCCGCCGGCCCGGCCCCGCCGGCAGGCTGGCCGCGTCGATGCCGAACTCGGCGAAGTACGGGGCCAGCCGCTCGCGCCAGCGCGCTTCACGCGCGGCGTCGGGCTGCGGCGGCACATGGCAGAAGAAATTGACGTTGAACGGCTGCCGCGTGCCGTCGCGCAGCGCCTGCAGCTCGCGCCGCAGCGCCGCCGGATCGAGCATCGCGCAGGGCAGCGAGCCCAGGCCGCCCGCTTCGCAGACGGCGATCGCCAGCGCGCTGGCCTGCACGCCGGCCATAGGCGCCTGCACGATCGCGTGCTCGACGCCGAGCAGGCGCTGCAGATCCGCAACGGAACGACTCATGGCCGCCTCTCAGACGCGTTCGATGACGGTGGCGATGCCCATGCCGCCGCCCACGCACAGCGTGACGAGCCCGCGTTTCAGATTGCGCGCCTCGAGTTCGTCGATCAGCGTGCCCACCAGCATCGCGCCGGTGGCACCCAGCGGATGGCCGAGCGCGATGGAGCCGCCGTTGACGTTGACCTTCTCCTCGGGCACGCCCATCTCGTCCATGAAGCGCATGACGACGGCGGCGAAGGCCTCATTGACCTCGAACAGGTCGATGTCGTCGATCTGCAGACCGGCGCGCGCGAGAGCCTTGCGCGTCGCCGGCATCGGGCCCGTCAGCATGATGGTGGGATCGGTGCTGGCCAGCGCAGTGGCGACGATGCGCGCTCGCGGCTTCAGGCCGAGACGGTTTCCAGCGGCCTCGCTGCCGATCAGCACCAGCGCGGCGCCGTCGACGATGCCCGACGAATTGCCGGCATGGTGGACGTGCTCGATGCGCGCCACCTGCGGATACTTGCGCAGCGCCATCCGATCGTAGCCCATCGCGCCGAGCTTCGCGAACGAGGGCTTGAGCTGGGCCAGCGTCTCGACCGTGGTGTCGCCGCGAACGGTTTCATCGCGTTCGAGCAGCGCCAGCCCGAGCTCGTCGTGCACCGGCACCAGCGAGCGATCGAAGCGGCCGGCGCGCTGCGCGGCGGCGGCCTTCTGATGCGAGCGCGCGCCGAACTCGTCGACCTGTTCGCGCGACAGGCCGTCGAGCGTGGCGATCAGGTCGGCGCCTATGCCTTGGGGGACGAAGCCGGTGGCCAGATTGGTTTCGGGATCCAGCGCCCAGGCGCCGCCGTCGGCGCCGATCGGCACCCGCGACATCGATTCGACGCCGCCGGCCAGCACCAGGTCCTCCCAGCCGGAGCGCACCTTCTGCGCCGCCAGATTGACCGCTTCGAGCCCGGATGCGCAGAACCGGTTGACCTGCACGCCCGGCACCTGCAGGTCCCAGCCGGCGACCAGCGCCGCCGTCTTGGGAATGACGGCACCCTGGTCGCCGATCGGCGTGACGCAGCCGACGACGACGTCGTCGATCAGTGCAGTGTCGAGATCGTGGCGGTGTTGCAGGGCCTGCATCAGGCCGGCGAGCAGCCGTACCGGCTTGACCTCGTGCAGTGAGCCGCTGGACTTGCCGCGGCCGCGCGGCGTGCGAATCGCATCGAAGACGAAGGCTTCAGACATGGAGAGCTCCGGATCGCGGCCAGCGCATGGAACGACGCTGCGACGCTGGGGACAGGCAAGCCCTCAGTCTAATCCATGCGCCGATGCCGCTGCCCCAGCCAGCGTGCGTTGGCGATCCATGCCACCGTTAGCGGCAGCGCCGCGATGGCGATGCCCGTCATGCCCAGACCGGCCGCCGCCAGCAGCGCATACGACCAGCTGCCGATCTGATCGCCGGCCCGATAGACGACGGTGTCTATCATGTTCTTGGCCTTGTACTTGTCCTCGCGCGACACGACCGTGAACAGCAGCTCACGTGTAGGACGGGCCAGCGCGAAGTTGCCGACTCGGCGCGCCACCTGCACGGCCACCAGCAGGCCCAGCGTGGGCGCTATCGCGAGCGCCGCGAAGCCGAGCAGCGAGATGAACGGCAGCACCGCGGCGGTGAAGGCCACGCCGGCCGTCCGCAGCAGGCGCCCGGTCAGCAGCAGCTGCACCAGCAGCGTGAGCACGTTGACCAGCAGGTCGACTCGCGCGAAGAACTCGGTGCGCGCGGCGCGGTCGGTGAAATGCCCGCTGACGATCGAGGCCTGCTGGAAGTACAGGAAGGTCGAGGTGATCGTATAGAGCAGTACGTAGGCGGCGATGTTCAGCAGGTACGGCGAACGCAGCGTATGGGTGATGCCGGCCAGCACGCCGCCGCCGATCGGCGCTTCGCCGCCGGCGGCCGACGCGGGCAGATGGCGCAGCGCCTGCGAGCGGCGCGACAGCTGTCGCACCGCGATGATCGCCACGCCGAGCAGCGCGATCGAGGCCGGCAGCAGCCAGGCCGCGCCGATGCTGCGTACCAGCGTGGCGGTGATCGTGGATCCCGACATCGCACCGAGCGTGGCGCCGGCGGCGAGAATGCCGAACAGCCGCTTGCCCTGTCCGCTGTCGAAGATGTCGACCATCAGCGCCCAGAACACCGACACCACGAACAGGTTGAAGACCGAGGTCCAGATGAAGAACGCCCGTCCCAGCCAGACCTGCTGCGATTCGCCGGTCAGCAGCATGAGCGCCGCCATGAACAGCGCCAGGTTCAGCATGAAGAACGCGTAGGTCAGCGTGATGAACCGTTCGCGCGAATAGCGACGCACGAGCGCCGCGAACGCCGGGTTCAGCGCCAGCATGACCAGCAGCGTGCCGGTGAACAGCCATTGCAGCTTGTCGACGCCGCCGTGCACGCCCATCTCGTCGCGGATCGGGCGGATCACGTAGTAGGCCGACAGCACGCAGAACACGTACAGCCAGGCCCAGGCGAGCAGCACCCGTTCGCCGGGCCGCACGTCGAACCAAGCGCGCCAGCCGCGCGGCCGCTCGCCGGCCGGGGCCGGCTCAGAGGGCATCGATGAAGGCTTCCATCCGCTTGCGCTGCGTCGCGTCGGGCAGCCGGCCGCGCGCCGCCTGCAGATTGTCGGTCGGGTAGTCCGGCCGCGCCATGCCGGGGACCGCGCAGGTCACGGCTTCGTGCGAAACGATGTACTTGAGGAAGAACTGCGCCCAGCTGCCGCAGTCGAATTCAGCCGCCCACGGCGGCAGCGGCCGTCCCTCGGTGGCCTTGAACAGCCGGCCGCGGCCGAACGGCAGATTGATCATCACCGCCATGCCGCGCTCGCGCGCCAGCGGCAGGATGCGTTCGCCGGCAGCCCGGTTGTCCAGCGCATAGTCGACCTGGATGAAATCGAGGCGCTCGCGCTTCATGGTCGCCTCGAAGTCCGGATACTGCCGGTCGAACGAGGTGGTGATGCCGATGTAGCGGATCCGCCCGGCGGCATGCAGCGCGCGCAGCGTCTGCAGATGCACGGTGGTGTCGCGCAGGTTGTGCACGGCGATCAGGTCGATGCGCTGGGTGCGCAGATTGCGGAACGACTGCTCGATCTGCGCCACGCCGGCATCCTTGCCGCTGATGCTGACCTTGGTCGCGAGGAACAGCGAATCGCGTATGCCCAGCGAAGCCACCAGCTCCCCCATCACCTGCTCGGCCTGGCCGTAGGTCGGCGCCGTGTCGATGACCGTGCCGCCCAGCGACTGGAAGCGGGCGACGGTGTCGCGCAGCACGGCCTGTTCGGCAGGCGTGCCGACGCTTTCATAGCGTCGTGCGGTACCCAGGCCGATCACCGGCAGCGCCTCGCCGCTCGATGGGATCGGCTTGCGGACCAGCGTCGATGCGGCGGCTGAGCCGGGCGTCTGCGCCGCGGCGGCGCCCATCGCGCAGGGTCCCGCGGCGCCGCCGGCCGCTGCGGCGGCCAGCGCCTGGCTGATGAATTCGCGTCGGGTCACGTGCATCGCGGTCCTTCCATCTGAAATCGCAATTGCAGTCGAGGCCGACGCGCGCGACTTACTCTTTCATGTAGTCGGAAACGATCTTCCAGCGTCCGTCCTGGATCTGCGACAGCCGTGCCGAGTTGTTGCCCAGCCGCTTCTTCGGGCCGAAGCTCATCGGCGGGGAACCGAAGATGTCCGGCGGAATCGTCATCGTGTCCATGACCCGGATGAACGAATCGGTGGTCAGGTTCTGGCCCGCTGCGCTGGCGGCGCGCGCGAAGCTGTCGACGGCAGTGTAGCCATAGACGGAGAACACCGTCGGATCCTCGTTGAACTTCGTCTTGTACTTGTTTGCCCAGAAACGGATCGGCTGCGCTGCCTCGTCCAGGTACGGATGCTGGACCGTCATGGCCGCATACAGCCCGTCCATGGCCTTGCCGCCGAGCTTGTGGATCAGGTCGGTATAGGCGCCGGCCGAGCCCAGGAAGATCGGGTTGAAGCCGGTCTTGCGCGACTCGCCGATGACGCCGATGGTTTCCCGGATCAGCGTGCCGAGCACGATGAAGTCGCAGCCGGCGGCCTTCATCCGCGCCACCTGCGACGAGAACTCGGTGGCGTTGCGCTTGTAAGTGGTCTTCTCGGCCAGCTCCATGCCTATCGTCTTCAGACCCGCTTCGGCGCCGCGCATCACCTCCAGGCCGAACTCGTCGTCCTGATAGATGGTGCAGATCTTCTTGGCGCCTTTCTCCTTGATCAGCCTCGGCGCGGCCAGGCGGATCTGGTCGAAGTAGGTGGCGGCGAACGAATACTTCAGCCGGTGGAAGGGCTCGTACATTTCGCGCGCGGCGGTGACCGGGAAGAAGTTGATGACGTTCTTCTCGAATTGCACCGGCATGGCCGCCATGTTGTGCGCGGTGCCGATATGGCCGACCACCGCGAACACCTTGTCCTGGTTGACCAGCTTCTGCGCCGCGAGCACGGCGCGGCGCGGGTCGTAGGCGGAATCCTCGACGACGAGCCGCAGCTTGCGGCCGTTGACGCCGCCCTGTTCGTTGATCTCCTCGACGCGCAGCAGCATGCCGGAACGCACCTGCTTGCCGAAGCCGGCGATTGGTCCCGACAGGTCCTGGATCGAGCCGATCACGACCTCGCCCTTCGAGACGCCCTGCGTCTGCGCTGCCGCGCCCGAGGCGCCGAGCGCGAACGCCACTGCCAATGCTGCGATCCTGACTTTCATGTCGGTCTCCTTTCGCTTCAACCGGCCTCGAACCTGTCCGCGGTCCTCAGCCACTCTTGTACATCGATTCGATCAGCGCTGCATACTTTTTTTGCACGAAGCTGCGCTTGAGCTTCATGGTCGGCGTCAGTTCCTCGTCCTCGGGCGTCAGCTGCGTCTCGAGCAGCCGGAACGCCTTGATCTGCTCGACCCGGGCGAACTTCTGGTTGACTCGCTCGATCTCGGCGCCGATCAGCCGCTGCACCTCCGGCGCTCGCGTCAGGCTGGTGTAGTTCGAGAAGGGCACGTCGTGATCCTGCGCGAACTTCTCGACGTTCTCCTGGTCGATCATGATCAGCGCGGTGAGGTAGGGCCGGCGGTCGCCGATGATCACCGCGTCGGTGATGTACGGCGAGAACTTCAGCTCGTTCTCGATCTCGCTGGGCGTGACGTTCTTGCCGCCGGCCGTGATGATGATGTCCTTCATCCGGTCCGTGATGCGGAAATAGCCTTCATCGTCGATGGTTCCGACATCGCCGGTATGCAGCCAGCCGGCCGCGTCTATCACCTCGGCGGTCTTCTCGGGCTGGTTCAGGTAGCCGAGGAACACGTTGCCGCCGCGCACCAGCAGCTCGCTGCTCACCGGGTCGAGCTTGACCTCGTTGTATGGGCAGGCCGGGCCGATCGAGCCGGGCTTGATGCGGCGCGCCGGCATGCCGGTGGAAGCGCCGCCGGTCTCGGTCTGGCCCCAGACCTCCAGCATGGGAACACCCAGCGCCAGATACCAGCGGATCAGCTCGGGCGAGATCGGCGCGGCGCCGGTGACGACGAAGCGCGCCCGATGGATGCCGATCAGGCGGCGCACGTTGTTCAGCGCCAGCAGCCGCGCGGCGTAGAACTGCAGCTTGCGCGCCATGGACACCGGGCGGCCCGCCAGTACCTGGTCGGCAACCTTCTGGCCCACGCCGATCGCCCAGCGGTAGACGAGCTGCTGGAAGCGTCCGGCCTCGGACAGCAGGATGGTCACCGCGGAATAGAACTTCTCCCAGACGCGCGGCACGGCGACGATGACCGTCGGCGCGATCTCGCGGATGTTCTCCGGCACCGTGTCCGGGTTCTCCACGAAGTTGAGCCGCGCGCCGCTGTACAGCGCGAAGTACGCGCCGCCGAAGCGCTCGGCGACGTGGCACAGCGGCAGGAAGCACATGCGGTCGTCGCGTTCGTCCTGCGCGATGATGTGGTTGAAGCCGCGGATCACGTGGATGACGGTCCGGTGGCTGTGCATCGCGCCCTTGGGCCGGCCGGTGGTGCCCGAGGTGTAGATCAGCACGGCCAGGTCGTCGGGCCGGCAGGCGGCGCAGCGCGAATCGTAGGCGTCCGGGTGTGCGGCGTCGTAGTCGCGGCCCTGCTGGCGCAGCGCCTGCAGGCTGATCACCATCGGGTCCTCGAAGCGGCTCAGGCCCTCGGTGTCGAAGACCACGATCAGGCGCAGCAGCGGCAGCTCCCCGCGTACTTCGAGCGCCTTGTCGAGCTGCTCGTCGTTCTCGACGAACAGCGCCACCGTGGCCGAGTCCTGGCACAGATAGCGGACCTGTGCCGGCGCATCGGTCGGATAGATGCCGTTCGAGACGCCGCCGGCGCACAGGATGCCAAGGTCGGCCAGCAGCCACTCCGCCTGCGTATTGGCCAGGATGGACGCGCATTCGCCGGGCGCGAAGCCGTGCGCCGCGAGCCCCATGGCGATCTCGCGCGCCGCCTGCTCGGTCTCGCGCCACGACCAGCTGCGCCACAAACCCAGCTCCTTCTGGCGCAGGAACACGGCGTCGCCGCGCCGGGCCGCGGCGTTGCGCAGCACGGCCGGCAGCGTTTCGCCGTCGACGACGACTCCTTCGATCGCTTGCAGATGGCCGAGGTTCCAGAGCGTGCTCATCGGTTCACCGCCAGGTCTTCTTCTTCTTCCAGCGCCGCTCGCCGCGCGCGCCGCTTTCCTTCATGCCGAGATAGAACTCCTTGATGTCTTCCTTCTCACGCAGGACGGCGCAGCTGTCCTCCATCACGATCCGGCCGTTCTCCAGCACATAGCCGTAGTCGGCGGCATTGAGCGCCATGTTCGCGTTCTGCTCGACCAGCAGCATCGTCGTACCGCGCTCGCGGTTGATGCGCACGACGATCTCGAAGATCTCCTTGGTCAGCTTCGGCGACAGGCCCAGGCTCGGCTCGTCGAGCAGGATCAGCTTGGGCGCGGCCATGATGGCGCGCGAGATGGCCAGCATCTGCTGCTGCCCGCCCGACAGCAGGCCGGCTTCCTGCGATGCCCGTTCGCGCAGAATCGGAAAGTAGCCGTAGACCACCTCGAGGTCGTGCGCGACGCCGTCGCGGTCGCTGCGCGTATAGGCGCCCATCATCAGATTGTCCCGTACCGACAGCAGCGGGAACACCTCGCGCCCTTCGGGGACGTGCACCAGCCCGGACTGCACGACGCGGGCCGGGTCCCAGGCGGTGATGTCGGTGCCGCGGAACACGATGCTGCCGCGGCGCGGATCGATGATGCCGGAGATCGTCTTCAGGATGGTCGTCTTGCCCGCCCCATTGGAGCCGAGTACGGTCGCGATCTCGCCTTCGCGCACGCGCAGGCTGACTCCGCGGATGGCCTTGATCGGCCCGTACGCGCTCTCGACGTTCGACAGCGTCAGGACGGCATCGCTCATGCGGCGACCCTGCGCAGCGAGGTCGCGTCGTCGGCCGTGCCCAGGTAGGCCTCGATGACGCCGGGATGCGTCTGCACTTCGCCCGGCGTGCCCAGGGCCAGCAGCTGACCCTGGTTCATGGCCAGTACGCGGTCCGACACCTTGGACACCAGCGACATGTCGTGTTCGACCATCAGCACGGTGATGCCCAGCTCGCTCTTGATGTCCTCGATCCAGAACGCCATGTCGCCGGTTTCCTCCACGTTCAGGCCGGAGGAGGGTTCGTCGAGGAGCAGCAGCTTGGGTTCGGTGGCCAGCGCGCGCGCCAGCTCGACTACCTTGCGCACGCCGTACGGCAGGCCGGCGACCATCGTATCGCGATAGTGCTGCAGGTCCAGGAAGTCGATCACTTCCTCGACCTTGCGGCGCGTGTCGCGCTCGGCCTGCCGCACTGAGGGCAGAAACAGCAGCTCGCCCAGCAGCGAGCTGCGTCTATGCACGTGGCGTCCTATCAGCAGGTTCTGCAGCACGGTGGCATGCTCGAACAGCTCGATGTTCTGGAAGGTGCGCGCGATGCCGAGCTGCGCGATCCGGTGCGGCGGCACGTCGGTCAGCGACCGGCCCTCGAAGTGCAGGCTGCCGGCAGTGGGGCGGTAGATGCGGCTGATCAGGTTGAAGACGGTGGTCTTGCCGGCGCCGTTCGGGCCGATCAGCGTGAACACTTCGCCGCGCTGCACATCGAAGCTCACGCGGTCGACGGCGAGCACGCCGCCGAAGCGGACGCTTAGGTCGCGGGCTGACAGCAGCGGGGTGCTCATCGTAGCCGGTCCGATTTCTGGAAGGCTTTCTGCCGCTTGAACAGCCCCTTCCTGTAGAACGGAAACAGCTGGAACCAGGTGCGGACCTTCAGCCAGCGGCCGTACAGGCCCATCGGTTCGAACAGCACGAACGCGATCAGCACCAGGCCGTAGATCGTTCCCTGCAGGCCGGTAGCCTCGCCGATGGCGGCCGGCAGCAGGTCCTTGCCGAGCGAGATCAGTTGCGGCATCGTGATCAGGAAGACGGCGCCGAGAAACGCGCCGTGGATCGAACCGAGGCCGCCGATCACTACCATCAGCAGCAAGTCGATCGACTGGATGATGCCGAACTGGTCCGGCGTGAGGAAGCGGATCTGGTGCGCGTACAGCGCCCCGCCGATGCCGGCGAGCGCTGCCGAGATCATGAACGACAGCGTCTTGTAGCGCGCCAGGTGGATGCCCATGCTCTGCGCCGAGATCTCCGAATCGCGGATGGCCACGAATGCGCGCCCGGTCGGCGAGCGCAGCAGGTTCAGCACCGCCAGCGTGCAGGCCACGGTGCAGACCAGGCAGACGAAGTAGAACGATTCGGGCGTATCCGCACGCCAGCCGAACAGATCCGGGCTGCTGACGGTCTTGCCCGAGTTGCCGCCGGTAACCGATTCCCAGCGCGCGATCCCTTCCTCGACGATGAAGCCGAAGGCCAGTGTGGCGATGCCGAGGTAGATGCCTTTGACGCGCAGCGCCGGCAGCCCGATGACGGCGCCGACCAGCGCCGACAGCGCGCCGGCCGCCGCCAGCGACAGCGGGAAGGGCCAGCCGTGGCCGGCGAGCACCGCCTGCGTGTAGGCGCCGACGCCGAGGAAGGCCGCGTGGCCGATCGAGAACAGGCCAGTGAAGCCGGCCAGCAGCATCAGGCCCAGTCCGACGATGCCGTAGATCAGCACGAAGGTGAGCTGCGCCAGCCAGTAGCTTGGCAGCAGCCATGGAGCGGCCAGCAGCAGCAGGATCAGCAGGCCGTACCAGCGTACATCGCCGGCGTGCTTGGCCAGGTTGATGTCCTGGTCGTAGCGGGTCTTGAAGACGAAGCGCACGGGCTGCCCTCAGACTTTCTTGCGCAGGTTCTCGCCGAACAGGCCGTTCGGCTTGATCATCAGCATTGCCAGCACGACCACGTACGCGGCAATGTCCTTGAATCCCTCGGGCAGGAAGAAGCCCGACAGCGCTTCGACGATGCCGATGATCAGTCCGCCGACGATCGCGCCCGGCAGGCTGCCGAAGCCGCCGACGACTGCCGCGGGGAAGGCCTTCAGGCCGATGAAGCCCATGTTCGCGTGGACGAAGGTGATGGGCGCGAGCAGCAGCCCGGCAATGGCGGCGACCGCCGCGGCAAGCCCCCAGACCAGGCCGTTGAGCCGCTTGACCGGGATTCCCATGTAATAGGCGGCCAGCTGGTTCTGCGACGAGGCCTGCATCGCGATGCCGATCTTGGCGTAGCGGAACAGCAGATAGAGCAGCGCGCACAGCACGGCGGTCGTGCCGATCACGGCGAGCTGCTCGACCGACAGCACGACGCCACCGAGTTGCACGGTCTCGTTGCGGTACGGCACCGGCAGCGTATGGGTCTCGGTGCCGATGCCGGGAATCATCGTGATCGCGCCGCGCGCCACGTAGCCGATGCCTATCGTCAGCATGACGATCGAGAACGTGGGCTGGCCGAGGATGGGCCGGATGACGACCCGCTCGAGCACGATACCGAAGGCGGCCATGGCCGCGATCGCGGCGAGCACCGCCAGCCAGAACGGGAAGCCGAGCGCGGCCAGCAGCACCAGGCCGAGGAAGGCGCCGAGCATCATCAGATCGCCCTGCGCGAAGCTGACCGTTTCGGTGGCCTTGTAGATCAGAACGAAGCCGAGGGCGATGAGTCCGTAGATGCAACCCTGAGCGATGCCGCCGACGAGTACCTGCAATACCTGCAAGACGTTGTCTCCTGTCGCCGACGGCTCCGCCTGCACGCCCGCTACGCGCATCGCCGCGCACGATTCTGATCGTGAAGGATCTTAGTACAGTTTGCGGCGGCTGCGGCTTCAGGGAAACCCCGGTGGCCTTGGAGCGTGCAGCCGGCGCAGCGCGCCGCCGGCGGGGCCGCCGGTCCGGACCATCAGCTGATGATGTAGGCGGCGGCGCCGGTCGCGATCAGCATGCCGCTGTCGTTTTCCAGCCGCATCTGCACCGAGCCGATGCGCCCGCCCAGCCGCGTGACCTCGGCCCGGCTCACGAAGCGCTCACCCATCCCCTGATGCAGATAGTCGACGCGCAGATCTATGGTGCCCAGGCGGCCGAAGCGATGCGCGAGCTGCTCGGCGGTCTCGTTCGAGTGCTTCTCGGCCAGTGCGCACAGCACCGCGAAGCCGCCGGTGGCGTCCAGGACGGCCGAGATCACGCCGCCATGCAGGCGGCCGTACAGCGGGTGGCCGACCAGCTGCGGGCGCATCGCGAAGCCGAAGCTCGGCGCTGCCGGGTCGGCGGACAGGACCTCGATGCCGAGCACGCGATTGAACGGCAGGCCGCTCTCGAACAGGTCGCGCAGCATCTGTTCCAGCCGCTGCTGTTCGTCGGGTGAGCGGCGTGCCGGCGCGGCGATGCTAGTGCCGGCATCGGCATCGGCAGCACCGGCAGCAGCAGCATCGGCAGCAGCGGCATCGGGAGGGCGGATCGGGGCAGGCGTCATGATCGTGCCGCGCGTTCGCGGCCGGGTGGTTCGGAAGGCGTAATGATGCCTGGATCGGTGCCTCAGCCGCGCGGCAGGATGCCCATCGTCTTGCAGATGATGCCGAGCATGACCTCGTCGGCGCCGCCGCCGATCGAGCCGAGCCGCGAGTCGC
>JBFWXS010000027.1:50646-63405 GCA_050187175.1 Burkholderiaceae bacterium
GGTTCGGAAGGCGTAATGATGCCTGGATCGGTGCCTCAGCCGCGCGGCAGGATGCCCATCGTCTTGCAGATGATGCCGAGCATGACCTCGTCGGCGCCGCCGCCGATCGAGCCGAGCCGCGAGTCGCGCCAGTAGCGGTTGACGCGCGTCTCCTCGACGTAGCCCATGCCGCCCCAGAACTGCACACACCAGTCGGCCGTTTCTCGCGAGACGCGGCCGGCCTTGAGCTTGGCCATCGATGCCAGCTGCGTGACGTCGGTGCCGCCGACATACAGCTCCACGGCGCGGTACAGCAGCGATCGCAGCGCCTCGAGCTCGGTCTTCAGTTCGGCCAGCTTGAAGTGGATGTACTGATTGGACAGCAGCGAGCGGCCGAAGGCTTCGCGCTCGCGCAGATAGGTGACGGTCTCGTCCAGGATTTCCTCGGCGGCCAGCGAATGCGCGGCGGCCCACAGCCGCTCTTCCTGGAATTGCATCATCTGGTACGCGAAGCCCATGCCTTCCTCGCCGATCCGGTAGCGCTGCGGCACGCGCACGTCGTCGAAGAAGATCTGCGCCGTGTCGGAAGCGCGCATGCCGGTCTTGACCAGCTTGCGGGCGACTTCGACGCCGGCGGCGTCCATCGGCATGCAGATCAGCGTCTTGTTTCGGTGGGCCGCGCCCTCCGAGGTATTGGCCAGCAGGCACATCCAGTCGGCCTGCGTGCCGCTGGTCGTCCACATCTTGCCGCCGCGGATCACGTAGTCGCCGCCGTCCTTGCGCGCCGTAGTGCGGATCGATGCCACGTCCGAGCCCGCGCCGACCTCCGAAACGCCCAGGCAGGCGACCCGCTCGCCGGCGATCGACGGTGCCAGGAATTCGCGGCGCAGCTCGTCGCTGCCGAAGCGGGCGAGGGCGGGCGTGGCCATGTCGGTCTGCACGCCGATTGCCATGGGTACGCCGCCGCAGTGGGCGTGGCCGAGCGCTTCGGCCATGGCCACCGAATACGAGTAGTCGAGCCCCGCTCCGCCGTACTCGGTCGGCTTGGTGATGCCGAGAAAACCGAGCTTGCCCATCTTGCCGAACAGCTCGCGCGCCGGGAACACGCCGGCGGCCTCCCATTCGTCGACGTGCGGATTGACCTCGGCGTCGATGAAGCGGCGCAGCGAGTCCTGCAGCTGCAGATGGGCATCGGTATAGATCGTCGGCATTCGGTGGCAGTGTGCGGAATCGGAAACCCACCACGGTGCCGGGGCAGCGCGGGCGGGTCAAGCTGCGTCGCAACGAGAAGGCGTGCGCCAGTCCTGGCGCTCTCTATAATGGACATGCTATGTCCTCGTTCGCCGCCTCCTTGACCGCTCCCCCTTCCGCGACCCCGGCGCGAGCCGACGACGGCGATGACCGCGGCGTGCCGCTGTACGTCGATCTCGACGGCACCTTGTCGAGAACCGACGCCCTGTGGGAGTCGTTCGCCGCCGCGCTGCGCAACCGCCCCTGGTCGGTGCCGGCGGCGATCGCCGAGCTGCGCCACGGCCGGGCGGCGCTGAAACGCCGGCTGGCCGGCATCGGCCGCCCCGATGTGGCCAGCTTTCCATTGCGCGAATCGTTCCTGGCCTGGCTGGCTCAGCAGCGCGCGGCCGGCCGGCGCATCGTGCTGGCCACGGCTGCCGAGCGGGAGCTGGCGGAGGCCGTGGCCGAGCGCGTCGGGCTGTTCGATTCGGTGCTGGCCAGCGACGGCAGCAACAATCTGAAAGGGCCGGGCAAGCTGGAGGCCATCCGCCGCGACTCCGGCGGGCGGCCGTTCGACTACTGCGGCAACGGCCCCGAGGACGTGGCGATCTTCGCCGCGGCGCGGCGCGCGATCGTGGTCGGTGCTTCGGCCGGCGTGCTGCGCCGGGCTCGCGGCGCGGCGCAGGTCGGCCAGGTGTTCGAGCCGGCTCCCGGCGTGGCGGCCAAGCTGCTGCTCGGTTTGCGGGCGGCCCGGCCGCACCAGTGGCTGAAGAACCTTCTGGTGCTGGTGCCCTTGATGACCGCGTTCCGGCTCGACGACCCGGTGGCCGTCTGGCAGGCGCTGCTCGCCTTCCTGTCGTTCAGCCTGGCCGCCTCGAGCGGCTATCTGGTCAACGACCTGCTGGATCTGTCGGCTGACCGGCGCCATCCGCGAAAGCGCGAGCGGGCGTTCGCCGCGGGTCTGCTGTCGGTGCGCAGCGGCTTTGCCGGGGCTGCCTTGCTGCTGGTGGGCTCGCTGGCGATCGCGGCCGCGGTCGGGCCGGCATTCACTGGTTGGGTCGTGTTCTACCTGTTCATGACCGGCCTGTACTCGGGCGTCGCCAAGCGCATCGCGCTGCTCGATGTGGCGACGCTGGCCGGTCTCTATACGGTCCGCGTGCTGGCCGGCAGCGCGGCCATCGGCGTGGCGCTGTCGTTCTGGCTGCTGGCGTTCTCCGTGTTCCTGTTCTTCAGCCTGGCCCTGGTCAAGCGCTGCGGCGAGCTGGTCGCTCAGCTGGCGCGGGCCGAGGAGACCAGCCGCGGCCGCGGCTACGAGGTCAGCGACCTGTCGGTGCTGCAGTCGCTGGGCATCGCGACGTCCTGCGCGGCGCTGCTGGTGCTGGCGCTGTACGTGCAGGAACCCGAGGTGACGCGTCGCTACGCGTCGCCGCAGGTGCTGTGGCTGATGCTGTTCGCGTTCCTGGTCTGGCTCGGCCGGCTGTGGCTGGACACCGCGCGCGGACTCATGCATGACGATCCGCTGGTCTACGCGCTGCAGGATCGCACCAGCCGCTGGCTGGTGCTCGTGCTGCTGCTGCTGTTCGCCGTGGCTGCGCTGCTGCCGATCCGCTACTGAGATTCAGTACGGAGATTCAGTACGGAGATTCGGTGCTGAGATCCCCCGGCGGAGATGTCATGCAATGATCCGATGCTGAGCTCCCCGCTCAGTCCAGCGTGCCGGGCAGCCACAGCGACAGCATCGGGAACGCGCAAAGGATCACCAGCCGCAGGATGTCGACCGCGATGAACGGCATCGTGCCGCGGTAGATCGTGCCCAGCGAGACGTCGCGGGCGATCGAGTTGATGACGAAGACGTTCATGCCCACCGGCGGACAGATCATGCCGAAGGTGACGGCCATGACGATGATCACGCCGAACCAGATCGGGTCGAAGCCCAGCTGCATCATGGCCGGGAAGACGATGGGCACGGTCAGCAGAATCATCGCCAGCTCGTCCATCACCGCGCCGAGGATGAAGTAGCCGACCATGACCAGCGCCAGCACGCCGTACGGACCGATAGGCAGATGGGTGAGGAACTCGACGGCCTTCTGCGTGAACTGCGTGATGGTCAGGAAATAGCCGAACAGATAGGCGCCGACCACGATCAGCATGATCGCCGATGACACGCGCAGCGCATCGACCAGCGCCGCCCGGATCTGCGGCCACTTCAGCCGGCCGCGTGCGATGCCGATCAGCAGCGTGCCCGTCGCGCCGACGCCGGCCGCCTCCTGCACGGTGAAGATACCGCCATAGATGCCGCCGAGCACGAAGATGAACAGCATCAGCACGGCCCACAGATCCTTCAGCGATCCGAAGCGTTCGCGCCAGCCGAACAACTGGCCGCGCGGCATTCGTTCCGGATGACGCCAGCCGATGAGCTGCACGACCAGCGAGTAGAGTGCGACTGCCAGCAGCCCCGGGATGACGCCGGCCGCGAACAGCTTGGAAATGTCGGTCTCGGTCATGATGCCGTACAGAACCAGGATGACCGACGGCGGGATCATGATGCCCAGCGTGCCGCCGGCGGCGATCAGCCCCGCCGAGAAGCCGGATTCGTAGCCGGCGCGGCGCATTTCGGGCAGCGCGACCTGCGTCATCGTCGCGGCAGTCGCGACCGACGAGCCGTTGATCGCCGAGAAGCCGCCGCAGGCGGCAATGGCAGCCAGCGCCAATCCGCCACGGCGATGGCCGAGCCAGGTCCGGCCGGCGTGGAACAGCTCGGTGCTCATGCCCGAATGCGACGCGAACGCACCCATCAGGATGAACATCGGAATGACGCTGAGGTTGTAGTCGGTGAGTACCGACAGCGGTACGTTTGCGAGCAGGTTCAGGGCGGTCGGCGTGCTCGTCAGAACGGCGAAACCGCCTACGCCGGCAATGGCCATGGCCACGCCGATCGGCACGCGCACGGCCATCAGCGCGAACATGGCTACGAAGCCGAGCAGGGCGGCCAGGTCACGGTCCATCGCGCGGCTCCGGAGGGGAATCGTCGTCGACACCGATGACCGGGCGTCTGCGCAGCAGCTCCAAGATCCGCAGCGCCGCCAGCACCACCGCGATGGTGGCGCCCGCCGCGCCGATCGCGTAGAACCAGACCAGCGGCAGACCCAGGTCCGATGTCGACTGGGTGCCCGTCCCGCTGACCTTGACCCAGACCATCCAGGCCAGCGGCGCCAGGAACGCGAGCGTGAATGCCGTGGCGATGAGATCAAGCCAGCGGCGTCCGCCCGCGCCCAGGTGTTCCCAGACGATGTCGACGCAGATGTGGCCGGCGCGGTACGTCGCGATCGCGATGCCCCAGAACAGCGCGATTCCCTGCAGCTGGCGCGAACCGTCGAACCAGTCGGGGATCTGCACGCTGAACACGTCGCGCAGCAGCACGTTGCCGGCGGTGAGCAGCGCGATCAGCAGCAGGAAGAAGGCGGCGACGTTCTCGGTGGTCGCGAGCAACCGTTTCATCGAAGCTCCGGGGGCGCGAGCTGCGCGGCACCGCGCCGCGGCGCGGGCGCCGGCCCGCGCGACGGCGCGGACCGCCTCAGTTCAGCGCATTGCGCTTGCGCAGCTCGCCGCGCAGCGCCTCGAGTGCGGCCTTGCCGTCGTGGCCGGCCTTGCTCGCCGTCTCCACCCAGCGCGCGTACAGCGGCTCGCCGGTATCGCGCCAGGCCTTCTGCTGCGCCGGCGTGAGCTTCACGATCGTATGGCCGGACAGCTTCTCTATCATGCCCTGACCCGAATCTTCGTCGTCGCCCCAGGCCGTACCGACCTTGCCGGCCCATTCGTTGTTGCAGTGCTCGTCGATCACCTTCTTCTGGCCGGGCGCGAGCTTGTCGTACCAGCCGCGGCTCAGCGTCCAGGTGAAGGCGGCGGCGTAGACGCGCTGGTCGTTGTGGAACTTGACGGCCTTGTCGATGCCGAAGGTGATCAGCGAGTGCCACGGGAAGGTGATCGCGTCGGCCACGCCCTTTTCCAGCGCGTCGCGCGCCTCGGGTGCCGACACCTGCACATTGGTCGCGCCCAGCTGCGTCATCAGCGCAGCGACGGTGCCGTTGGCCGGGCGTATCTTCATGCCCTTGATCTGCGACGGCTCGGTGATCGGCTTGCGCGAGTGCAGCGTGCCGATGTGCACGTGCGCGAAGCACATCATCGTGTCCTTCATCTCGGTCGATGCGTAGCGGCGGTACCACGCATCGAGCGCGGCCGAACCGCCGCCCGGCTGGCTGATCAGGAACGGCAGCTCGCCGGCGGCGAAGATGGGGAAGCGGCCCGCCTGGTAGCCCGGACTCACCCAGGTCATGTCGGCGATGCCGTCGCGCGCCATGTCGTAGTGATCGGCGGCCTTGCCCAGCTGCTGCGCCGGGAACATCGCGACCTTGATCGATCCCTTCGACGCCGCCTCCACCGACTTCGCCCAAGGCTCGAAGCCCTTCTTGGCCAGCGGATGCGAGGCGGGCAGCCAATGCGCGAAGCGCATCTCCACCGGTTTGTCCTGCGCGAATGCCGCCGGTGCGGCGAGCAGCGCCGCGAACGCGGCCGTGACGGGAAGCAGGCGGAGTGCTCTCACAGTGTGTCTCCTTGCACTGGATGGGCGATCATGGCGTGCGGCGCCGATCGCGGCAACGGGAACTTACCCCTAGTGGGGCGGGTCGGGTGATGCTCGTGCCGGCGAGGCCGGTCACGCCGTGCTCCGGTCGCGCGGCTTGCGCACCCAGTGCACTGGCTTGAACCCCGGCGGCAGCGGAGCGATGCCGGCGGCCTGCAGCCGCCGCTCCAGGCCCAGCCCGTCGGGGTCGGCCAGCGCCGCGTCGATGGCGGCGCGCAGCTCGGCTGCACCCGCTGCGTCGGGCGTGCGCTCGCCGCGCAGCATGGGCGCCACCAGCGTGTCGACGATGCGCTGGTAGCGGGCGCGTCCGCGCCGGTACGTGTCGCCGTAGCCCTTGATCAGTCGCGGCAACTCGGCCAGCGGCTCGCCGGCCGGCGTCGCCAGCAGCGTGCCCAGTGCATCGAGCCAGCCGTCGATGGCGGTGTTCTCGTCGTGGAAGCGCAGCGAGCGCGGACGCAGCGGCCGCAGCATCGCCAGCATGCGCAGCATCATGAAGCCGTGCACGTGCGTGCTCGCCAGACGCAGACCGCCGAAGCTGCGCTGCAGTGTGCCGCGCCGCTCGGCACGGTCGCGCAGCCAGCCGCCGAGCCCACGCGGCGCGATCGCGGCCAGCTCGTCGATGCCCGGCTTCAGGAACTCGACCACGTCGACGATCTCATCTTCGCGCGCCCCGGCTTCGGCGCGGATGCGCTCGAAGCGGCTGCGCCGGGTCTTCAGATCGGCGACGCGGATGACGTCCTCGTAGCTCATCCACAGCGCTAGCCAGCGGGCCGCTTCGGCGAGCGTGCGGTCGCGAGTGGGGGCAGCGAGGGGGGTGCCGACGGGAACCTGGGTTGATGCCGCGGCCAATCGGTGCAGCCGCTGCAGATAGCGTCGCGCCCAGGCTTCGTCCTGGTAGTCGACCAGCCGCGCGATGCCGTGCGCCGCGTGCTCGCGCATGGCCGCCGGCAGCCGCGCGAGCTCGGTCGCCCAGCTATCGGCGAAACCGGCCCCATGACGCTCCCCGGCGGCGAGGTCGGCATCGGCCAGCGTCCGCCGCGCGTCGGCGGTGGCGACCGTATCGCAGGCCTGGGCGAAACCCGCCAGGCTGGCTTCGACGCCGAGCCCGCCGTCCCGGATCACCTGCTCGCACAGCGCGCGTGGCCATGGCAGCACGCCGGCACCGGCCAGCGCACCGAACATGACGGCGCTGATCACGGTGCCGTGGCGCGCGGCGATCGCGGCCATGTCCAGCGGCAGATAGCGCGCCGCCAGCGCGCGCGCCGACGCATGCACCCGCTCGCTGTCGAAGCGGCCGTCGCCCATCTGCATCTTCTCGAGCGTGGTGTAGACGCGGTGCGTGGCCGAGATCAGCGTGGTGCGCTGCGGCTGGACGAACCCGCGCTCCAGGCTGCGCGCCGTCTCCAGCAGCTCGCTGCTGAGGACCACGTCGACGTCGCCCGGCACGGGACTCAGCGCGAACACCGGCTTGGCACCGGCGGGCGCGGGCTCGGTCAGCAGCTCCAGGTAGTAACTGGTCGAGCCGGTGCGCTGAGCCACGCCGGGTACCGAGGTCGCCTGCACCGGCAGGCCGCAGCGCAGCGCGCATTGCACGATCCAGTCGGACAGCACGCCGCCGCCTTCGCCGCCGAGCGCGGCGATCAGCAGCGAGAGGGAACGCGGGGCAGGCATGTCGGCTCGTCCTCAGGCCGGCTGCAGCGCGGCGATCACGCGCCGGCGCAGCGCGGCCTTGAAGCGATCCCAGCGGCTCGGATGGCTGATGATCTCGGCGCGCCAGAACGACGGGCACAGCACGGCCGCATGCGCTACCTCGCCGCACAGTCCGCAGCCGACGCAGTCGTTGTTCACGTGCGCGACCGGGTCCTTCTTCAGCGGATCCGCGGCAGGCTTCACGGTCAGCGTCGGGCACCCCGACAGCCGGATGCACGAATGATCGCCGGTACAGGTCTCCTCGTCGACGCCGAAGCGGGTGCGCACGACGCGCCGGCCTTCGCGCATCAGCCGTGCGCGCAGCGGCTTGAGCCGCCGCTGCCGTTCGAGCTGGCATTCGCCTTCGGCCACGACCACCTTCAAGCCGTCGAACGGTGAGGTCAGCGCCTCGCGCAGCGTGTCGCGGACTTCGGCGACCCGGTAGTTGTGAACCGTGCGCAGCCACTTCACGCCCATGCTCTTGAGCGTGTTCTCTATGGTGATCTCGGCGCCGGTGGCGCTCGCTCCCTGCGCCAGGCGCCGCGCCGCCGACTCGGGCGTGGAGACCAGCTCCTGCGTGCCGGTGGCCGACGTATAGCCGTTCTTCATGATGACCAGCACGCCGTCGCCGCGGTTCAGCAGCGCCGACGAGACGCCCGACAGCAGGCCGTTATGCCAGAAGCCGCCGTCGCCCATGATCGCCACTGGCCGGCGCGCCGAGAAGTTCTTCACGCCCGCGCTGCTGGCCAGGCTCATGCCGTAGCCGAGGATGGAGTTGCCGAACGAAAAGGGCTCGAAGGTGGCGAACGCATGGCAGCCGATGTCGGCCGAAACGTGCAGCCGGCCGATCTCGCGCTCGACCAGCTTCAGCGCCGCGAAGACCGGCCGTTCCGGGCAGCCGGTGCAGAAATTCGGCGGCCGCGGCGGCACCGCGCCGCCCAGCGTCTCGCCGGCTCGCCGGCGCAGCGCCTCGAGCTCGGCGAGCAGGCCGTCGGCGCCGCTGCGGTCGAGATCGGGAGCGTGCCGGGTCAGGAAAGCGGCCAGCCCGCGCAGCAGCGTCTCGACGGTGTACTCGCCGCCCATCGGCAGCAGATCCTTGCCGTGCAGACGAGCCGGCAGCTCGGCGCGGCGCAGCAGCGTATTGAGCGCCTGCTCGATGAAGTCCGGCTGGCCTTCCTCGATCATCAGCACCGCGCGCTTGCCGGTGCAGAAGCCGGTGATCTGCTCGGGCACCAGCGGATAGACGACGTTGAGCACCAAGATAGGCACGCGCGTGCCACCCCAGGCATCCGCCAGGCCGAACTTCTGCAGTGCACGGATCAGCGTGTTATACAGGCCGCCCTGGACGATCAGGCCGAGTTCCGCATGCTCGCCGTCGAAGCGCTCGTTCAGTCCGTGCTCGGCGATGTAGCGCTGCGCGGCCGGCATGCGCACTTCATACTTCAGCCGCTCGTGGCGGAACGTGACCGGCGGGTGGGACAACCGGTCGTAGTCGAACTCGGCCGGCTCCTGCTGCAGCTGGCGGGTGGAAATCGCCGGCCGTCGATTGTCGCGCGCGGCGAAGCTGCCGCGCACATGACAGGCGCGGATGCGCAGCGACATCATGACCGGTGTGTTCGAGGCCTCCGACAGCGCGAAGCCGTGCTCGACGCACTGCACGATGGTCGGCAGATCGGGACGTGGATCGAGCAGCCACATGCCCGACTTCATCGCGAACGCGTGCGTGCGTTCCTGGATCACGCTGGCGCCTTCGCCGTAATCTTCGCCGACGACGATCAGCGCGCCGCCGATCACGCCCGGCGAGGCCAGATTCGACAAGGCGTCGGAGGCCACATTGGTGCCGACCACCGACTTCCACGTCACCGCGCCGCGTACCGGATACATGATGGACGCGGCCAGCATCGCCGCCGCCGAAGCTTCATTGGTACAGGCCTCGACGTGAACCCCGAGCTCGTCGAGGTAGTCGCGCGCCTGAACCATCACGTCGAGCAGGTGCGAGATCGGCGATCCCTGATAGCCGCCGACGTAGCTGACGCCGGACTGCAGCAGCGCCTTGGTGACCGCCAGGATGCCTTCCCCATGGAAGGTTTCGCCGTCGCCCAGCGACAGCGAGCGGATTTCTTCGCGAAAGGAACGCTCCACGCGTGCGGTCTCCAGGGGGCGGGCGGTGACGGCAACGTTAGTCGCGCGCTTGCCATTGGTCAAATGGATTGTCAGAATCCATGGGCATTCACACTGTCAATGACATGCGGACGTCCTTCCGTCAGCTCGACCTGAATCTGCTGCGCGTGCTGGCGGCGCTCGATCGCTGCAGATCGGTGACCGAGGCCGGACGGCTGCTGTCGCTGAGCCAGCCGGCGGCCAGCAACGCACTGGCACGACTGCGCGAGGCCTTCGACGATCCGCTGTTCGTGCGCGGTGCCGACGGGCTGGTGCCCACCGCACTGGCGACTCGCATCGGGCCGCTGGCGGCCCGGCATCTGGAGTCGCTCGAAGCGGCGCTGGCCGGTCCCGAGCGCTTCGATCCGGCGACCAGCACGACGTGCTGGCGCTTGTCGCTGTCCGACCTCGGCGAGGTGGTGTTCCTGCCCGCGATCACCGACACGGTGCTCGCGCAGGCGCCGCACACGCGTTTCGCCAATGCGGCGGTGCCGGCCGATCGCCTCGCCGATGCGCTGGCCGCGGGCGAGGTGGATCTGGCGATAGGGATTCTCGATCCGCGGGGCCGCGGCATCCGGAGCACCCTGCTGTTTCGCGAGCGCTACGTGGCGCTTGGCCGCCGTGATCTTCCCGCCGAGCTGCGCACGCGCAGCGGCTTCGCCCGCGCGTCATTCGTGCTCGCCTCGCCGACAGCCACGTATCATGAGGCCATTGCCGAGACGCTGGAGCGCCGCGGGCTGTCCGATCGCATCGCCGTGCGGGCCAAGCACTATGCGGCGGTGCCCGATCTGGTGAATCGTGCGCCGCTGGTGGCGATCGTGCCGCGCGTGTTCGGCGCCGCCGCCTGTGAACGCCTGCCGCTCGCGATGTGGCCGGTGCCGCTGAAGATGCCGACCTTCGAGATCCGCATGGTCTGGCACAGCGTGACGGACCGCGATTCGGCACAGGGCTGGCTGCGCGACCGCGTCCGGCGGCTGTTCAGGCTCGGGCGCGCGGCACCCGCGCCGCTTTCTCTTTGACCCTGACGAGATGACCCATGCAACTTTCCCGCATCGCCAATGTCGACGACATGCGCCGCGCGGCACGGCGGCGGCTGCCGAGGCTTGCGTTCGACTACTTCGACGGCGCCGCTGAAGACGAAGCGGCGGCCGCGCGCAATCGCGCCGCGTTCGATGTCGTGACCATGATGCCTCGCGTGTTGCGCGACGTCGCCGTCCGTTCCACCGCCTGCGAGCTGTTCGGCCGCGGCTGGTCGGCGCCGCTCGGCGTCGCTCCGATCGGACTGGCCAATCTGGCGCGCGGCGGCGCGGACATGATGCTGGCGCGCGGGGCCGCCGGCCTGGGATTGCCGTGCGTGTTGAGCACGGCTTCGACCACGTCCATCGAAGCCGTCAGCCGTGCCGTGCCCGGACACACCTGGTTTCAGCTGTACATGCCCAAGGACCGCGCAGTGGGCGACGATCTGATGGCGCGGGCGCGCGATGCCGGCATCGACGTGCTGATGCTGACGGTGGACCTCGCGGTTCCCGGGCGCCGCGACCGCGACGTGCGCAACCGCTTCTCGCGCCCCTTTCGCTACGACGCGTCCATGCTGCTCGACTTCATGCTGCATCCGGCCTGGTCGCTGGACATGCTGTTCGGCGGCTCGCCGCGGCTGGCCAATTGGGAGAAGTACTCGGCTGCGCTCGTCACGGGCGAGTCGCTGGCGGCCTTGCAGGCGCAGCAGGTCGATGCGGCGCTGAGCTGGTCCGATGTCGAACGGGTGCGCGGCCTGTGGGCAGGGCCGCTGCTGCTCAAGGGCGTGCTGCATCCCGACGATGCCCGGCAGGCGCGCGCGCTCGGCGTCGACGGCCTGCTGGTGTCGAACCATGGCGGCCGTCAGTTCGCCAGCGCACCTGCCACGCTGGAAGCATTGCCCGCTATTCGTGACGCGGTCGGCGGCGACATGACATTGATGCTCGACGGCGGCATTCGCTGCGGCGACGACATTGCCAAGGCACTGCATCGCGGCGCCGACTTCTGCCTGGCCGGCCGTCCGGCGCTGTATGGCGTAGCCGCCTTCGGCCAGGCCGGGGTCGAGCACGTGCTGAAGCTGCTGCTAGACGGCTTGTCGCGCACGCTCGGCCTGCTCGGCGAGACCAGTCTGGCAGGGCTGAGGCGGCAGCCGGCGGCAGTGGTGGCCGAGGCATCGACGGAGGCTGCGCAGGCGGCGTAGCAGCCGATGCCAGGCCGTTCGGGATGTGCTGAGCAAGACGGCCACGGCCCCGAGCTACTGCACTTCTGGAAGTCAGTCTTCTGGACTTGCGCCTGCAGGGGCTAACGGAACCAGGGCGCGGCGAGGGTGGCCGCCGTCAGCACCGGCGCCCCGACTAGCGATACCGGGCCGGTCAGTCCGCGGAACATGAAGGCCACCATCGAGCCGCCGACCAGCCAGGCCAGGACGGCATAGAAGACCCAGCTGATGCCGACGGCGCCGCTCAGCAGCGCGCTGATCAGCCAGCCGGCCAGCAGCGCCATGCAGGCGCCGGGCAGCCAGCGTGCGATTTCGCGACGGCGGAACAGCGGCGCCGGAACGAAATTCCAGCGCTGCGCGGTGTGATCGAGATAGAGGAGGGCGCAGGAACAGGCCAGCGCCCAGAGGAAAGTCGTCTTCTCCATTTGGCTCGGTCGTGTGATGAGGCTTGGACTGACGGGCTCGGATTTGGGTCGACGCAGTTTAGCGGATCGGGCGGGCAAAGGCGTGGGCCGGGCGCTGTGGCTGGGCGTCGCGGCTGGACGTCGGGCCGTCGCGCGTGGCGCGTGGCCCTAGTGGGCGTGGCGCTGGATGCTTGCCCCTCTGCTTCGCAGAGGGGTTCCCTGCGATGCTCGGAAGCTTGGCCCACGGCGTGACTCACTCCGCTCGCTGCGCGAGCTGCGTTCAAACAGACGCCGTAAGTCAGAATGGTGGCGCGCTTTGCGCGCGGTCCAAGCTTCCTGCGCTTCTCGGCTGCGCATACAGCGCCACGCCCACTAGGGCCACGCGCCACGCGCGACGGCCCGACGTCCAGCCGCGACGCCCAGCC
>JBFWXS010000028.1:0-61637 GCA_050187175.1 Burkholderiaceae bacterium
TCACTCCCACTCGATCGTCGCCGGCGGCTTCCCCGAAATGTCATAAACCACCCGATTGATCCCCCGCACCTCATTGATGATGCGGTTCGACACCCTGCCCAGCAGCTCATGCGGCAGATGCGCCCAATGCGCCGTCATGAAATCCTGCGTCTGCACCGCACGCAGCGCCACGACCCATTCATAGGTACGGCCGTCGCCCATCACGCCGACCGACTTCACCGGCAGGAAGACGGCGAAGGCCTGCGAGGTCTTGTCGTACCAGCTGAGGCCGTCGGGCTCGTAGGTGTTGCGCAGTTCGTCGATGAAGATCGCGTCGGCGCGGCGCAGCAGGTCGGCGTAGTCGCGCTTGACTTCGCCGAGGATGCGCACGCCGAGGCCGGGGCCGGGGAACGGGTGGCGGTAGACCATCTCGCGCGGCAGGCCGAGCGCGACGCCGAGCTCGCGTACTTCGTCCTTGAACAGTTCGCGCAGCGGCTCGAGCAGCTTCAGGTGCAGCGTCTCGGGCAGTCCGCCGACGTTGTGGTGCGACTTGATCGTCGTCGCTTTCTTGGTCTTGGCGCCGGCCGATTCGATGACGTCCGGATAGATGGTGCCTTGCGCGAGCCAGCGCGCGTTGCTGAGCTTGGCAGCCTCTTCCTGGAAGACCTCGACGAATTCGCGGCCGATGATCTTGCGCTTGGCTTCGGGGTCGCTTTCGCCGGCGAGCTTGCTCATGAAGCGCTCGCTGGCGTCGACGTGGACCAGCCGCAGGCCCATGTGGCGCTGGAACATGTCGATGACCTGCTTGCCTTCGTCGAGGCGCAGCAGGCCGGTATCGACGAACACGCAGGTGAGCTGCCGGCCGATGGCGCGATGTATCAGCGCGGCGGCAACGCTGGAGTCGACGCCGCCCGACAGGCCAAGGATGACTTCTTCATCGCCGACCTGCTCGCGGATGCGCGCGACGGCTTCCTCGATGTAATCGCCCATGACCCAGTCGGGGCGGCAGCCGCAGACGTCGAGCACGAAGCGCGACAGGATGCGGGCGCCCTGCACCGTGTGCGTGACTTCGGGGTGGAACTGCACGGCGTAGAAGCGGCGCTCCTCATCGGCCATGCCGGCGATCGGGCAGGACGCGGTGGATGCCATCAGCTTGAAGCCGGGCGGCATTTCGGCGACTTTGTCGCCGTGGCTCATCCAGACCTTCAGCAGGCCGTGGCCTTCGGCGCTGCGCTGGTCCTCGATGCCGTCGAGCAGGCGTGTGTGGCCGCGCGCGCGCACTTCGGCATAGCCGAATTCGCGCTGATGGCCGCCTTCGACGCGGCCGCCGAGCTGCTGCGCCATCGTCTGCATGCCGTAGCAGATGCCGAGCACCGGTACGCCGAGCTCGAAGACGATATCGGGCGCGCGGTCGGTGGACTCGCCGTAGGCCGACATGTGGCTGCCGGACAGGATGATGCCGCGCGGGGCGAAGTCGCGGATGAACGCGGGGTCCACGTCGCAAGGATGGATTTCGCAGTAGACATGCGCTTCGCGCACGCGGCGTGCGATCAGCTGCGTGACCTGCGAACCGAAATCGAGGATCAGGATCTTGTCGTGCATCGACGCCGGCTCATTCGGCCTGGTAGTTGGGCGCTTCCTGCGTGATCTGCACGTCGTGCACGTGCGATTCGCGCATGCCGGCGGCGGTGATCTCGACGAACTGCGGACGCGAGCGCATGTCGTCGATGCTCGGGCAGCCGCAATAGCCCATGCTGGCTCGCAGGCCGCCGCACAGCTGGTACAGGATGGCGACGACCGAGCCTTTGTACGGCACGCGGCCTTCGATGCCTTCGGGCACCAGCTTGTCGGCGTTGACCGACGAATCCTGGAAGTAGCGGTCGGCGGCGCCTTGCTGCATGGCGCCTAGCGAGCCCATGCCGCGGTACGACTTGTACGAGCGCCCCTGGTACAGGATGACTTCGCCCGGTGCCTCTTCGGTGCCGGCGAACATGGAGCCCATCATGACGGCATGCGCGCCGGCGGCGATCGCCTTGGCGACGTCGCCGGAATAGCGGATGCCGCCGTCGGCGATCAGCGAGACCTCGCTGCCTTCGAGCGCGGCGGCGACGTCGCTGATGGCGCTGATTTGCGGCACGCCGACGCCGGCGACGATGCGCGTGGTGCAGATCGAGCCGGGACCGATGCCGACCTTGACGGCGTCGGCGCCGGCCTCGGCCAGCGCGCGCGCCGCGTCGCCGGTGGCGATGTTGCCGGCGATGACGTCGATGTTCGGGTACTGCCGCTTGACCGCGCGTACGCGCTCGATGACGCCCTTGCTGTGGCCATGCGCGGTGTCGACGACGATGACGTCGACGCCGGCGCGCGCCAGCAGCTCGGCGCGCTCCTCGACATCGCCGCCGACGCCGACCGCGGCGCCGACGCGCAGCTTGCCCTGCGGGTCCTTGCTGGCGTTCGGATGCTCGGTGGCCTTGAGGATGTCCTTGACGGTGATCAGCCCCTTCAGTTCGAAGGCCTCGTTGACGACCAGCACGCGCTCGAGGCGGTGCCGGTGCATCAGCGATTGCGCATCGTCGAGCGAGGCGCCTTCGCGCACGGTGACCAGCCGCTCGCGCGGCGTCATGATGCGGCTGACCGGTTCGTCGAGACGCGTCTCGAAACGCAGGTCGCGGTTGGTGACGATGCCCACTACGCGGCCGTTCTCGACTACCGGCAGGCCTGAGATGCGGTGCTGCTGCGTGAGCTGGATGACGTCGAGCACCTTCATGCCCGGCGAGACGGTGATCGGGTCGGCGACGATGCCCGACTCGTGCCGCTTGACCTTGGCGACCTCGGCGGCCTGCCGCTGCGGGCTGAGGTTCTTGTGGACGATGCCGAGGCCGCCCTCCTGCGCGATGGCGATCGCCAGGCGTCCTTCGGTGACGGTGTCCATCGCCGCGGACAGCAGCGGGATGTTCAGCGAAATCCGCCGGGTCAGGCGGGTTTTCAGGGAAGTGTCGCGGGGGAGGATGTCGGAGAACGCGGGGACCAGCAGGACGTCGTCGAACGTCAGCGCCTTCTTGACCAGTCGCATGTGAACCTCGGGGCTCAAAGACGTATTTTATTACAGATCCGGTACCTCTCCGCTCGGCTCCGGTTTGCCCCCTTTCGTCGGCTGCGGCCCGGGCGGACGGGTGCGGACGCTGACAATCGATGGGCGCCGGCACGCCTTGAAAGGCGCCCCGGCCGACGAGCGTGCCGCGTCGGCCAAGTCAGCCGCGAACCCAGCACCATGCGCCCGATCCCTTCCTTGACGCTCGCCCTCGCCCTCCTGCCGCTGCTGGCCCACGCGGTCACTTGGCAATGGCGCGACGCCGGCGGCCAGATGGTGTACTCGGATCAACCGCCGCCGCCCGACGTGCGGCCGTCGCAGATCATCCGCGGTCCGGCGCCGGTCACGGTGGCGGCGCCTCCTGTCGCACCCGCCGCCGCGCCGGATGCCGCTGCGAAGGGGCCGTCGGATGCGAGCGCGCAGCCCGCCGGCATCTCGGGCGCGCCGGGCGCCTCTGCTGCCTCGGGTGTTTCCGGCGGCGCGGCGGCGCAGCGCTCCGCCGCACCCGGCAGCAGCCCCAAGAACCACGACGACCGCTTCCAGAGCTGGGCCGACCGCGACATGGCTTTCCGCAAGCGGATGGCCGAGCGCGACGACGCGGCACGCAAGGACAAGGAAGCGCGCGACGAAGCCGCCCGGCTGGCGCGCGCCTGCGACGATGCGCGCGGCTCGCTGCGGACGCTGGAAAGCGGCATGCGCATCGTCACGCTGGACGCCCGCGGCGAGCAGGTGACGATGGATGATGCCGAGCGCGCGCGCCGCATCGACAGCGTCCGGCGCGACGTGTCGCGCCAGTGCGGCGCGGGCTGAGGATGCCTGGCGCGCGCTGAGCCGGCGCGCTGACGGCGCGTATTAGGGGGAAACCGCTCAGGGCGGGTTCAGTCCGCTCAGGTTCGCTCGGATTTGCTCAGGCCGGCCTCGACCGCCGCCCGGCAGGCCGCCAGGAACGACTCCATGATCGGCCCGCTCGACAGCAGCTCGCCGTCGTGGTGGAACTCCGGGTGCCATTGGATGCCGACGATATACGGATCCCGCGCGGAGCGGAACGCCTCGACGATCGAATCGCCGTGCCCATAGGCTTCGACCACCAGCCCGTCGCCGAGCCGGTCCACCGACTGGTGGTGGATGCTGCAGACCACGCCGTGACGCGACGGCCGGTACCAGTCCGCCAGCCATGAACCGGCCACCAGCTCGACGGCGTGGCGGTTGAGGTCGTAGCGCGGGCGATCGACGTGGCCGCGCACGCCGGCCACCTGCGTCTCGATGTCCTGGAACAGCGTGCCGCCGAACGCGACGTTGAGCAGCTGGGCACCTCTGCAGATGCCGAGGATAGGCTTGCCGCGTGCACGGAACAGGCGCACCAGTGCGAGTTCGTAGAGGTCGCGCGGCAGGTCGCCGGCCCAGGCCGGCTGCAGCGGCGTCTGGCCGTAGCTGGTCGGGCTCATGTCGGAGCCACCCTGCAGCAGCAGTCCGTCGAGCAGATCGGCGTAAGGCGTCAGCCGCCGCTCGAAGTCGGTCGTCGCGTCAGCGGGCCAGCGGCTGTCGGGAGACGGAATGACGAAAGGCAGCGCGTCGTGGCGAAACAGCCAGTCGGAGATCGACTCCTCCAGGTACTGCAGCTTCTTGTCGCGCAGGCCCATCTCGGCCGGCGGCGCATGCAGCAGACGCGCCGATACGGCGACACGGACTGGCGCGGGTCGGACCTGAGTTGGGCTCTTCATGGCCGCCGCACGGTCATATGTCATGGCTGTCCACCGGTCACACGGCCAGCTCATGGTAGCGGCCGCGGAAGAAGATCAGCGGCTCGTCGTCGGCGTGATGGGCCAGTTCGATGACGCGGCCCAGCACGATCAGATGATCGCCGCCGTCGTAGCTGGCGTGCAGCCGGCATTCGAGGTGCGCCAGCGCGCCCTGCAGACATGGCGCGCCGGTGCGGCCGCTGCGGTACCCCACCCCGTCCCAGCTTGCGTCCGAGGCGCGGGCGAAACGGTCCGACAGGCTGCGCTGCGCTCGACCGAGCACGTTCACCGCGAAACCTTCGGCCTCCAGCAGCGGCGTCAGCCGGGTGGCCTGGCGGTGCAGGCTGAACAGGATCAGCGGCGGATCCAGCGAGACCGAATTGAACGAGTTGACGGTGACGCCGGTCAGCCGGCCGTTCGGGCCGCGCGCCGTGACGACGGCGACGCCGGTGGCGAACTGGCCGAGCGCGTGCCGTAAGGCCCGCGGGTCATCCGATAGCTGCGCCGGGACTGACGTCGGTGCCGGGACTGACGTCTGCGCCGGTATCGCAACAGCTTGCCGCGGCCGACGGGAATCGGTGACTTCGTCTGAAGCGGAACACATGCTCGGGCTCCTCAGGCGCTGAACAGCCGCCGCTCGATGCGGGTGAGCAGTTCGGAGCCTCGATCGGTGACGTGAACGGTCTCGCTGAAGGCCATGCCCTGCGCCATCGTGTACATGTGGAACACCATTCCCGGTTCCAGCAGCCACTCGGCGCCGGGCACGAAGACGCGCGTGAAGTCGCTGGTGCGCGGAATCGCCACCAGGCCCAGCGTGTAGCCGCTGATGTTCGTGTAGTGGTCGGTCAGGCCGGAATCGAGCATCTGCTGCCGCAGCAGGCGGTCGACGTCGCCGGCGACCGCGCCGGGGCGCATGGCCGCGAACTGTTCGTTCTGCAAGGCGACCATTCGCTCGGCGGCGGCCTGCTGCGCGTCGCTGGGGCGCCCTATCGACACCGGCCGCATCGAGCGCGCCGTATAGCCGCGCAGATGCGGCACCATCTCGATGTGCAGCAGATCGCCATCGGCCAACGTGCGCCGCCCCAGGCCGCCGTGCAGCGTGCTCGACCGCGGCCCGGACTGCATCAATACGAGCCGCGTATTGTCGGCGCCGGCACGCAGGGCCGCGGCGTAGATCGCGGCGGCGACCTCGCGTTCGGGCACGCCGGCACCGGCCGCGTCAATGCCGGCCTGCGTGGCGAGATCGCAGATCGCCGCGCACTGGCGCAGGTAGTCGATCTCGCGCGGCGACTTGCGCAGCCGCTGCCGCCACATATGGCCGCCGAAGTCGATGAAGCGTGACTCGGGCAGCGCGGCCTTCAGCGCTTCCAGGCGGCAGACCAGCATGATGTGCGAATCGGTTTCGATGCCGATGCGCGACGTCGACCAGCCGCGCGCCCGGATCGTCTTCGCGACTACCGCGAGCGGGTCTTCGTGATCGTCGAACAGCACGTGGTCGGTGGTCCAGCTGAGCTCCGACAGCATCGGTGCGTCCAGGCTTCGCACCACCATGACCGGCTCTCCGTGCACAGGCATCAGGCAGCACTGATACATCGCCGCGGTGGGCAGATGGCCGGTGAAATAGGCGAGATGCTCGAACTCGTCGATCACCAGCAGATCGACGCCGCTGGCCGACATCTGTCGTCTCAGCAGTGCGACGCGCGCCTGGTATTCGGCTAGCGGAAAGGCCAGCATCCCGGCCTGCCCATGAGCATGGGCAGGTTCTTGAGGCGATCGTTCAGTCATCGTTCAGGCTCACCAGTTCGCGCGACACGCGCGTCAGACGTTGCGCACCGTCGCGTGTGACGACGACGATGTCCTCGATGCGGACCCCCCAGCGGCCGGGCAGATAGACGCCGGGTTCATTGGAGAACACCATGCCGGGCTCGAGCAGCCGCTGGTTTCCTTCCACCAGGTACGGATCCTCGTGCGCGGCCAGGCCGATGCCGTGGCCGATGCGGTGGGTGAAGTACTCGCCATAGCCGGCATCGCTGAGGATGCGGCGCGCCACCGCGTCTATCGACTCGGCCGTGACGCCCGGACGGATGGCCTGGAACGCGGCCTCCTGGGCGCGGTCGACCAGGTCGTACAGTGCGCGGTAGTCCGGGTCGATCGGGCCGCTCACCGCGATCCGGCAGATGTCGCCGTAGTAGCCGTCGTAGCAGCCGGCGTAGTCGAACACGACCGGCTCACCGGCGGCCACCACGTGTTCGCTGCCGTGATGCAGCGGCGAAGCGCCGTTCGCGCCGGCACCGACGTCGACCCAGGTGACTTCGCTGAAGCCCATGTCGCGCATCAATCCGTCGATGCGCGCACGCAGCGCCAGCTCGGTATGTCCGATCATCGTCGGAGTCAGGCGGCAGAACTCGGTCCACACGTCGTCGATGCGCTCGGCGGTGCGGGCCATGCGCGCCAGCTCGGCTTCGCTCTTGATGATGCGCAGAGCGCTCAGCAGCGGCGCGCCGTCGAGCTGGTTCAGCGCCGGACGCAGCCGGCGCAGCGCAAGCAGAAAGCCGCTCCAGAACTCCTCGTTCACCGCCAGACTGCCGGCGCCGCGCCGGTCCAGTTCCTGCGCGACGCGCGCGACCGGCGACTCGGCTTCGTCCCAGATCAGCAGCTCGGTGCCGTCTATCCCGTCGTACAGCGGAGACTGCAGCCGCGGCGTCACGATCAGGTCGCTGCCCTCGCGGCCGATCAGCAGCGCGACGAAGCGCTCGGTCTGGATGGCCTTGCGGCCGGTGAAGTAGCGAAAGGCTGCGCTGGGTCCGACCAGCAGCGCATCGATTCCCTGCCCGGCCATCCGGCGCCGGGCTTCGGCGCGCCGCGCCTGATACGACTCTTGTTCAATCAAGTGCTTTCTCCTGGCCCGATACTTGCATGGCTTCCCTATATCGCATGCTGCATGCAGAATGCAGAAATCTTGCGGTGGGGTGGCTCCGGTGTCAAGTGATCCGCTCCCGCCGCCGGCCCGTTCACCTTCAGGGAGTCGCACTGATGCAGCCCGCCGCGAAATCCGCCACGCCCAGCGCCGTGATCGAGCGCTACTACGACGAAGTCTGGGCGCAGCGGCGCCCCGAGCGCATCGACTCGCTGTTCGCGCCCGGCTACCAGAACCATGCCGGCGCCCGCGGCACGCTGTCCGGTCCCGCCGGTATTCGCAAGAACTATGACAGCCTGCTGACCGCCTTTCCGGACGTCCGCTTCAGCGTCGACGATCTGATCGCCGCGGAAGACCGGGTCGCCGTCCGCTACACGATGTTCGGCACGCACCGCGGCCTCTTCCAGGATCTGGCCCCGACCGGACGCGCAGTGGAGGTGCCGGGCATCGGCATCTACCGCGTGGCTGACGGACTGATCCAGGAAAGCTGGGTGGTGCGCGACTCGCTGGTGCTGCTGCGCCAACTTGGTGCCGCCTGATGCACCGCCGCGGCGCGCCGGAATCCCCGCTCGTCGATGCGGGCGCGGATGCCTGCGATGCGTACCTGGATAGCCATCAGTCCCGATTCATCGCCGAGATGGTCGAGCTGCTGAGCATCCCCAGCGTTTCCGCCCTGCCCCAGCATGGGGCCGACGTCGATCGCGCGGCGCAGTGGCTCGAGCAGCGGCTGCTGCGCGCTGGACTGCAGAACGCGGCGACGCTGCGCGCGGGCGAGTTTCCGGTGGTCTACGCGGACTGGCTGCACGCGCCCGGCGCGCCCACGGTTCTCGTCTACGGTCATTTCGATGTACAGCCGGCACCGCCGTCGCAGGCCTGGACCAGTCCGCCGTTCGAGCCGGCCATCCGCGATGGCCGCGTCTATGCCCGCGGCGCCACTGACGACAAGGGCAATCTGCTGGTTCCGATCCTGGCCATCGAAGCGATGCTGGCCGAGCGCGGCAGCCTGCCGGTCAACATCAAGTTCCTGCTGGAGGGCGAGGAAGAGATCCTCAGCCCCGACATGCCGGCCTTCGTCCGCGCGCACCGCGAACGCTTCGCCTGCGATCTGGTGGTCAGCGCCGACGGCTGGCAGTGGAGCGAGAGCGAAGGCGATCTGCGGGTCGGGCTGCGCGGCGTCTGCGCGCTCGAAGTGACGGCCTACGGTCCGCGGCAGGATCTGCATTCGGGCTCGCACGGCGGTGCCGTCGCCAATCCGCTGCACGGCCTGGTCGCGGCGCTGGCGAAGCTGCATGACGACGCCGGAAGGATCCTGGTGCCCGGCTTCTACGAAGACGTCCGCGAGCTGGACGCGGAAGAACGGCAGGCGCTGGCCGCGGTGCCCTTCGACGAAGGCGCCTACCGTGCGCGGCTGGGCGTGACGGAGCTGGTCGGCGAGCCCGGCTATTCCACTCGCGAACGAATCGGTGCACGCCCGACGATTGAGATCAACGGCATCGTAGGCGGCCACGACGGTCCCGGCGTGCGCACCGTGGTGCCGGCACACGCGACCGCCAAGCTGACCTGCCGCCTGGTGCCCGACCAGCAACCGACGATCGTCGCCGAATGCGTGCGGCGCTTCCTGCTCGCGCAGTGCCCGCCCGGGCTGCGCTTCGAGGTGAGCGTGCTGCCCAATTCGGCCGAGCCGTATGGAATGCCGGCCGATCATCCGGGCAACCGGGCGGCACGGAACGTGCTTATCGGCCTTCATGGCCGGGAGCCCTACTACACGCGGTCCGGCGGATCGATCCCGATCCTGGCGCTCTTTAAACGCGAGCTGCGGGCGTACACGGTGATCTTCGGCTTCGGGCTGCCCGACGAGGGCATGCACGGTCCGGACGAGTTCCTGCGCCTGTCCAGTTTCCGACTCGGACAAGGCGCGTACGTCGCCTTGCTGGATCAGCTGGCCCATTGCATGGAGGCTGACCAGACCCACGCATAACCTTGACGAACTGCGCGCTTCGGCCAATGATTTCTGCATGCAGCATCCAGAATGTCGCATCCAAAAGACGTACGCCCGACTGGCCGAGGCGAATCCGATCCGGGCGGTTTGATGGATGAACACGAAAACAGAGGATCACACCATGAGCGTCCAACTGACTCATGAGCAGGAGAAGTGGCTCGGCATCGCCGAATCGCTGGCCGCCGATTTCGCCAAGGATTCGCGCGACTTCGACGAGCGCGCCGAGTTCCCGCACCGGAATTTCGCTCGGCTGCGCGAGGCCGGCCTGCTCGGCATCGCGGTGCCCAAGGAATACGGCGGCGCCGGCACCGAGACCGGCAATGCGCACCTGACCGCTTATCTCGTCACCGAGGCGGTGTCCCGTGCGTGCTCGTCGACCGGCTGGGATCTGATCATCCACTACCACCAGTGCGGCGCGGTGGCCCGCTTGGGCAATGACGAGCAGAAGCGTCGCATCCTCGGCGACGTGGCGCGCAACGGCGCGATCATGGGCTCGCTCGGCAGCGAGGTGAACCATCAGCAGCAAGGCGCGGCGCCCAAGGATTCGGAGCGCCGGCTGGTGTTCCAGGGCGACATGGTGCCCACCGACGGCGGCTTCATCGCCAATGCAGGCAAGCATTTCTGCTCGAACGGTCCGGTCGCCGACTACCTGCTGTACTGGAGCATCGCCCCGGGGACGAGCTCCAGCCGCGAGGGGCTGACGCTGTCGATCGTGACCAAGGGCTCGCCGGGCCTGAGTTTCGTGAACAACGGCTGGGAAGACATGATCGGCCTGCGCAGCTCGGTGAGCTGGAGCGCGGCGCTGAAGGACGTGTTCATCCCGTGGAGCAACGTGCTTGGCGAGCCTGGTGATTTCATCACCAAGGACCCGTACACGCTGGAATTGTCGCAAGCGTTCCATCTGCTGGGCGCGGCGCAGGGCGTCTACGACTTCGTCATCAAGACGATGCGCGAACGCGCCTTCCTGCAGAACGAGGAAGGCTACATGGTCACCGTCGGCGAAATGTCCTGCGAACTACAGGCGGCGCGCGCGTCGTGCCATTACGCCAGCGGCCTGTGGGACCGCAAGCAGTTCGGCGAGGCCGCGATCGCTTCGCTGCGCGCGCACCACACGGCGCGCGAGACGGCGCTGCATCTGGCCACCAAGGCCTTCGATCTGATCGGCACGCGCGCGCTGCTCAAGAGCGCGCCGCTGGAACGATTCTGGCGCGACATCCGTACGGCCTCGCTGCACACGCGCGATTCGCAGCTGGTGCGCCTGATCGCCGACGGCGTGGTCGACGGCCGCTATTCGCCCAAGCAGAAGTACGGCGAGCTCAGCGAGCCCAGGACCTGGGAGTCGCTCGGACTGACGCGTCCGGCTGCGTCGAAAGCGGCCGCCTGAGGCAGCCTCCATGCGAACGGGCCGGCGCGCTGACCGGCTCATTCTGAACAGGAAGAGAGTTCCATCATGCAAGGTGCCAGCCTGTCGCTCCAGAACCTGGTTCGCTACTACGAGGATTTCGGCGCGGTGCGCGGCGTCTCCCTCGAGCTCGAATCAGGGAAGTTCCTCACGCTGCTGGGTCCGAGCGGCTCGGGCAAGACGACGACGCTGATGATGATCGCCGGCTTCGTCGAGCCGACCTCGGGCGAGATCCTGATCAACGGCAAGCCGGTGACCAATGTGCCCGCGCATCAGCGCGACCTGGGGATGGTGTTCCAGAACTACGCGCTGTTTCCGCACATGACGGTGGCCGAGAACGTCGGCTTTCCGCTGCGCATGCGCAAGGTGCCGCGCTCCGAGGCCGACGACCGTGTCGACTCCTTCGTCAAGCTGGTCGGCCTGAACGAGTTCAAGCACCGCTATCCGTCGCAGCTGAGCGGCGGCCAGCAGCAGCGTGTCGCCCTCGCCCGCGCGCTCGTGTTCAGCCCGTCGCTGGTGCTCATGGACGAGCCGCTGGGCGCGCTCGATCGACGGCTGCGCCTGCAGATGCAGGAGGAGATCAAGTCGATCCAGCGCGAGCTGGGCCTGACCGTGGTCTACGTGACTCACGATCAGGAGGAGGCGCTGACCATGTCCGATCAGATCGCGGTCATGGAGAACGGCCTCATCTCGAGCTTCGGCAGTCCGCGCGAGATCTACGAGTCGCCGACCAACCGCTTCGTCGCCAGCTTCATCGGCGAATCGAACTTCATTCCGTGCCGGCTGCTCGGCGAGGAAGGCGGCAGCGCCGCGGCACGCGTGCTGGACGGCGTCCAGCGCGTGAGCGTCGCGCCGGGCACGCTGCCGGCCGGCAGCGATGCAGTGATCTTTCTTCGTCCCGAACGGCTGCGTCTGTGCAGCGACGTCGATGCGCTGCCGAACAAGCTGCCGGGCCGCATCGTCGGCGAGATCTATCTCGGCGACGCCTCGATGTACCGCGTGCGCCTGTCCGACAGCGTCGAAGTCCGCGTCAAGCGTCCCAACCGCGGCTTCGGAGTGCCGGTCACGGTGGGCCAGCCCTGCCTGGTCGGCTGGCAGCCCGACGACAGCATCGTGCTGGCCGCCTGAGCTTTCTTTCCGTCCCTACTTCAACCGGAGTCCCTCGATGAACATCCGCTTTCATTCGATGCATGGTGTCACCGTCCTGGCCGCGCTGACCGCGGCGATCACGATCGCCCTGACCCCGGCCAGCGCCGTGGCGCAAGCCTCAGGCAGCCGCTCGCTGACCATCCTGTCCCTAGGCGGTACGTATCAGGAAGCACAGAGCAAGCACTGGTTCCAGCCGTTCGCGCAGAGTTCGGGCCTCACCGTCAAGGAAGCCGCCGGCTACAACTACGCGAAGCTGCGCGTGATGGCCAAGTCCGGCAATGTCGAGGCCGACCTGATCGATACCTCGGCCGACACCGCGAGCGCGCTCGCGGCCGAAGGGCTGCTGGAAACGATCGACTACAGCAAGCTGCCCGCGTCGTGCCTGAAAGGCATTCCCGCCGACATGCGATACAGCTTCGCGTTCCCCACCATCCAGTGGTCGATGGTGATGGCCTATAACACGGACCGCTTCCCTGCCGGCAAGGCGCCGAGCTCGTGGGCCGACTTCTGGAACACCGAACGCTTTCCGGGCAAGCGCGCATCGATCGGCGCCACCCGGCCGCCGATCGAACAGGCGGCGCTGGCCATGAACGGCGGCAAGCTCGATTCGCTGTATCCGATCGATCTGGATGCCGCGTTCAACAAGATCCGCAGCCTGGGCAACAACCTGGTGTTCGCCGATGGCTACGCGCAGGTGGCGCAGTACCTGGTCGACGGCGAGGCCGACATCGTGATCATCCCGAACGGACGGATCGCTCCGCTGCTCGCGGCCAAGCGGCCGGTGGCCATCAACTGGAACCAGCACATCCGCTTCCCGAACTTCTTCTCCATTCCCAAGGGCGCGCCCAACAAGGAGAACGCGATGAAGTTCCTGGCCTACGTGTGCCAGCCCGAAGTGCTCGCCCGCGTTGCCGAGCCGACGCAGTACGGTCCAATCAACGTCGACGCCTACCAGTTCATCTCCGCCGCAGTCGCCGCGCAGCTGCCGGGTAATCCCACCACGGCGGCGCTGGGCCGCACGCTGGACGTCGAATGGATGAGCAAGGCACGGCCCGACATCGCCAAGAAGTGGGCCGGCATGGCCGTGCGCTAACCACCACCGTGCACCGCGCAGGATCCGACCAGAGGATGTCACAGATGCCAAGCTCCATCGCCAGCGGCTCGCTGGTCGCAACGGCCGCGGTGGCCGGGGTGCCGGCCGCGGTGCCCCGGCAGCGCCGCCCGATTCCGTGGCTGCTCGCGCCAGTCGCCGGCTTCTATGCGCTGTTCTTCGGCTGGCCGCTGCTGCAGATGGTCTGGCAGAGCTTCTGGGCGGAGGGCGGCTTCACGCTCGCCGGCTATGCCGAGTTTCTGCGGGAGCCGGCGTACTGGTCGATCCTCGGCTACACCATGGGCATAGGCGTCGGCACCATGCTGCTGGTGCTGGCCATAGGCTACCCGGTGGCCTACTGGCTGGTCACACTGAACCGGACCTGGACCGTGGTGCTGATGGCCTTCGTGCTGGTTCCGTTCTGGAGCAGCGGACTGGTACGCACCTATGCGTGGATCGTGATCCTCGGGCGCCAGGGCATCGTCAATACGGCGCTGATGAAGATGCAGCTGATCGACGAGCCGTTCTCTTTCATAGGCACGCACACGGCGGTCGTCGTCGGCCTCACGTACTACCTGCTGCCGTACATGATCCTGTGCCTGTTCAGCGTCATGAACGGCATCGACCGCAATCTCACCAAGGCGGCGCGCAATCTGGGCGCCACGCCATGGCAGGCGTTCCTGCGCATCTTCGTGCCGCTCACGCGGCCCGGCCTGTTCGCCGGCAGCTTCCTGGTCTTCATGCTGGCCGTGGGCATGTACATCACGCCCGCGCTGCTCGGCGGCCCCGAGCAGGTGACGCTGCCGCTGGTGATCGCGCTGCAGATCAACGAAGCGCTGGACTGGACGCTGGCCGCGGCGCTGTCGGTCGTCCTGCTGCTGCTGACCAGTTGCCTGCAGCTGTTCGCCAACCGTTACGTGGACTTCGACCGGATGTGGGGAGGCGCACGATGAGCGCGCGCAACAAGCGTTTCTCGGCCGCCGAGCTGGCGCTCGGCGGGTTCTCGTGGCTGGTCTTCGTGTTCCTGATGGCGCCTATCCTGATCATCGTCGCCGTCTCGGTCAGCCCCAGCGAGATCATGACCTTCCCGCCCGAGGGCGTGTCCTTCCGCTGGTACGAGCGCTACTTCGGCGACCCGATGTGGATGACGGCGACCCGCATGAGCCTGACCGCCGCCTTCTTCACGGCGATCGCGTCGCTGGCGATCGGCTTCGCGGCGGCAATGGTGCTGGTGCGCGGCAAGTTCGCGGGCAAGGCGATCGTGCGCGTGCTGCTGATGAGCCCGCTGATCGTCCCCAAGATCATCATCGCCGTCGGCCTGTACTTCCTGTACGTGGAGCTGCGCATGCTCGGCTCGCTGTTCGGCGTGGTCGCGGCCCACACGGTGATCGCCGTGCCCTACGTGATCATGATCATGTCGGCGGCCCTGTACGGCTTCGACCGGCGGCTCGAATGGGCGGCGCGCGGGCTCGGCGCATCGACGGCTCAGGTGCTGTGGAACGTCACCTTCCCGGTGCTGCGGCCGGCGATTCTCAGCTCCATGCTGTTCGCCTTCGTCGCGTCGTTCGACGATATCATCCTGAGCCTGTTCCTGACCAAGCTCGCCGAGCCGACGCTGCCGCGACAGATCTGGGTCAACGTGCAGCAGATCATCGATCCGACGATCGCCGCCGTCTCGACGCTGACCACCGCCATTTCCGTGGGCGGGCTGTGGCTGGTGGCCTGGACGCAGCGGCGCAGCCGGCCGGCGGCGGCCGCGCACTAGAAGCCCGGCGCGGCCCGCAGCAGAAGTGGCACCAGGGTGGCAGCAAGGACGGCAGCATGCACGTCAACGAGGGCCGCAGCGGCGTCGGCGGCCGCGATTGATGGCAGAATAGGTCGTCTGCCAGGCTCGGCGATTGCTGCCAAACGGGTGCGGCCGCGCCCCGAAGACCAAGGCATGAAACAGTGGAATTGAGAAAAGTAGCCGACCGCGAACCGGTCGTGATGCACGTTCATCGGGAACTGCGGCGAGCCATTCTCAGGGGGCGCTTCCCGCCGCAGTCGCGCCTGATCGAAACCTCGCTGGCGGAGATGCTCAACGTCAGCCGTACGCCGGTGCGCGAGGCCATTTCCAAGCTCGAGTCGGAGGGGCTGGTACGCCGCCTGAAGACCGGCGGCTGCATCGTCGAGGACGCGCGGACCAAGCTGGTCGAGGTGCTCACGCTGCGCCAGTGCCTGGAAGGCGCCGCCGCGCGGCTGGCCTGCCAGCGCGCCAGCGACGAGGAGCTGGCCCGCATCGGAGACGCCTGCCGGCGGGCGCGCGACATGATAGGTTCAGCCTCGCTGAAGCAGCGCTCGTCGCTGGATCGCGAGTTCCATCACGGCCTGGCGCAGGCCTCCCACAGCCCGCGGCTGATCAACCTGATCGAGGAATTCTACGAATACTCGTACAGCGAGCTGATGCCGACTCCCGAGTCCGGGGAGATCGAGGATCTGCAGCGGCAGCATGTCGCCATCGCCGAAGCCTTGATGCGCCGCGACGCCGACGCGGCCGAAACGCTGATCCGCCAGCATCTCAGCACCGCCCTGCCCCTGTCGGAGCGCGCCGACGCCGGCGAGCAGCTGCCGCAGGAGCTGGGGCTGGCCAATGGCACCACGCGCTGAATCAGCGCCCCGAATCTGGTCCCGAACCCGGCCCGGAATCTGGCCCTGAACGGCGCCACCCTACCGTCCGGAGCCCCGCCACTTGTCGTGCGCCAGCGCAGCACGCCGCTTTTCCACGCGCCGCTGACGCGCCACTTTCGGATCGGCGCTCAGCTCGCCGAGCAGCTCGACCCGGTCGCCGTCGTGCAGTGGCGTATCGAGTGGGCGCAGGCGTCCGAAGATCGCCGCCTTCAGCGCGCCGCGCTGCCAGTCGTCGGCAAGCGCCCGGCCGGACGCCTGCGCGGACAGCGATTCCCGGACGCCGGCCAGCGTGGCGCCGGCCGGCACCCTGAGCGGCAGACGGCCCACCGTCCCGTCGGCGGCCGCCCATACGAGCTCGATGCGCAGTTCGGCCGCCATGGACGCCCTCGTCAGCCGCCGTACAGCTGTTCGGCGCGCCGCACGAAGGCATCGATGAAGCTGCGTGCGATCGGGTCGAACACCGGGGCCAGCGCGCGCCCGAGCAGGCCGCCGGCGAACGCGTATTCGAGCGTCAGCTCGACCTTGCAGGCGTCGGCGCGCAGCGCGGTGAAGCGCCACTCCCCTTCGAGGCGCGTGAACGGGCCGTCGATGAGGCGCATCGAGATCGAATCCGGGGCATGATTCGTGTTGCGCGTGGTGAAGGTCTGGCGCAGGCCGCGATAGGCGATGGTGATGGTGGCGGTCAAGGCCGCTTCGCCGTCGCGCGTGACGGTCACACCGCCGCACCAGGGCAGGAAGGTGGGATAGTCTTCGACGCGCTCGACCAGATCGAACATCTGCCGGGTGCTGTACGGAAGCAGGACTGATTTCTTGACGACGTGCACGAGAGCTGGCGCTTCAGACGGAAAAGGTGCCCGGCCCGGCCGGGACGGCCATCCGGCGGCCGTGGCCGCCGGCGCTGCTAGAATTGCCGCGGATTGTAGACATGAGCATCGCCCAGAACAAAAAAGCGCTCCACGATTATTTCATCGAGGAGCGCCTCGAAGCCGGCATCGCCCTGGAAGGCTGGGAGGTGAAGGCCATCCGTGCCGGCCGCGCGCAGCTGAAGGAAGGCTACGTCATCGTCCGCGACGGCGAGCTGTTCCTGATAGGCGCGCACATCACGCCGCTGCCGGAGGCGTCGACGCACATCAAGCCGGATCCGACCCGGACGCGCAAGCTGCTGATGCACGCCGCGCAGATCGACAAGCTGATCGGCCAGGTCGAGCGCGCCGGCTATACGCTGGTGCCGCTGGATCTGCACTACACGCGCGGCCGCGTGAAGCTGGCCGTGGGCCTGGCCAAGGGCAAGCGCCAGTACGACAAGCGCGACACCGAGCGCGAGCGCGAATGGCAGCGCGAGCGGCAGCGGCTGCTCAAGCAGGGCAACCAGCGCTGACGGCTGCCCGGCCAGTACCGCCGCTCAGGAACGCGCCGGACCCGTCACCGCGCCGCCCGGCGACTGCTGCCGGATGACGCTGGTCGCGGTGGCCACCAGCGAGGCCACGTCGGTGAGATTGGCCGGCACTATCATCGTATTGTTCTCCTTGGCCATCTTGCCGAGCGCATCGACGTACTTCTCGGCCACCTGCAGGTTGACGGCTTCCATGCCGCCGGGCTGCCGCAGCGCCGCGCCTATGCGTTCGATGGCGCGCGCCGTAGCGTCGGCGACGGCCTGGATCGCGGCGGCCTCGCCCATCGCTCGGTTGACCTCGGCCTGCCGCTCGCCCTCGGAGCGCTGGATGAACGACTCGCGCTCGCCGGTGGCCAGGTTGATCTGCTCCTGCTTGCGGCCTTCCGATTCGGCGATGCGCGCGCGCTTCTCGCGCTCAGCGGTGATCTGCGCCTGCATCGAGCGCAGGATCTCGTTGGGCGGCGTCAGGTCCTTGATCTCGTAGCGCAGCACCTTCACGCCCCAGTTCAGCGCCGCCTCATCGAGCGCGGAGACCACGCTGGAGTTGATGAAGTCGCGCTCCTCGAAGGTCTTGTCCAGCTCGAGCCGGCCGACGACCGAGCGCAGCGTGGTCTGTGCCAGCTGCGTGATCGCCGTGATGTAGTTGCTTGAGCCGTACGAGGCGCGCATCGGGTCGGTGACCTGGAAGTACAGGACGCCGTCGACGGTCAGCTGCGTATTGTCCTTGGTGATGCAGACCTGGCTGGGCACGTCGAGCGGGATCTCCTTCAGCGAATGCTTGTAGGCGACGCGGTCGACGAAGGGCACGATGAAGCTCAGGCCGGGCCCCAGCGTGCGGTCGTACTTGCCCAGCCGCTCGACGATCCACGCGTGCTGCTGCGGCACGACCTTCATCGCGCGCGTCACGAACACCACTGCGAGGATCAACACTACCAACGAAACAAGGCCGAAGCCGCTGAGTGGCATATGAGTTCTCCGGTTGTTGCAGTTGTCGCCGGGCCGCAAGGCCGACCCGCGCGGATTCGAGATCAGGCGGCGCCGGACGCGATCAGGTGGTGCCGGGCACGATCAGGGAGCGCTGCGCACGATCAGGCGGTTGCCGACCACCCGTACGATGACGAAGGTGCCGGGCTGCGCGGCGTCGGCCGGCTGCGACGGGTCGAGCTCGGCCGTCCAGCTGGCGCCGCGGTACTGGACGCGCGTCTGGCCGCCGGGCTCCCAGGCCTCGACACGCAGCCGCTCGCCGATGTCCAGCAGCATGTCGCGGTCGGCGCTGGACGAGCTCTTGGCGCGCCACGGGTTGCGCCGCCGCAGCAGCAGCCAGCCGATCACCGCGACCGCGGCGGTGGCAAGCAGCTGCAGCGGCATGCCGGCGCCGGCCCAGGCTGCCAGGCCGCCGGCCGCGCATGCCAGCGCCAGGACCAGCAGATAGAAGGTCCCGGTGATCAGTTCCAGGACTCCCAGTCCGACCGCGACGATCCACCACCAGTAATGAAGTTGCATGGGCGCCTCCGAGGCGGCCAGCATACCAGTAAGCAGGCCGGTCTTTCATGCCCGACAGCGGCCCGTCACAGCGGGCTCAGGGGCGGGTCGGACTCGATTGCCGCCCCTGACGAATCCGGCTACGATTTGCTCGCTTCCCCGCGATCAGCGCCGGGCGTGCTGCGCGGGGCCGACCGTTTTTCCGCTAGGAGATGCCTGATGAAGGTCAAGCTTTTGGGTCTTGCCGTCGCTGCGGCGTTCGCGGCCAATGGAACGCCCGTGCTGGCGCAGACCGTGATCAAGATCGGCCACGTGGGCCCCCTCACCGGTTCGATCGCCCACCTGGGCAAGGACAACGAGCTGGGCGGCAAGCTGGCGGTCGAGGAGCTGAACGCGAAGAAGCTGAAGATCGGCGGCAGGGACGTCAGCTTCGAGCTGCTGTCGGAGGACGACGCCGCCGACCCGAAACAGGGCACGGCCGCGGCGCAGAAGCTGGTCGACGCCAAGGTGGCCGGCGTCATCGGCCATCTGAACTCGGGCACCTCGATCCCGGCTTCGCGCATCTACAGCGACGCCGGCATCGCGCAGATCTCGCCGTCGTCGACCGCGCCGAAGTACACGCAGCAGGGGTTCAAGACGACGTTCCGCGTCGTTGCCAATGACGGCCAGCTCGGCGGCACGCTGGGCCGCTACGCCGTCAAGGAGCTGCAGTCCAAGGCGATCGCCATCATCGACGACCGCAGCGCCTACGGCCAGGGCGTCGCCGACGAGTTCCAGAAGGCGGTGCGCGCGGCCGGCGGCAAGATCGTGGGCCGCGAGTTCACCACCGACAAGGCCACCGACTTCAATGCGATCCTGACCAAGCTCAAGGGCGCCAGGCCCGACCTGATCTTCTTCGGCGGCATGGATGCCGTCGGCGGCCCGATGCTGCGGCAGATGAAGCAGCTGGGACTGGAGAACGTGAAGTTCATGGGCGGCGACGGCATCTGCACCGGCGAGCTGCCCAAGCTGGCCGGCGATGCGCTGGGCAACGAGAAGATCGTCTGCGCCGAGGCCGGCGGCGTCACGGCCGACCGGGTGGCCGGCATGGACGCGTTCAAGAAGCGGTTCAAGGAGAAGTACAACGTCGACGTTCAGCTGTACGCGCCGTACGTGTACGACGCCGTGAACGTGCTGGTGGCGGCCATGCAGAAGGCGAACTCGACCGATCCGAAGAAGTATCTGCCGGAGCTGCACAAGATCAGCTACGAAGGTGTCACCGGCAAGATCTCGTTCGACCAGCGCGGCGACATCAAGGACGGCGCGCTGACGCTGTACACGTACAAGAACGGACAGAAGACGCAGATGATGGTCGTCAAGTGACGACCGGGCGCGCCGGCATCCGCGTGCCGGCGCGCGCCCTGCTCCTCCTGCTCCCTTTCTCGGCGCGCGCTGCCGCTCAGCGAACGCCAGCGGCTCTCAGCGAACGCCAGCGGCTCAGCGCGCCGTGCCGGCGAGCTGCTGCCAGGTCGACACCACGGTGTCGGGGTTCAGCGAGATCGAGACGATCCCCTTTTCCATCAGCCATTGCGCCAGATCGGGGTGATCGGACGGCCCCTGGCCGCAGATGCCCACGTACTTGCCGGCCTTGCGGCAGGCAGCTATGGCGCGCTCCAGCAACATGCGAACCGCCGGGTCGCGCTCGTCGAAGCTGTCGGCGACCAGGCCCGAGTCGCGGTCCAGGCCCAGCGTGAGCTGCGTCAGGTCGTTCGAGCCGATCGAGAAGCCGTCGAAGTGCTCGAGGAACTGCTCGGCCAGCAGCGCGTTCGACGGCAGCTCGCACATCATGATCAGCTTCAGCCCCTGCTCGCCGCGGCGCAGGCCGTGGCGAGCCAGCAGGTCCACCACCGCGGCCGCCTCCTTCGGCGTGCGCACGAAGGGGACCATCAGCTCGACGTTGGTCAGCCCCATCTGCTCGCGAACCTTGCGCATCGCCTGGCACTCGAGCTCGAAGCAGTCGCGGAAGCTGTCGGCCACGTAGCGCGACGCGCCGCGGAAGCCGAGCATCGGGTTCTCTTCCTCGGGCTCGTAGCGGGCGCCGCCGATCAGCTTGCGGTATTCGTTCGACTTGAAGTCGGACAGCCGCACGATCACCGGCTTGGGCCAGAACGCGGCCGCGATCGTCGCCACGCCTTCGGCCAGCCGGTCGACGTAGAACGCACGCGGCGTGCTGTGGCCGCGCGCGACGCTCTCGACGGCCTTCTTCAGATCGCTGTCGACGTTCGGATAGTCGAGGATGGCCTTGGGATGGACACCGATGTTGTGATTGATGATGAACTCGAGCCGCGCCAGCCCGACACCGGCATTGGGCAGCTGCGCGAACTCGAAGGCCAGCGTCGGATTGCCGACGTTGACCATGATCTTGACCGGCAGCTCCGGCATGGCGCCCGCGTCGACCTCGGTGATCTCGGTCTCGAGCAGGCCGTCGTAGATGCGGCCGGTGTCGCCTTCGGCGCAGGAGACGGTGACCAGGGCGTCGTCCTTCAGCCGCTCGGTGGCGTCGCCGCAGCCGACCACCGCCGGAATGCCCAGCTCGCGCGCGATGATCGCCGCATGGCAGGTGCGGCCGCCGCGGTTGGTGACGATCGCGGCCGCGCGCTTCATGACCGGCTCCCAGTTCGGGTCCGTCATGTCGGTGACCAGCACGTCGCCCGGCTGCACGCGCTCCATCTCGCTGGCATCGCCGACGATCCGTACGCGGCCGGCGCCCACCTTCTGGCCGATGGCGCGCCCCGAGGCCAGCACGTCGGAGCTGCCCTTCAGCCGGTAGCGCTGCTGGCGCAGCTCGCTGCCCTGCGACTTCACCGTCTCGGGACGGGCCTGCAGGATGTACAGCCGGCCGTCATTGCCGTCCTTGCCCCATTCGATGTCCATCGGGCGGCCGTAGTGCTGCTCGATGATCACCGCGTAGCGGGCCAGCTCGATGACGTCCTCGTCGCTGAGCGAATAGCGGTTGCGCGCGTCGGACGGCGTGTCGACGGTCTTCACGCGGCGGCCGTCGTTGCCGTTCTCGGCGAAGCACATCTTGATGAGCTTCGAGCCCATCTCGCGGCGGATGATCGGAAACTTGCCGGCGGCAAGCATCGGTTTGTGGACGTAGAACTCGTCGGGGTTGACGGCGCCCTGCACTACCGTCTCGCCCAGGCCGTACGAGCTGGTGATGAACACCACGTCGGGAAAGCCCGATTCGGTGTCGATGGTGAACATGACGCCAGAGCTGGCCAGGTCGCTGCGCACCATCTGCTGGATGCCGGCCGACAGCGCCACGTCGGCGTGAGCGAAGCCCTTGTGGACGCGGTACGAGATGGCCCGGTCGTTGTACAGCGACGCGAACACGTGGCGGACGCGATCGAGCACCGCGTCGATGCCATTGACGTTCAGATAGCTTTCCTGCTGGCCGGCGAACGAGGCATCAGGCAGGTCTTCCGCGGTGGCCGACGAACGCACGGCCACCGAGACTTCGGCGCCGCTGGCCTCGACCATGCGCTGGTAGTACGCGCGGATCTCGCGCTCGAGCGGCTCGGGCAGCGGCGCGGCGATGATCCATTCGCGGATCTCGGCGCCGCACTCGGCCAGCGCCTTGACGTCCTCGGTGTTGAGCTGGTCCAGACGAGCGTTGATGCGCTCCGTGAGCCGGTTATGCTGCAGGAACTGCCGGAAGGCGAAGGCCGTCGTGGCGAAACCCCCGGGCACCCGCACGCCCGAGGCGGCCAGCTGACTGATCATCTCGCCCAGCGAAGCATTCTTGCCGCCGACCGACTCGACGTCGGTCATCCGCAAGTCTTCGAAGGCGACGACATGGCGTCCTTCGTGAGAATTCATGAAAAGATCCTGACATGGTTGAAAATCCGTATGCGGCAAAGCGCTTCAGGCGGCCGGATCCGGCGCGGGGGAAGCCCGGCACCGGCCGTCTGCAGCGTTCTGCAAGGTTGAACGGCGTCGCAGATCGCGCCCGCGGGCGCGGGCGTGCTGAATTTTACTTCGACTCAGGAGAATCGTTTCATGCTTGACCCGTCAGCCGCCAGGTACGATCGCACGGTGTTCTACATCTCGGACGGGACGGGCATCACGGCCGAGACCTTCGGCAATTCGCTGCTGACGCAGTTCGAGAGCCTGTCGCTGCGGCAGGTCCGGCTGCCGTTCGTCGACTCGGTCGACAAGGCGCGCGAGGCGCGCGACCGGATCGACCGGCAGGCGCTGGCCGACCGGCACCGGCCTATCGTGTTCAGCACGCTAGTGGACACCGCCATCAATGACGTCGTCCGGCAGGCCAACTGCCGCTTCCTGGACCTGTTCGCCACCTTCGTCGAGCCGCTGGAGACCGAGTTCGGCATCCGCTCGACGCACACGATGGGCCGCTCGCACACCGCGACCAATACGCAGGCTTACGAGCGGCGCATCGCGGCGATCAACTATTCGCTGGCGCACGACGACGGCCAGCTGCACGCCGATCTGGAGCAGGCCGACGTGATCCTGGTCGGCGTCTCGCGCAGCGGCAAGACGCCCACCAGCCTGTACCTGGCCATGCAGCACGGCATCAAGGCGGCCAACTACCCGCTGATCCCCGACGATTTCGAGCGCAAGCGGCTGCCGGACGTGCTGTACAAGTTCAAGCCCAAGCTGTTCGGGCTGTCGATCGCTCCCGACCGGCTGGCGGTGGTGCGCCACGAGCGGCGCCCCGGCAGCCGCTATGCATCGCTGGAGAACTGCCGCTACGAGGTGGCCGAGGCCGAGTCCATGATGCGGCGCGAAGGCATCGAGTGGCTGTCGTCGACGACCAAGTCGATCGAGGAGATCGCGACGACCATCCTGCAGATGCTGGAAAGCCGGGGCTAGCGAAGAGGGGCGCGAGCGGCCTGCCGCTGCCGCCATTGCTCGTACAGGCAGACGGCGGCCGCGACGCCGACGTTCAGCGACTCGGTGCTCGGCTGCTGCGGAATCGCCAGCCGTTCGATGCCCGGGGCCGCGGCGAAGGCGGCCGCCAGGCCCTGCCCTTCGTTGCCGAACAGCCACAGCGCGGGCGGACGCAGGTCGGCGCGATAGATGGTCAGGCCGGCGGCAGCCTCGGTGGCGCGCACGCTCAGCGCGCAGCGCTGCAGCAGCTCGTCGGGCGGCACGCCCTCATGGATGTCGAGGTGGAAATGCGCGCCCATGCCGGCGCGCAGCACCTTGGGCGACCAGCAGAACGCCGTTCCCGGCGCGGTGATGACGCGGCCTACGCCGGCGGCGGCGCAGGTGCGCAGAATGCTGCCGACGTTGCCGGGGTCCTGCAGGCGGTCCAGATAGACGGCATCGTCGTCGAGCCGTTCCGGCAGCGGCGGGCGCGGCGTGGCGACGATCGCGATCGGTCCGTCGCCGTGCTCGACCTGGCTGGCGCGCGCGAACAGCTTGTCGTCCAGCCACAGCGGGGGCTGGGCCAGCCGCTCCAGCAGCGCCTGGATCTCGGCGCGCTGGCCGGCGCGGCGCGGCACGAACACGCGCGGCGGCGCGGCATCCGCCCCATGCCGGTCGATCCAGGCCTGCAGCAGATGCACGCCTTCGATCACCGTGAGCCCGCGCGCCTTGCGTTCGCGCGCGGAGGTGGCCAGCTCGATCAGCTCGCGGTAGCGTTCGTTCGCCGCTGAACGGATCTCGCCGGCGTCGCCGGAACGATTCATGACGAGCGGCCGGCCGAAGCCGGTGCCGGTCCGCCATCCGGCTCGGATGCCGCGGATGCCCGGCCCGCCCTGGAGGGGGCTGCGCACGGCGCGGGCACCTCGCCCGAGGGTGACGCCGGCGATGGCGATGACGGTGGTGACGGCGATAACGGTGTTGACGGCGATGGCGGCGACGGAGGCAGCCGCAGCAGCTCGAGCAGCTCACGCACCGGCGCGAAGCTGCGGCGGTGATCCGGGCACGGCCCATGATCGCGCAGCAGTTTCAGATGCTCGGCCGTGGCGTAGCCCTTGTGCCGGTCGAACGCATATTGCGGAAAGCGCTGATGCAGCTCGACCATGACCGCATCGCGCGCGCATTTGGCCAGGATGGACGCGGCCGAGATCGCCGGATCGCTGGCATCGCCGCCGATCACCAGCTCGACGGCGCAGCGCAGCCGCGGCGGCTGATTGCCGTCGACGCGCGCCAGCGTAGGGGCGACCTGCAGCCCGTCGACGGCGCGGCGCATGGCCAGCAGCGAAGCCTGCAGGATGTTCAGATGATCGATCTCGTCGACGCTGGCACTGGCCACCGCCCAGGCCAGCGCCCGGCTGCGGATCTCGATCGACAATTGCTCGCGGCGCAAGGCGGTCAGTACCTTGGAGTCGCGCAGCCCGTCGATCGGCCGCCGCGGATCGAGCACCACCGCCGCCGCATAGACGGGCCCGGCGAGCGGCCCGCGGCCGGCTTCGTCGACGCCGCAGACCGGCCCTTCGAATGCGGGCATCGCCAGGCCGAGCTGCCCGGGCGCGGCGGTGCGGCGGCGGCGGCGCGGTTCAGGCATCGGCCAGCTCCAGCAGGGCCTGCGCCGCGCGCGCGGCACAGCCGCGGCGCAGCGATTCGTGCAGCGAGCCGAACTGCTCGACGATGGACTCGCGGTGCCGCCGGTCCTCGAGCTGCCGCAGCAAGGCTTCGCCCATCGCATCGGGCCGGACCTCCGCCTGCAGGAACTCGGGCACCACGAAACGGCCGCACAGGATATTCGGCAGACCGACGTACGGCAGATACGCCATCCGCTTCATCAGCTGATAGCTGAGCGCGCTGACGCGGTAGGCGATGACCATTGGCCGCCGGAATAGCGCGGTCTCCAGCGTCGCGGTGCCGCTGGCGACCAGCACGGCGTCGGCCGCGGCCAGCGCATCATGCGAGCGTCCCGAGACCACGGTCAGCGGCAGCGCGCCGCCCGCGGCCTCGCGGGCGGCAAGCGCGGCGGCCTCGGCCCGGATGCGCTCGAACAGCGCCGCCGAGGCGGCCGGCAGCACGAACTGCACGTCGCGCCGGCGCTGCGACAGCCACAGCGCCGTGCGCAGGAACGGCTGCAGCAGCTGCCTGACTTCCGACGGCCGGCTGCCCGGCAGCAGCGCCACTACGGGCGCCTGCGGACTCAGCCCCAGTGCCGCCCGCGCGGCGACCGTATCGGGCTGCAGCGGAATGGCGTCGGCCAGCGGATGCCCGACGTAGGTGGCCGGGATCCCCGCTTCGCGGTAGATCGCCTCCTCGAACGGGAACACCAGCAGCATGTGGTCGACGCTGTCGCGGATCTTGGCCAGCCGCTCGCGGCGCCAGGCCCAGACCGACGGGCCGATGAAGTGCGCGACGCGGATGCCCTGCGCGCGCAGGCTGGCTTCCAGGTCCAGATTGAAATCGGGCGCGTCGACGCCGACGAACAGCCGCGGCCGCCATTCGATCAGGCGCCGGCGCAGCTCGTTGCGCATGCGGCGCAGCCGCGGATACTCGCGCAGCACCTCGGCGTAGCCGTTGACCGACAGCGCTTCGATCGACCACCAGGCCTCGAAGCCATGGGCCTGCATCGTCGGCCCGCCTATGCCGGCGGCCCGCAGCGGCGTGCCGCGCGCGGTCAGGCCGCCGAGCACGGCGCCGGCCAGCAGATCGCCCGAGGTCTCGCCGGCGACCATGCCCAGCGTCAGCGCGTCCGCCGTCATCGCTTGCCGGTCCGCGCCCGCTCAGCGCACGATGCCGCGGCTGACCTGGCCGAGGAACGCGCTCAGCAGCGCCAGATCCCCGGCCGCCTCGCTGCCTTGCGCCTGCGCCTGAGCCTGCGCTTCGCCCAGCGCCTGGCGCGCGTCCTGCAGCGACAGCCCGCTCTTGTACAGCGTCTTGTAGGCGCGCCGGATCTCGGCGATGCGCTCGGCGGAGAAGCCGCGCCGGCGCAGCCCTTCGGTGTTGATGCCGTGCGCGGCCGCGGTATTGCCGGACGCCATGACGAAGGGCGGAATGTCATGCAGCACGATCGTGCCGGTGCCGGTCATCGCATGCGCACCGATCTTGCAGAACTGGTGCACCTGCGTCGCGCCGCCCAGGATCACCCAGTCGCCGAGCTCGACGTGGCCGGCCAGATTGGTGCTGTTGGCGATCACCAACTGATCGCCGAGCTGGCAGTCGTGCGCCACGTGCACGTAGGCCATGATCCAGTTGTGATGGCCGATCCGCGTGACGCCCTTGTCCTGGGCCGTGCCGCGGTTCAGCGTGACGCATTCTCGAATCGTGTTGCCGTCGCCCATGACCAGCGCGGTCGGCTCGCCGCCGTACTTCTTGTCCTGCGGCGGCGCGCCGATCGACGCGTACGGGTGGATGCGGTTGTCGCGGCCTATCGTCGTGTCGCCTTCGATGACGACATGCGGGCCTATCCTGGTGCCGGCGCCTATGCGCACGCCCGCGCCGATGATCGAATAGGCGCCGACCTCGACCGATGAATCGAGCTCGGCGCCGGCATCGATCAGCGCCGTCGGATGGATGACTGCCATGGCCGCGTCGCGCTGGCTCAGCCGGCCTGCGACGGCGCCGGCGCGGCAACCGCGCCGCTCGCTGCGGCTTCGCTGCTCGCTGCGGTCCCGCCGCCCGATGCCGCCTCTGCGCCCGCTGCGGCCTCGCCCTTCGCGGCAGGCTTGACGTCGCGCAGCGCGCACAGCAGCTCGACCTCGCAGCTGAGCTGGCCGTCGACGCTGGCGCGGCCGGCGAACTTCCAGATCGAACGAGTCGTGCGCACGATTTCGACTTCCAGCCGCAGCTGGTCGCCGGGCACCACCGGGCGCTTGAAGCGGGCGCCATCGACGCCGGCCAGGTAGTACACCGACTCATCGTCGCTGACGCGACCCAGCGTCTGGAACGACAGGATGCCGGCGGCCTGCGCCAGCGCCTCGATCTGCAGCACGCCGGGCATGACCGGCAGATGCGGGAAATGGCCGGTGAAGAACGGTTCGTTGAACGTGACGTTCTTCAGCGCGACGATGCGCTTGCCCTTCTCGACCTCGAGCACCCTGTCGACCAGCAGGAACGGATATCGGTGCGGCAGATGTTCAAGGATGGCCCTGATGTCGAGAACGCTCATTCTTCTATCCTGTGGTCGGTCTTGCCCGCGCCGCTGCCGTCGGCGTCCAGCGCGCGCTCGAGCCGGCGCCAGCGCTGGCGCCACTGCGGCAGCTGTCGCACGACGGCGGCAGCCTTTTCCCAGTCCGCATTCTCCATCATCGGGAATGCGGCCGTGTAGAAGCCGGGCCGCTTGATCGAACGCGTGATCATGGTCATGCCGCCGACCACCACGTCGTCGCAGATCTCGATGTGGCCGACGATGCCGGCGCTGCCGCCGATCCGGCAGCGGCGCCCGATGACGGCGCTACCCGCGATTCCCGAGCACGCCGCCATGGCAGTGTGCTCGCCGATGCGGACGTTGTGGGCGATCTGGATCAGGTTGTCGAGCTTGCAGCCGTCGCCGATGACGGTGTCTTCGAGCGCGCCGCGGTCTATCGTGCAGTTCGCGCCGATATCGACGTCGTTGCCGATGACGACGCTGCCCAGCTGCGGAACGCGCTCCCAGCCGCCGGCCGTGTCGGCATAGCCGAAGCCGTCGGCGCCGATGACGGTGCCGGAGTAGATCCGGCAGCGTTCGCCGATGCGACAGTCGTGCTCGATCGTGACGCGGGCGTCGATGCGCGTGCCCTTGCCGATCGAGCTGCCGGCGCCGATGAAGCAGCCGGCGCCAATGCGCACCTCATCGCCGATCTGCGCGCCGGCCTCGACGATGGTGAAGGCGCCGATCGACGCGCCTGCGCCGATCTGCGCGTCGGGGCTGACGATTGCGCGCCCGTCGATGCCGAGCGCGGCGGGACGCTGCAGCAGCGCCTCGACATGGCGGGCGACAAGGGCGAACGCGCGGTGGGGGTCGTCGACTTCCAGCGCCGCGCAGTCAGGCGGCAGCGCGCCGGCCTGGCCGGTCGGAACGATGACGGCGCCGGCACGCGTCTGCGCCGCCTGCGCGGCATAGCGCGCCGAGACGACGAAGCTCAGTGCATCGGGGCCGGCGGCGGCCAGGCTGGCCAGCGTACGGATGCCCAGCGCCGGATCGCCGCGCACGAGGCGGGCGCCGATCAGGGTGGCGACGTCGCCGAGCTTCAGCGCCTCATCGAGCGGACGCATTGCACGCGCGAAGCATCAGCCTGCTGACGGGAGGCCGCATGACGCGGCGCCTCAGGGCTTGCCGTTGGCCAGCGCGCGCAGCACTTTGTCGGTGATGTCGACGCGCGTGCTGGCGATGACCGCTTCCTGCAGGATGATGTCGTACTTCTCCTGCTCGGCGATCTGCTTGATGACGCGGTTGGCCTTGTCGATGACCTGGGCCAGTTCCTCGTTGCGGCGCTGGTTCAGATCTTCGCGGAATTCGCGCTGCCGGCGCTGGAAATCGCGGTCGAGCTCGGCGACCTCGCGCTGGCGGCGCTGGCGGTCGGCTTCGGACAGCACGCTGGCGTCGCGTTCCAGCCGCTCGCTCATCGACTTCAGGCGGCCGGCCAGATCCTGCAATTCCTTGTCGCGCTTGCTGAACTCGGCTTCGAGCTTCTGCTGCGCGGCCTTGGCCGGCGCGGCATCGCGCATCAGGCGTTCGATGTTGACGACGCCTATCCTCACTGCAGCGTCCTGGGCCGCGGCCACCGATGCCGTGACGGCGAGGCAGAACAGCGCGATAAACCTGAAAACCTTCATTCAACCCTTCCGCAGAGAGGAATTCATCAATGTCATGAATTGTCGCACATATGCAACTGCCGGCCACGCCGTGCCCCGCAAAAGTGCGGCGCGCCGCTGCCGGGCCGGGAAGCGGTCCGGGCGCGGCAGCCTGATCGACGCGCCGCGGCGCCGTTCCCGGGAGTGCCGTCGCCGCGGCGACCCCGGTCCGCCGCCTCAGAAGCCGGTGCCGATCTGGAACTGGATCCGCTGCGTCCGGTCCGTCTCGCGCTTGCGCAGCGGGAAGGCCAGGCTCAGTTTCAGCGGCCCGATCGGCGACAGCCAGTTCAGGCCGATGCCGGTCGAGAAGCGCAGGTCGGACAGGCTGATCGAATCTCCCTGCCGGTAGACGTTGCCGGCGTCGAGGAAGAAGAACGAGCGGATCGTCCGGTCGGCGCCGGTGCCCGGCAGCGGGAAGATGAACTCGGCGCTGCCGACCAGCCGCATCTGGCCGCCGATGGGCACCTCGCGGGTGCCGCCGCCGATCAGCGGCTCGTTGTCTTTCGGGCCCAGCCAGCTCGGGTAGAAGCCGCGCACCGAGCCGATGCCGCCGGCGTAGAAGTTCTTGAACAGCGGATACGGCTTGCCGCCGAAGCCGCGGCCGATGCCGAAATCGCCGTTCAGCGCCAGGGTGTAGTCGCGGCCTATCGGGTAGTACCACTGGTGGTTGTACGTGGCCCGCCAGTAGCGCAGCTCGGCCACCGGCAGCGTCACCTCCAGCGTGGCCGACTGCAGGCGGCCGCGCGTCGGCGTCAGCGCGCTGTCACGGCTGTCGCGCGACCAGCCGAGGTTGGCCAGCACCGCCGTCGTCGAATCGCCGAAATCGTTGACGAAATCGACGTAGCGCGGCGGTGGATTGTTGCCCAGCGTGACGTCGTTGCGCTCGACCGTGGCGCCTATGCTGATGCGGTCGAACTCGGTGTACGGAATGCCGAAGCGCAAGCCGACGCCGGTGGCGCGCGTGCGATAGTCGCCGAGCTCCAGCGCGGTGCCGTTGAAGGTGCGCGTGTACGCGTCGAAGGTGCGGCTGATGCCGTCCGGCGTGTAGTACGGATCGGAGTACGACAGCACGATGGTCCGGAACAGCCGGCTGGTGTTCACCTCCAGCGCCAGCGACTTGCCCGTGCCCAGGAAGTTCTGCTGCACCAGCGAGCCGGACAGGATCAGCTTCTCGGTACTCGAGAAGCCGATGCCGACCGACACGTTGCCGGTGGGGCGCTCGGTGACCACCACGGCCAGGTCGACCTGGTCGGGCGCGTCGGCCACCGGCTGCGTGTCGACCTTGACTTCGGTGAAGTAGCCGAGGCGGTCGATCCGCGCGCGCGACAGCTGGATCTTGTCGGCGTCGTACCAGGCATCCTCGAACTGGCGCATCTCGCGGCGGATGACTTCATCGCGCGTGCGCACGTTGCCGGCGATGTTGATCCGCCGCACGTACACCCGGCGGCCCGGATCGATCAGGATGTTGAAGGCGACCTCGCGCTTCTCGCGATCGATCACCGGCACCGCGTTGACGTTGGCGAACGCATAGCCGAGGGCGCCGAGCCGCTCGGAGATGCGCTTGGTCGAGTCGCTGAGCCGGCTGCCGGAGAAGACGTCGCCGGGCTTGAGCTGCACCAGCGGTTCGAACTCGGCGCGCCGGCCGAGCAGCTCGCCGCCGAAGTCCACGCCGGACACGCGGAACTGCTCGCCTTCGTTGACGGCGATGGTGATCTCCACGCCGTCCTTGTCGGGGGTGATCGCGACCTGCGTCGATTCGACATTGAACTCGAGATAGCCGCGATCGAGATAGAACGAGCGCAGCGTCTCCAGATCCGCCGCCAGCTTCTCGCGCGCGTACTGGTCGGCCTTCGAGTACCAGGTGAACCAGGTCGGCGTCGACAGCCGCATCTCGTCGAGCAGGCGCTTCTCGGTGAACGCCTTGGTGCCGATGAAGCGGATCGACGTGATGCGTGCGGTGTCGCCCTCCTCGATCGCGATCGCGATGCCGACGCGGTTGCGCTCCAGCGGCGTCAGCGTCGACGTGACGCGCGCCGCGTACTTGCCGCGCGCCAGATACTGGCGCTTGATCTCCTGCTCGGCGCGTTCGAGCACGGCGCGGTCGAAGATGCGCGACTCGGCCAGGCCCTGCTCGCGCAGGACGCGGCGCAGCGTGTCGCGGTCGAACTCCTTGCTGCCGGTGACGTCGAGCGACGCGATGGCCGGCCGCTCTTCCACGTAGATGACCAGCACGTCGCCTTCGGCCTCGAGCCGCACGTCGCGGAAGAAGCCGGTTGCGAACAGCGCCTTGACGGCCTCGGCCGCGCGGTCTTCGGTGATGCGGTCGCCGACCCGCACCGGCAGATAGCCGAAGACGGTGCCGGGTTCGGTACGCTGCACGCCCTCGACGCGGATGTCGCGGATGACGAACGGATCGAAGGCGGCGGCGGTGGCGGGGAGCAGCATGGCCGCGAGCGCGGCCGAGACAAACCTAGCCGAGGCGAAACGCCTCGGTCGGCGTTGGTGGAATACCATGCGTCAGGAACCGATCAGGCGGGTGATGTCGTTGAACAGAGCGAGCACCATCATCATCATGATGACGGCCAGGCCGGCCTTTTGGGTAATCACCATGAAGCGCTCGGACAAGGGCCTGCCCCGCACCGCTTCGAGCGCGTAATATACCAAATGCCCCCCGTCGAGCACGGGAATGGGCAGCAGGTTCAGCACACCGAGGCTGATGCTGATCAGCGCGAGAAAACTGACATATGCGAACCAGCCGACGCGGGCCGTCTGGCCGGCCAGGTCGGCGATCGTGACGGGCCCGCTGAGATTGCGCACCGACAGCTCGCCGGTGACCATCTTGCCCAGCATGCGCAGCGAGAACAGCGACATCTCCCAGGTCTGCCGCACGCCGTGGCCCAGCGATTCGATCGGCCCGTAGCGAACCGTTTCCATCAGCAGCCTGTCCTGCAGGCCGGCGCCGATGCGGCCCACCGTGCGCGCGGGCTGTCCGTCGCCGGCCGGCGCCTGCTGCGCCTCGGGCCGCACCATGATCGCCAGTTCGGCGCCGTCGCGCAGCACCTCGAAGCGCAGCGCCTGGCCGGCACCGGCCTGCACTTTCTCGATGACGTCGGAGGCGCGCCGCACCGGCACGCCGGCCACGGCCTGAATCTGGTCGCCGGCCTGCAGGCCGTCGCGCTTGGCCGCGCCGCCGTCGATGAGATTGCCTATGGCTACCGTGCCGGGTGCGATGCGCAGGCCCAGCGTGCGCAGGAAATCGCGCTCGGCTTCGTTCGCCGGCAGGCCGGCCGCATCGATACGCACGGCCAGCGAAGCGCCGTCGCGCTCGATGCGCAGCTCGGCCTGGCGCCGCTCGATCACCGGCTCGAGCATCTTCAGGCGCAGCTCGTTCCACGACACCACCGGCTGGCCGTCGACGGCGCGGATGCGGTCGCCGGCGCGCAGCTGCGCGCCGGCGGCCGGCGTTCCCGCGGCGGGTGCGGCAAACAGCGCCGCGGGCGCCGGCGTGCCGGCCCAGCCCAGTACCGCGAACAGCACGATGGCCAGCAGGAAGTTGGCCAAGGGCCCGGCGACGACGATGGCAGCGCGCTGCGACAGCGGCTTGCGCGAAAACGCGCGCGGCAGGTCGGCCGGCGCGATCTGCGCCGTGTCGGTCTCGCGTTCGTCGAGCATGCGCACGTAGCCGCCGAGCGGAATCGCCGCCAGCGTCCATTCGGTGCGGTCGGGGCCGACGTGCCAGCGCAGCAGCGGCTTGCCGAAGCCGATCGAGAAGCGCAGCACCTTGACGCCGCACCAGCGGGCGACCAGGTAGTGCCCCAGCTCGTGCACGAAGATCAGTAGCGTCAGCGCCGCGAGAAAGGCGATCAGCGTCTGGATGAAGCTCATGCTGCACACCGCATCAGTTGTCGACGCGCCAGCCGGCGCGCCTCGGCATCGATAGCGAACACTTCGTCGACGTCGCACCCGGCCGGGCGCGAACCCAGCGCCTGCAGGACGCTGTCATTGACGCGCGCGATGTCCGTGAATCTCAGTTCGCCGGCGAGGAAGGCGGCCACTGCGATCTCGTTGGCCGCGTTCAACGCGCACGGCGCCGCGCCGCCGCCCTGCAGCGCCTCGTGCGCCAGCCGCAGGCAGGGGAAGCGCAGCAGATCGGGCGCCTCGAAATCCAGCCGCCCTATGCTCGCCAGGCTCAGCGGCGACACGCCGCTGGGGATGCGCTGCGGGTGGGCCAGCGCGTGCGCGATCGGCGTGCGCATGTCGGGATGGCCGAGCTGCGCCAGTACCGAGCCGTCGTCGTACTCGACCATCGAATGGATGATGCTCTGCGGATGCACGACGACGTCGAGCTGCGCGCTGGGCAGGCCGAACAGGTAGAAGGCCTCGATCAGCTCGAGCCCCTTGTTCATCATCGTTGCGGAATCGACCGAGATCTTGCGGCCCATGGACCAGTTCGGATGCGCGCAGGCCTGCTCCGGGCTGGCCCGCTCCATCTCGGCCAGCGATGCGCGGCGGAACGGCCCGCCCGAGGCGGTGAGCAGGATGCGGCGCACGCCGGCCATCGCGGAGGGGTGTGCAGCCGGGGCCGTCCCCGCCCCCGCCCCTGCACCGGGACCTGCAGCGGGACCCGCACCGGCGCCGGCCCCGACAGCGCGGGCCGGCTCGGGCAGGCATTGGAAGATCGCATTGTGCTCGCTGTCGATCGGCAGCACCGCGGCCCCGCCGGCGCGACAGGCGGCCAGGAAGACCTCGCCGGCCATCACCAGCGATTCCTTGTTCGCCAGCAGGATGCGCTTGCCGGCGCGCGCCGCGGCCAGCGCCGGCACCAGTCCGGCAGCGCCCACGATGGCGGCCATCACGGTATCGACTTCAGGGTGCGCCGCCAGTTCGACCAGCGCCTCCGGGCCGCAGCGGACCTCGGTGGCGCAGCCGCTGTCGGCCAGCCGCTGCTGCAGCGCGGCCGCTTCGGCGGCATCGGCGAGCACGGCGTAGCGCGGCGCGAAGCGCAGGCACAGCTCGGCCAGCGCCTGCGCCTGCCGGTGCGCGGTCAGCGCGAACACGCGGAAACGGTCAGGGTGCCGGGCCACCACGTCGAGCGTACTCAGCCCGATCGAGCCGGTGGCACCGAGAATCGTGAGCGATTGCATGCGGCGATTATCCCAGCAACTGGTGCAGCAGAACCGCCGCCGGCATGGTCGGGATCAGCGCATCGATGCGGTCGAGCACGCCGCCATGGCCGGGCAGCAGCGTGCCGCTGTCCTTCACGCCGGCCTGGCGCTTGAGCAGCGACTCGTGCAGATCGCCCAGAATGGACAGCGCGGCGATGCCGACCAGCACCAGCGCGGCGGCCACGGGCCCCCACTCGACCACCAGCCTGGCCGGCAGCGTGTCGGCCAGCGCCGGCAGCCCGGCAGCGAGCAGGCCGACGATGGCGACCGCCACGAAGCCGCCGATCGCGCCTTCCCAGCTCTTGCCGGGGCTGATCGACGGCGCCAGCTTGCGGCGTCCCAGCGCCCGGCCGACGAAGTAGGCGGCGACGTCGGCCACCCAGATGATCGCCATTGCCGCCAGCAGCGGCGCCACGCCGCGCTCGCGCAGCGCCACCAGCGCCAGCCAGCAGGCCAGCAGCAGGAAAGCCGCCAGCGGCCAGCCGCCGCCGCGGGCGTCGCCGCGGCGCAGGTGCAGCGGCCCCAGCGTCAGCCAGACCAGGCAGGCGAGCCAGCTGGCCGCGGAGATCAGGTACGGCGGCCAGCCGTGGACGTGCTGCCAGGCCAGCAGGCCGAGGCCCACCACACCCAGCGCCAGCGCCGCCAGCCACGCGGAACGCGGATGGCCGAGCAGCTGCGTCCACTCGCGCGCGGCTGCCGCCAGGAACAGCAGCGTCACTGCTCCCCAGACCCACGGGTCGAACAGAAAAATGGACGGCAACAGGACCGCCAGCAGGATCGCGGCGGTGATGATGCGCTGGCGGAGCATGCGTAAGCCGGGCGGCGCTGCGGCTAGGTCGCGGCCGGGGCCGTCACCTGCGCGCTGGTGCGGCCGAAGCGCCGTTCACGCTGCTGGAACGACTCGATCGCCCGATCGAGTGCCGCCGCGTCGAAGTCCGGCCACCAGGCGTCGGTGAAATAGAGCTCCGTATAGGCCAGCTGCCACAGCAGGAAGTTGCTGATGCGCTGCTCGCCGCCGGTGCGGATGAACAGATCGGGCTCCGGCGCATAAGCCATCGCCAGATGGGACGCCAGCAGTTCCTCGGTCAGCTGCTCGGACTGCGTCGCCAGCTCGGGACGCTCGCGCAGCGCCGCGCGCATCGCCTGCAGCAGGTCCCAGCGGCCGCCGTAGTTGGCCGCCACCGTCAGGGTCATCCGCGTATTGCGGGCCGTGCGCAGCTCCGCCTGCGTGATCAGCTCGCGCAGCCGCGGCTCGAACGCCGACAGCTCGCCGACCACGCGCAGCCGGATGCCGTTGGCCTGCAGCTGGGACACCTCGCGTTCGAGCGCCGTGATGAACAGCCGCATCAGCATCGACACCTCGTCGGCCGGCCGGCGCCAGTTCTCGGAACTGAAGGCGAACAGCGTCAGGAACTCCACACCGCGCCGCGCGCAGGCCTCGACGGTGGCCCGCACCGCCTCGACGCCCTTGGCGTGCCCGGCCACCCGCGGCAGGTGCCGCGACGTGGCCCAGCGGCCGTTGCCATCCATGATGATGGCGACGTGCCGCGGAACGGCCCGGTACTCGGGAACGGCGACGGTGGTGCTCGGGAACAGTGACATGCTGGGCGGACGGCGGGGGCGCGCTTCAGACCGTCATGATCTCCTGCTCCTTCACCGCCAGCACCTTGTCGACCTCGGCGATGAAGCGGTCGGTGAGCTTCTGCACGTCGTCCTGGGCGCGGCGCTCGTCGTCCTCCGAGATGCCTTTGTCCTTCAGCAGCTTCTTCAGCTGCTCGTTGGCATCGCGGCGCAGATTGCGGATGGCGACCTTGGTCTGCTCGCCCTCCTGTTTGACGATCTTCGTCAGTTCTCGGCGGCGCTCCTCGGACAGCGGCGGCATCGGCACGCGGATCAGATCGCCGCTGGTGGCCGGGTTCAGACCCAGGTCCGACTCGCGGATCGCCTTGTCGACGACCTGGACCATCTTCTTCTCCCACGGCTGCACGGCAATGGTCCGCGAGTCCTGCACGGTGACGTTCGCCACCTGGCTCAGCGGCACCGAGCTGCCGTAGTAATCGACGTGGATGTGGTCGAGCAGGCCGGCGTGCGCGCGGCCGGTCCGAATCTTGGCAAGACTGGTCTTGAGCGATTCGATGGACTTCTGCATCTTCTGCTCGGCCGATTTGCGGGTCTCGGCAACGCTCATGACACCTCCGGAAAAACGTGATGGACGCCGGCCTTTCGGCGGGCCGGCGTCGCTTCAGACATGAACCAGCGTGCCCTCGTCGACGTCGCAGACGGCGCGCGTCAGCGCCCCTTCCTTGAAGATCGAGAACACCTTGATCGGTAGCCGCTGATCGCGGCACAGCGCGAATGCGGTCGCATCCATCACCTGCAGCCGGCGGGCGATCGCCTCGTCGAAGCTGATGCGGTGGAAGCGGACCGCCGACGGATCCTTCATCGGATCGGCGCTGTAGACACCGTCGACCTTGGTCGCCTTCAGCACGATCTCGACGCTCATCTCGGCCCCGCGCAGTGCCGCCGCGGTGTCGGTGGTGAAGAACGGGTTGCCGGTGCCCGCCGCGAAGATGACGACCTTGCCTTCCTCGAGATAGCGCAGCGCCTTCGGCCGGATGTACGGCTCGACGACTTGTTCTATCTTCAGCGCCGACTGCACGCGCGCAGCCACGCCGTGCCGGCGCAGTGCATCCTGCAGCGCCAGCGAGTTCATGACCGTGGCCAGCATGCCCATGTAGTCGGCCGTGGCACGGTCCATGCCGGCAGCGCCGCCCGCCACGCCGCGAAAGATGTTGCCGCCCCCTATCACGATGGCCAGCTCGACGCCGAGCGCGACCACAGCGGCGATCTCCTGCACCATGCGCTCGATGATCTCGCGATTGATGCCGTAGGCGTCGTCGCCCATCAAGGCTTCGCCGGACAGCTTCAGCAATACGCGGCGATAGGCCAGCGGGGAGGCAGCGGTTTTCTCGGCAGACACGGTTCTCGCCAGGCCGTCGTTTGAGTGCACAAACCCTCCTGATCGGTTCCGGCGCGCCTGGGGCGCGCCGTGCCGCCGGGAATTATGGGGCTTTTTTCCGACAACCGCCTGCGTCGCTCAGCGCGCCGCGGCCGCAGCAGCCTGCGCGGCCACCTCGGCGGCGAAGTCGGTCTGCTTCTTCTCGATGCCCTCGCCCACCACGTACAGCGTGAACGAGGCCACCGACGCGCCGCGCGCCTTCAACAGCTGCTCGACGGTCTGCTTGCCGTCCTCCGCCTTGACGAAGACCTGGCCCAGCAGCGTGACTTCCTTCAGGTACTTCTGCACCGTGCCTTCGGCGATCTTCTCGAGCATGGCCTCGGGCTTGCCCGATTCGCGCGCCTTCTCGATGGCGATGCGACGCTCGGCGTCGAGCAGATCGGCGGACACGCCGGAGGCATCCAGCGCCTTCGGCTTGGAAGCGGCGATATGCATGGCCAGGTCGCGGCCGAGCTGCTCGTCGCCGCCGACCACGTCGATCAGCACGCCGATCTTGGCGCCGCCGTGGACGTACGAGGCCAGCCGGCCCTGGGCGGTGACGCGGGCGAAGCGGCGCACGCTCATGTTCTCGCCGATCTTGCCGATCAGCGCCTTGCGCGTTTCCTCGACGCTGGACCCGCCCAGCGGCAGCGCCGACAGCGCGGCCACATCGGCCGGGTTCTCGCGGCCCACCAGCGCGGCGACATCACGCGTGAACGCCAGGAAATCGTCGTTCTTGGCGACGAAATCGGTTTCGCAGTTGACTTCGACGATCGCGCCCAGCTTGGCATCGTCGGCCAGCCACAGTCCGACCACGCCCTCAGCGGTGACGCGCGCAGCGGCCTTGGTGGCCTTGTTGCCCAGCTTGACGCGCAGCAGTTCCTCGGCGCGCGCCATGTCGCCGTCGGCTTCCGCCAGCGCCTTCTTGCACTCCATCATCGGCGCGTCGGTCTTCTCGCGCAGTTCCTTGACCATGCTTGCGGTGATTTCAGCCATCGCGTGACTCCGTAAATTTTTCCGATCGATTTGCCGATCGATTCAGCGTGCTGATCGATTCAGCGTGGACGAGGCCGCCGTCGCGGCCCGCAGCTCGTCGACGGCGTTCGGCGCCTGCCTGCCGGCGGGGCAGCTCGTCGCGAGGCCCTTGCCCGTCGCGGCCGAAAGGCCGTTCAATCCTGTCGCTCAGCCCCGACTCGGGCGGCGCGGACGCCGCCGCTGCGCACAGCCGCCGCGGGCGCCTGCCCGGGCCGTCATGGACGGCCGACGACGCGTTCGGCGCGGCAAGCTTATTCGCTCTCGCCCTCGACTTCGACGAACTCTTCGTCATCGGCCGTGGCGGCCTTGATGACTTCCTGCAGCGAAGCGGCCCGGCCTTCGAGGATCGCATCGGCGGCGCCGCGAGCGTACAGGCGGATCGCCTTGCCCGAGTCGTCGTTGCCGGGGATCACATGATCGATGCCCTCGGGCGAATGGTTGCTGTCGACCACGGCCACCACCGGAATGCCGAGCTTCTGCGCTTCGGTGACCGCGATCTTGTGGAAGCCGACGTCGATCACGAACAGCGCATCGGGCAGACCGCCCATTTCCTTGATGCCGCCCAGGCTCTTGTTGAGCTTCTCCAGCTCGCGCTGGAACAGCAGCGATTCCTTCTTGGACATGCGCTCCAGACCGCCTTCGGTCATCACGCCTTCCATGTCCTTCAGCCGCTTGATCGAGGTCTTGACGGTCTTGAAGTTGGTCAGCATGCCGCCCAGCCAGCGCTGGTCGACGTAAGGCATGCCGGCGCGCGCCGCCTCTTCGGCGACGATCTCGCGCGCCTGGCGCTTGGTGCCGACGAACAGCACGGTGCCGCGATTGGCGGCCAGCTGGCGCAGGTACTTCATCGCATCCTGGTACATGACCAGGGTCTTCTCGAGGTTGAAGATGTGGATGCGATTGCGGTGGCCGTACAGATACGAGGCCATCCGGGGGTTCCAGAATCGGGTCTGGTGGCCGAAGTGAACGCCGGCCTCGAGCATTTGCCGCATGGTGACGGACATGACAAACTCCATTTGGGTTGGGTCTGACATACCGGCCTGGCGCCTGGTGCCTTGCGCCGTACCTGCTGCCATGTACGCGCTTCAAGCCCTACGCCTCACACCCGCCGCGCGCCGGGCAGGCCCGTGTGATCGCTCGAACCGCCGAGGCACCCGCGGATCCGCAGTGCGGACCCGGGCCGAGCATCCGCGCGGCGGACCCCGGCACGCCCTCGAGCCGTCGAATGCGCCGCTCCGGGCCACTCGGCTCGCTGCCGGCACCCTGTCGGGCCGGTATGCGTGCTTGGCGAAAATCTGCGATCCTGTCCGGAGATGCTCCCCTCGGGAGGGGTTCCCCTTCTCCCTCGGGAGAAGTTCTCCTTCTCCCAAGGGAGAAGTTCTCATTCTCCCAAGGGAGAAGTTCTCCTTACAAGCGCGCCGTTCCCGCCCGTATGCCTGCATCGACCTTCGCGCCGCCATGGCCTGCCGCCATAGACGAACACGAGCGAGAATCGATGCAGATTTAGCCCGGCTCGCGCCCAGCTAAGCCTATAATCATAGCATGTCGATAGAAATCAAGACACCGTCCGAGATCGAGTCGATGCGCGTGGCTGGCCGCCTGGCCAGCGAAGTGCTGGACTACATAGGCCCCTTCGTCAAACCGGGCGTGTCCACCGGCGAACTGGACCGGCTGTGCCACGACTACATGGTCAACGTGCAGCAGACGGTTCCCGCGCCGCTGAACTACGCGCCGCCCGGCTATCGCCCGTTTCCGAAGTCGATCTGCACGTCGGTCAACCATCAGGTCTGCCACGGCATCCCCGGCGACCGGGTGCTGAAGAGCGGCGACGTGCTGAACATCGACATCACGGTGATCAAGGACGGCTTTCACGGCGACACCAGCCGCATGTTCCACGTCGGCGAAGCGTCGCTGGCCGCCCGCCGGCTGTGCCAGGTCACGTATGAATGCATGTGGGTCGGCATCGACCAGATCCGTCCCGGCGCCTACACCGGCGACATAGGCCACGCCATCCAGCGGCATGCCGAAGGCAGCGGCTTCTCGGTGGTGCGCGAGTTCTGCGGCCACGGCATCGGGCGGCGCTTCCATGAAGAGCCGCAGATCCTGCACTACGGCCGGCCCGGCACCGGCGCCCGCCTCGAGGCCGGCATGATCTTCACGGTCGAGCCGATGATCAACGCCGGCCGCCGCGAGATCCGCGAGATGGCCGACGGCTGGACCATCGTCACCAAGGATCACAGCCTGTCGGCGCAATGGGAGCACACGGTGCTGGTCACCGACAGCGGCTACGAGGTGCTGACGATCTCCGCCGGCACGCCAGCGCGACCCGAGTCCGTGCTGCGCGCGGCCGCCTGAGCCGCGGGGGCCTGCGATGAGCGCCCTGGCCCCGCTCCAGCCGCCGTCCGCGGCCGACGGCAGCGACGCGACCGCTGCCGTCCGCAACACCTACCGGCAGGCGCGCGCCGCGGCCATCGAGCGCTTCCGCGCCGCGCAGGACCCCGACGCCTTGCTGCGCGCGCTGTGCCGCGCCACCGACGCAGCCGTGCGCAGCCTGTGGCGCCAGGCCGATGTCGGCCGCCATGCCACGCTGCTGGCCGTCGGCGGCTACGGCCGCGGCGAGCAGTTCCCGCATTCGGACGTCGACCTGCTGGTGCTGAACGACGGCCAGCCCGATGCCGAGCAGGCGCAGCGCATCGAATCGTTCATAGGCGCCTGCTGGGATCTGGGGCTGGAGATCGGCCATAGCGTCCGTTCGACCGCTCAATGCCTGGAAGAAGCGGCGGCCGACGTCACGGTGCAGACGGCGCTGCTCGAACTGCGCTGGCTCGGCGGTGCGCGCCGCCGCTACCTGGAGCTGCAGCGGCGGCTAGGGGCGGCGCTCGACGAACGGGCCTTCTTCTCGGCCAAGCTGCTGGAGATGCGTCAGCGCCATGCCAAATTCGAGGACACGCCATACAGCCTCGAGCCGAACGCCAAGGAAAGCCCCGGCGGGCTGCGCGACCTGCAGGTGCTGCTGTGGATCGCCCGCGCCGCGAACCTCGGCCGAAGCTGGCGCGAGCTGCTGCAGCGCGGGCTGCTGACCGACGCCGAAGCCAGCCAGCTGCGGCGCAACGACCGGCTGCTCAAGCGCATCCGCGCCTGGCTGCACATCGTCGCGCAGCGGCACGAGGACCGGCTGGTGTTCGACCTGCAGTCGCAGGTGGCGCAGATGATGGGCTGGTCGCGCGGCGATGCGCGGCGCTCGTCCGAAGAGCTGATGCAGCGCTACTACTGGGCCGCAAAAGCGGTGACGCAGATCAACACGATCGTCGTGCAGAACCTGCGCGCCGAGCTGTTCCCGGCACCCGACGCGCAGCCCGAACCGATCGACGAAGAGTTCGTCAATCTGCAGGGAATGCTGGACGTCATCGACCCGCAGCTGTTCGAGCGCGCGCCGGCGGCCGTGCTGCGCGCGTTCCTGACCATGGAGCAGCACCCGGAGCTGACCGGCATGACCACGCGCACGCTGCGCGCGCTGTGGCACGCGCGCACGCGGCTCGACGGCGCGTTCCGCCGCGACCCCGCGAATCGCGCGCTGTTCCTGAAGATCCTGCAGGCACCGCGCGGCGTCACGCGCGAGCTGCGGCGTATGAACCAGTGGTCGGTGCTGGGCCGCTATCTGCCGGCGTTCCGCCGCATCGTCGGGCGGATGCAGCACGACCTGTTCCACGTCTATACCGTCGATCAACACATCCTGATGGTGGTGCGCAATCTGCGCCGCTTCACGATGGCCGAGCACGCGCACGAGTACCCGCTGTGCAGCGAGCTGATGGCCGGCTTCGAGCGGCGCTGGCTGCTCTATCTGGCAGCGCTGTTCCATGACATCGCCAAGGGCCGCGGCGGCGATCATTCGCAGCTCGGCAAACTCGATGCGCGCCGCTTCTGCCGCCAGCATCAGATGAGCCGCGCCGACGCCGAGCTGGTCGAATTCCTCGTCGAGCATCATCTGACGCTGTCGTCGGTGGCGCAGAAGCAGGACCTCAGCGACCCGGACGTCATCGCGCGCTTCGCCCGGCGGGTCGGCACGGAGGAGCGTCTCACGGCGCTGTACCTGCTCACGGTCGCCGACATTCGCGGCACCAGCCCCAAGGTGTGGAACGCGTGGAAGGGCAAGCTGCTTGAGGATCTGTACCGCGCAGCCAAGCAGGTGCTCGAAGGCCAGGCGCCGTCCACGCAGCGGCGCTTCGATGCCAAGCATGCCGAGGCGGTCCGCCTGCTGAATCTCTATGCGCTGCCGCTGGAACGCTACCAGTCGTTCTGGCAGCGGCTCGATGCCGGCTATTTCCTGCGCACCGAGGCTGCCGACATCGCATGGCAGACGCGTGTGCTGCACGCCTACACCGACACGCGCGAACCGGTGGTGCGCACGCGGCTGTCGCCGATCGGCGAAGGCTTCCAGATCGTCGTCTACATGCCCGATCAGCCGGACATCTTCGCCCGCCTCTGCGGCTATTTCGACAGCAAGAACCTGTCGGTGGTCGACGCGAAGATCCACACCACGTCGCACGGCTATGCGCTGGACAGCTTCGTCGTGGTCGATCCGGCCGGCGTGGCGCACTATCGCGACATCCTGTCGCTGGTCGAGAGCGAGCTGACGCAGCGGCTGTCCGAGCGCGGCGAGCTGCCGGCGCCGGTGCACGGCCGCGTGTCGCGTCGTTCGCGCTATTTCCCGATCGAGCCGTCGGTCGATCTGCGGCCCGACGAGCGCGGCCGCCGCTATCTGCTGTCGGTCACGGCCAATGACCGCACCGGGCTGCTGTACAGCGTGGCGCGCGTGCTCGGACGCTACGGCATCAACCTGCACACCGCGCGCATCACCACGCTGGGCGAGCGCGTCGAGGACGTGTTTCTGATCGACGGCGAAACGCTGCAGAAGCCGCGCGAACAGCTGCAGTTCGAGACCGACCTGCTGGCGGCGCTGAGCGCCTGACGCTCAGCCGGCCGCGACCGCGGACAGGATCTTCAGCACGCGCGCCATCGCGCCGGCCAGCACCTGATCGATCGCATCGAGCGAGATCGCCTGCTCGCTGTCGCCCTTGCCCGCCGCGTAATTGGCGATCACCGCCAGCGCCGCATACGGCAGGCCCAGCTCGCGCGCCAGCGCCGCCTCGGGCATGCCGGTCATGCCGACCAGATCGCAGCCGTCGCGCTCCATGCGCCGGATCTCGCCGGCGGTTTCCAGCCGCGGTCCCTGCGTGCAGCCGTAGGTGGCGCCGTCGATCAGCGCTTCACCGGCCGTCGCGGCCGCGGCCAGCAGGCGTGTGCGCAGTTCCAGGTCGTAGGGATGCGTGAAGTCGATGTGCACCACCGGCTGCTCCATGCCCTCGAAGTACGTGTGCTTGCGGCCCCAGGTGTAGTCGACGATCTGGTCGGGCGCGACCAGCGTGCCCGGGCCGCAGTCGGCGCGGATGCCGCCTACGCTGGCAACCGAGATGACGGCCGACACCCCGACCTGCCGCAGCGCCCACAGATTGGCGCGGTAGTTGATCTCGTGCGGCGCCAGCGTGTGCCCGTAGCCATGGCGCGCCAGGAAGACCACCGGCCGCTCGTCGAGTTCGCCGAAGGTCAGCGCGCACGACGGATCGCCGTACGGCGTGCGCACCACCTCGCGGCGCGTCCGCGTCAGGCCGGCCAGACGGGCCAGGCCGCTGCCGCCGATGATTGCCAACATAGTCTGATTCCGTGATCAATGGCGCGGGCGCACGCCGCGATGGCTGGCGCAGGGCGCGCCGCGATGGCTGGTGCGGGCGCCCGCCCCGCCTCAAGCCTGCGGCGGGGTGCCGAAGCCCGACAGATAGCTGCGAAAGCGCTCGCCGATCTCGGCGTGCTGCAGGCCGAGCTCGACGGTCGCTTGCAGGTAGCCGAGCTTGGAGCCGCAATCGAAGCGCTTGCCCTGATAGCGGTACGCGAGCATGCGTTCGGCCGCGCACAGTTCGTTCAGCGCGTCGGTCAGCTGCAGCTCGCCGCTGGCGCCGGGCTGCAAGGCGTCCAGGAACTCGAACGCGCGCGCCGACAGCACGTAGCGGCCGACCACCGCCAGTGTCGACGGCGCCTTGTCCGGCGCGGGCTTCTCGACGATGCCGCTGATCTTCTCGCACGCGGCGGCCGGCCCCGGCCCCTCGGTGGACACGATGCCGTACGACGAGGTGTCCGAGCGCGGCACGTCCTGCACGGCGATCACCGACGAGCCGGTCTGCTCGAATACATCGACCATTTGCGCGAGCACGCCGGGACCGTTTTCCAGGCCCTGCATCAGGTCGTCCGCCAGCAGCACCGCGAACGGCTCGTCGCCGATCAGGTCGCGCGCGCAGCGCACCGCGTGGCCGAGACCGAGCGGCGCCGCCTGTCGGACATAGACGCAGTGGATGTCCTTCGGCGTCGTCGACCAGACCTGCTCTAGCAGATCGGTCTTGCCTTTCAGCGCCAGTTCCGACTCCAGCTCGTAGGCCTTGTCGAAGTGGTCCTCGATCGAACGCTTGCCGCGGCCGGTGACGAAGATCATGTCGGTGATGCCGGCGGCGGCCGCCTCTTCCACCGCGTACTGGATCAGCGGCTTGTCGACGACCGGCAGCATCTCCTTGGGCTGGGCCTTGGTCGCCGGCAGAAACCGCGTTCCCAGCCCGGCGACGGGAAAGACCGCTTTGCGGACGCGTCTGCGAATCGAAGCACTCATTGCATTCCTCCTGCTAAGTCCATGCCACCGCGAATTCAGCCAGCAAACGCCGGCAGGCGGGCGACACAAAAGCACGAATGGCCGGGGATCGGCGGCCAATGGCCGAAGTCGTCGTCATGACGCCACCATCGCCTGCAGCCCGGCCTCGTCGATGACGGGAATTCCCAGCTCGTGCGCCCGGTCGAGCTTGCTGCCGGCCGCCTCGCCGGCCACGACGAAATCAGTCTTGCGCGATACCGAGCCCGCTACCGTGCCGCCGTGCTGGCGGATCAGCGCCTGCGCCTGCTCGCGCGACAGCGTGGGCAGCGTACCGGTGACCACGAAGGTGCGACCGGCCAGCGCCTGGCTCGACGCCTGCTCGCGCTCGCCCCAGTCGATGCCGACTTCGCGCAGCGCAGCGATCACTTGCTGGTTGTGCGGTTCGGCCAGGAAATGCTGCAGCGCTGCCACGATCTCCGGGCCGATCCCCTCGAGCGGCACCGGTTCGACCGGCTCACCGCGGTTGCGGCGGCGCACGTTCTCCTTCTGCACGGCGGCCTTGCGTTCGGCCAACGCCTGCCAGTCCTCGTCGATCAGCGCCTGCGGATCGCGATAGTTGTCCGCCAGGATGCGCGCGATCTCCTCGCCGACGTGCCGGATGCCGAGCGCGAACAGGAAGCGTGCGAAGGTCGTGCGGCGCGACTTGTCGATCGCCGCCACGAGGTTCTGCGCCGACTTCTCCCCCATGCGCTCGAGGCCGGCCAGCGTCTTTGCATCGAGCCGGTACAGATCGGCCGGCGTACGCACCAGCTCGCCGTCGACCAGCTGATCGACGATCTTCTCGCCGAGCCCGTCGATGTCCATGGCCCGGCGCTGCGCGAAATGCAGCAGCGCCTGCTTGCGCTGCGCGCCGCAGTACAGGCCGCCGACGCAGCGCCAGTCGACCTCGCCCTCCTCTCGCTCGACGGCCGAGCCGCAGACCGGGCACTGCCGGGGCATCTCGAACGTCAGCCGCGGCGTGTCATCCTTGGCGCCGGCGTCGGCGCCCGGGTCGGCGGTGTCGGCTTCGGACAGCACCCGGACGACCTCGGGAATGACGTCGCCGGCGCGCCGCACCACTACGCGGTCGCCGATGCGCAGTCCCTTGCGGCGGATCTCTTCCTCGTTGTGCAGCGTCGCGTTCGTCACCGTCACACCGCCGACGAACACCGGCTGCAGCCGCGCCACCGGCGTCAGCTTGCCGGTACGGCCGACCTGCACTTCGATGCCGAGCAGCCGTGTCACGGCCTCTTCCGCCGGAAACTTGTGGGCGATGGCGAAGCGCGGCGCCCGCGCCACGAAGCCCAGCGCGTCGTACCAGTCGCGCTGGTCGACCTTGTAGACCACGCCGTCGATGTCGTACGGCAGCTCGGCACGGCGCTGCTGGACCTCGCGGTAGAAGGCCAGCAGTGCCTGCGGCTCGGCCGCGCCGGCGCGCTGCATGCCCACCGGGAAGCCGATCGCCGCCAGCCAGTCGAGCAGCGCCGAATGTGTATCGGGCGGCTCGATGCCGGCGTACTCGCCGACGCCATAGGCGAAGAAGCGCAGCGGCCGCTGCGCGGTGAGCGACGGATCGAGCTGGCGCAGGCTGCCGGCAGCCGCGTTGCGCGGGTTGACGAATTCCTTGTCGCCGGCCGCGCGCTGCCGCTCGTTCAAGCGCTCGAAATCGCGGCGGAACAGCAGCACCTCGCCGCGGATCTCGATCAGCGGCGGCGCCACGCCGACCAGGCGCAGCGGAATCGCGCGAATGGTGCGGATATTGGCGGTGATGTCCTCGCCCGTGGTGCCGTCGCCGCGGGTGGCCGCCTGCACCAGCAGGCCGCGCTCGTAGCGCAGGCTGACCGCCAGCCCGTCGTATTTCAGCTCGGCGCTGTAGCGCAGCAGCTCGGCCGGCAGCCCCTGCTGGACCAGGCGCTCGCGCACGCGGCGGTCGAAGGCGAGGATCTCGTCGTCGTCGAAGGCATTGCTCAGCGACAGCATCGGCTGCGCATGGCGTACCGGCGGAAAGGCGCCCGACAGCGGCGCGCCGACGCGCTGCGTGGGCGAATCGCCGCTGATCAGCGCGGGATCAGCCTGCTCCAGCGCCTGCAGCTCGCGGAACAGCTGGTCATACTCGGCGTCCGGCACGGTCGGCGCATCGAGCACGTAGTACTCGTAGTTGTACCGGTCCAGCTGCCGGCGCAGCGTCGCGACGCGTTCCTGCGGAGAGGGCACGGCTATCCCCTAGCGGCCAGCGTACGAGCGGCAGCGATTGCCGTGCCCGCTCAGTTGAACACCTTCAAGGCCAGCGAGGAGCCGGCCGGCAGGCCGATGGCCTCGAGCGACTCGTAGCGCTGCCGCACCTGCCGGTCGACGCGCGTCAGATCGGCCTCGTTCAGCGCGCGACCGTTGTCGTCGATCAGGCGGCCGCCGATGCGCTGCGCGCACTGCATCGCGCATCCCACCGTCTGTCCCCAGGGTTCGAGCGACGGCGCCGCGCGCGGCACGTCGAGCAGGAAGGCGATGCGATTAGGGACGTCGGCCAGCGCCACCGAGAACACGACCTCGCCGTGCGGCCCCAGCCGCGCATAGCGGTTGTTGCCGCGCTCGGCCAGGGCCAGCGGCGCGGCCAGTGCGGCCAGCTGGTCGGGCCCCAGCGGATCGACGCACTCGACGTTCAGGCCGACCAGGCCGTCGAACTGCGCGCAGGTCGAATCCAGGTCGCGTGCGCGCGCCAGTACGACGCCCATGTCGGGCACATCGATCGACGAACCGAACTGGTCCGCCAGCGCCTGCGCGCCGGCGATGAAATCGGAAAACTCCAGCGCATTCAGCGGCCCGCTGCGGTTGGCCATCAGGATGCCGATGCGCACCGCCTCGTAGTGCTGGCCGGGCTGTACCGGCTGCCAGTCGTCGCGCGCGGCACCCACCGGCCGCGCCTCGGCAGCCACCGGCTTGCCGCCGGCGCGGCGGAAGCGCTGCGTGACCGGCAGCAGCCGTTCGCCGGGCCAGTTCGACGACAGCTTCAGCACGATCACGCAATCGCAGAGTTCGGATACCAGCGGCATGATCGGGCGCGGCGCGGGCGCGGCAGCGCCGTCGCGGGCGGCACCGGCTTCGGGATCCAGCGGCTCGCGCCCCCCGGCCGCGCGTGGTGCAGGCTCGGCGGCGGAAGGCGCGGCGGTCGAAGTCGCACCGGGGACGCCCTGCCCCGCCGGCTGCCGATCGGCAGCACTGCCGGCGGCATCCGGCGCCAGCGACGCGCCGCCAGCACCGTGCACGGGAGCCGATGCCTTGCCCTGCAGGGAAGCCGATGCCTTGCCCTGTGCGTAGCCCGGCACATCGCCGTCCACGTAGCCGTCGGCGGGGTCCTCCTCGCCGCCGGCCCCGGCTGCGCCTGCCCGCTCGTGCATCGATGCAGCGCCGGCGGCCGAGCTGCCGTACGGAGGCCGGTCTGCGTCCAGGTCGGCGGGATCGCCCAGACCAGGGTCCCCGTCGGCCTCATCGGCTGCATCGGCCGGGTCGGCACCGGGTGTTCCCGTACCGTCGCCGGCCAGCCGCGGTTCATTGCGGCGCGGGCGGGTCGCCTCCGCAGCCGTGGGTCCGGCGCCGGCGCCGGCCAGCGGCTCCAGCCCTGCGCCGGCGGCACGGCGGCGGCGCCAGCGCGGCCAGGCCTGCCGCAGGTTGAACGCGATGACCAGGATGATCGCCGCCGCGACCAGCAGCCACAGGCTGATCGTCAGGCTGCTCACGCGGCCTCCGCGAAGCGCGAGGCCGATTCGAGATCCACGGCGACGATCCGGGAGACTCCGCGCTCCTGCATCGTCACGCCGATCAGCTGATGGGCCATTTCCATTGCGATCTTGTTGTGCGAAATGAACAGGAACTGCGTCTGGTCGGACATGCGGCTGACCATCTCGCAGTAGCGCTCGGTATTCGCGTCGTCCAGCGGCGCGTCGACCTCGTCCAGCAGGCAGAACGGCGCCGGGTTCAGCTGGAACAGCGCGAACACCAGCGCGATCGCCGTCAGCGCCTTCTCGCCGCCGGACAGCAGGTGGATCGAGCTGTTGCGCTTGCCCGGCGGATGCGCCATGACCTGGATGCCGGCATCGAGGATCTCGTCGCCGGTCAGGATCAGCTTGGCTTCACCGCCGCCGAACAATTGCGGGAACAGGGCGCCGAACTGCTTGTTGACCGAATTGTAGGTCTCCTGCAGCAGCTCGCGCGTCTCGCGGTCGATGCGGCGGATCGCGTCTTCCAGCGTCGTGATGGCTTCGTTCAGGTCGGCCGACTGGGCGCTGAGGAAGCCCTGCCGCTCGGTGGACTGCGCCAGCTCGTCGAGCGCCGCCAGATTGACCGGGCCCAGCGCCGCCACCGCGTTCGACAGCCGCGTCACCTCGCCCTGCAGCCACGACGGCTTGGGCGCCTCGCGGAACTGCTCGCGCAGGCTCGCCTCGCCGGCCTCGTCGACCTGCGCATCGAGCAGCTGCTGTGCGTACTGCTCGTAGTTCATCCGCGCCGCCTGCTCCTTCAGCTGCAGCTCGATCACGCGCTGCCGCAGCGGTTCCTGCTCGCGCTCGGCCACCAGCCGCTGCTCCTCGCGCGAGCGCAGCGCCAGCGTCAGCTCGTCGAGCCGCTGCCGCGCCTCGGTCAGAGCGGCCTCGGCGGCGCTGCGGCGGTCCAGCGCGTCCTGCAGCGCCTGCTGCGCGGCGGCATCGGACAGCTGATCGAGCTTCTCGCGCAGGCTGGCGCGCTCCTGCCCGGCCTGCTCGGCCAGCGCCTGGCCCTGCGCCAGCAGCGCCTCCAGGCGTTCGATGTCGGCCTCGGTGGCACGCACCGAGAAGGCGGCCTCCTGCGCGTCGCGTTCCTGCTGGCGCAGCGCCTCGCGCCGCGTGCCGAGCTCGCGCTCGACTTCCTCCAGCGCCAGCTGCATGTCCTCGGCGCGCTGCTGCCGGTCGCCCAGCTCCACGTCGAGGCGCTCGAAGTTGGCGGTTTCCTCGGCGATCGTGGTTTCAAAATCCTCGATCTGAGCCGCAAGTTCCTGCAACTCGCCGTCAATCCGCTCACGGCTCTCGGTGATGCGGTCGCGCTCCTGCTCCAGGCGCTGCAGATCGAGCCGCAGCGCCGCCATCTGCTTCAGCGCCCGGTTGTGCTCGTCGCGCAGCGCCATCAGCTCGGACAGGCGCGCCGAGGCGCCGGACTCGATGCGTGCGGCGCTGGAGCGCGCCTCGTCGACCAGCAGCTGCTGCGCGCGCTGCTCGCGAGTCAGGTTCTCCAGCTCGTGGCGCCGTGCCAGCACGCCTTCCTGCTCGGAATCGGCGGCGTACATCAGCACCGACTGGCGGCCGATCAGGTGGCCGCCCGGCACGACGAACTGCGCCCCCGGCGGCAGATGCTGGCGTTCGCGCAGCGCGGCATCGATCGATTCGGCCGCGTAGTAGCCGGCCAGCCAGTCGGCCAGCAGCGCCTGCACGCCGGCGTCGCCGGTATGCACGACCGCGAGCAGCGGCCGCAGCGCGGTGCCGCCGGCCTGAGGGGTCGCCCCCGGGCGCGGCGCCGAAGCCAGCGCGGCATCCGGCGCGAAGAAACCCACCTTGGACGGCGGCGCATCGCCGATCAGCCCGGCCACGTGATCGATGCGGCCGACCTCGAGCGCGTTGACGCGCTCGCGCAGCACCGATTCGATCGCCGTTTCCCAGCCATTGTCGATGCGCAGCTTCTGGTACAGGCGCGCCAGCGAATCCAGGCCGTGCCGGGCCAGCCACGGCTGCACCTTGGCCTGGCTCTCGACGCGCTCCTGCAGCTGGCGCAGCGCGCTGATGCGTGCCTCGATCTGGGCCAGCTTGGCCTCGGCCTCGCGCAGCGCCTGCTGGCTTGGAGCGCGCTGCGCCTCCAGCCCGTTCCAGTCGGCCTCGGTGCTCCCAAGCCGCTCGGTGGTCAGGCGGTCGCTCTCGTCGGCCATCGCCAGCCGCTCGGCTGCCGCGGCGAGATCCTCGGGGTCGAAGGCATGCAGCTCGCCGGCTTCGGCCTGCAGCCGCGAGCGTCGGCGCGACGCCAGATCGAGGCCTTCGGCGGCCTTGCGTTCATGCAGCGCGCACAGCTCGATCGCCTGCCGCGTCTGCGTCACCGCGGCGCGCGCCTCGTCGACCTGCAGCCGCTGGTCGCGCGCGCGGGCCTCCAGCGCCGGCACCTCGTCGGCCTGCGTCGCGACGATTGCAGCCAGCTCGTCGGAGCGCAGCCGCGCCTGCTCCAGCCGCTCGTGCGCGGCCGCCTTGTCGGTGCGGGCGTGCTCCTGCTGAAGCTGCGCGCGCTGCGCCTGCAGCTCGACGCTGTCGAGCCGCTCGCGCAGCTGACCCTGCGTCTCCGATACGAGCCTGATCTCGGACTCGATGCGGCTGACCTCGGCATTGGCGTCGTAGTAGCGCCCCTGCGCGGCGTGCACCTCGTCGCCGGCCGCGTAGTGCGTGCTGCGCACTGACTCGATCTCCGCTTCCAGCGCGCGCTGGTCGGCCAGCCTGGCCTCGACCGCATTGCCGGCCTCGGCCGACTGACCCGCCAGCCGCGTCTGCTCGGCCTGAGCCTCATCGCGCCGCAGCAGCCACAGCATCCGCTGCTTGCGCTCGCGGTCTTCCTCGAGCTCGCGGAACTGGCGCGCCACCTCGGCCTGCCGCTCCAGCTTCTCGATCTGGCTGTTCAGCTCGCGCAGGATGTCCTCGACGCGCGTCAGGTTCTCGCGCGTGTCGGCCAGCCGGTTGCTGGTCTCGCGGCGGCGCTCCTTGTACTTCGAGATGCCGGCGGCTTCTTCGAGGAAGACGCGCAGCTCCTCGGGCCGCGCCTCGATGATGCGCGAGATCATGCCCTGGCCGATGATCGCGTACGCGCGCGGCCCCAGCCCGGTGCCCAGGAACATGTCGTGCACGTCGCGGCGGCGCACCGACTGGTTGTTGATGTAGTAGTTCGACTGCCCGTCGCGCGTCAGCACGCGCTTGACCGAGATCTCGGCGAACTGGCTCCAGTTGCCGGCGATGCGGCCCAGCGAATTGTCGAACACCAGCTCGACCGACGCGCGCGACGCCGGCTTGCGCTCCGACGAGCCCGAGAAGATGACGTCCTGCATCGACTCGCCGCGCAGCTCGGACGCCTTGGATTCGCCGAGCACCCAGCGCACCGCGTCGATGATGTTCGACTTGCCGCAACCGTTGGGGCCAACCACCCCTACCAGCTGGCTAGGCACATCGAATGACGTGGGGTCGACGAAGGATTTGAAACCGGCGAGTTTGATCTGTTTCAGGCGCACCGAGGATCCCTGTCGCAGTTCGGCCCTGCATGACCGCGTTCAGCAAACGCAAAAGCCGCGCGGGGCGGCTTTTTTCGCTCCGTATAATAGCACCCGCCCCTGCGCTCCCCGGGGCAGCCTCCCTCGCGGCCGCCGCCGCCGACCGCCATGCCAGCCAAGCCGTCCAAGCAGCTCGAAACCTTCGCCAATCCGGCCCCGAAACGCGACTATCTGGTCCATATCGAGGTGCCCGAATTCACCTGCCTGTGCCCGCTCACCGGCCAGCCCGACTTCGCCACGCTGCTCATCGACTACGTGCCCGACCGGCGCAACCTGGAGCTGAAGGCGCTGAAGCTGTACATGTGGAGCTTCCGCGACGAAGGCGTGTTCCACGAGGCCGTGACCAACCGCATCCTCGACGAGCTGGTGGCCGCCACCGCGCCACGCTTCATGCGGCTGACCGCGCGCTGGTACGTCCGCGGCGGCATCTTCACCACCGTGGTCGCCGAGCATCGCAAGCGCGGCTGGAAGCCGCTGCCGCGCATCGAGCTCGGCGATTTTCCGGCCGAATCGAATACCCGGGGCTGACGAGCCTCGCAGCCGAGCCTGTTGCGCCCACTGTCATCTGTTCCTATTATTCTATATAAACATAGAGTTAGGGCGAAAAGTTGAACTCACTTCTCAAGAAACTGCAGCCCTACCCGTTCGAGCGTCTGAAGGAATTGCTGGCCGGCCTGCAGCCGCCGGCCGAGCTGGCGCCGCTGAACCTGTCGATCGGCGAGCCCAAGCACGCCACGCCGGCGCTGATCAAGGACGCGCTGGTGGCCAATCTGAGCGGCCTGGCCGGCTACCCCGCCACCGCCGGCACGGAAGCGCTGCGCGTGGCCATCGCCGACTGGCTGAAGCGCCGCTACGGCCTGCGCGCGCTCGACCCGCTGAAGCAGGTGCTGCCGATCAACGGCTCGCGCGAGGCCTTGTTCGCATTCGCGCAGACCGTCGTCGACGCCGGCGGCGGCGCGCGCGTGGTATGCCCCAACCCGTTCTACCAGATCTACGAGGGCGCGGCGCTGCTGGCCGGCGCCGAGCCGTTCTTCGTCGAACAGAGCCCCGACAATGACTTCCGCATAGACTGGCAGGCGGTGCCGGAGGCGGTCTGGGCCAGGACGCAGCTGCTGTACGTCTGCTCCCCCGGCAACCCGACCGGCGCGGTGCTCACGCTGGACGAATGGCGCTGGCTGTTCGAGATGGCCGACCGGCACGGCTTCGCCATCGCGGCCGACGAGTGCTATTCCGAGATCTACTTCGACGAGGCCGCCGCCCCGCTGGGCGCGCTGCAGGCCGCCCAGGCGCTGGGCCGCGACGATTACCGCGGCCTGGTCGTCTTTTCCAGCCTGTCGAAGCGCTCGAACGCCCCCGGCATGCGCTCGGGCTTCGTCGCCGGCGACGCCGAGCTGCTGCGGCCGTTCCTGCTGTATCGCACCTATCACGGCAGCGCCATGAGCCTGCCGGTGCAGGCCGCCTCGGTCGCCGCCTGGCGCGACGAGGCGCACGTGGTCGACAACCGGCGCCTGTACCGCGAGAAGTTCGACGCGGTGACGCCGCTGGTGGCTCAGGCGCTGCAGACCGCCCGCCCGGAGGCCGGCTTCTACCTGTGGGCGCGGGTGCCCGATGGCGACGACCTCGCCTTCTGCCGGCGTCTGTATGCCCAATATAATGTGCTGGTGCTGCCCGGCAGCTTCCTGTCGCGCGAACACCAGGGCCGCAATCCGGGCCGCGGCTTCGTGCGCATCGCGCTGGTGGATTCGCTGGCCAGCTGCGTCGAGGCGGCGCACCGCTTGCAGCGGCTGGCCCAGGGCTGACGCCCGCTGTCCCGCCAGCCCTCTTTTCCTTCTTTCCCAGCTTCCCCGGATACCCCGACCATGACCCAGCTGCAACAGACCATCGAACAGGCGTGGGAACGACGCGCCGAGCTGTCGCCCAAGGCCGCCCCGGCCGAGGTCCGCGACGCCGTCGCGCACGTCATCGAACAGCTCAACGACGGCAGCCTGCGCGTGGCCGAGAAGACCGGCGGCGACTGGGTGGTCCATCAGTGGGTCAAGAAGGCCGTGCTGCTGTCGTTCCGGCTAGCGGACAACCAGCCGATGCCGGCCGGCCCGATGCAGTTCTACGACAAGGTGCCGCTGAAGTTCAGCAACTACAGCGCGGCGGACTTCGCCAGCGGCGGCTTCCGCGTCGTCCCGCCAGCCGTCGCGCGGCGCGGCGCCTTCGTCGGAAAGAACGTCGTACTGATGCCGTCGTACGTGAACATCGGAGCCTACGTCGACGAAGGCACGATGGTCGATACCTGGGCCACCGTCGGTTCCTGCGCCCAGATCGGCCGCAACGTGCATCTGTCCGGCGGCGTCGGAATCGGCGGCGTGCTGGAGCCCTTGCAGGCCAACCCGACGATCATCGAGGACAACTGCTTCATCGGGGCGCGCTCGGAGATCGTCGAAGGCGTCATCGTCGAGGAAAACTCGGTGATCTCGATGGGCGTGTTCATCGGCCAGAGCACGAAGATCTACGACCGCGCCAGCGGCGAAGTGCTGTACGGCCGAGTGCCGTCGGGCTCGGTCGTGGTGCCGGGATCGCTGCCATCGGCCGACGGCAAGGTGAGCTTGTATTGCGCGGTGATCGTCAAGCGCGTCGATGCCCAGACGCGCGCCAAGACCGGCATCAACGAGTTGCTGCGCGGCGACTGAGGCCGCCGGCACGCTGCGCGCCGGCCCTTTCGGCATGGCGGCAGGGACGACGGCTGCGGCGACCGCGGCCAGCGGGAGATGCGGATGGTGATGGAACGCTTGCTCAGGCTGATGGCGGAAAAGAATGCGTCGGATCTGTTCCTGGCGCCCGGTTCTCCGATCCAGCTGAAGATCAACGGCACGACCTACCCGGTGAACCAGCAGCGGCTGGACAGCGGCAACGTCGTGGCGCTGCTGCGCGAGATCGTCGACGACGAGCGCTGGGCGGTGTTCGAGGCCGAGCGCGAGCTGAACTTCAGCCACGCCATCAGCGACGTGGGCGCCTACCGGATCAACCTGTTCCGGCAGCGCGGCTCGGCGGCCTGCGTCATCCGCTTCATTCCGAACCAGATTCCGACGCTGGACAGCCTGCATCTGCCGCCCGTGCTCGGCGAGCTGATCATGGAGAAGCGCGGCCTGCTGCTGGTGGTCGGCGCCACCGGCTCGGGCAAGACGACGTCGCTGGCGGCGATGATTGAACACCGCAACGGCCTGCGCTCGGGACACATCCTCACGCTGGAAGACCCGATCGAGTTCTCGTTCCGCAGCCGCCGCTCCATCGTCTCGCAGCGCGAGATCGGCACCGACACCGCCTCGCTCGAGATCGCGCTGAAGAACGCGATGCGCCAGGCGCCCGACTGCATCCTGATCGGCGAGATCCGCGACACCGCGTCGATGTCGGCGGCGCTGGCCTACGCGCAGTCCGGCCACCTCGTGCTGGCCACGCTGCACGCCAACAACGCCAACCACGCACTGAACCGCATCGTGAGCTTCTACACGCCGGAGAACCGGCGCGTGCTGCTGTCCGATCTGTCGGCCACGCTGCGGGCCGTGGTTTCGCAGCGGCTGATCCGCTCGGTCGACGGCGGCCGCCTGCCGGCGGTCGAGGTGCTGCTGAACACGCGGCACATCGCCGAGCTGATCGAGGCCGGCCAGCTCACCGAGGTCAAGGAGGCGATGGAGCAGAGCCTGGCCGCCGGGTCCTGCACCTTCGACCATGCGCTGGCGCAGCTGTATCGCGAGAACCGCATCGCACGCGAAGACGCGCTGGCCAATGCGGACTCACCGACCAACCTGCTCTGGATGCTCGAGAACGACGGCGGTCACAGCATGTCCGCGCCGCGCCCGGCCGCCAGCGAAGCCGCGCCGGCGCGCACCGACGTCGTGCCGCCGGCGATCGCGTCGGCCGCGCTCGGCATCCCGGGCAAGAACGACGCGGACGGCAAGGCCGGCTCGCCGTCGTTCTCCGAGTTTTTGCTGAATATCTGAGATGAGCCAAGTCGTCGTGTTCGGAATCGATACCTGCGATCAGGTCCGCAAGGCCCGCAGCTGGCTGCGCGCGCACCGGATCGAGCATCGTTTCCATGATTTCCGCAAGGAGGGGCTCGACGCGCAGCTGCTCAATGCCTGGCTCGGCCGCGTGCCGTGGGACTCGCTGCTGAACCGCCGCGGACTGGCCTGGCGCAAGCTCGATCCGCAGCGCCGCGCTGCCATCACCGACCAGGGCAGTGCCGCCGAGCTGATGCTGGCCGATCCCACTCTGATCAAGCGCCCGGTGCTGCAGGTCGACGACCACACCGTGGTGGGCTTCTCCGAGGCGCTGTACGAGGGGCTGTTCCCGGCCGCCGACGCGGCCGCGCAGCGGAACGCGTCATGAACGCGGTCCGCGCGCTGACCGAAGCGCTGATTCGCCTGCCCTCCGTCACCCCCGACGACCGCGGCTGCCAGCAGCTGCTGCGCGAGCGTCTGCTGCCGCTCGGCTTCGAATGCGAGACGCTGGAAAGCGGTGGCGTCACCAACCTGTGGGCCGTGCGGGCCGGCGATCTGCCGGGGCCGACGCTGGCCTTCGCCGGCCACACCGACGTGGTGCCGACCGGGCCGCTCGATCAATGGCACAGCGACCCGTTCATTCCCACGGAGCGCGACGGCAAGCTGTACGGCCGCGGCGCCGCCGACATGAAGAGCTCGATCGCCGCCTTCGTCGTCGCGGTCGAGGAACTGATCGCATCGCGCACCCGCTATGCCGGCCGCATCGCGCTGCTGATCACGTCGGACGAGGAAGGCGTGGCCACCGACGGCACCGTCAAGGTTGTCGAACGGCTGGCCGCGCGCGCCGAACCGCTGGACTACTGCATCGTCGGCGAACCGACCTCGGTGACCTTGCTCGGCGACATGGTCAAGAACGGCCGGCGCGGCTCGCTGTCGGGCCGCCTGGTGGTCAACGGCGTGCAGGGCCACATCGCCTATCCGCATCTGGCGCGCAATCCTATCCATCTGTGCGCCCCCGCGCTGGCCGAGCTGGCCGCCATGCAATGGGACGCCGGCAACGAATACTTTCCGCCGACCGCCTGGCAGATCTCGAACTTCCATTCCGGCACGGGCGCGAGCAATGTCATCCCCGGCCATGCGGTGATCGATTTCAATTTCCGCTTCTCGACCAGCAGCACCGTCGACAGCCTGAAGCAGCGCCTGCACGCCGTGCTCGACGCGCACGGCCTCGACTACCGCATCGACTGGTCGCTGTCCGGCATGCCTTTCCTGACGCCGCGCGGCGCGCTGTCGGAAGCGCTGGCGGCGGCCATCCTGGCCGAGACCGGTGTGCGCACCGAGCTGTCGACCACCGGCGGCACGTCCGACGGCCGCTTCATCGCGCAGATCTGCCCGCAAGTGATCGAACTGGGGCCGCCGAACGCCAGCATCCACAAGATCGACGAACACATCGATCTGGCCTTCCTGGAGCCGCTGAAGAACATCTACGGGCGCGCCGTCCGCAGCCTGCTCGCGGCATGAGCGAGACCATGGTTCGACCGCTCGCCTCGACCGACGAGGCGCTGCGCGATCTGCGGACGCTGCGCGACTGGCTGCGCTATGCCGTCAGCCGCTTCGAGGCCGCGGCACTAGCCTACGGCCACGGCACCGCCGACAGCTGGGACGAAGCCGCCGCGCTGCTGCGCTGGCTGCTGCACCTGCCGCCCGAGCCGCTCGATTCCTATCTCGACGCGCGGCTCTGCGACAGCGAGCGGCGCGCAGCCGCGGCGCTGATCGAACGGCGCATCGCATCACGCCGCCCTGCCGCTTATCTGACCGGCGAGGCCTGGCTCGGCGGGCTGCGCTTCATCTGCGACGAACGCGCGCTGGTGCCTCGTTCGCTGATCGCCGAAGCGCTGGACGAGGCGCTGCCGCAGTGGCTCGCCCAATGGTCGCAGCCGGATTCGCGCAGCAGCGAATGGCCTGCGCGCATCCTCGATCTGTGCACCGGCGGCGGCAGTCTGGCGGTGATCGCCGCCGACCGCTTCCCCGGCGCGCACGTAGTCGGCAGCGACCTGTCGGCCGACGCGCTCGCGCTGGCCGAGGTCAATCGCACCGAGCACGGCATGCAGCAGCGGCTCACGCTGCTGCGCGGTGATCTGTTCGAGGCGCTGGCCGGCGAGCGCTTCGATCTGATCCTCTGCAATCCGCCGTACGTGAATGCCGATTCGATGGCGGCGCTGCCGCCGGAATTTCTCGTCGAACCGCAGACCGCCCTGGCCGGCGGCGTCGACGGCATGGATCTGATACGCCGCCTGCTGGCCGAGGCCCCCAGCCATCTGAATCCCGACGGCCTGCTGCTGATCGAGATCGGCCACGAGGCACGGCATTTCGAGGCCGCGTTTCCCGACCTCGAGTTCCACTATCTGCCGGTGACGGCCGGCGAACAGATGCTGGTGCTGATCGAAGCCCAGCTGCTGCAGGCCGCCGCCCGGCGTCAGCCTGAGCGCCGTCCGCAGCGCCGGCCGGCCGCCGCCGCGCGCCGCCGCGATAGCGGCACACCGTGATCCGGCTGAGCGAACTGACGCTGTCGCGTGGCGGACGCTCGCTGCTCGAACGCGCCGATGCCTCCATCTCCGCCGGCGAGCGCATCGCGCTGATCGGCCAGAACGGCACCGGCAAGACGACGCTGCTGTCGGCCCTCGCCGGCGATCTGTCGCCGGACCATGGCAGCATCGAACAGCCGTGGCGCGAGGTCATACGGCTCGAGCAAGGCCTGCCGACGAGCGCGCTGCCGGCGTGGCGCTTCATCGTCGACGCCGATCCGCAGCTGCAGGCCGCGCGCACCGCGCTGAGCGCCGCCGAAGACGGCGACGACGGCACCGCGCTGGCACACGCGCACGATGCATGGATCGAAGCCGGCGGCTTCTCGGCCGAAGCGCGCTGCCGCTCGCTGCTCGCCGGCCTCGGCTTCTCGGAAGCGCAGGCCGACACAGCGGTCGACGCGCTGTCCGGCGGCTGGCGCATGCGGCTGAACCTGGCGCGCGCACTGTTCGCGCGCAGCGAACTGCTGCTGCTGGACGAGCCCACTAACCACCTGGACCTCGATGCCATCCTGTGGCTCGAACGCTGGCTGCTGCGGTATGAAGGCACCGCCATCATCGTCTCGCACGACCGCGACTTTCTCGACCGCGTCGCCAGCGCCACGCTGCACCTGGACGACGGCAAGCTGGTCCGCTACGCCGGCGGCTACAGCGAGTTCGAACGGCTGCGCGCGCAGCGCCAGATGCAGGCCGACAAGCAGCGCAGCGCCGACGAGGCACGGCGCGCGCAGCTGACGCGCTTCATCGAGCGCTTCCGCGCCAAGGCCACCAAGGCGCGCCAGGCGCAGAGCCGGATCAAGGCGCTGGAGCGGATGGCGGAAGTAGCGCCTATCCGCAAGCTGCGCGGCATCGAATTCCAGCTTCACGAAGTCGGCGACTGCCCCGATCCGCTGCTGCAGGCCGAGGACGTCGACGCCGGCTACGGCCCCGACGCCGTGATCGTGCGGAAGGTCAACGTATCGGTCCGGCGCGGCGCCCGCATCGGCATTCTCGGCCGCAACGGCGCCGGCAAGAGCACGCTGATCCGCACCCTGGTCGGCGAGCTCGCGCCGCTCGCCGGCGAGGTGCGAGCTGCGCGCACATTGCGCATCGGCTATTTCGCGCAGCAAGGCGTCGAGCGGCTGCGCGACGACGAGTCGCCGCTGCGCCAGCTGCAGCGCGAGGCGCCGCAGGAACGCGAACAGACGCTGCGCGACTATCTCGGCCGCTTCGGCTTCTCCGGCGAAGACGCGACGCGCCCCGTCGGACCCATGTCCGGCGGCGAGAAGGCACGGCTGTCACTGGCGCTGCTGCTGTGGCCTCGCCCGCAGCTGCTGGTGCTCGACGAGCCGACCAATCACCTCGACGCCCAGGCGCGCGATGCGCTGGCCGACGCGCTGGCCGAATTCGACGGCGCAGTCGTCCTGGTCTCGCACGACCGCTATCTGCTGCGGGCCACCGCCGAACAGCTGCTGCTGGTGGCGGAGGGCAAGGTCCGCGAGTTCGACGGCGATCTGGATGACTATGCGCAGTGGCTGCTGAAAGAGGCTGCGGTGGCGGCTTCTTCTGCGTCTGCGTCTGTATCGGCGTCGGCATCGGCATCGGCGTCGGCATCAGGATCGGCATCAGCGACTGCGCAGGCTGGCTCGACCACCTCGACTGCGTCGGCCGGCGCGCCGTCGACGGCGGGCGGCAACCGCCGCGAGGACCGTCGCGCGGCTGCGCAGCGGCGAGCCCAGCTCGCCGAGCAGCTGCGCCCGTTCGAGCAGCTGCTTTCCACGCTCGAGAAACGGCTCGCCGAGATCGAGACGCGGCTGACCACGATCGAATCGCAGCAGGCCGATCCCTCGCTGTATGAGGACGTGCCGCGCGCCACCGCGTTGGCACGAGAGCGCGCCGCCTTGGAGCGCGAACGCGACGACAGCGAAGAACGCTGGCTGACGGTCAGCACTGAACGCGATGCCGTGCGGGAAGGGTTTGAGCGGGGAGTGGCAGGCGCGGATCGGCGGGTGGGATGATGCGGCGGTCGGCCCTGCGGGCCGACTTCCCTGTGCTGCTCACCTGGGGGCTGGCGCGGCGTAACTTATATGGACGCCTCCCGTGTGGCAAGCAAGATGTGCAGTTGGCTGGGCGGGTTCATTGCGATCTTATATCCGGCCTGTATTGCGGTCGCTTGGCGCCGCGGGCCCT
>JBFWXS010000029.1:0-23260 GCA_050187175.1 Burkholderiaceae bacterium
CAACAACCTCCACTTTGGCACTCGATGCCGTCAGAGGCGAGGCCCCACCGAGCTTCGGGGGGACGCGCCGCGGGGGGTGGGAGGCGTCCATACCATCTCGCTCCGCGCCCTTTGGGCGCTGCGCTCAAACAGACGCCGCGATACAGAAGACGATGCGCGCTGCGCGCGCCGCCCCCAGGCTGCGCTGCTCGGCGCCGCATACATCCCACCCGCCGATCCGCGCCTGCCGCTCCCTGCACCAGTAGTGGCGTGCTAAAGAAAACCTAGTGACGTCTGCAGTGACCAGTCTGGATCGGATCTGTTTCGAACGAGCGGCCGGTCCGAGCAAGCGATGAGCTTCGAATCGAATGAAGCTCGGCATGAACCACTTTCTGTGTTCGAGGATTCACTCGGCGAGCCGAGCCTCGTCGCATGCCACCGCTGTATCGGCAAAGGCGTGGGCCGGGGGCTCGGACTGGGGCTGGGCGAAGCGCTGGCCGCCGCGGCGCGAGTGGTCGCGGCGCTGTATGTGCAGCCGAGAAGCGCAGGAAGCTTGGACCGCGCGCAAAGCGCGCCACCACTTCTGACTTACGGCGTCTGTTTAAGCGGAGCTCCCCACAGGGGAGCGCAGCGAGTTACGCCGTGGGCCAGGCTTCCGAGCATCGCAGGGAACCCCTTTGCAAAGCAAAGGGGCAAGCATCCAGCGCCGCGACCACTCGCGCCGCGGCGGCCAGCGCTTCGCCCAGCCCCAGCCCGAGCCCCCGGCCCACGCCTTTGCCCGCCGTACCGGAGGCACGCCTCAACCGTTGACATCCACCTCCCACCAGATGTACATTGCATACAATGTTCAATCCCTCGGAGCCGCCCCGTCATGCTGAACAATGAACAAAACGAGCTGCTGACCCGAGTCGAAGGCAGCGCCCCCATGGGCCGGATGCTTCGCGAAAACTACTGGGTGCCGGCGATCAAGTCCGGCGCAGTCGTCGCCGGCGGCGCACCGGTCCGCGTGCGACTGCTGGGCAGCAACTACGTGCTGTTCCGCACCACCGACGGCCGCCTCGGCTGTGTCGACGAACGCTGTCCGCATCGCGGCGTGTCGCTCGCGCTGGCTCGCAACGAAGGTGATGCGCTGCGCTGCATCTTCCACGGCTGGGCGTTCACCACTGAAGGCAATCCTGTCGAGGTGCCGACCCAGGTCACCGCGCCGGAGCGCTTCGCCAAGAGCGTGAAGACCAACCGCTATCACGCGCGCGACGCCGGCGGAATGATCTGGCTGTGGCTCGGCGCTCCGGCCGGCGTTTCCGAGCCGAGCTTTCCGGACTTCGAGTTCCTGCAGCTGCCGCTCGATCAGATCAGCATCCGCATGGCCCGAATCCCGGCGAACTGGTTCCAGGGCGTCGAAGCCAATCAGGATTCGTCGCACGTCGGCATCCTGCACAAGAACTTCGTCAAAGGCCTGGGCAATCTGGAACTGATGGCCAAGAACCCGCGCCCGGTCTACGACGTCAAGCGCACGCGCTACGGCCATCAGGCCGCCACGCTGCGCGACCTGGACGACGGCCGCATCTATCTGCGGCTCACCGAGTACGTGATGCCGTGGTACTCGTTCGTCACGCCGATCGACATGGACCACAGCGAGCGGATCCTGATCATCGCGGTGCCCGTCGACGACACGCACATGAACCTGATCTATGTGCGCTACGACACCGAGCGCGCCGTCAGCGGCGACCACTACCACCAGGTGCTCGAAACCCAGGACCTGAGCTCCATCTTCGCCGGCGAAGCCACGAACTGGGGACAGGATCGCGCGGCCATGCTCAACGACGACAACTTCTCCGGCTTCCACAACCTGGTGCTCGAGGACGTGGCGGTCCAGCTCAGCATGGGCGCGATCGCCGATCGCGCGGCCGAGCAGCTGTGCTCGGGTGACCGTGCGATCGTCATGGCGCGACAGATCATGGTCGGCGCGGTCACCGACTATCTGGCCGGCAAGGTGCCGGACAGCGGCCACCTGGAGCCCGGCGTGCTGGCCGGCGTGCGCACCCGCGCCTCGTTCCTGCCGCCGGGCGCCGACTGGCAGACCTGGCAGCCACCCAAGGTCGCCGAGGCAGCGGCCGGCTGAGCGGCGCGGCTCCGGGGCGGACTGCGCGAGGCCCGCTCCGCCGACATCGACGCCGACATCGACGCCGGCACCGATGCACACGCCGATGCAGGCACCGCCGCAGAAGCTGATGCAGAAACTGATGCAGGGACGACGCCGAGGCCCGATGCCGATCGAATACAATCGTCGCACCGATCTTCGGACGAGTCCTCGTCGATGGCGACCAGAACGCCGGCCATGGCCAAGCTGAACGAAACCGCGAGCGGCGCCTCGACCATCGTGCGCCGCGCGTTGCCGCAGGAGATCGTCGACCGGCTGCGGGCCGAGATCGTGTCGGGTCGCTGGGCCCCGGGCGAGCGACTCACCGAACAGTCGATGGCGCTGCACTTCGGCGTGTCACGCACACCGCTGCGCGAAGCGTTCAAGGTGGTCGCCGCCGAAGGCCTGCTGGAGCTGCTGCCGAATCGCGGCGCCGTGATCGCCGAGCCGACGCTGACCGAAGCGCACAACAAGATGCGGGTGCTGGGGGCGCTCGAGGCGCTTGCCGCGGAGCTCGCCTGCGAGGCGGCGACCGACGAGCAGATCGCCGAGCTGGAGCGGCTGCACGCAAAGGTGCTCGACGCGCACCGGCGCGGGCAGGCGCAGCGCTATTTCGAGTTGAACGACGAATTCCATCTGGCCCTGGTGCGGGCGGCGCACAACCAGACCTTGAGCGACCTGCATGCGATCGCGTTTCGCCACGTCAAGCAGGCGCGGCTGATCACCGAGTTCCGCGACACGCTGCACGACACGTCCATCGTCGAACACGGCGAGATCATGCAGGCGCTGCGCAAGCGCGATCCGAAGGCGGCGCAGCGCGCGATCGAGTCGCACATGGCCACCATCCGCGAATCGCTGATCGGCATCAAGGCCGCCACGCCGCGGCCGGCCAGGACCGCTCGAAGGCCCGCTTAGCCGGCCTGCTCCACCTGGGCCGCGCCCGCATACTGAGCATCGATGAACGCCCGATCGATCAACGCATCGATCTCGGGCACCCGCTCGATCGCGCCCAGCCGATGCTGCACGTCGACGGCGCAGGCCAGGCCTTCGAGGTCGAGCCGCCCGTCGAAATGCAGGAACGGCTTCTCGGCCCTGTGGACCGTTTCCGCCATCTCGCGCGAGATCCCGAAGCGCTCGGCCAGGAAGGCGCACCACTGCTCGGGCCGCGCGGCGATCTGCGCGCCGGCCTGGCGCAGCACGCGAAAGGCGCGCTGCGCCAGATCGCCGTGCTCGGCCAGGAAGGTCTGCGATGCCACGTAGACGCTCCATTGCAGGTTAGGCACGCGCGCCACGTCGAACACGGCTCCCCAGTTGCGCAGCACGCCGCGCGCCTCTCCCATTGCCACGTTCAGCCCGCTCAGCAGCGCCGCCGCGATCTCGCCGCTGCCGAACAGCTCCAGCACCTGCTCGTGATCGGCGCCCAGTCCGCGGACATCGACGTCGCGATCGGGGTCCACGCCGTGCTGCGACAGCGCCTCGCGCAGATACCAGTCGCTGCAGCTGCCGCGGCTCAGCGCGCCCACCGTGCGCCCTTTCAGCTGCTCGATTCGCTCGACGCCCGGCACGGTGGCGAAGAACAGCGCCACGCCGCGGCGCATGCTGCTGCCGATGATGCGGAACCGGCGTCCCTGCGCGATGGCGGTGATCGCGGGCGGCGAGCCCATCTCACCCATGCCGATCGCGCCGCTGTCGTAGGCCTTCGCCAGTTCCGGTCCACCATGCACGATCTGCACGCGGGCGTCTATGCCGGCCTGTTCGAACAGGCCCTGGTCTATGGCGAAGCGCGCCACCAGGCTCGAATGCGCGGTGGGGCCGCCGACCGTGAATGGAGTCATCGTCATGGGGTTTCCTGCTCGTTGAGGGCGGCGGCTACCCGTGCCCATATCTGCTCGCGCACCGCGACCGAAGTGGCGAAGTTGAAGCGCACGAAGCCCGCGCAGTCGGCCGCGAAGTCCTCGCCCGGACTGAAGGCGACGCGCGCCTCGCGCAGCAGATGCGCGGCAGCGCTGCCGGGCGGCAGCCGCTTGCCGAAGTCGATCCAGCCGAAGTAGGTGGCCTCCGGCTCGTGCATGCGCAGCCCCGGTTCGCTCGCCACCGCTTGCATCAGCCAGCGTCGGCCGCCTGCCAGCTGCGCCCTGACCTGGTCCAGCCACGGCTGTCCGTCGCGCCAGGCGGCCACGGTCGCGTCGATGCCGGCGATGCTCGGCTGGCCCAGCAGCCGCCTTGGCACGGCCCGCACAAAGCGTTCCATCAGGTCCTTGGAGCCGAAATGCGCCACGCAGCAGCGCAGGCCCGGAATATTGAAGCTCTTGGCAGCCGACGTGATCGTCACGGTGCGCGCCGCGATCTCGGCGGACAGGCTCGCCAGCGGCCGATGCGGCCGCTCGGCATACATGAGATCGGCATGCACCTCGTCCGACACCACGATCCAGTCATGACGCACGGCCAGCGCGCCAAGGGCCTGCAGCTCGTCCGTCGTGAAAGCGCGGCCGGTCGGGTTGTGCGGATTGCACAGCAGCAGCATGCGTGCGTCATTGCCGATCGCGGCCAGCGCATCCAGGTCGAGCTCGTAGCGAGCGTCGCCGTCGCGCAGCGGATTGGCAATGAAGCGGCGCGCCAGATCCCGTACCACGTCGCGGAACGGCGGATAGCACGGCGTCTGCGTGACGACGCCCTCCCCGCTGCGGCTGAACGCCGTCAGGCAGGCGGCCTTGGCCTGCGACAGATCGGCCATCGGAACCACGTGCTGCGCATCGACGTCCCAGTCGAAAGCAGTGCCCATCCGTTCGGCGAAGGCCCTGGCCAGATAAGCGTCGGGACGCGCACCGTCACGCCGCGGATAACCATAGTCCTGCCGATCGACCAGTTCCTGCAGCGCGCGCTGCACCGGCTCGGCGGCCGTGAAGTCCATCTCGGCGATCCATGCCGGCAGCACGTCGGGCCCGAAATCGCGCCACTTCGCGCTGCGCCGCCGCTGCAGTTGTTCGATCGAGCATTCGATGGCGAGCTTGCTCAAGGCTGATTCCTCCTGGTCGCCGCCGCGCGCTTGCGGACTCACGCGAAATGGCAGGCGACCGCGACGCCCTCGGCCACGGTCCGCAGCGGCGGTGTCTCGGCGGCGCAGCGTTCGGTCGCCATCGGGCAGCGGGTCCGGAAGCAGCAGCCCGACGGCACCGCGAACGGGCTCGGGATCTCGCCCTGCAGCACGGTGCGCTGCTCGCGTTGCGGCGAATCGATGTCCGGATCCGGCGCCGCGTCGAACAGGCCGCGCGTGTACGGATGGCGCGGCGCCGCCCACAGCGTCTTGCGATGACCGAACTCGACGATCTTGCCCAGGTACATGACCGCCACGCGATCGGCGATGTGCTGCACCACCGACAGATCGTGCGAGATGAACACGTACGACAGCGAGTGCTTCTGCTGCAGATCGACCAGCAGGTTGATGATCTGGCTCTGCACCGACACGTCGAGCGCGGAGACCGGCTCGTCGCAGACGATCAGCTTGGGATTCATGCAGATCGCGCGCGCGATGCCGATGCGCTGCCGCTGCCCGCCGGAGAATTCGTGCGGATAGCGGCCCAGCGCATCGCGATGCAGGCCGACGCTGGCGAGCAGTTCGACCAGCCGCTGGGTCTGCTCGGCCGCGGGCACGCCTAGCACGCGCAGCGGCTCGGCCAGGATCTGGCCGACCGTCTTGCGCGGATTCAGCGACGAATACGGATCCTGGAAGATCGTCTGCGCCCAGTTCCGCATCGGACGCCAGTCGCGCCGGCCGAAGCCGGACACGTCCACGCCGTCGATCTCGATCGAGCCCGCGGTCGGCGGCTGCAGGCCGACGATCGCCTTGCCCAGCGTCGACTTGCCGCAGCCGGACTCGCCGACCACGGCGACCGTCTCGCCCGGCATCACCTCGAAGCTGAGTCCGTCGACCGCGCGCACGGTACCGCGCGGCGTCGGCAGATGCACGTACAGGTCGCGAACCGCCAGCAGCGCGCTCATGCCACGGCCTCCAGCTCATGGACGCGGGCGCAGGCGACCTGGTGCGTCTCGGACAGCCGTACATCGGCCGGCACCTGCGCGCGACAGGCCGCGGCGGCCTGCGGGCAGCGCGGCGCGAACGCGCAGCCGGGCGGCTTCTCGCCGAGCGCCGGCACGACACCGCCGATCTCGATCAGGCGCGTGCGCTCGCCCGGATCGGCTCGCACGAAGCGCGGCGTCGACGCGATCAGGCCGCGCGTGTACGGATGCCGCGGATTGCCTAGCACCTCGCGGGTCCGTCCCTGTTCGACGACCCTGCCGGCGTACAGCACGACGATACGGTCGGCGACCTCGGCCACCACGCCTATGCTGTGCGTGATCAGCACGATGCCGGTCTCGAACTCGTGCTGCAGATCCTTCAGCAGCATCAGGATCTGCAGCTGGATGGTGACGTCCAGCGCCGTGGTCGGCTCGTCGGCGATCAGCAGCTTCGGCTGCGTGGACAGCGCCATCGCAATCATGATCCGCTGCCGCATGCCGCCGGACAAGGTATGCGGATATTCCATCAGCCGCTTGCGCGGTTCCGGAATGCGCACCCGCGTCAGCATGTCGACGGCGATCTCGGCGGCATCGCGCCGGCTGATATCGCGATGCGAGCGGATGCCCTCGACCATCTGCTCGCCTATCGTCAGCACCGGGTTCAGCGAGGTCATCGGATCCTGGAAGATCATAGCGACCGAATCGCCGCGGATGGCGCGCATCTCCGGCTCGGCCAGCCGCAGCAGATCGCGGCCCTCCAGCTCGATGCGGCCGCGCGCGATGCGGATCGCCGGCGGCAGGATGCGCATCAGCGACAGCGCCGTGGTCGACTTGCCGCAGCCGGACTCGCCGACGATTGCCACCACCTCGCGCCGATTCACCGAGAAGCTCACGTCCTCGACGATAGGCACTGGCACCCCATTGCGCCTGACTTCGAGCGTCAAGCCGTCGACCGACAGCAGCGGCGACGACGGAGACTTGCCTGACGACGATGCGTTCACCGGCGCCCCTTCGGATTCAGAACCTGATTCATCCACTCACCCACAAGACTGATCGACAGCACCGTGATCAGGATCGCCACACCGGGGATCGCCGACAGGTGCCAGGCGGTGCGCAGATACTCGCGGCCCGAGCCGATCATCGAACCCCAGGAGATCACGTTCGGATCGCCCAGGCCCAGGAATGCCAGCGCCGCCTCGTTGAGAATGGCATTGGCGGTCACGATGGAGCCCAGCACGATCACCGGCGGCAGCGCGTTGGGCAGCACCTCGGAGCAGATGATGCGCAGGTCGCTGACGCCCATCAGGATGCTCGCCGAAACGAACTCGCGCTCGCGCAGCGACAGGAACTCGGCGCGCGTGATCCGTGCCACCGGCGGCCAGGACACGACCGCGATGGCCCAGGTGATGGTCCACAGCTTGGGACCGAAGATCGCCACCAGCACGATCAGGAAGATGAAGATCGGGATGGTCTGGTAGATCTCGGTGATGCGCATCAGCAGATCGTCGATGCGGCCGCGGAAATAGCCGGCGATCGAACCGACCACGATGCCGATCAGCATCGCGAAGGCGGCGCCGAACAGGCCGATGATCAGCGAGGTGCGCGCGCCGTGGATCAGGCCAGCCAGCACATCGCGCCCCATGGCGTCGGTGCCGAGCGGGTGCGCGGCCTCGGCGCCGGGCAGCAGCAGCGGCATGGCCTCCATTTCCCACGGATCGTGCGGGTACAGCGAGGGGCCGAACAGCGCACACAGGATGATCAGCGCCAGGCCGGCCAGGCCCGCATACATCGTCGCGTCGGCGTTCACGAACGGCAGGCGCATCGAGCGCAGCATCAGGCTGCGCGCCATGGACTTCGGTGAAGTGTTCATTCGAGGCGGATCCGCGGGTCGACGCGGGTGTAGGCAAGGTCAACCAGGATGTTCACGATGGCGACGAAGATCGACGACAGGAACAGGATGCCCAGCAGCAGGTTCAGGTCGCGATGGAACAGCGCGTCGAACGCCAGCGTGCCCAATCCCGGCCACGCGAACACCATCTCCACCACCACCGCCCCGCCCAGCGCGGTGCCGAATTGCTGGCCGAAGATCGTCACCACCGGCAGGATCGCGTTGCGCAGCACATGGCGGTTGGCGATGCGCCGCGGGCTCAGCCCCTTGGCGACCGCGGTGCGCACGAAGTCCATGCTGTACAGGTCCAGCATCGAGGTCCGCACCAGCCGCATGTAGACCGCCATGTAGAACACGCCCAGCGTCAGCGCCGGCATGATCAGATGAATGGCCACGTCGCCGACCAGCGCCAGGCCGCTCTGCTCGCGTCCCAGCGTGTAGAGGCCGCTGCTCGGCAGCCAGCCGAGCTTGACCGAGAACAGCATCGCCAGCATCAGGCCGAACCAGAACAAAGGCGTGGCATAGAACAGCAGGGCCAGGAAGGACAGCACGCGGTCCGGCAGGCGCCGGTAGTAGCGCGCTGCCGCGGCGCCTGAGCCGACGCCGACCGCCACCGCGATGCCGAGGCTGGCCACCAGCAGCAGCAGGGTGGCGGGCAGCCGCTCCAGGATCAGGTTCAGCACCGGCGCCTGGTAGCGGAACGAATACCCCAGGTCGAAGGTCATCAGCGACGAGACGTAGCGGACCAGCTGCACCGGAATCGGCTGGTCCAGCCCGTACTTGGCGCGCATTTCCTCCAGGTAGTCGCGGTCCGCCACGCCCGCCTGCCCGGCCAGCACGTCGACCGCGTCGCCGGGTGCCAGCTGCATCAGCATGAAGTTGAGAACGGCGATGACCGCGACCGTGATCACGACGCGGACCGAGCGTCGTGCCACGAACCTGGCGACTTGAGAGGAGTTCGACACGCTGGGGAGCTCCGGACCGCTTATCGGCGGGCGTCCTTGAGGGTGATATCGGCGAAGTTGCCCAACGGACCGAAGCCGTCGTTCTCCACGCCCTGCACGCGCTGGTTGATCACGACCGTGTACTGCAGGTTGACCAGCGGAATGTTGGGCAGCTCGTCGGCGATGATCTGCTGCGCCTGGTGCCAGTACTTGACGCGCTCGGGCTGCGTCGCGGCCACCTGTGCCGCTTCCACCAGCTTGTCCACCTCGGGATTGGCATAGCCCGAGCCGTTCGAGAACGGCACGCCCTTGCGGATGTTCTTGCCCCAGATGACGCGCTGGATGCCCACCGTCGGATCGGTCATGCCGAAGATGTTATAGGTCACCGTCTCGAAGTCGTTGTCGTGGTAAATGCGGCGGATCCAGGTCGCGACGTCCTGGTTGCGCAGCTCCACCACGATGCCGACCTGCGACAGCGCCTGCTTCAGATACTCGCCGACGCGCTGGAAGTGCAGGTCGAACGGGAACACGTCATGCGTGATGCGCATGCGCACGCCGTCGCTGCCGCGCTTGAAGCCGGCTTCGTCGAGCAGCCGCTCGGCCTTGGCGCGATCGTAGTCGAAGCGCGGCAGGTCCGGGTTGTAGAACGGCGTGGCGCTCATCGGCACGACGCTGGTCGCCGGCTGCGCGTAGCCGTACCAGATGTTGTTCGCGATAAAGCGACGGTTCAGCGCATGCGCGAAGGCCTGGCGCACCCGCTTGTCCTGGAACTTCGGGTTGCGCAGATTGAACTCGAAGTAGCTCGCGCCGGCCAGCGCATCCGATCCGGTCGTCACGACCCTGACCGTAGGCACCGACTTGAAGCGGTTCAGATCGCTCAGCGGGATCGGGTTCTGGCCGGCCAGATCGACCTCGCCGCTCTCGAAGGCCACCGCGCGCGAAGCGGCATCGCGGATGAAGCGCACCAGGATCTGGTCGATGTGCGGCTTGCCCTCGCCCCAGTACTGCGCGTTGCGCTCGAGCGTGATGTGGCTGCCCTTGCGCCATTCGACGAACTTGAACGGCCCGGTGCCGACAGGATTCTGCGTCGCCTGCACGGCGCGCAGGTCCTTGCCTTCATAGACGCGCTTGCTCAGCATCGGCATCGTGGGGCCGACCAGCGTCGACAGCACATACAGCGACGGCACCGAGAAGCGCAGCAAGGCCACGTCCGGCGCCGGCGTCTCCACGCTCTCCAGGTTGCCGAGCACGGTGCGGCCGATCGGCGAGTTCTTCTTGATCGCGTCCTCGAGCGTGAACTTCACGTCGGCCGACGTGAAGTCGCTGCCGTCGTGCCACTTGACGCCGCGCCGCAGCTGCAGGCGGATGGACTTGCCGTCCTGGCTGATCTCGCTGGACAGCGCCAGCAGCGGCACCGTCTCGCCGTTCTTGCCGCGAGCGAACAGGGGTTCGAAGATCTTGGTGCCGATCAGCTGCACGCTCGACGTGGTGTCGATCTGCGGCATCAGGTGTGCGGGCTCCGGCTGCACCACGAAGCGCAGGGTATTGCTCTGCGCGGTCTGCGCCGGGGCGGCCCCCATGTATAGGGCGAACAGGAGACCCGCGGCAGCCCGCATGGCGCCGGATCTGAGATGTGCGTAACCGTTCATGACGACCCCTTGTTTGACGTGAATTCCCCGAGCTTCGGAAGATGCGCCGGCAGTTTGACCGGGATCAACCCGGCTGCGGCAGTGACTGGCAAAATGGAATATTGCATGCAATAGACAATCTCTGTTCGATCTTAAACCAAGACAGGTCCTTGTCAACGAGTTTCTGGGATGACGCGCACCCGCTGCCGCGGCGCGCAGCGGAGGGATGTCGCCGCACTGCTGCCGGATAGCGGCCCGATCAAATAGAATTCGGCGTCCGCAGCAGGTGCTTCTGCGCACCCCGCCGCCAACCCGCGATCATCCAGAATGTCATCCCGCTTCGACCTGAGACCCCGCTCCGCAGCCGCCGCCCCCGCCGCTTCCGCCGGCGCCATAGAGCGCCGCCTGCTCACCGAGGAGATCGTCGAGCGGCTGATCGCCGAAATCGTCGCCGGACAGTGGGCGCCCGGCGAACGCGTCACCGAGCAGTCGCTGTCGGCACGTTTCGGCGTGTCGCGCACGCCGCTGCGCGAAGCCTTGAAGGTGGTCGCGGCCGAAGGACTGCTCGCGCTCACGCCCAACCGCGGTGCGGTGATCACGGAACCCACGCTGGACGACGTCCGCGAGAAGCTGCTCGTGCTGGGCGCGCTCGAAGCGCTTGCCGTCGAGCAGGTCTGCCGCCATGCCAGCGCCGACGAGATCGCTGAGCTCGGCCAGCTGCACGAGCGGGCCGCCGCTGCCCATCGACGCCGCAGCATCGCGCAGTATTTCGAGCTCAACGACGCGTTCCACCGCCGCATCATCGAGCTGTCGCGCAACGCCACGCTGCTCAGCGTGTACGACGCGCTGTCTATGCACATCAAGCGCGCCCGCCTCATCGGCCGCTTCCGCGAGCAGCTGCGCGAGGCCTCCAGCGGCGACCACCAGGCCGTGCTGGACGCCATCGCGCGCCGCGACGCGGCCGCCGGCAAGCGTGCGATGGAGGGGCATATGACGGCGATCATCGGCGCGCTGGAGCAGGGTTCGATCGATTGAAGCCGGGCCGGGTCGGAGCCGGCCGCTCAGGCCGCTCCGGCTCCACCAGTCGCCCCTGCTCCGCCGGCCGCACCGGCCGGTGCCGGTCCCAGCGTGCGCTCGCCGCCGGTCAGCGGATCGAAGGCCGTACGCTGGATCAGATCGAGGTTGGTGCCGGTGACGCGCACGAAGCGCGTCTGCGCCGGAAAATCGATCGAATGGATCGCGCCGTGCGAGAACAGCCCGGCATCGCAGGGCTGCAGCCGGTACTTGCGCACCGCAACCATCCGCGCCAGCGCCGGCGACTGCCCTTCGACGACGCGCTCCCAGTCGGTCATGTCGGTGTGGCCGACCGCCTGGCCATAGATCGCCCACGACGCGCCGTGATTGTGCGGCGGCGACACCTTCGGCTTGTCGTTGATGTGCGCAAGCACCTGGAAGCCCAGCTCGCCGTCCTCATGCAGCAGATGCAGTCCCGGCTTGGCATCGGGTCCGCAGTACTGCGCGATGAAGCCGGTATCGGCGAGCAGCTTCTGCAGCAGCGACTTGACTTGCGACAGCTGTTCGCGCTCGTAGCCCTGCGACAGGATCGCGCGTGCGTCGTCGCAGAAGCGACTGAGCGCCGGGTGGCGCTGGACAGCGGCTTCGCCGTCGAGCTTGGCCGCGCTGGCGACTTGTCTGAGTCCGTCCATCATGAGCTCCTTTCTGTGATTCCCTATCCGGTGAACGACGCGAACTGCGAGCAAACCGCCGGATGGTGCCGCAGCGGCAGCCGCTGCGCCTCGCCCGCCGCTGCCCTCAATACAGCGCGGCCGCGCGAGCACCCACGCGCGGATCCGCTACTCCGACCAGCGACCCGTCCGGACGCCGATGCACGATCTGCTGCGCCGACTTCAGGCCGAAGCGCGCCAGCCGGCGCGGCGCGAAGCGCTCGCCGTCCAGATCGATGCCGGCCTCGACCGAGTACTGCCCTTCCTCGTCGATCGCCCAGTGCGGCGCCGTCACCGCCGCCGCGAGCGAAGCGCCGCCCCACAGCGCATCGAGCATCTGCAGATTCCACGGCAGCTGATTGACGCCACCGGGCGTCGCGCCCAGGCGCAGCCCCTGTGCATCCTCCAGGCCCCATGCATGCAGCGTCGTCGGCGGCGTGCGGCCGGCAGCGGCGGCGCGCGGCCCCTCGCTGGCCTGCGGGTCGAAGCCGCGGCCGGGACGGTTGTTCAGCACCAGGCCGCTGGGCAGAACCACGCCCGAACCGAAGCGCGGATACGAATTGCTGTGAACGACGACCACTAGATTGCCGTGCTCATCGCCCGCCGCCACTACCGAGGTGCCGCCGTCCCGCGCCGTGGCGCCTGCGGCCCGGGCTCGCGCGCGCAGCTGCGCGACGAGGTCGGCCAGTGCGCTTGCATCGTCGCTTGCGCTGCCCTCTGCGCCGCTCGCCACGGCGCCGGCATGGCGCACGGCGCGGTGCTCGAGCGCCTCGATCAGCACGGCGCCGTCGGTCGGTGCTGGCGTGGCATAGAAGCTTCGTCCCTGGCCGTCCGACAGCCGCAGCGGCACCGATAGCTGCGCCGGACGCGTACGCAGATCGTCGCGGCCGACGAAACCGCCCAGCGCCGACAGATGCGTCACCAGCTCGTGCCCGGCGCGGCCCTCGAACAGCGCCGGTCCCGCGTCGGCGAACTCGGTGAGCAGCTGTGCCAGTCCCGGCAGCTTCAGCCGGTCGCCGATGCCCGCGCCGAGCTGCGACAGGTAGATGCAGTCAGGGCTCCAGCGCTGCAGCAGCGCGCGCGCCTCGCGCAGATACGCCAGGCCCGCCCGCGACCACGCGACGCCGTCGCGCGCGGCGGCCACCGCGGGTTCGACCAAGCTGGCCAAGGGCAGCGAAGCCCTGGCGTGCAGCGCGGCATAGCCGTCCGGCGCACCGGGCACTCCCACCGAGCATGGTCCGACCCGCTCGAGCCGCGCGCCCTGCGCCAGCGCCTGCGCGCCCGGCCCTACGCTGACCAGCGCCTGCAGCGGCCCGCCTGCTTGGCTGAACAAGGCGACCACATCGCCGGCCAATCCGCACTTCATCGGCAGCGCCACTGTCTCCACCATGCAGGCGGCCAGCGCGGCGTCGAACGCATTGCCGCCGCGCGCGAATGCCCACAGTCCGGCGCTGGCGGCCTGCGGCACCGCGGAGGTCACGACGCAGCGGCCGCTGGCGCTGACCAGCTCGACGAGCTGGTCGTGCTCGAACGACGCCTGCCCGGGCGCTGCCTGCTCGAACGGTGCGCGCTCGGCAGCCGCGACGGCGGGGGTGGAAGCCTGAGTCATGCCGTCAGTCAAGCCGGGTTGATGCCGATGAACTTCAGCTGCGTCAGCTCTTCGATCGCGTAGCGCACTCCCTCGCGGCCGACGCCGCTCTGCTTGACGCCGCCGAACGGATACATGTCGAGCCGGAAGCGGCTCGCTTCATTGACCCATAGCGCGCCGACGTCGAAGTCGTCGATGCAGCGGAAGGCGGTGGCCAGGTCGCGCGTGAAGACCGCTCCCTGCAAGCCGAACGGCGAATCATTAGCCAGTTCCAGCGCATGATCGACGCCCGCCGCGCGCACCATCAGCGCGATCGGCCCGAAGGCTTCCTCGGTCCACAGGCGCGCTTCGCGCGGCACCTCGGTCAGCACGGTGGGAAACACGAGCCGGCCCTCGCGCCGCCATGGCAGTGCTTCACGCGCGCCGGCGGCGATCGCATCGCGGTACAGCGCTTCGAGCCGGTCGGCGGCGCGCAGCGAAACCATGGGGCCCACGTCCACCTTCTCGTCGCGCGCCGGACCGACGCGCAGGCGATCGACCGCATGCAGGAAGCGCTCCAGGAACGCGTCGAACACCGCGCCGTGCACGATGATGCGTTGCGCCGAAATGCATTGCTGTCCGCTGGCCTCGAAGGCGGCGGAGGCGATCTTGGTGGCCGCCTGCTCCAGGTCGGCGTCGGCCAGCACCAGGTTGGCCGCGTTCGAGCCCAGCTCGGAAACGAACTTGCGCACGCCGGTGTGCCTGAGCAGCGCCTGGCCGCCCTCGACGCCGCCGGTGAACGAGACCGCGCCGACGCGCTCATCGGCGGCCAGATGCACGGCCGCCTCCCGGTCGCCGGTCACCACATTGAACATGCCCGCCGGCACGCCCTTCTGATGCGAAGCCTCGGCCAACCGCAGCGCGACGCGCGTCGCCGGGAGTGCCGGCTTGACGACGACGGCATTGCCGGCCGCCAGGCCCGGCGCCAGCTTCTGCACCAGCAGGTTGATCGGCGCATTGAACGGCGTGATCGCGCCGACCACGCCGAACGGTATGCGGCGCGTGAAGCCGAAGCGGCCGGCGCCGTTGCGCGCCGCATCCAGCGGCAGCACCTCGCCGCCCATCTGCCCGAGCGCGGCCATGCAAGCGCGGACGAACTGCGAGCCGCGTGTGACCTCGCCGCGCGCAATGCGGATCGGCTTGCCGACGTCGACGCAGATCAGCGAGGACAGCTCCTCGGCGTTCTCATCGATCGCCTCGGCGACCAGCGCCAGCAGATCGCAGCGATCCGCGATCGATGCGCGGCGCACCGCGGCGAAGGCCTGCCGCGCGCTGCCCACGGCGTGTGCCACCGTCTCGGCATCGGCGTCCTCGATCCGGTATTGCAGCGTCTCGTCACCGGCCGGCGCGAACTCGATCGCATTGCCGCCGCCCGGGGCCGATGCACCTTCTATGAACGGCGAGATCAGCATCGTGTCGCTCACTGCAGTCCTCTCCCGGTCAATGCGCCGCGGCGCGCAGGCGGCGCAGCTGCATGTGCGCGAGGAAGCCGATCAGCGGATGCACGCCCATGGCGGCGAACGCCGGCATGTCGAGCGCCTGCACAGCCGCGCGCTGCGCCGGCTCCAGCTTGAACTCGTCCAGATAGCCGTCGGCATCGGCCATGAAGCGCGCCTGCGCCTGCGCGTCATAGGCCAGCCCGTGCAGCGCGCGCGTCAGGTCGACCAACCGCGGGTTGATCGACGGATAATGCAGCGAGCCATTGGCCACCGGATCGCCGAAGAAGCCCAGCGACGCGTAGTTGTGATGCCAGCTCGGATCCATCTGGATGATGTCGGGACGCCGCTCGCCGAGCGCCCCGGCAGCCAGCGCCCAGCAGCGGAGCTCGATGTTGCCGGTGTCGTCCAGCTCCGCTTCGCTGTAGCCGAGCAGCGATTTCAGGTTGCCGGTTCGCATCCGGTCCAGAACGCGGTTGTCGAACTCCAGATCCGGATTCGAGTAGCGGTCGGTGCCCGGGAAATGCGACATGCCGCCGCTGGCCGTGACCACGGTCTTCAGGCCCAGCCGAGTCACCGCGGCATCGAGCGCCATGCCGAACGCGTAGCAGCGCTCCATGCTCGGCTGCGGCGGCAGATAGGCATTGACGTAGATCGGCAGGATGGGCACGTCGACGCCCATGTGTGTCAGCGGAATGCCCAGCGCGTAGTCGATCTCGGCGCTGCTGGTGAAGGCAGGGTCGAAGCCGGCACGGTACAGCTCGCGCACCAGCTCGAACGAGATCTCGCTCGACACCTGGTAATCGAAGCGGCGGCCGGCGAACTCGCCGGTGGCCTTGCCGCCGACGTGCAGCGTGAACGGCGGCGCGCACTGGTGGAAGAACTGCTGCGCATGGTCGTTCGCGACCATGATCCACAGGTCCGGTTTCAGCGCGCGCAGGCCGTCGCCGATCGCCGCCGCGACGTCCCGGACCCGTTGCACGACGGCCATGTCCTCCGTCTCGGGCAGGGTGAAGAACTGGGGGGCATGGGGGAGCATCGCTCCCCCGACTACTGTGCTACGCGTCACGCGCCGCTCCTGGCATCGAACAGACGGAGCCAGTCTAGCCAGCCGTCCCGCGCCGCGCTTGCTGTTCCGTACCGCGATTTACGATTTCGTCCGATTAATTTGGAGCAGCGTCCAGCGAATTTGATTATCCTTAAGCTGTTATCCGCCCGCAGGGCGTATGCGTCGGAGCCCGGTTTTGTCGCAAGTGCTGTCGATGGCCAGGGGAAGTTTCGGACAGGCATGCCTTCTGAAGAAGGATCGTGCCTCGGGCGTGCACGCCCACGCCGGGCCGCACATCATGCTGCAGATCGAGGGCGCGGACCACGAATACTGGGTCGGCAGCGAATCGGTGCCGCTGACGCGGCACAGCGCGGTGCTCGTCAATCAGCACGTGCTGCACGGAAATCGTGCGCTGGGCGCGGGCCACAGCATCGTGCTGATGCTTTATCTGGCCGCTGACTGGGCGCAGCAGCACCACCACAGTGCCCTGCCCGGCACGCCACTGTTCACGGCCAGGACGCTGCGGCTGTGGCCGGAGCTGCGCCAGCACGCGGACGCGCTGGCCGCCCAGATGTACCGGGCCACCGACGTCGAGGACGCGGCGGTGCAGGATCGCTGCGTCGAGCTGATCCAGGCCATCCTCGATCTGCAGCCCGGCGACGGCGCCTCGCGCCGCGGCGTCGACAAGCTCAGCGACTTCCGCATCCGGCGCGCCATCGCGCTGATGCGCGAGAACATGGAAGAGCCGCTGTCGGCCGATCAGCTGTCACAGCTCGTCGGTTTGTCGCGTTCGCGCTTCTTCGAGCTGTTCGTCGCCTGTACCGGCCTGTCGCCGAAACAGTACTGCAAGATGCTGCGGCTGGAATTTGCCCGCAACCGGCTGGCCAGCGGCAGCGAGCCGATTGCCGACATCTCGCGGCAATGCGGCTTCGGCGCGCAAAGCCATTTCTCGCATTTCTTCGCCGGCCAGCTGGGCATCACGCCCAGCGAGTTCCGCCGCGCCGGCAACCCGGTCTGCGCCCGAGCCGCCTGATCGCGCGCCGCCTGACAGCCGGGCAGCCTGCCCGGCCGCCGCCGCTTCGTCAGGATTTCTTGTTGCGCTCGGCCATCTGCGCCAGGCTGACCTTGCGGTCGGCATTGACGCGCTGCACGCTGGGCCGCTCGCCCAGCAGCTTCATGTAGTCGCGGACCGGCAGCTCGGCCAGCAGATCCTCGCCGTAGATCGTCTTGGTCGCCAGCGACACCAGCGGCAGATGCACGATGCCGGCGCAGTCGGCCAGCGTGAAGCTGTCTCCGGCCAGGTACGGCGAGAATTTCGCCAGCTTGCGGAAGGCCGCGACGTTCTTGGTCAGCTCGCGGCGCACCTCGTCTATCGTGGCCTGCGGCACGGTGCCGCCGAAGAAGGCCTGCGCGTACAGCCGGCGCGCGACCAGCTCCACGTGGAGCTCGAGGAACTGCGTGAGCTCGCGGATCTTGGCACGCTGGAACGGATTCCTGGGCAGCAGCGGCGGCTGCGGATAGGTCTCCTCGATGTACTCCATGATGACCGCCGACTCGCACATCACGCCCTGGTCGGTGCGTAGGAACGGGATCTTGCCCAGCGGGCTGACCGCCAGCGTCGCGTCATCCTTGGTCGCGTAGTTGGTTTCTTCGGTGAAGTCAACACCTTTTTCCAGCAGGGCGATTTTCACCTTGTTGAAATAGTTGCTTACAGGGAAGCCGGCCAGGGCGAGCATGGGTCCTCCTCGGTGACGAACGGCGGCGGCCGTTTAGTAGAATGTGCTGCATGAGCACACTACCATCCTTTCAAACGATAGGCGTCGTCGGCAGCGGGGCCATGGGGCGCGGCATCGCGCAGCTGATGGCGCAGAGCGGCTTCGCCGTCCGGCTGTTCGATACCAATCCGTCCGCCCTGGCGTCCGCTGTCGCGTCGATCCGCGACACCTTCGTCAAGCTGGCCGAAAAAGGCCGCATGACGCCGGGTGACGCGGGTGCCGCCACCGCGCGGCTGAGCGAAGTCGATTCGCTGCAGGGACTGGCGAGCTGCGATCTGATCATCGAGGCCATCGTCGAACGGCTGGACGTCAAGCAGAAGCTGTTCGTCGAGCTCGAAGGCCTCATCGGCGAACAGGCCGTGCTCGCCAGCAATACGTCGTCGCTGTCGGTCACAGCGATCGCCGCGGCCTGCAGCCGGCCGCAGCGCGTCGCCGGCTACCACTTCTTCAACCCCGTGCCGCTGATGAAGGTGGTCGAGGTCGTCAGCGGCGTGCGCACCGATCCGTCGGTGGTCGAACGGCTGGTCGCGCTGACGCAGCGCACCGGCCACACCGCGGTCGTCGCGCAGGACATGCCCGGCTTCATCGTCAACCATGCGGGCCGCGGCTTCGGCACCGAGGCGCTGAAGGCGCTCGGTGAAGGCGCCGCCGACGTGCCGACGATAGACCGCATCCTGCGCGAGCAGGTCAGCTTCGACGGCCAGGGCTTCAAGCTGGGCCCGTTCGAGCTGATGGACCTCACCGGGCTCGACGTCTCGCATCCGGTGATGGAATCGATCTACAGGCAGTTCTATGACGAGCCGCGCTTCCGGCCGTCGGCGCTGGCCGCGCAGCGCCAGGCCGCCGGATTGTTCGGCCGCAAGACCAAGGAAGGCTTCTACGCGCACGTCGACGGCAAGCAGCTGACGCCTGCCGAGGCGGCCGCGCCCACGGTGGCCACGCTGCCGTCGGTATGGGTGGCGCCAGGGCCGCGCGCCGACCGGTTGATCGAGGCCGCCGCGGCGCTGGGCGCCACCATCGAGACGCAGCCGTCGCCGTCGACGCAGGCGCTGGTGCTGGTCGCGCCGCTGGGCGGCGACGCGACCTCCGCGGCCCAGGGCCTTCCGGCCGAACGCGTGGTGGCCGTCGACACCCTGTTTCCCATCGCTCCCGGCCAGTGCCGGCGCCGCGTATTGATGACGACGCCGGCGACGCAGCCGGCGTACCGCGACGCGGCGCATGCGCTGTTCGCCGGCGACGGCGTCGCGGTATCGATGCTGCGCGACAGCCCTGGCTTCATCGCGCAGCGCGTCCTCGCGATGATCGTCTCGATCGCCACCGAGATCGCGCAGCAGCGCATCGCTTCGCCGAAGGACATCGACATGTCGGTGCGCATCGGCCTCGGCTACCCGAAGGGGCCGCTGTCGATGGGCGATGCGCTGGGCCCTGCAACGGTGCTGGAGATTCTCGAGAACATGCATGCGCTCACCGGCGATCCGCGCTACCGCCCCGGCGGCTGGCTGCGCCGGCGCGCACGGCTGGGCCTGTCGCTGCTGCACGAAGACTGAGATGGGCGCGCAACTCCTCGCCGAGCGCCACGGCCCGGTCCTGCTGCTGCAGCTCTCGAACCCGGGCGCGCGCAACGCGCTGCATCCCGACATGTATCGCAGCGGCAGCGCGGCCTTGCAGCAGGCCGGCCAGGACGCGTCGATCCGCGCCGTGGTCATCGCCGGCCACGGCGAGCACTTCTGCGCCGGCGGCAATCTGAACCGGCTGCGCGACAACCGCAGCAAGGATCCGTCGAACCAGCGCGCAAGCATCGACCAGATGCACGAATGGATCACGGCGATCCGCGAATGCCCGAAGCCGGTCATCGCCGCCGTCGAAGGCGCGGCGGCCGGCGCCGGCTTCTCGCTGGTCATGGCCTGCGACCAGATCATCGCCGCCGACAATGCGCGATTCATCATGGCCTACATCAAGGTCGGTCTGACGCCCGACGGCGGCGGCACCTTCTTCCTCGGCACCCGCCTGCCCTATCAGACCGCCTACGAGCTGATCGCCCGCGGCCAGCCGATCGGCGCGGCGCGGCTGCATGCGATGGGCGTCGTCAATGAGGTCTGCCCGGCGGGCAGCGCGCTGGCCACCGCGCTGACGCGCGCCGCCGAGCTGGCCGACGGCCCGGCCTTCGCGCTGGGCCGCTGCAAGTCGCTGCTGGCGGCCAGCGAGCGCGATACGCTCGCGCACCAGCTGGTCCGCGAACGCGAGAACTTCGTCGCCGCGCTGTTCCATGCCGACGCCGGCGAAGGCATGGACGCGTTTCTGGGCAAGCGTCCGCCGCGCTTCAATGCGCCGGCGCCGGACAGCGCCCCCGATTCCGCCCACGACTCCTCCCGCGATTCCGCCCACGAGGCCGCACGCGACCCCGCGGACGGCTCCGCGAACGAGCGATGAGCGCCCACGGCAGCGCCGCCTCGGTCACGCCGCCGCGCCGGCGCATCTACCTGATGCGCCACGGCAGCGTCAGCTATTTCGGCGATGACGGCCGGCCGCTCGGCGACGAGGAAGTACCGCTGAACGAACGCGGCATCGCCCAGGCGCAGGCCGCCGGCCGCCTGTTCGCCGCGCACGACGTGCGCTTCGACCGCGTCGTCACCAGCGGGCTGCCGCGCACCACGCAGACGGCCGAAGCGGTGCTGCGGGCAGCCGGCCAGTCGCTGGCGCCGATGGAGCGGCCGCAGCTTCGCGAGATGCGCCGCGGCGACCTCGAAGGACTGCGCGACGAGGAGCTGCGCAGCGCCTTCCTGGGCGCTCTCGATGGCATCCCGCCCGATGACGCGCGCTTCATGGGCGGCGAGACGGTCGGCGAGCTGATCGGCCGCGTCCTGCCCGAGATCGAGGCCTTGCGAGCCGATCCGGGCTGGCAGTGCGCGCTGCTCGTGCTGCACGGCGTCGTCAATCGCGTCGTGCTGTCGTACGCGCTGACCGGCCGCCCGATGCTGCTCGGCGGGCTGCTGCAATCGCCGGCCTGCATCAATGCGCTCGACGTCGGCAGCGAGCCGCGCGACTGGATCGTGCGCTACGTCAACCTGTTCGCCGATGACCTGATCCAGCGCGATGCGCGGGCCAGCACCATGGAACAGCTGCTCGACCAGTATCTGAAGTGGAGAACCCGTGACTGAACCCCGTTCCACCGAGTCGTCCAGCGAACCATCCACTGGACCGTCGACCCAATCGTCCATCGAGCCCGCCGCCGCCACCGCGGGCACCAGCGCCGACGTGCCGGATCGTCACCGCGTCGACGTCGACGCGCTGGCCGCCTGGCTGGCGTCGCGCGTGCCGGATTTCTCCGGCCCGCTGCGTATCGAGCTGTTCAAGGGCGGTCAGTCCAATCCCACGTACAAGCTGATCACGCCGCGCAGCACCTACGTGATGCGCGCCAAGCCCGGGCCGGCCGCGAAGCTGCTGCCGTCGGCGCATGCGATCGAGCGCGAGTACCGCGTCCTCGAAGCGCTGGGCAAGACCGACATCCCGGTCGCGCGCGCCTATGCGCTGTGCGAGGACGAGGCCGTCATCGGCCGCGCGTTCTACGTCATGGAGTTCGTCGAAGGCCGCGTGCTGTGGGAACAGTCGCTGCCGGGTATGTCGACCGCCGAACGCGGCGGGCTGTACGACGAGATGAACCGCGTCATCGCCGCGCTGCATTCGGTCGACTACCAGGCGATCGGACTCGGCGACTACGGCAAGCCCGGCGCCTACGTGTCGCGGCAGATCGCTCGCTGGAGCAAGCAGTACCAGGCGTCGGAGACCGAGAAGATCGACGCCATGGACCGTCTCATCGAATGGCTGCCGCAGCACCTGCCCGCCAGCGAGGAGACGTCCATCGTCCATGGCGACTTCCGGCTCGACAATCTGATGTTCGATGCGCGCGAGCCGCGCGTGCTCGCCATCCTCGACTGGGAGCTGTCGACGCTGGGCCATCCGCTGGCGGACTTCTCGTATCACTGCATGTCGTGGCACATCCCGCCCGGCGCCTTCCGCGGCATCGGCGGCCTCGATCATGCGGCCCTGGGGATCCCCGCCGAGCGCGACTACGTCGCACGCTACTGCGAGCGGACAGGGCGCGACCTCGACGCCACGCTGGCGCACTGGGACTTCTTTCTGGCCTACAACATGTTCCGGCTGTCGGCCATCCTGCAGGGGATCATGAAGCGCCACGTGGACGGCACCGCCTCCAGCGCCGAGGCCGCCGAGACCGGCAAGCGCGCGCGGCCGCTGGCCGAGCTGGGCTGGCGCATCGCGCAGCGCGTGCGCTGAGGCAGCCTTCTGCATGCAGCAACCGGGCGCCGCGGTCCCGCGGCGCCGCGCTCTGGAGACGAACGATGATAGATCTGTATAGCTGGCCCACACCGAACGGCCACAAGGTCCACATCATGCTCGAGGAGTGCGGGCTGCCGTACGCCGTGCATGCTGTCGACATCGGCGCCGGCGAGCAGTTCAAGCCGGAGTTCCTGGCCATCAGCCCGAACAACAAGATCCCGGCGCTGGTCGACAGCGAGGGCCCCGACGGCCAACCGATCGCGCTGTTCGAGTCCGGCGCCATCCTGCTGTATCTGGCGGGCAAGACCGGCCGCTTCCTGCCGCCCGGCACGCGCGAGCGCTACGAGGTGCTGCAGTGGCTGATGTTCCAGATGGCCAGCGTCGGCCCCATGCTGGGCCAGGCTCATCACTTCCGGAACTACGCGCCGCAGAAGCTCGACTACGCGATCGACCGCTATACGAACGAGGCGAACCGGCTGTACGGCGTCGTCGACAAGCAGCTTGCACAGACCGGCGGCTGGCTGGCCGGCGGCGACTATTCGATCGCCGACATGGCGGTCTGGCCATGGCTGCGCATGCCGGCCAACCAGGGCGTGGAGATCGGCAACTTCCCTCACCTGCGCCGCTGGTTCGACGCGATCGCGGCGCGTCCGGCCGTGCAGCGCGCGATCACCGTCCTCGCCGACCGGCGGCGTCCGGCGATGGATGACAAGGCGAAGGAGAACCTGTTCGGAGCGGCGCAGTACGCGCGGCGCTGA
>JBFWXS010000029.1:23360-56020 GCA_050187175.1 Burkholderiaceae bacterium
CGACGCGATCGCGGCGCGTCCGGCCGTGCAGCGCGCGATCACCGTCCTCGCCGACCGGCGGCGTCCGGCGATGGATGACAAGGCGAAGGAGAACCTGTTCGGAGCGGCGCAGTACGCGCGGCGCTGACTACGGCGGCGCTGACTACGGCGCCGCTGATCACGGCGCTCTGCTGCGGGGCTCTACCGCGACGATGTACTGCGGCGATGTATTGCGGCGACCTGCTGCAGGTCTCTTACTGCAGCGGCTCCTTGGCCGCGCGAGGCACGGGAAACGACAGCACCTCGATGCCCTCGGACTCGAGCTCGGCGCGCTCGTCCTGCGTAGCGACGCCGCGAATGCCGCGCTCGGGCGCTTCCTTGTAGTGGATGCGCCGCGCCTCCTCGGCGAAGCGCTCACCGACATCCTCGGTGTTCTCCATCAGATGGCGTGCCATCTTGGTCCACATCGCCTGCAGCTGCTGCGGCGTCGGCATCGCGGCGGGCGCCTGTGAACGCGCCTCGGCCGACGGCTTGGCGGACAGGTTCAGACGAGGCGCGGCCGGCATCTTGCGGATCGTCTTGGAGCCGCACATCGGGCATTCGATCAGGCCGCGTGCCTGCTGGTCGTCGAAGGCCTCGCCCGAGGCAAACCAGCCCTCGAACGGGTGCTCGTGTTCACAGGCAAGATTGAAAACTTTCATGGCTGCCACTCTTTACTGCCGATTGTACGTTGTTTTGCATTGCTAGAATCCGGGCAAGGCTTTGCCGCCGTGCCGCCGTGCCGCCTTACCGCCTTACCGCCTTACCGCCTTACCGCCTTACCGCCGTGCCGCGTGCCTGCGCCCCTCCGTACCCCTCATCCCCCTGTATCACGCCGTCCTCCGGCTCCGATCGTGAAAGACCCCGTCATCATCACCGCCGCCGCCGCAATTGACTCGCTGTCGAGCTTCGACGCGATTCTCGATGCGCGCAGCCCATCCGAGTTCGCCGAGGACCATCTCCCCGGGGCCATCAACACGCCGTCGCTGGACGACGACGAGCGGCGGCTGGTCGGCACGGTCTATCGGCAACAATCGCCGTTCGAGGCGCGCCGCATCGGCGCCGTCATCGTCGCCCGCAACGTCGCGACGCTGATCGAACAGCGCTTCGCCGACCGGCCGCGCGACTGGCGGCCGCTGGTCTATTGCTGGCGCGGCGGCAACCGCTCGGGCGCGCTGGCGACCATCCTGGCGCGAGTCGGCTGGCGTACGAGCGTCCTGCAAGGCGGCTACCGCGAGTTCCGCCGCGAGGTCATCGCCGCTCTCGCACAGCGGCCCGCCGGACTGCGCTTCCACGTGCTGGCCGGACGCACCGGCGCCGGCAAGAGCGAGCTGCTGCGGCGGCTGGCCCGCAGCGGCGAACAAGTACTGGATCTCGAAGCCCTCGCCCGCCATCGCGGCTCGGTGCTGGGCAGCGAACCGAGCGCCGCGCAGCCGTCGCAGAAGGCGTTCGAGACCTCGCTGTGGCATGCGCTGCGCGGCCTCGATGCCAGCCGCCCGGTCTTCGTCGAATCCGAGAGCCGCCGCATCGGCCAGTGCCATCTGCCCGACGCGCTGATCAGCGCGATCCGGCGCGCGCGCTGCACGCTGATCGATGCCGACGCGAGCGTGCGTGCCGAACTGCTGCTGCGCGACTACCAGCACTGGGTCGCCGATCAGCCCTTGCTGTTCGAGCGCCTGGACCGCCTGCTGCCGCTGCATGGCCGTGAACGCATCGCGCAGTGGAAGGCACTGGCCGGCGATGGGCACTGGCAGGCCTTCGTCGAAAGCCTGTTGACGCAGCACTACGATCAGGCCTACGACCGCTCGATGCGGCGCAACTTCAGCAACATCGAACAAGCCGAGACAGTGCGCATCGACGATGCCAGCGACGATGCGCTGGAACGAGCGGTGGCGCGGCTGCGTCAGCTGGCCGGTGAAGCAGCGGGCCTGGCAGCGACGTCGTTCAGCGTCAGCGGTTCTCGGAAACCGCCAGGCGTTCCGGATACTTGACGATCTTCGTGCGCGACTTGACCGACTCGAGATAGTCGAGCAGCGCCTGCTGCGAATAGGCCTGCCGCAGCTGCTGCAGATACGGCTGGCGCAGCTCGGCCACCTTTTTCTCGTCCGGCAGGTTGACCTTGACGATCTGATAGATCGAATAGCCCTGCGCACCGAGATCGGCACCGGTCAGCGACGGCAGCTTGGCGGTCGGGGCGCGGAACACCGCTTCGACCGCCGACATCGGAAACTCCGCCGACGTCGCGCGAGACACCGCGCGCGGGCTGCTGAAGCCCTCGGCGGCCGCCCCGCCCTGCAGCGCCTTCAGCCGTGCCTCGCCGGCCTGCACGGCCAGTTTGCGCGCTTCCTCGAGCACGAAGCGCTGGCGCACATCGTCGCGGACCGCCTCGAACGGCTTGCGCTGCACCGGCTGGTAGTCGACCAGCCGTGCCGACACAAGCCGGCCCCCGCCGATGTCCACCGCTTCGGTATTGCGCCGCGATGAGATCGAGTCCGCCGAGAACAGCGTCGCCAGCAGCTTGCGATCGTTCAGCGGATGCTCCGGCGGCAGCGCCTGAGAACCGTTGCGGCTCAGCCCGTCGGCAGTCTCGACGGTCAGCGACAGCCGCTCGGCCGCCGGCTTCAGCGAATCGGCCTGCTCGTAGACGAGGTTGCTGAAAGTCTCAGCGGCCTCGGCGTAGCGCGTACCGGCCAGCTGCTTGCGGATCTCTTCCTCGATCTCGCCGCGCACCGCTTCCAGCGGCCGCACGTTGCCTTCGCGAAGATCGGTCAGCTGGATGATGTGGAATCCGAACTCGGACTGGACCACATCGCTGATCTCGCCCTTCTTCAGCGCGAAGGCCGCATCGGAGAACGGCTTGACCATCATGTCCGGCGTGAAGAAGCCGAGATCGCCGCCGTCGGCAGCGGAGCCCGGATCCTGCGACTGCGCCTTGGCGAGCGCGGCGAAGTCGGCGCCGTCCCTGAGCTGCTTCAGCAGCGCCTCGGCCTTGGCGCGCGCGGCATCCTTGTCGGCCTGGCTGGCCGATTCGGCGGCGTTGACCAGGATGTGGCTGGCACGCCGCTGCTCGCGGGTCGCATAGCGCGACTTGTTCTGCTCGTAGTAGTGCTGGACGTCTTCCGCGGTGACCTTGATCTGCTTGGCCAGCGCATCGGAGGACAGCGTCAGGTATTCGACACGTGCGGTCTCCGGCGTCTCGAACAGCGCGGCCTGCGCTTCGTAGAAGCGGGTCAGGTCTTCATCGGTGGGCGTCACCTTCGACGTGAAGTCGGCCGGACGGAAGGCCAGCTCGCGGACCTCGCGAGTCTGCTCGCCGGCGGCGATCAGCCGGTCGACCAGCGACTGCGGCACCAGCGTGGTCTGCGTGATGGCATCGGGCATCGCCTGCATCGCCAGGTCGGCCTTCACCTGGGCCTCGAAGGCCGCTTCGCTCTGCCCTTGCGCGGCGAGCGACTGGCGGTAGCGTTCGCGGTCGAAGCTGCCGTCGGGCAGCGTCAACCCCGGAATGCTGCGCACCATGTGCCGCACCTGGTCGTCGGTGACGCTGACGCGGTTGGCGCGCGCGTCGGCCATCAGCGCGCGCTGCGAGATCAGGCTGTCGAGGATCTGCATCCGCGCTTCGGGATTGTCGAGCAGGCTCGAATCGAAGCGGTCGCCCAGCATCTGACGGAGCTGGGCCGCCTGACGCTGATGTGCAGCCTCGTATTCGGGCCGCGTCACCTTGTCGCCGGCGACCTTGGCCAGGGCTCCGTCGGCGGAGAAGAAGCCTTCGTAGCCTTGAATGCCGAAGAACGCGAACGCGGGAAAGATCAGGACCAGCAGGACGAACTGCAGCAGCCGCTGGTGTTTTCGGATGGAATCGAACATAGAAGGATGACTCGGTTTCGGATCATCTCGCGGCGCCCGGGCTCGGGCGCCGGCCCCCGCAGGGGAACGTTCGACTGTATCACAGGCGGGCCGGCTCGCTGCCGCGCGGCGTCACAGCTTGACGCCGGCCTCCTTGATGATCCGGGCGTACTTCTCCATCTCGCTCTTGACGTGCGCGGCGAATTCCGTCGGCCCGATGCCCGACGGATCGGCACCGAGCTTGGACAGCGTCTCGCGCACCTCCGGCTGCTGCAGCGCCTCGACCGTCTTCTGATGCAGGGTCCGCACGATGTCGGCCGGCGTTCCGGCCGGAACCATGAAGCCGAACCAGGCCAGCGTCTGATAACCGCGCACGCCAGCCTGGTCGAGCGTCGGCACGCCCGGCAGCGTTGCGGCCGGTTTCAGGCTGGTCACGCCCAGCGCCTTCAGCTTGCCGCTTTGCAACAGCGGCAGCACCGACGGGATGTTGATCAGCATGCCGGTCACCTGGCCGCCCGCGATGTCGGACAGCGCAGGTGCGGCGCCCTTGTACGGCACGTGCAGCGCATCGATGCCCGCCATCGACTTCAGCAGCTCGATCGACAGGTGCGAGATGCTGCCGTTGCCTCCGGATGCCAGCGACAGCTGTCCGGGCTGCTTCTTCGCCAGCGCGATGAATTCGCCCACCGAGTTGACCGGCAGCGAGCTGTTGACCACCAGCACGTTCGGCGCGGTGCTGATCATCACCACCGGCGTGAAATCCTTGACGCTGTCATACGGCAGCTTCGGATACAGGCTCGGCGTCGCACCGTGCGTGGTGCCGTTGGCAAGGAATATCGTGTAGCCGTCGGCCGCCGACTTCGCAACCAGATCGGCGCCGATGCTGCCGCCCGCGCCGGGCCGGTTGTCGACGACGAAGGACTGGCCCAGTGACTGGCTCAGCGCCTTGGCGATGTTGCGCGCCAGGACGTCCGAACCATCGCCCGCCGTGGTCGGTACGACGATGCGCACGGGTTTGGTCGGATACGACTGAGCCTGTGCCGTCGGCAAGGCGAAGGAGGCGCAAGCGAGCAGCGACGCGGCCGCGAGCCAGTGTTTCATTGGGGTTCTCCGTGGGTCGTCAGAACGGACGATTGTAGCCAGGAGGGTCGGTGCTGTGGACGTCTCAGTTATTCCGAGGTGGGGCGAAGATATGCGGTGCTTCTATAGGAGCGAGGAGCGGCAGGCGCGGGTCGGCGGCTGGGATGGATGCGGCGGTCGGCCCTATGGGCCGACTTCCCTGCGCTGCTCGCCGGGGGGCTGGCGCGGCGTAACTCGCTCCGCGCCCGGTGGGCGCTGCGCTCAGACAGACGCCGCGATATTGAAGACGATGCGCGCTGCGCGCGCCGCCCCCCGGCTGCGCTGCTCGGCGCCGCATACATCCCAGCCGCCGACCCGCGCCTGCCGCTCCCTGCAACAGCGGTGCATGCGAGCAAAAGCCGGTGACATCTGCGGCGAGCTATCTGCTTCGATCCCGCGTGATTCGTTACCGTCTCGCTAAGGCAGCGACTCACGCCTTCGTACGCGCCCCACCGCGGTACTCCGCAGTACGCCGGGTCACGAATAGCAAAAAAGCCGCCCGGAGGCGGCTTTTCTGCTTCCGGGACGAAGCCCGGAATTCTTGGCGGAGTGGACGGGACTCGAACCCGCGACCCCCGGCGTGACAGGCCGGTATTCTAACCGACTGAACTACCACTCCTGGTAATTCGTTGCTTTGCAGTTCGCTGCGTGACCGGCAATGTCGTAACTCGACGTTGTCGGCTGGTGGGTGCTGAGAGGCTCGAACTCCCGACCTACGCCTTGTAAGGGCGCCGCTCTACCAACTGAGCTAAGCACCCCCGAGGGTCTGTCGCTGACACTCGATCAGCGAACAACTCAGCGAACTGCGAAGACAAAGATTCTACTATGAAAAAACTGAGCTATGCAAGCCTGCAAGCTTCAGTTGATAGCGTCCTTCAGGGCCTTGCCGGGGCGGAACTTCGGCACCTTGGCGGCCTTGATCTTGATCGTCGCGCCGGTGCGGGGATTGCGGCCGCTGCGTGCAGCGCGTTTGCCGACGGCGAAAGTACCGAAACCGACCAGCGTGACCGTGCCGCCCTTCTTCAGGGTCGTTCTGACGGCCCCGACCAGCGCATCAAGCGCGCGTCCCGCGGCAGCCTTCGAAATGTCGGCTTGCTTCGCGATGTGGTCGATCAATTCGGTCTTGTTCACTAGAACCCCCTCACATCAGGAAATCTGGATTTGAATCAGCGCGCCGGACGGCACACGGGAAGAAGCTGGTCGCTGCAAGCGAGCAGATAGAGCGAAATGGAGCGCGTATTAAATCGCCCGGACAGGCGAGTGTCAAGCCGACCGACGAGCGCGCAGGCCCGCGCACGCGCCAATGAGGCGCGCGGCAGGACGTGCATCCTGCCGCGCCGTCGATGAGATGGCACCGCATGCAGTGTGCCGGCGCAGCCCGAAAGCTGCGTCCGTGACACGCATGCCGCTGCCGCGCACGGCTCAGTGCGTGACCACGTCGCCGCCGCCGGCCGGCGGTGACGACACCGACGGCTGTGCCGCTGCCGCTTCCTGCTCCGGCAAGGGCTCGGGCGCGCGTTCGAGCGCGACTTCGAGCACGCGGTCGATCCACTTGACCGGAACGATCTCGAGCCGATTCTTCACGTTGTCGGGAATCTCGGTCAGATCCTTCACGTTCTCTTCGGGGATCAGCACGATCTTCAGTCCACCGCGATGCGCGGCCAGCAGCTTCTCCTTCAAGCCGCCGATAGCGAGCACTTCGCCGCGCAGCGTGATCTCGCCGGTCATCGCGACGTCGGCGCGCACCGGAATGCCGGTCAGCACCGATACCAGCGCCGTGGTCATCGCGATGCCCGCACTGGGGCCATCCTTAGGCGTCGCCCCTTCGGGCACGTGGATGTGGATGTCGTGCTTCTCGTAGAAGTCGGGCCGGATGCCGAGCCGCGCGGCACGCCGCCGCACTACCGTCATCGCCGCCTTGATCGACTCCTGCATCACGTCGCCGAGCTTGCCGGTGAACGTCGTCTTGCCCTTGCCCGGGATCGCCACGGCCTCGATGGTCAGCAGCTCGCCGCCCACCTCGGTCCATGCCAGCCCGGTGACCTGACCGACTTGGTTGTCCTTCTCCGCGATGCCGAAGCTGTAGCGGCGCACGCCGAGGAACTTGTCGAGGTTCTTCGAGGTGACCGCGACCTTCTTCTCCTGCTTCGCGAGCAGCAGCATCTTGACGACCTTGCGGCAGATCTTGCTGATCTCGCGCTCGAGCGCCCGCACGCCGGCCTCGCGCGTGTAGTAGCGCACTATGTCGCGGATCGCGCTCTCGGCCAGCGTCAGCTCGGTGCTCTTCAGCCCCGTGTTCTTCATCTGCTTGGGCAGCAGATAGCGCTGCGCAATGCTGAGCTTCTCGTCCTCGGTGTAACCCGACAGGCGGATCACTTCCATCCGGTCGAGCAGCGCCGGCGGGATGTTCAGCGTATTGGCCGTGGCCACGAACATCACGTCGGACAGGTCGTACTCGACCTCGACGTAGTGATCGGCGAAGGTCGAGTTCTGCTCGGGATCGAGCACCTCCAGCAGCGCCGACGAAGGATCGCCGCGGAAATCCATGCCCATCTTGTCGACTTCGTCGAGCAGGAACAGCGGATTGCGCACACCGACCTTGGTCAGGTTCTGCAGGATCTTGCCCGGCATGGATCCGATGTAGGTACGCCGGTGGCCGCGGATCTCGGCCTCGTCGCGCACGCCGCCCAGCGCCATGCGGACGAACTTGCGGTTCGTCGCACGCGCGATCGACTGCCCGAGCGAGGTCTTGCCCACCCCCGGGGGTCCGACCAGGCACAGGATGGGCGCCTTCAGCTTGTCGACGCGCTGCTGCACGGCCAGGTACTCGAGGATGCGCTCCTTGACCTTCTCGAGACCCCAGTGATCCTCGTTGAGCACCTTCTCGGCGTTCTCGAGATCATTGTTGATCTTGCTCTTCTTGCGCCACGGCAGGCCGACCAGCGTGTCGATATAGTTGCGCACCACGGTGGCTTCGGCCGACATCGGCGACATCAGCTTGAGCTTCTTCAGCTCGGCGTCGGCCTTCTTCTGCGCTTCCTTGGGCAGACGAGCGGCCTTGATCTTCTTCTCGAGCTCTTCCATGTCGGCGCCATCCTCGCCCTCGCCGAGCTCCTTCTGGATGGCCTTGACCTGCTCGTTCAGGTAGTACTCGCGCTGGCTCTTCTCCATCTGCCGCTTGACGCGGCCGCGGATGCGCTTTTCGACCTGCAGGATGTCGAGCTCGGTCTCGATCTGCGTCAGCAGCTTCTCGAGCCGTTCGGACACGTTGCTGGTTTCCAGAATGCCCTGCTTCTGCTCGATCTTGATCGGCAGATGCGCGGCGATCGTGTCGGCCAGCCGGCCGGCGTCGTCGATGCCGTTCAGCGACGCCAGGATCTCCGGCGGCACTTTCTTGTTCAGCTTCACGTACTGGTCGAACTGTGCGAGGATCGCGCGGCGCAGCGCTTCGGCCTCGGGGCTGTCGCCCGTAGGCGCGGGCACCGGCGACAGGTCGCAGACGAAGTGCGCGCCATTGTCCTCGATGCGATCGATGCGGGCACGGCGCGTGCCTTCGACCAGCACCTTCACGGTGCCGTCGGGCAGCTTCAGCATCTGCAGGATATTGGATACGCAGCCGATCTCGTAAATGTCTTCCGCGACCGGTTCATCCTTCGATGCATTGCGCTGGGCCACGAGCATGATGCTCTTGCCCACTTCCATCGCGGCCTCCAGTGCCTTGATCGACTTGGGCCGCCCCACGAACAGCGGAATCACCATGTGAGGAAAGACCACCACGTCTCTCAACGGCAACAGCGGCAGCGACTGGACTGTCAGGGCCTGCTCTTCGGACATCAGCTTCTCCATTCGGGACTTCCCGGTCGATGTGGCGGCTTACGACGGGATTTCAAGTACTCGGCATCGAGCATACGCCGATTCGGCGCCGTGCCTTGGGGTACCAGCGCTGCGACAGCGGGCGGCAAGCCATGCCGGCGCGACGTGTGCGGGTACTGGCGCGGATACCCCATCTTGGCGCAGCGGCAGCGGCCGGAAGCGCGCATAAGCGGCGCTCTTCCGGCTCGACCGTGGGCAGATAGGCGCGCGCGACAGCGCGGCCGTGCGGGCGTTCGCTGTCGAGCGCAGTCAGTCAGCTGGGGCGAGCGCCGGCGGGCTGCCCGCCGTGCAGGGCACGGCGAGTCGGCCGGTGCTTGCGTGAGGGCGGTCAGTTCGAGCCGGCCACCCGCGGCGCGTCGGCATAGATGACCAGCGGCTTGCCGTCGCCTTCGATGGCGTTATCGTCGACCACCACCTTCTGCACGTTCTGCAGGCTGGGCAGGTCGAACATGATGTCGAGCAGCGTCTGCTCGAGAATCGAACGCAGGCCGCGTGCGCCGGTCTTGCGCTTCAGCGCCTTGCGCGCGATCGCCTGCAGCGCGGCCGGGCGCAGTTCGAGATCGACGCCCTCCATCGAGAACAGCCGCTGGTACTGCTTGATCAGCGCGTTCTTGGGCTCGATCAGGATCTGGACCAGCGCATCCTCGTTCAGCTCGTCGAGCGTGGCCACCACCGGCAGACGGCCGACCAGCTCGGGGATCAGGCCGAACTTGACCAGATCCTCGGGCTCGGCGTCGCGCAGCACCTCGCCGACCGCGCGGTCGCTGGCGCTGCGCACCGATGCGCCGAAGCCGATGCCGGAGCGCTCGGAACGGCTGCGGATGACCTTCTCGAGGCCGTCGAACGCGCCGCCACAGATGAACAGGATGTTCGTGGTGTCGATCTGCACGAAATCCTGGTTCGGATGCTTGCGGCCGCCCTGCGGCGGTACCGACGCGATCGTGCCTTCGATCAGCTTCAGCAGCGCCTGCTGCACGCCTTCGCCGGAGACGTCGCGCGTGATCGACGGGTTGTCCGACTTGCGCGAGATCTTGTCGATCTCGTCGATGTAGACGATGCCGCTCTGCGCCTTCTCGACTTCGTAGTTGCAGTTCTGCAGCAGCTTCTGGATGATGTTCTCGACGTCTTCGCCGACGTAGCCGGCCTCGGTCAGCGTGGTCGCGTCGGCGATGACGAAGGGGACGTTCAGCAGCCGCGCCAGCGTCTGCGCCAGCAGCGTCTTGCCGGAGCCGGTGGGGCCGACGAGCAGGATGTTGCTCTTGGCCAGCTCGACGTCGTCCTTCTTGCCCTTGTGGCGCAGCCGCTTGTAGTGGTTGTAGACGGCGACCGACAGGATCTTCTTGGCCTTTTCCTGGCCGATGACGTACTGATCAAGGATGCCGCAGATCTCGGCCGGGGTCGGCAGGCCGCCCTTCTGCGTGCCGGTGGCGCTGTCGCTCTGCGTCTCGTCGCGGATGATGTCGTTGCACAGCTCGATGCATTCGTCGCAGATGAACACCGACGGTCCGGCGATAAGCTTGCGCACCTCATGCTGGCTCTTGCCGCAGAAGGAGCAGTACAGCAGTTTCTCGCTCGATCCCTTCTTGTCCGTCATACTCGCTCCGACCGCTCGGCGGCTTTCGGCGGCCGCTGATCGGCCCGCCGCACTGGGCGCCCCCGGTCAGGCACCCTCACCCCGTCTTGACAAAACCTTGTCGATGAGGCCATAGCTTACCGCATCTTCCGAGGACATGAAGTTGTCGCGGTCGGTATCGGCTGCGATCCGCTCGATCGGCTGGCCGGTTTTCTCGGCCAGGATCCGGTTCAGCCGCTCGCGCGTATACAGGATCTCCTTGGCATGGATCTCGATGTCCGAGGCCTGGCCCTGCGCCCCGCCCGACGGCTGGTGGATCATGATGCGGGCGTTCGGCAGCGCGAAGCGCTTGCCGTTGGCGCCCGAGGCCAGCAGGAAGGCGCCCATGCTTGCCGCGATGCCCATGCACAGCGTGCTGACGTCGGGCTTGATGAACTGCATGGTGTCGTACATCGCCAAACCGGCCGACACGGAGCCGCCCGGCGAGTTGATGTAGAACGAGATGTCCTTGTCCGGGTTCTCGGACTCGAGGAACAGCATCTGCGCGACGATCAGATTCGCCGTCTGGTCGACGACCGGCCCGATCAGGAAGATGACGTGCTCGCGCAGCAGCCGCGAGTAGATGTCGTACGCGCGTTCGCCGCGGCCGCTCTGCTCGATCACGATGGGCACCATGCCCAGCGCTTGGGTCTCGCGCTGCTGCGACAGGTGCGCATTGACCAGGTCTTCGACCAGACTGTTGAATGTCATCAGAGACTCCGTGAAGGGAACGGCCCGGCGCGGCTCAGCGGCCGGCCATCAGCTCGTCGAAGGCCAGCGTCTTGTCTTCGACCTTGGCCTTGGCCAGCGCCCAGTCGACGACGTTCTGCTCGACCACCAGCGCCTCGACCTCGGCCAGCCGGTTGCGGTCGCTGAAATAGTAGCGGACGACCTCGCCGGGGTTCTCGTAGGACTGCGCGAATTCCTCGATCTGCTTGCGGATCTGGTCCGGCTTGGCCTGCAGGCCGTGCGTCTTGACGACCTCGGCGACGACCAGCCCCAGGCGCACGCGCTTCTCGGCCTGTTCGCGGAACGCGTCCGGCGGGATCTGGGCGGCCTTGCTCGCCGGAACGCCGCGCTGCTGCAGATCGGCCTGCGTGCGCTCGGCCAGCGACTGGCTTTCGTTGTCGACCAGCGCCTTCGGCAGCTCGAACTGCGCGAAGCCGGCCAGCGCCTCCATGACGTTGGCCTTGGTCATGCTGCGCAGCCGCTGCGCCACTTCGCGCTCCAGGTTGGCGCGGATGTCGGCGCGCAGCTTGGCGACATCGCCGTCGGCGATGCCGAATTCGCGCGCGAAGCCGGCGTCGATCTCGGGCAGCGTCGGCGCCTCGACCTTCTTCAGCGTGGCCTCGAACTGGGCCGTCTTGCCGGCCAGGTTCTCCGCGCCATAGTCGGCCGGGAACGTGACCGGGAAGGTCTTCTTGTCGCCCGGCGCCGCGCCGCGCAGCCCGGTCTCGAAGTCGGGCAGCATGCGGCCTTCGCCGAGGACGAATGCGAAATCGGTGCCGCTGCCGCCGTCGAACGGGGTGCCGTCGAGCGTGCCGGCGAAATCGATCGTCAGCCGGTCGCCGTCCTGCGCCGCGCGCTCGACGTTGTCCCAGCGGGTGCGCTGCTTGCGCAGCACGTCTATCATCTTCTGCAGCTCGGCATCGCCGACCGGGCATTGCACGCGGGTGATGGCAAGGCCGCCCGGATCGCCGATCTGGATGTCGGGGAACACCTCGAACACGGCGGTGAAGGCCAGCTCGGTGTCGCCGCCGGGGCCGGGCTCGATGGTCGGCTGGCCGGCTACGCGCAGCTGGTGCTCGGCCACGGCGTCGCTGAACGCCTTGGAGACCGCATCGCCCAGCACCTCGGCATGCACCTGCGAGCCGTACGACTGCTCGATCATCTTCATCGGCACCTTGCCGGGCCGGAAGCCCGGCATCTTCACGCTGCGCGACAGGCTGCGGAGGCGCTCGGCCACCGCCTTGTTGATCTCAGCTACGGGCACAGCCATCTGCAGCTTGCGTTCGAGCGCGCCGGTCGTTTCCAGTTGCGTTGCCATCTCTGGTTCCAAAATCGAAGGGGGCGGCGGTCAGCCAACCGCCGGATGCCGTGGTGCGGCCGAAAGGAGTCGAACCTTCACGCCTTGCAGCGCCAGGACCTAAACCTGGTGCGTCTACCAATTCCGCCACGGCCGCGAAACACGAAATTGTAAACGAACCGGGAGAGGGTCTCGGCGCCGACCCGCACGGATCGGCCGGCGCTCCGGCGACGGAAGCCGCGACGGACACGGGCTCCAGCGGCCTCACTGGGTCCGGGCTCATGCGGCCTCGCCGCGTCCGGGGCTCAGGCGCCCTCGCCGAGTTCAGGGCTCATGCGCCTCGCCAGGTCCGGAGCTCAGACGGCGTCACCAGAGTCCGGGCTCAGGCGGCTTCCGCATCCGGCTTGACGCGGAACCAGGCGACATAGAGCGCGGGGACGAACAGCAGCGTCAGCACGGTCGCGCCGATCAGGCCGCCCATGATGGCGAGCGCCATGGGCCCCCACAGCACGTCGCGCGACAGCGGAATCATGGCCAGCACAGCGGCCGCCGCCGTCAGCGCGATCGGCCGGAAGCGGCGCACGGCCGATTCGCGCACCGCCTGCCAGCGGGTGGCGCCGGCCTCGATGTCCTGGCGGATCTGGTCGACCAGGATCACCGTGTTGCGCATGATCATGCCGCCGAGCGCGATCATGCCCAGCATCGCGACGAAGCCGAACGGCTGCCGGAACAGCAGCAGCGCGGCCGCCACCCCTATGACGCCCAGCGGCGCCGTCAGCAGCACCATGGCCGTCATCGAGAAGCTGCGCAGCTGGATCATCAGCAGCGTGAGCACGACCGCCAGCAGGAACGGCATGCCGGCGTTGATCGAGGCCTGGGCCAGCGTATTGTCCTCGTAAGGACCGCCCGCCTCGATCCGGTAGCCGGCCGGCAGCTGCCGGCGCAGCTCGGCCAGCTTCGGGTCGATGCGCATCATAACGTCCGGAGCCTGCACGCCGTCGACGATGTCGGCGCGCACGGTGATCACCGGGACGCGGCTGCGGCGCCAGACGATAGGCTCCTCCATGATCTCGCCGATGCTGGCGATCTGCGCCAGCGGCACCGAGCGTCCGCTGCCGGTGCGGATTTGCAGGTTGCGCAGGTTCGACAGCGAGGCGCGTTCGCCCGGCGGCGCGCGCAGCACCACGTCGATCAGCTGGTCTCGCTCGCGGAACTGGCCTATCGTGGCGCCCGACAGCGATCCGCCGAGCGAGCGTGCGATCTGCGCCGAGCTCAGGCCGATGGCCCGCGCCTTGTCCTGGTCGACCTCGATGCGCACCGCCGGCGAGCGCTCGCCCCAGTCCAGATGCGTGTCCAGCGTCGCGGCATCGCCGCGCACCACGCCCGCAACGGCCGCCGCGATCTCCTTGAGCCGCGCCGAGTCGTCGCCGAGCACGCGGAACTGGACCGGATAGGCGACCGGGGGTCCGAGCGGCGTGCGGAAGGCGCGCGCGCGGATGCCGGGGAACTGCTCGGTCAGCACGTCGCGCAACCGCAGCAGCGCGCGGTCGCGGCCGGCGACGTCGTGCGTCAGGATGACGAACTGCGCGAAGTTGCTGCGGAACAGCTGCTGCTCGAGCGACAGGTAGTAGCGCGGCGAGCCGTTGCCGACGTAGCTGACGAAGGTGGCGACGTCCTCGTCCTTGGCCAGCAGCTCTTCGAGCCGCCGCGCTTCGGCTTCGGTGGCGCGGTAGCTGGCGCCCTCGGGCAGCCACATCTCGACCAGGATCTCGGTGCGGTTGGAAGCCGGGAAGAACTGCTTCTCGGTCAGGCCCATGCCCAGCACGCCGAGCACGAACACGCCGATGGTGGCGGCAATGGTCAGCCAACGATGGCGCATGCACGACTCGATGAGCCCGCGCAGCCGCCGGTAGAAGCGCGTATCGAAGACCTCGTGGTGCTCGCCTCGCTTCTCCTTCAGCAGCCAGTTGCCGATGAACGGCGTGGCGGCCACTGCGGCCAGCCACGACACCAGCAAGGCGATCGTCACCACGGCGAAGATGTCGAAGGTGTACTCGCCGGTGGTCGACTTGGCGAGCGCGATCGGCAGGAAGCCCGACATGGTGATCAGCGTGCCGGTCAGCATGGGGAAGGCCGTGCTCGAATACGCGAAGGTCGCCGCCGAAAACTTGTCGAAGCCCTCCTCTATCTTGCGCGCCATCATCTCGATGGCGATCATCGCGTCGTCGACCAGCAGGCCGAGCGCGATGACCAGCGCGCCGGTGGACACGCGGTGCAGATCGATGCCGAACCAGGCCATGACGACGAAGGTCGCGGCCAGCACCAGCGGGATCGTCAGCGCGACGACCGCGCCGGCTCGCAGGCCCAGGCTGAGGAAGCTCACCGCCAGCACGATGGCCACTGCCTCGGCCAGCACCCTCATGAACAGCCCGACCGCGTCGCGCACGATGCGCGGCTGGTCGGATACCTTGGCGAACTCGATGCCCACCGGCAAATCGTTGCGCAGCCGAGCCATGGTCTCGTCGAGGTCCCGGCCGAGCTGCAGCACGTCGCCGTCGCCGGTCATGGCCACGCCCAGGCCTATCGCCTGGCGGCCGCCGAAACGCATCGTATAGACCGGCGGATCGACGTAGCCGCGGAACACCTTGGCCACGTCGCCGAGCCGCAGCGTGCGTCCGCCGACGTCCAGGCGCAGCTCCTGCACCTCGCGCACCGAATCGAACTGGCCGGTGACCCGCAGCGGCACCGCGCGGCTCTCGCCCTGCACCGTGCCGGCCGGACTGACCACGTTCTGCGCCTGCAGCTGCTCGGCGATGCGCTGCGGATCCAGTCCCAGGCTGGCCAGCGCCTGCGGCGAGATCTCCACGTAGATCTTCTGGTCCTGCACGCCGAACAGTTCGATCTTCTGCACGTTGGGCAGCCGCAGCAGCTCCTGCCGCACGTCCTCGACCGTGCGGCGCAGCTCCTCCATCGTGAAGCCGTCGCCGGTGAACGCGTAGATCGAACCGAAGACGTCGCCGAACTCGTCATTGAAGAACGGCCCTATCACCTCCTGCGGCAGGCTGGCGCGGATGTCGCCGATCTTCTTGCGCACCTGGTACCAGATCTGCGGCACCTCGCGCGGCGGCGCAGTGTCGAGCAGCTCGAGCACGATCAGCGATTCGCCGGGCTTCGAGTAGCTGCGCGTCCACTTGAAGTACGGCGTTTCCTGCAGCTTGCGCTCGAGCCGGTCGGTGACGGCCTCGTCGACCTGCTCGGTGGTCGCACCCGGCCAGATGGTGCGGATCACCATCGCGCGGAACGTGAAGTCCGGATCCTCGCGCTGACCCAGCCGCAGGTACGAGATCGTGCCGGCCACCGCCACCACGAGCAGGAAGAACAGCGTGAGCTGCGGGAAACGCAGCGCGGCGGCGGACAGGTTCCAGCGCGTCTCCCGGCCGGCCGGCGTCATCGAGCCGCCCCGACGACCGTATCCGACGGCAGCAGCCGCACCTTCTGGCCGGCCACCAGCAGATTGGCGCCGGCGGTCACGACGCGGTCACCGGCCGACAAGCCCGCGGTGATGCGCACGGCGTCGTCGAGAAAGCCGCTGGTCGCCACCGGCACCGGCTGCACCGTCAGGTCGGCCGCGACCAGCCAGACATGCGGCTTGCCGTCCAGCGAATACAGCGCCGACAGCGGCAGCACGAAGGCCGGCGCCGTCTCGTGCAGCGCCTGCACGGTGGCGCTCATGCCGAGCGCGATGCCGCGCAGGTCGCCGCGCAGCGTCAGCCGCATCGGATAGGTGCGCGACGCCGAATCGGCTACCGGCGACAGCTCGCGCAGCGTGGCGCTGCGCGGCTCGCCGCCCAGGGCCGGAATCTCGGCCCGCCATTCGCCGGTCTTGCGCGCGACGGCCAGTTCCTTCTCCGGCACATTCACCGCCAGCTCGAAATCGCCGCCGCGCGCCACGCGCACGACCGCCTGCCCCGCCGCCACCACCTGGCCGGCTTCGGCCTCGATCGCCGTGACCACGCCGTGCACGTCGGCTTTCAGCGATTGGAACTCGACCTGGGTTCCGGCCTGCGTCAGCTGCGCCTGCGCGCTGCGCACGCGCGCGTCGGAAGCGTCGGTGGCGGCCTGCTGCCGGTCCACCTGAGCCTGGCTCACATAGTTCTGCTGGCGCAGATCGCGCAAGCGGGTCAACTCGATGCGCGCCAGCTTCTGCTCGGTACGGGCGGCGTCGAGCTGCGACTGCGCGGCGGCGACGGCCGGCGCAAGATCCTGCGGATCCAGCCGGGCCAGCAGTTGGCCGGGGGCGACGGTGTCGCCGACCGAGACCAGCCGCTGTGCGATCTTGCCGCCGACGCGGAAGCCGTAGCGCGTCTCGATGCGCGGGCGGACCTCGGCCGGCAGGGTCAGCGCCACCCGTGAACGCTCGGTCTCGACGGCCTGCGTGCGTACCGGGCGAGGCACGTCTTCGCGGGGCGGCGGCGGCCGTTGGCATCCGGCGAGCAGGAACAGCAGGATGCCGAGCAGGGAAAGGCGGATTTTCATCGGAAGGACGGGCCGATCGCCCGGGCAGAGCCAAGGGGTGGCGCAATAACTGACGCACCGGTCATTAATTTATCGAGCTTGTGGATCGACGTCAACGCGTCCCCGCCTACAATCGCGCCCATGCCCGCTTCCGCCCTCGCCGGGGTCGTCACCGGCGTCGATCATTACGAGAACTTTCCCGTCGGCTCGCTGCTGCTGCCGCCGCGCCTGCGGCCGGCCGTGATCGCGATCTACCGCTTCGCGCGCCATGCCGACGACCTGGCCGACGAAGGCACCGCGGCGCCGGCGCAGCGGCTGGCCGCGCTCGAGCAGCTCGACGACGCGCTGCTGGCGCTGGAGGCTGGGCAGGCACGTGGCGCCGCCGCTACGAATGGCGGCGCCGAGCCGGCCGGGCCCGTCTCCCCGCTTCCTCCTCCAAGCACCTTGCCGCCGATCGTTGCGCAGTTGCAACCCCATCTGGCAGCGCACGGCCTGCCGGTGGCGCCGCTGCGTGCGCTGCTGTCGGCATTCAGCCAGGACGTGGTGCCCGTGCGGCACCTGGACCGGGCCCGCCTGCTCGACTATTGCAGCCGCTCGGCCAATCCGGTCGGCGAACTGATGCTGCGCCTGTTCGGCGCCTGGAACGAGGCCACGCGCCCGCATTCGGAGCGCATCTGCAGCGCGCTGCAGCTGATCAACTTTCTGCAGGACGTCGCCGACGACTGGCGTCGCGACCGGCTGTATCTGCCGCTGGACGCGCTGCGTGCCGCCGGCCTGGACGAGCGTGCCGTCGCGAGCGCCGTGACGGACGGCCGCGTCTCGCCGGCGCTGGCCCGCGTGATAGCCGACCAGACGCGGCAGGCCCGCGAGCTGCTGTGCCACGGCGCAGCCCTGGTGCCGCTCGTCCCCCGCCGGCTGGGCTGGGAGCTGCGCGCAATCATCGCCGGCGGCCTGCGCATCACCGAGCGGCTGCGCGACGGCGGCTACGATCCGGTCGCGCAGCGGCCGAAACTCGGCTGGCGCGACGCACCGGCCCTGCTGCGCCTGTGGCGGCGCCCTTCGATATGACTCCAGACCAGTACTGCCAGGACAAGGCGGCTCGCAGCGGCTCGAGCTTCTACTACAGCTTCCTGTTCCTGCCGGCCGATCGGCGGCGTGCCATCACAGCTCTTTATGCGTTCTGTCGCGAAGTCGACGACACCGTCGACGAAACCAGCGACCCGCAGGTGGCGCGCGCGCGCCTGCAATGGTGGCGCAGCGAGGTCGATCAGCTGTTCGCCGGTACGCCGCAGCACCCGGTCACCCGTGCGCTCGCACCGCATCTGGCCAGCTGCGGCATCCGGCGCGGGCCCATGCTGGAGATCATCGACGGTATGCAGATGGATCTGGATCAGAACCGCTACGTCGATTTCGAAGGCCTGCGGCTGTACTGCCATCGCGTGGCCGGCGTCGTCGGCCAGCTGGCCGCGGGCATCTTCGGATTCAGCCGGCCCGAGACGCTCGACTATGCCGAGCAGCTCGGCCTGGCCTTTCAGCTGACCAACATCATCCGGGACGTCGGCGAAGACGCGCGCAAGGGGCGCATCTATCTGCCGATCGAGGATCTGCAGCGCTTCGAGGTGCCGGTGCACGACCTGCTCGCCGCCCGCGCAGCGCCCGGCTTCGCGGCGCTGATGCGATTCCAGGCCGAACGCGCGCGTGAGCACTACCGGCGGGCCTTCGAGCTGCTGCCTGCCGAGGACCGTCGGCCGCAGCGGCCGGGGCTGATCATGGCGGCCATCTATGCCACGCTGCTCGATGAGATCGAGCGCGACGGCTTCCGCGTGCTGACACACCGCACCTCGCTGACGCCACTGCGCAAGCTGTGGCTGGCCTGGCGCACCTGGGTCCGGGGCCGCCCGCCCGGGGTCTAGCGCATGACTCACCGCGGCCCAAGCGTGCCGTCCACGTCCGCGCCCGCATTCGCATCCGCGCCCGCCTCCGGCCCCGATCCCTTCGAGGCCGACGTCGCAGTGATCGGCGCCGGCTGGGCGGGACTCGCCGCCGCGATGCATCTCGTCGACGCGGGACGGCGGGTGACGCTGCTGGACGCGGCCCGCGAGGCCGGCGGCCGCGCTCGCGCGGTCACGCTCGACTTCGGCAGCGGGCCGGTGCGCATCGACGCCGGCCAGCATCTGCTGGTCGGTGCCTATGGCGAATCGCTGGCGCTGGCGCAGCGGCTGCACGACGGGCATGCGCCGATCGAACGCTGGCCGATGGCCTTGCGCGACACCGGCAGCCTGCGCTTCGAGGCGGCGCCGCTGCCGGCGCCCTGGCATCTGGCGCTGGGACTGTTGCGCGCACGCGGGCTGGGGATCGGCGAGCGGCTGGCGATCGCGAGGCTGATGCAGGCCGTGCGCCGGCCGTCCGCGGACGCCGGCGAAACGGTGGCAGCGATGCTGATGCGCCTGCGGCAGCCGCCGGCGCTGGTCGAGCGCTTGTGGGCACCGCTGTGCATGGCAGCGCTGAACACCGACATCGACGAAGCCTGTGCCCTCACGTTCAGCAATGTGCTGCGCGAGACGCTGGGCGGCGCGCGCGGCGACAGCGATTTCGTGCTGCCGCGCGGCACGCTGGCCGAACTGATCAGCGAACCCGCCTCACGCTGGCTGGCGCAGCGCGACGCGGCGCTGCTGACCGGGGCCGCGGTCGGCCGCCTGCAGCACGCCGACGGGCGCTGGCAGGTCGACAGCGCGCGCGGCACGGTCCGCGCCCGGCAGTTAATCGTCGCCATTCCACCGGTCGGTGCGGCGCGGCTGCTGCAGCCATTGAGTGAACGCGCGCAGGCGCTGGCCGGCTTCGACTACGATGCCATCGCCACGGTCTACGTCGCCTGGCCGCGCGACGCGGTAACGAGCTTGCCGCGCTGGATCATGCTGCGCGAGCAGCCGGCGCGAATGCAGTTCGGACAATGGCTGTTCGATCGCGGCGAGCTTGCCGGCCTGCGCGTGGCGGCCATCGTGGTCAGCGCGCGTGGGCGCCGCGCGGCGCCCACGGCCGAGGCCCTGGCTGACGGCATCCAGGACCAGCTCGCCGAACAGCTGCGGCTGCCGCCGGCAGCGGCCCACCGCGTGGTGACCGAGAAACGCGCGACCTTCCGCTGCACGCCGGGGCGGCCGCGCATCGGCACCGACTGGTTCGCCGGCGAGCTGCCCGGGCTGTGGCTGGCCGGCGACCACGCATATCCGGCCTACCCGGCGACGCTGGAAGGCGCGGTGCGCAGCGGCCGCATCGCGGCCGAGGCGGCGCTGGCGAGCGGCGCGCCGGGCGCCGCATCACCGGCCACAGCGCCCCGATCCTGATCGCGCTGCGCTCAGCCCCAGGCCGCATCCAGGGCCTGGTCGATGCGGTCCAGCGCGATCGTCTCGGTGCCTTCGATCGGCCGCTTGGGCGCATTGGCCCGCGGAATCAGCAGGCGCGAGAAGCCGAGCTTGGCCGCCTCGCGCAGGCGCTCCTGGCCGCGCGGCGCGGGCCGGATCTCGCCGGCCAGGCCGACCTCGCCGAACACGGCCAGTCCACGCGGCAAGGCGCGGTCCTTCAGCGAAGAGATGATGGCCAGCATGACGGCCAGGTCGGCGGCCGGCTCGCCGATCCGCACGCCGCCGACCGCATTGATGAACACGTCCTGGTCGTAGCAGGCGATGCCGGCGTGCCGGTGGAGCACTGCCAGCAGCATGGCCAGGCGGTTCTGCTCCAGGCCGACCGACAGCCGCCGCGGATTCGGCACATGCGCGGTATCGACCAGCGCCTGGATCTCGACCAGCAGCGGCCGCGATCCCTCCTGCGTGACCAGCACGCAGGAGCCCGGCACCGGCTTGGTGTGCTGCGACAGGAACAGCGCCGACGGATTGGTGACGCCGCGCAGGCCGCGGTCGGTCATCGCGAAGACGCCGAGCTCGTTGACCGCGCCGAACCGGTTCTTGAAGGCGCGCACCAGCCGGTACGACGAATGCGTGTCGCCCTCGAAATAAAGCACCGTGTCGACGATGTGCTCGAGCACGCGCGGCCCGGCCAGCGTGCCCTCCTTGGTCACGTGGCCGATCATCACCATCGCGACGCCGAGCTGCTTGGCCAGCCGCGTCAGCTGCGCGGCGCATTCGCGCACCTGCGCCACCGAGCCGGGGGCCGACTGCAGCTGCGACGAATACAGCGTCTGGATCGAGTCGATGACGACGACCGCCGGACGCCGCTTCTCGACCGTCGCGATGATGCGCTCCAGCTCGATCTCGGCCAGCAGCGGCAGCCGCGTACCGTCGGCGCCGAGGCGCCGCGCGCGCAGCGCGACCTGCGATGCCGACTCCTCGCCGCTGACGTAGAGCACGTCGCGCTGCGCCGCCAGATGGGCAAGCGACTGCAGCAGCAGCGTCGACTTGCCGATGCCGGGATCGCCGCCGATCAGCACCACCGAGCCCTCGACCAGTCCGCCGCCCAGCACGCGATCGAATTCGTCGACACCGGTGCCCAGCCGCGTGACCTCCTCGGCCGGCACCGCGTCGAGGATGACCACATCCTGCGTCGGCGCGAGCGACTGATAGCGATGCCCGGCGCCGCGGCTCGCCTCGGCGACCGACTCCGACAGCGTGTTCCAGGCACCGCATTGCGGGCACTGGCCCTGCCATTTGGGCGCGGTGCCGCCGCATTCCGAGCAGACGTAGACCGTACGTGGCTTGGCCATGCGATGCGCGCTCAGTCGACGACGCGCTGCGGCACGCGCGGCGCCAGCGCGCACATCAGCTCGTAGCCTATCGTGCCGGCCGCCGTCGCGACCTCGTCGATCGGCAGCCGCTCGCCCCACAGCTCCACCGGGCTGCCGGCGACCGCCGCGGGAACCGGCGCCAGATCGACCATCAGCATGTCCATGGCGACCCGGCCGACGATGCGCGTGCGCACGCCGTCGACCAGCACGGGCGTGCCGGTCGGCGCATGCCGCGGATAGCCGTCGGCATAGCCGCAGGCGACGACGCCGATCCGCATCGGCTGCTCGGCGCGGAAGATCGAGCCGTAACCCACGGCATCGCCCACGACGAGACTCTGCACCGCCAGCAGCCGCGACTCCAGCCGCATCGTGGCGCGCAAACCGAGCGAGGCGGCGCTGCGGTCGGCGAACGGCGTCGCGCCATAGAGCATGATGCCGGGCCGCACGCCGTCGCCGTGCGCGGCCGCCAGCGACAGGACCGCGGCCGAATTGGCCAGCGAACGCGGCGCCGGGATGCCGGCCGCGGCCGCCTCGAATCGCTGCAATGCAGCATCCGCCCCGCCGCTGACATCGGCGTCGGCAAAGTGCGTCATCAAGCTCACCGAGCGGGCGGCGGGCAGCGCGCGCAGCGTCTCGTAAGCCGCGCGGAACTCCGGCGCGGCGAAGCCGAGGCGGTTCATACCGCTATTGAATTTCAGGAAGATGTCGACGGCCGCGCCGGCGGGCAGCGCCGCCAGCCATTCCAGCTGGCGCGGCTCGTGCACCGCCAGCGCAAGGCCTTGCTCGGCCGCCTGCCGGGTGTCGGCGGCGTCGAACGCACCCTCCAGCATCAGCAAGGGGCGCTGCCAGCCGAGGCGCCGCAGCTCGGCAGCGCGGTCGAACTCGATCAAGCCGAGTCCATCGGCCTGCGCGAAGCCCTGCATGGCGTTCGCCAGGCCGTGTCCATAGGCATTTGCCTTGACCACCGCCCAGACGAAGCGCCCCGGTGCGCTGCGGCGCGCGCACTGCAGGTTATGGGCCAGAGCAGACAGCGAAACGGTGGCGACGAGCGGGCGCGGCATGAACGAGAACTGGGGCAAACGCTGACACGAAGTCGTCAACTATACACATCGGCACCCTGGCAGGACGTGGTATAAACCGTCCGCCCGCAGTCGCAACTAGAGCCCGACACCCTTCCGAATCTCCCCGATGAAACGCGGGTTCTACATGATCATGGCGGCGCAGTTCTTCTCGTCGCTTGCCGACAATGCGCTGCTGATCGCTGCCATCGCCCTGCTGATCGAGCTTCATGCCCCCGAATGGATGAAGCCGATGCTCAAGCTGTTCTTCACCGTGTCCTACGTCATGCTGGCCCCGTTCGTCGGGGCACTGGCCGACTCCATGCCCAAGGGCAAGGTGATGCTGATCACGAACATGGTCAAGATCGTCGGCTGTGCGCTGATGTTCTTCGCCGTGCATCCGCTGCTCGCCTATGCCGTCGTCGGCTTCGGTGCTGCCGCCTATTCGCCGGCGAAGTACGGCATCCTGACCGAGCTGCTGCCGCCCGAGAAGCTGGTCGCGGCCAATGGCTGGATCGAGGGCACGACGGTGGCGTCGATCATCCTCGGCACCGTGTTCGGCGGCGCGCTGATCAGCCCCGGCGTGTCGCGCTTCATCCTGTCGTTCGACATGCCGCTGATCGACACCGGCATCGACACGCCGGCCGAAGCGGCGACGCTGGTCATCGCGCTGGTCTATGCGCTGGCCGCGCTGTTCAACCTGAAAATCCCCGACACCGGCGCCCGTTATCCGGCGCAGGAGCGCAATCCGCTGCGGCTGATGCGCGACTTCGCCGGCTGCTGTCGCATCCTGTGGCGCGACAAGCTCGGCCAGATCTCGCTGGCGGTGACCACGCTGTTCTGGGGCGCCGGCGCGACGCTGCAGTTCATCGTGCTCGACTGGGCCCGCGTCGCGCTCGGCATGCCGCTGAACCGCGCGGCGGTGCTGCAGGGGGTGGTCGCGATCGGCATCGCCGCCGGCGCCATGTTCGCGGCACGCGTGGTGCGGCTGCGGCATTCGCTGCGGGTACTCCCGGTGGGCGTGGCCATGGGGCTGGTGGTGCCGATGATGACGCTGGTCTCGTCGCAGGCCGTGGCCTATCCGCTGCTGATCCTGATCGGCGCGCTGGCCGGCTTCTTCGTGGTCCCGATGAATGCGCTGCTGCAGCATCGCGGCCACGTGCTGATGAGCGCCGGCCATTCGATCGCGGTGCAGAACTTCAATGAGAACCTGAACATCCTGCTGATGCTCGGTCTTTACGCGCTGCTGATCCGCATCGAGCTGCACGTCTACACGGTGATCGTGCTGTTCGGCAGTTTCGTGGCGGTGGCGATGCTCGGCGTCATCCGCCTGCATCACGCCAATCAGCGCCGCTTCGATTCGGTGGCGCTGATCGGTCAGCAGAAGCACTGAGCCGCGTCTCAGGCGCCGATGTGATGCGGCGCTCCCGGGGGGCGCCTGCTCGACGCTCGGGCACGCGCCGGGACGAGCTCAGCGCGCGGGCACCGTTCGCCGCGCCAGGCACAGATCGGCCCAGGCGCGCGACTTGTCGGGCAGATTGCGCAGCAGATACGCGGGGTGATAGGTGACGACGACCGGGATGCTCCGCTCGCCGTTCCGGTAGCGATGCACGCGCCCGCGCAGGCTGGCGATCGAAGCTTCGGTCTGCAGCAGCGACTGCGCGGCGAAGCGCCCCATGACGATGATCAGCGCCGGGTCCAGCAGCGTCACCTGACGCCGCAGATAAGGCTCGCAGCGCGCGACCTCGTCGGGCAGCGGATTGCGGTTCTGCGGCGGCCGGCACTTCAGGACATTGGCGATGTAGACGTCGCGTTCGCGCTGCAATCCTAGCGCCGCCAGCATGCTGTCGAGCAGCTTGCCGGCCGCGCCGACGAACGGCTCGCCGCGGCGGTCCTCCTCCGCCCCCGGCGCCTCGCCGACCAGCAGCCAGCGTGCGCCGGTGTAGCCCACGCCGAACACGGTCTGCGTGCGCGACCGGCACAGGCCGCAGGCGCGGCATCCGGCGACCGCGGCACGCAGTGCATCCCAGTCCATTGCGCCGACGTCGGTTGCGGCCGGATCGGTTGCATCCATGTCGGCTGCACCGATGCCGATGCGGCCGACGTCGGAGGATGCGGACGCCGCGGAGATCGGTGCCCCTGTCCGTGCCCGCGACTGCGGCTCGTGGTACGGCTGCATCTCCGCATGCAGCTGCGGAGGCGGCGGATGGGAGCGCGAAGCTTGCTGCGACGCCGACAGCGGCGGCGCTTCGCCGGCGTCTGCGACTTCCGCCGTCTCCGCGCCATCGAGGCTCGCGCCCTGCGGCGTACGCACGCGCCAGCGCGGCCCCAGCCCAAGCGCCGCGAACGCACGCCGCTGCGATTCATTCATCGTCGAACTCCCGGCGCAGCACCCAGGCATCCTCGCGGCTGTGATTCCACGATGGGTAGTAGCGCTTGCGCACGCCGATCTGCCGGAAGCCGAGCGAGTGATAGAGCGCGATGGCGCGCTGGTTCGACGGGCGCACTTCGAGCAGCATGCCCGGCGCGCCGCGCCGGCGGGCGTCGGCCATCAGCCATTGCAGCATGGCGCGGCCGAAACCGCGTCCCTGCACGTCGGCGGCCACGCTGAGGTTCAGCAGATGCACCTCGTCAGGCAACCACATGACGATGGCATAGCCGACGGCGCGGACGCCGTCCTGCGACGTCGACTCGAACAGCCACGCATCGTAGCCGGCACGCAGCGAATCGGCGAAGTTGCCTCGCGACCACGGAAACGGATAGATCGCCTGCTCGATCGCCGCGACCGCATCCAGATCCTCGGCGCGCACCGGCCGCACGCCGAGCGTCAGACCACGCGCCGACAGGGCCCTTGCGCCGCTGTCGAACGGCTGGATCGGCTGCGCACTCAAGGTCCGTCTCCGGCCGGGCGCGCGGCGCGCAGCGCCTGCTGTTCGGCGACATCGAGCGCGACCTTGTCGCGCACGTAGATCGGCAGCGCATCCGCCGCGTCGCCGCCGGCGCCGCGACGCCAGTGCCAGTGAGCCAGCTCGGCGACGGCGTCGGCGCGCAGCAGCGGCGCGTCGGCGCCCGCGTCGTCGGGCGGTGGCTCAGCATTGGCATCAGCGGAGGCATTGGCTGAGGCATTGGTTGAGGATGAGGCGGCGGCATCAGCCGAGGCGGAAATGGTCCCCTCGCCAGCTCCCTGCCATTCCGGCCACAGGCCGAGTCCATGCCAGGCGTCGCCGGCCAGCAGCAAGGGCAAGCCTGCCGCGTCGCCGGCTGCATCTGCATCTGCATCGGCATCCGCATCGGCATCCGCGGCAGAGCCGACGGCCAGCATCTGCCGCAGCGCCGGCAGCGCGCCGGTTCGCGGCAGCAGCCGCGCGTCGGCCAGGGTGACGAAGCGCGACATCGTTCCGGCGCGATCCGGAAAGGCCGCGTAGGCTGCCGCGTACAGCTCGCCCATCCGCGCATCGTTGACCACCAGTATCCGCACCGGCCCGCTGATGCCGGCGGCGCGCTGCCAGGCCAGCGCCGCCAGCGTGCCCACCGGCAGCACCTGACGGTCGAGCGCGAAGCCGAGCCCTTGGGCCACCGCGCAGCCGATGCGCAGGCTGGTGAAGGCGCCGGGACCGGCGTCGAATGCGATCAGGTCGATCTCGTCGAGCCGCCGGCCGGCGCCGTCGAACAGCTCGCGCACCATGCCCAGGATGTGCTGCGATTGCTCGCTGCCGAAGCGCTCGGCCAGGCAGTCGGTGTCGAGCTCGGCGCCGTCGGCCTGCAGCAGCGCGACCGAGCACCAGGCTCCCGAGGTGGCGAACGCGAGCACGCGCGCCGGGCCGTACCGGCCGGCGCTGGACTGAGAGGAAGACGGCAAATCGCGCATGGCTAGACCGGATTGTAGAGCGTCGCCTGCTTCATCCGGACGATCGGCGAGCATCGGGCGGGCCCGCCCGGGCGACGGCTTCAATCGCGCCGGCGCCGGCCGCGCTCCTCCGCCTGGGCTTCGCGCAGCTGGCGGCGCAGCTGCTCGCGATCCTCCGGACTCATCCGCGGGCCGCGGTCGCGCGGGTCGTGCGGCGCCATCCGCTGCGGCGCCTCGCCGCCGCGGCGGCCCTCGGCGCCCCGCTCGCGCAGCTCGCGGCGCAGCTGCTCGCGTTCAGCAGGGTCCATGCGGCCGTAGCCGGGCTGCCCGCTTGCCGCGCCAGCCCCGGCCAGCGACAGCAGCGCCGCCAGCCCGACGGCCAGCACGCGGCGCCGGCGAGGGGCAGCGATGGAAGCGGCGAAGGCGGAGCGCAGCGGCATGACGTCATTCTAGTCGCCGCGGCGGAGCCGCCGAATCCCGCTTTGCGTAAACGGTGTAACAACGCGTAAACGCAGCGCATCTGCGGCGCGACCCGCGGTGCCGCGGGCCGCTATCATCAGCGCATGGACACGCCACGCAAGATCCTCGTCGTCGATGACGACCCGAAGCTGCGCGAGCTGCTGCGCCGCTATCTGACCGAGAATCAGTTCGAAGTGAGCCTGGCGCAGGACGCTCCGTCGATGAACCGGCTGATGATGCGCGAGCCGGTCGACCTGATCGTGCTCGACCTGATGCTGCCCGGCGAGGACGGCCTGTCGATCGTCCGCCGCCTGCGCGGCGCCAACGACCGCACGCCCATCGTCATGCTGACGGCCAAGGGCGACGACGTGGACCGCATCATCGGGCTCGAGATCGGCGCCGACGACTATCTTCCCAAACCGTTCAATCCGCGCGAGCTGCTGGCCCGCATCCATGCCGTGCTGCGCCGCCGCCCTGCCCCGGATCTGCCCGGCGCCCCGTCGTCCGAGGCGATCGAGGTCGGCTTCGGTCCGTTCCGGCTGAACCTGGCGACCCGCGTGCTGACGCGCGACGGCGCCCCGGTGCCGCTGACCACCGGCGAGTTCTCGGTGCTGAAGGTCCTGGTTCAGCACGCGCGCACGCCGCTGTCGCGCGAGAAGCTGATGGCGCTGGCGCGGGGCCGCGAGTACGGCGCCTACGACCGCAGCCTCGACGTGCAGGTCTCGCGGCTGCGCAAGCTGATCGAGGACGATCCGCAGCAGCCGCGCTATCTGCAGACCGTCTGGGGCGTCGGCTACGTGTTCGTGCCGGACGGCGGCGCATGACGCCGCCGCGCCCGGCCGGCGACGACGGGCAGGCGCTGCGTATCAGCCTGTTCTGGCGCACCTTCCTGATGATGGCGCTGATGATATGCGTGAGCTTCGGCGCCACGCTCGGCATCGCGCGGCTGCTCGACCGCACGCCGCCGGAGCAGCGGCTGGCCTGGGAGATCGCGTCGGTGCTGAACCTGACGCGCTCGGCGCTGGTCAGCGCCGACGCGGCGCGCCGGCTGCAGCTGCTCGACGAACTGGCGCGCGAGGAGAACGTTCGCGTGCTGCCGCTGGAAGCCAGCGACCGCATCGACACCACCGCCACCGGCCCGCGGCTGCGCGCGCTGGAGCCGCGGCTGGCGCAGCTGCTGGGACCCGGCACGCGCGTCGCGGGACGCGTCAACGACCAGACCGGCGTCTGGGTGAGCTTCCAGATCGACGACGACGGCTACTGGCTGCTGCTGCCGCGCGCCCGCGTCGAACGCCAGTTCGGCCCCAGCCTGGGGGTGCTCGGGCTGATCGCGGTCGGCCTGTCGCTGATCGGCGCGCTGGCCATCTCGCGGCTGGTCAACCGTCCGCTGGCCGCGCTCGCCGGCGCGATCGACGCCGTCAGCCGCGGCCGCACGCCGGCCCCGCTGGCCGAATCCGGACCCACCGAGATCGCCGCGCTGAACCGCCGCTTCAACCGCCTGGCCGGCGACCTGGTGCAGCTCGACCATGACCGTTCGCTGGCGCTGGCCGGCATCTCGCACGACATCCGCAGTCCGCTGACCCGGCTGCGCATGGAGATCGAGATGGCGGGGCTGTCGGCCGCCCAGCATGCATCGATGGTCGAAGACATAGACCGCATCGATCGTATCGTCGGCCAGTTCGTGCAGTACGCCCGCATCGCCGAGCCGCCGCGCGCCGAGCGCGTCGATCTGGCCCTGCTGCTGGCCGACGTGGAAGCGGCGTTCCGCGGCGCGACGGCCGCAGGCGAACTGCAGCTGTCCATCACTGCCCCCGATGAGGCGCCGCCCTCCTCGACCGGACAGGCATCGCCCCCCTCGGCCCGACAGCCGCATGACGCGACGGCCGGCAGCGGCCCTCAGCGCGGCAGCGAGCACTGGATCGGCGACGCCACCGACCTGCAGCGCGTCATCACCAACCTGATCGACAATTCGATGCGCTACGGCCGCGGCGCCGACGGCGGCCCGGCCCTCGTCGAGCTGAGCTTGCAGCGGCGCGGCGACGGCGTCACGGTCGAGCTGCGCGACCACGGTCCCGGCATCCCGGAGGCCGACATCGAGCGGCTGCTGCGTCCGTTCGCGCGGCGCGACACGGCGCGCGGCGAGCATGAGGGAGCCGGCCTGGGCCTGGCCATCGTCGAGCGGCTGGCGCGCCGCTACGGCGGCAGCCTGCGGCTGGGCGCCGCCGCCGGCGGCGGCCTGGCTGCCGCGGTGATTCTGCCCGACCATCGCCCCGCCCCGGAGCGCGATCGACGGGCCGACGCCGGCGATAGCTAATGACAATCGGCGAAATTTGAATCGACAATTGGCTCAGTCGCCCAGGGTTTGCTAGATTGGACGCGGCCGCCGCGGAGCCGCGCTGCGCCGCCGCGACGTTGACCGCTTCGATAAACCGTCGACAAGGAGACAATCATGCCAAGCCTAAAGGGCAGCAAAACGCACCAGAACCTCAAGGATGCGTTCGCCGGCGAAAGCCAGGCCAACCGCCGTTATCTTTACTTCGCCAACAAGGCCGACGTCGAAGGCTATCCGGAAGTCGCGATGCTGTTCCGCTCGACGGCCGAAGGCGAGACCGGCCATGCGCACGGCCACCTCGACTATCTGGCCGAGGTCGGTGATCCGGCGACCGATCTGCCGATCGGCCCGTCGAGCTCCAACCTGAAGGCCGCCGTCGCCGGGGAAACGCACGAGTACACCGACATGTACCCGGGCATGGCCAAGTCGGCCCGCGAGGAGGGTTTCGACGAAATCGCCGACTGGTTCGAGACGCTGGCCAAGGCGGAGCGCTCGCACGCGAACAAGTTCGCGAAGGCGCTCGAAACGCTGTCCTGAGCGTCGGAAACACGCCGCCGGCGCCGCTGTCAGGCGCGCCGGCGCGCGCCACGAGGGGCCGACAGCTCCGTTGGTCCGCGGGCTTCTCATGTCCGCGCGGTGCCGTCCGGGCCGCGCGCCCAGGCCGAGATCGATCATGACCATCAAAGAGGGTTCGCTCGAAGCGCCCACCCGCCATCCGCTGGACTGGCTCAACCCGCAGTTCTACGACAAGGACGCGGCGCTCGCCGAGATGGAGCGCGTGTTCGACATCTGCCACGGCTGCCGCCGCTGCGTCAGCTTGTGCAACGCGTTTCCCACGCTGTTCGATCTGGTCGACGAATCATCGACGATGGAGATCGACGGCGTCGACAAGGATGACTACTGGAAGGTCGTCGACCAGTGCTACCTGTGCGACGTCTGCTACATGACGAAGTGCCCGTATGTGCCGCCGCATCCGTGGAACCTGGACTTTCCTCATCTGATGCTGCGCGGCAAGGCGATCCAGTACCGCGCCGGCACGCCGACCTCGTTCCGCGACCAGACGCTGGCATCGACCGATCGCAACGGATCGCTGGCCGGCATTCCTGTGGTGGTGAAGGCGGTGAATGCGCTGAACCAGAACGCCGGCTTCCGCCGCGTGCTCGAGAAACGGCTCGGCGTCCATCAGAAGGCCTGGCTGCCCGAGTTCTCCGGCGCGAAGTTCCGTACGCACGCCGCGCCGTCGGCGCCGCATCCGGTCCGCGACGGCGAGCGCACGCCGGGCAAGGTCGCGGTCTACTCGACCTGTTATGTGAACTACAACGAACCCGGCATCGGCCACGATCTGCTGAAAGTACTTGATCACAACAAGATTCCGTACGTGCTCGCCGCCAAGGAGTCCTGTTGCGGCATGCCGAAGCTCGAACTCGGCGACCTCGAATCGGTGGCGCAGGCCAAGGCGGTGAACGTACCGCCGCTGGCCGCGCTGGCGCGCGAAGGCTATGCGATCCTCGCGCCGATTCCGTCGTGCGCATTGATGTTCAAGCAGGAACTGCCGCTGATGTTTCCCGACGATGCCGACGTGGCCGCGGTACGCGATGCGATGTTCGATCCGTTCGAGTACTTCGTGCTGCGCACCCGCGACGGGCTGTTGGACACGGCCTTCAGCGCATCGCTGGGCAAGGTCTCGTACCATGTCGCCTGCCACCTGCGCGTGCAGAATATCGGCCAGAAGACGCGCGAGCTGCTGCAGATGGTCCCCGACACCAAGGTTCATACGGTCGAGCGCTGTTCCGGCCATGCGGGCACCTGGGGCGTCAAGAAGGAGTTTCACGACATCGCCATGAAGATCGGCCGCCCCGTCTTTCGCCAGATGGGCGAACATCCCGCCGGCGGCGAGCCGGACTGGATCGCCTCCGACTGCCAGCTGGCCGGCCACCATGTCGGCCAGGGCCTGGCCGAGTCCGGCCGGCCGCTGGACGGCCGGCTGGCCCATCCGATCACGCTGCTCCGCATGGCCTACGGGCTGGCCTGAGCGCCGAGGACATCGACATGCCGCAGGTAACCCGCGAATCGCTGCTGACGCTCGAAGCGTATGCGCGCGAACGCTCCGACTTCCGCCGCCGCGTCATCGAGCACAAGAAGCGGCGCACCGTGCATCTCGGCCAGCACATGACACTGCTGTTCGAGGATGAGCTGACCATCCGCTACCAGATCCAGGAAATGCTGCGCATCGAGCGCATCTTCGAGGAAGACGGCATCCGCCATGAACTGGCGGCTTACAATCCGCTGATTCCCGACGGCAGCAACCTGAAGGCGACCATGCTGATCGAGTACGACGATGCGGACGTGCGCCGGCGCGAGCTAGCGCAGCTCAAGGGCGCCGAGGATCGCGTCTGGGTGCAGGTGGCCGGCGCTGCGCGCGTCTATGCGATCGCCGACGAAGACCTCGAACGCGAGAACGACGTGAAGACCTCATCCGTGCATTTCCTGCGCTTCGAGTTCGAAGCGGCGATGGTGGCCGCGCTGAAGGACGGTGCGGCGCTGTCGGTCGGCATCGATCATCCGCACTATCTCGCCAGCGTCGAACCGGTGCCCCAGCCGGTGCGCGACGCGCTGGCGGCCGACCTGGGCTGAGCCGGCGCGAAGCGCTCGATGAGCGAAACTCGGTTCGACTACATCATCGTCGGCGCCGGCACGGCCGGCTGCCTGCTGGCCAACCGGCTGTCGGCCGACCCGTCGCGGCGTGTGCTGCTGATCGAAGCCGGCGGCAAGGACGACTACCACTGGATCCACATCCCGGTCGGCTACCTGTACTGCATCGGCAATCCGCGTACCGACTGGCTGTACCGCACCGAGCCCGACGCCGGCCTGAACGGCCGGCAGCTGCTGTATCCGCGCGGCAAGACGCTGGGCGGCTGCTCCAGCATCAACGGCATGATCTACATGCGCGGCCAGGCGCGCGATTACGATTCATGGGCGCAGCAGACCGGCGACGATGAATGGCGCTGGCAGAACGTGCTGCCCGACTTCATCCGGCACGAGGACCACTGGCGGCTTGATGACCCGGCTGCCGGTTCCGCCGCTGGTTCCGGTTCCGGTTCCACTTCCGCCTCCGCCTCCGCATTCGCGCAACTGCACGGCAACCGGCGCACCGGCAGCACCGGCGAGTGGCGCATCGAGAAGCAGCGTCTGCGCTGGGACATCCTCGATGCCTTCGCGC
>JBFWXS010000029.1:56120-59814 GCA_050187175.1 Burkholderiaceae bacterium
TCCGGTTCCACTTCCGCCTCCGCCTCCGCATTCGCGCAACTGCACGGCAACCGGCGCACCGGCAGCACCGGCGAGTGGCGCATCGAGAAGCAGCGTCTGCGCTGGGACATCCTCGATGCCTTCGCGCAGGCAGCGCAGCAGGCCGGCATTCCCGCCACCGACGATTTCAACGGCGGCAGCAACGAGGGCGTCGGCTATTTCGAGGTCAACCAGAAGGCCGGCCTGCGCTGGAACGCGGCGCGGGCCTTCCTGCGCCCTACCTGCTACGGGCGCCCCAACTTCGAGCTGTGGACCGGCGCGCAAGTCACTCGGCTGCTCATCGAACGCAGCGCCGACGGCGGGCTGCGCTGCACCGGCGTCGAGGCGTGGAACGGCCAGTCGCTGGTCACGGCGCGCGCCGAATGCGAGCTGATCCTCAGCGCCGGCAGCATCGGCTCGCCGGCCATTCTGCAGCGTTCGGGCATAGGGCCGGCGGCCCTGCTGCAGCGGCACGGCATCGCCGTTCTGCAGGATCTGCCCGGCGTCGGCGCCAATCTGCAGGATCATCTGCAGATCCGCGCCGTCTACAAGATCACCGGCGCCAGGACGCTGAACACCATGGCCGGCAGCCTGTGGGGCAAGGCGATGATAGGGCTCGAGTACGCACTGCGCCGCAGCGGGCCGATGAGCATGGCGCCGTCGCAGCTCGGCGCCTTCACGCGCAGCGCGCCGGACCAGCCGTGGCCGAACATCGAGTATCACGTGCAGCCGCTCAGCCTGGACGCGTTCGGCCAGCCGCTGCATTCGTTTCCGGCCTTCACCGCCAGCGTCTGCAACCTGAACCCGACCAGCCGCGGCACCGTGCAGATCCGCAGCCCGCGCTTCGACGACGCACCGCTGATCGCGCCCAACTATCTGTCGACGGACGCAGACCGCATGGTGGCGGCCGACTCGCTGCGCGTCACGCGCCGCATCGCCGCTCAGCCCGCGCTGGCGCCGTACGCACCGCAGGAGTGGAAGCCCGGCCCGCAGTACCAGAGCGACGACGAGCTGGCACGGCTGGCGGGTGACATCGCGACCACCATCTTCCATCCGGTCGGCACGACGCGGATGGGCCGTGTCGACGGCGCCGGTGCAGATCCGATGGCCGTGCTCGACTCGCGCCTGCGCGTGCGCGGCGTGACCGGACTGCGCGTGGTCGATGCCGGCGTGATGCCTACGATCACCAGCGGCAATACCAACTCGCCGACGCTGATGATCGCGGAGAAGGCGGCGCGCTGGATCCGCGGCGACGCCGCTCGCTGAGCCGGCCGACCCGGATGCAGGGCTGCTCTTCACAGAGCTGCTCCTCATGCGGCTGCTCCTGTTACCATCGCCGGGCCACGTGGCAGGAGGGTCATGGGTTCGCTATCGATCTCGCGCTGGGCGCTTGCGCTGCCGATCGTGCCGATCGCGCTGGTCGCCGTCCTGCAGCTATGGGCGCCGATTCCGGTGCAGACGATGCGCCATGCGATCTTCGACCAGTACCAGCGCTGGCATCCGCGGCCGGCCGGGCCCGGCATCGTGCGCATCGTCGACATCGACGAGGAGAGCCTGGCCCGCCGCGGCCAGTGGCCATGGCCGCGCACGCTGCTGGCGGACCTGCTGCAGCGGTTGCGCGCCGCCGGCGCCACCACGATAGCGTTCGACATCGTCTTCGCCGAGCCTGATCGCGCCAACCCGCGGCTGCTGAGCAAGCAATGGGCGCTGTCGCCGGGCCTGGCCTCGCAACTCGCGGCCCTGCCCGACCCCGACGCCGAGTTCGCGCAGGCGCTGCGCGGCGCGCCGGTGGTGCTCGGCTACATGCTCGCCGACAGCGGCCCTGCACCGCCGCGCTTGGATACGCCTTACCGCATCGTCACTGTCGGCGAAGCGGGAACGCGCCATCTGCCGCGCGCGCCCGCGGCCGTGCTGCCGATCGAAACGCTGCGGCAGGCCGGCACCGGGCTGGGCACGATCAGCTTCACCCCTGATGCCGACGGCGTGATCCGCCGCGTACCCATCCTGCAGAGGCTGGGCGACCAGATCGTGCCCTCGCTGGTGGCCGAGGCTCTGCGGCTGGAACAGCAGACGCCGCGCTACGTACTCAATGCGCTGCCGAACGACCTGGGGCTGGCCAGCGTGCAGATCGGCAGCTATCGTGTGCCGGTGACGCCCACCGGCGAAGCCTGGCTCTACTATTCGGCGCCCCGCCCGGAACGCTATCTGCCTGCCTGGCAGGTCCTCGACGGCCAGCTCGACCGCGATGCGCTGCGCGGCGCGATCGTGCTGATCGGCACCTCGGCCAAGGGCCTGATGGATCTGCGCTTCAATCCGCTCGGCATGCCGATTCCCGGCGTCGAGGCTCACGCTCAGCTGATCGAACAGATCCGCCAGGGCCAGCCGCTGAACCGTCCGGCCTGGGCCGAGGCGCTCGAGCTGCTGGCCGCGCTGGTCGGCGGCGCGCTGGTTGCCGGCGTGGCGCTGAGCGGCGGGCCGCTGCGCTCGGCGGGCTTCGCCGCACTGCTGGCCGCAGCGCTGTGCATCGCCTCATGGTTCGCGTTCCGCGATCATGCGCTGCTGCTCGATCCGGCGATGCCGGTGATGGCGCTGCTCGCGTCCTACCTGACCGCCGGCATCACGCGGCATCTGGCCGCTGAAAGGCGCCAGCGCTGGGTGCGCAACGCGTTCTCGCGCTACGTGTCGCCCAACCTCGTCGCGCATCTGATCGAGAACCCCGAGCAGCTGGTGCTGAGCGGCCGGCGCCAGACCTGCAGCTTCATCTTCACCGATCTGGCCGACTTCACAGCGCTGATGGAGCGCATCGATCCGGCCGAGGCGGTCGCCACGCTCAATACCTACCTGGACGGCATGATCCGCATCGTATTCCGCCACGAAGGCACGCTGGACCGGATCATCGGCGATGCGCTGGCGGTGGTGTTCTCGGCGCCGATCGAGCAGGCCGATCACCGGCAGCGCGCCTTCGCGTGCGCCCTGGAGCTGCACCGCTTCGCCGACAGCTACGTGGCGCAGCTGCTCGAACGCGGCACCGAGTTCGGCCGCACCCGCATCGGCGTGCATGCCGGCGAGGTGATCGTCGGCAACTTCGGCGGCTCGACGCTGTTCGACTACCGCGCGCTCGGCGATGCGGTCAACGTCGCGTCGCGGCTGGAAGGCCTGAACAAGCATCTCGGCACTTCGATCTGCGTCTCCGAGGAGATCCGCAATGCTGTGCCCGAGGCGCCCATGCGCCCCGTCGGCCGCGTCGTGCTGAAGGGGCGCACGCAGGCGCTGCGTGTCTACGAGCCGCTGCTGGATGATTTCGGCCTGCCGGCAGCCGGACCCGATCTCGACTACCAGGAAGCCTATGATCTGCTCGCCGGGCACGACATGGCGGCGATCGGCGCGTTCCGGCGGCTGGCCGCGCAGCGCCCCGACGATGGCCTGGCCCGGTTCCAGGATCAGCGGCTGCGCGAGGGCGATCGCGGCGATCTGATCGTCATGTTCGAGAAATGAAGGCGCCGGCCGCGGGCTCTGTGCGAGGGGCCGCTAGCGCACGAACACTTCGACGCGCCGGTTGCGCGGCTCGGCGGTCTCGTCGGGCAGCCGGATCAGCGGATCGCGCTCGCCAGCGGACAGCACGCTGACGTCGCCGCTGCCGCTGCCTATGCCCCTGGCGCTGAGCAGCGCGGCGATG
>JBFWXS010000030.1:0-24076 GCA_050187175.1 Burkholderiaceae bacterium
CCTGCCGCGCTGTAACACATCCGGAGGCTCGGCAAGCTAAGCTCGACGGTTTGCGCGAAACATGTACGGGGACGGCATGACGCGGAACCTCGAGATCGAGTTGAAGTTCCTGGTGCCGCCGCAGGCCCGCGCGGCCGTGGCGGCGGAAGTCGGGCGCGCGACGGCCTCGTCGAAGCGCGTGCGGCTGGCCGCAATGTATCTGGATACGCCGGATCGTCGCCTCGCGCGGGCGGGCCTCGCATGGCGCTTGCGACGCGAGGGGCGGCGCTGGATCCAGACACTGAAGGCGCCGGGCGCTGGGCCCCTCGAACGCTTCGAGCATGAAGCGCCGCGTCCCGCGCCCGAGCTCGATGCGGCGCTGCACGCCGGCACTGCGGAAGGGGAGCGGCTGGCCGATCTGCTGCGGCGCGCCGTCAAGGACGGCCATCCGGTCGGCGTTCGCTATCGGACCGAGGTGACGCGGCGGCTGCGGCGCATACGTACGCGCGGCGCGGTCGTGGAAGTGGCGTTCGACGAGGGGCGCATCCTGGCTGCTGCAGCTGCTGCAGCTGCTGCCGCCGATGCGCCCGATGCAGCCGAGGCGTCCGAAGCAGCGCTGCCGCTGTGCGAGCTGGAGTTCGAGCTCGTTTCGGGGAATGCGGCGGCGATGCTAGGCCTCGCGCAGCGCTGGTGTCTTCGCTTCGGCCTCATCGTCGATCCGCGCAGCAAGGCCGAGCGCGGCGATGCGCTCGCCGAAGGCCGGCGCTTTCCGGCGTTGCGCAAGGCCGAGGAGATCGCTTATCCGCGCGAGGCCGACGCTGCGCAGGCATTTTCGGCGGTCCTCGGCGAATGCCGCGAGCAGATGCTGCGCAACGCGATCGGACTGGCCGCCGGCGATCCGTCGCTGCAGGTGGAGCACGTGCACCAGCTTCGCGTCGGCATCCGGCGTCTGCGCAGTGCGCTGCGCGCCTTTCGCGGTTTCGTGGCGGCGCCCCCCGATGCGCTGGTGCAGGGCCTGCGTACGCTGTTCGCGCAGCTCGGTCAGGCGCGCGACCAGGACGTGCTGGCCGGTGGCGTGGCGGCGGAGCTGGAGCGGGCAGGCGCTCCCCCGCTGCAGGCGGAGATAGCTGCGGACGCTGACGCGGTGGATGTGGCAGCCATGGTGACCGCACCGCGGACGCAGGCGCTGCTGCTTGAATGCATCGCGTGGCAGGCCGCGCCTATCGTTCGCATCGATCCGAACGAAGACGCTCCCGTGTCCGCTGATCCTGCCGATGACGCTCCCTCCGCCGACTTCGCTGACCGCGCCGACTCAAGCGATCGCGCCCCCATTGCCGACGGCGCCCGCTTCGTCGACGGCGCCCCCTTCGCCGACCGCGCCGAACGCCGTCTGCGCCGCTGGCATCGGCAGCTCGCCGCCGAGATCGCGGCCTTCGATTCGCTCGACGGCGCTGGGCTGCATGAGCTGCGCAAGCGCATCAAGCGTCAACGCTATGCGGTCGAGTTCTTCGCGCCTGTATTGCGGCATCGTCGAACCGCTGCCTACCTGAAGCGGCTCAGGCCCGCCCAAGAGCGGATGGGCGAGCTCAACGATCTGTTCGTCGCACGTGCTCGCTACCAGTCGATGCCGCCCGGCGAGGCGGGGGCATGGTTCGCGCAGGGCTGGCTGGCGGCGCGCATCGACGCGGCGCTCGCGTCGGCCCGCATCGAACTGCAGCGCCTGGCTCGCTGTGATCCGCCGCGGGCCTGAAGGATTTTTCGAGCGAGGTCGCGAACGACGGCCGTTGCGGCCTCAGGCCGGACGCGTGCGTTCCCAGTGCTCGATCCGGTACGCCAGCCCGCTGGCCGAGCGATGCGCCTGGCTGTCGCACAGCGCCCATTCGGTTTCGTTCAATGAGGGGAAGCAGGTGTCGCCGTCGACGTCGATGTCGATCTCGGTGACGACGGCCCGATGCGCCAGCGGCAGTGCTTCGCGATAGATCTGCCCGCCGCCGACGATGAACACTTCGTCGGTGGCGATGCCCGGTTCGCTGCCGGGAGCGGCGGCGCGCGCGATCGCGTCGGCGACCGAGGCGGCGCGTTCGCAGCGCTCGTGCTGCCAGCCGGCATCACGGGTGACGACGATGGTGCGGCGGCCGGGCAAGGGGCGGCCGATCGACTCGAAGGTCTTGCGGCCCATCACGATCGCGTGGCCCAGCGTGGTGGCCTTGAAGTGGCGCAGGTCTTCGGGCAGATGCCAGGGCATGGCATTGCCGCGGCCGATGACGCCGTTGCGTGCTCGCGCGACTACCAGCGTGACGACGATGCGCGGCGCTTCGCTCATCAGACCGCCACCGGCGCCTTGATGTGCGGATGGCTGGTGTAGCCGGAGATCTCGAAGTCTTCGTAGCGATAGTCGAGGATCGAAGCGGGACGGCGCAGGATCCTCAGCGTGGGCAGCGGATGCGGCGTGCGCGACAGCTGCTCGCGGGCCTGGTCGAGGTGATTCATGTAGAGATGGCAGTCGCCGCCGGTCCAGACGAAGTCGCCGAGCTCGAGCTCGCACTGCTGCGCGACCATGTGGGTCAGCAGCGCGTACGACGCGATATTGAACGGCACGCCGAGGAAGATGTCGGCGCTGCGCTGGTACATCTGGCACGACAGCCGGCGGTCCGCGACGTAGAACTGGAAGAAGGCGTGGCACGGTGCCAGCGCCATCTTGGGCAGGTCGGCCACGTTCCATGCGGAGACGATCAGGCGGCGCGAGTCGGGATCCTTGCGCAGTCGTTCGATGACGTCGGTGATCTGATCGACGTGACCCCCATCGGGCGTGGGCCAGGCGCGCCACTGGTAGCCGTAGATCGGACCCAGCTCGCCGTCGGCGTCGGCCCACTCGTCCCAGATGGTGACGCCGTTCTCGCGCAGATAGGCGACGTTGGTCGATCCTTGCAGGAACCACAGCAGTTCATGGATGATGGACCGCAGGTGCAGCTTCTTCGTCGTGACCAGCGGAAAGCCTTCGTTCAGATCGAAGCGCATCTGCCAGCCGAACACGGAGCGGGTACCGGTGCCGGTGCGGTCGGCCTTGACGGCGCCGCGTTCGAGCGTGTGCCGCATCAGGTCTAGGTATTGATTCATCGCGCGGGCTGGGTCGGAGTAGGGCCGATCGCCGGAGGCGGCGCCGGACCGGATGAGGTGGCTCGATTGTAGCCCGCGGCGCGCGCAGATCAGCGCCGTCTGAACTGCGCCGGCACTTCGCCGACTGTTCCTTCAGGTGCTGCGGCCGCGCCGGCAGCGGGATCAGCCGGATCGGCCGCGGACGATGGGGCCTGCTGCGGCGGCGGCGCGAACGTCGACGGCCGGGCTTCGGTGCCGGAAATGGCGGACTGGGGCGGCATCGGTTGCATCGGTTGCGCGGGCTGTCCGGACGGCGCGGGCGGCGCGGGCGGCGGCACGGGTACCGGCACCGCGGGCGCCGTGCCGACCGGCGGATTCGTCGCGGTTCCCGCCGAGGAGCCTCCGGGCTGCGTGCCGCCCGACAGGATCGCCAGCGAAGGCCGCTGCGGCGCCACCAGTTCGATGCGCTTGCCGCCCTGCTCGATCACCGCGGCGTCGGCGCGGACCGCGACCAGCCGCACGCCGTCGGACACCTCGTCGCCGACCATGAAGGCCTTGGCCGGTCCGCCGTCTACGCTGAGCACGGCGCTGGCGCGGCGCGCGCTCGCCGCGACGCCGAGCACCTGGATGTTGCTGCTCGCCGGCTGCGCCTGCGCGTTCAGGTTGCGCTGGCCGAACAGCTGCGCGGCAGGCCCGAGATCGGGGGCGTTGCCGTAGTCCACGATCGAACCGGCGGGCGCGATGGCCACCGGCGGCGCGGTCAACTGAAGAAACCAGTAGGCAAGGGTGCCGCAGAGCAGGCCGAACAGAAGGTACGACGCCAGGGGCGACGTCCATCGGCGTGCGACGACCGTCCGTTTGAAGCGCATTCGAGCCTTGGGCGAGGGGGCAAAGTTGCGCTGGTATCATAGCCCGAGTCAAACGTAAAGCAGGCGGGAGTGTGAATGCGCCGTTCGTCGGATGATAGGAGGGGCGCTGCCGCGCCGGTTCGTCAGCATGGTTTTCGTCAGCGAGGTTTCACGCTGATCGAGATCATGGTGGTGATCGTGATCCTCGGCGTGCTCGCCGCGATCGCGGTGCCGCGGATCATGAGCAAGCCCGACGAGGCGCGTGCCAGCGCCGCGCAGACCGAGATCGCGCAATTGCTGCAGGCGCTCGACCTGTACCGGCTCGACAACCAGCGCTATCCGACTACCGAGCAAGGGCTGGGAGCGCTTGCCGCGCGGCCGACCATCGATCCGATGCCTATGAACTGGAAGGCCTATCTGAAGCAGGCGCCGGTCGATCCCTGGGGACGCCCCTATCAATATCTGAATCCGGGCGTGCGCGGCGACATCGACGTGTTCAGCCTGGGCGCCGACGGCCAGCCGGGCGGCGAAGGCGTCAATGCCGACATCGGCAACTGGTCGCTGAACCGCTGAGCCCCTTGCGCCGGCGCGCGTCGACAGGCTCGAGCCTATGGCACCGCCGGTCTGCCTTGTTCCGCGGTCCTCTCGGTCCCCGTGGCCCATGCGATTCCTGCGCGCGCCGTCGGGACCGGCGGCGGTGCGCGGCCGCGGCTTCACGCTGCTCGAACTGCTCGTTGCCATCGTGATCGCCGGCGTGCTGATCGGCATCGCGTCGCTGTCGATCGGCGGCGCCGACCGCGGCCTGCAGTTCGAAGCCGAGCGCGTGGCGCAGCTGCTGGTTCTCGCGCGCGAGGAGGCGCAGTTGCGTGGTGCGCCGATCCGCTTCGAGGCCGACGACGAACGCTACCGCTTCCTGATCTGGCGCGACCGCCGCTGGCAGCTGCTGCTCGATGATCGCGACCTGCGCGAGCGCGCGTGGAACGGGCGCACCGTCCTGCGCGTCGATCGTCCGGATGGCCGGCGCGAAGTCGAGTTCGGCCGCGACCAGGTCGATGTCCCTTTCGTGCTGCGCCTGAGCCGCGATGACGCGACGGCGATCATCGATGCCAATGGGCTGGGCCTGTTCGAGGTCCGCTGATGCGCGCGCGCCGTCGTATCGCGGGCTTCACGCTGGTCGAAGTGCTAGTGGCGATGACGATCGCGGCCATCGCGCTGATGGCCGCGATCCGCGCTACCGGCGTGCTCGCCGTCAATAGCGCCGATCTGCGCGCGCGGGCGCTGGCGCAGTGGAGCGCGGAGAACCGGCTGGCGCTGGTTCGCATCAGCCAGGAATGGCCGTCTCTGGGACGGCGCCAGTACGACTGCAGCCAGGCCGACGTCGTGCTGCATTGTCGCGAAGACGTATTCCAGACGCCGAATCCGCTGTTCCGGCGCGTCGAGGTCAGCGTGTTCGCCGGCGAGGGCGGGCACAGGCTGTCGCGGCTGGTCGGCTTCTCGACGAGGGCGCCATGAGCCGGGGCGCACGCCGACTCACGCGCGGCTTCACCTTGCTCGAACTGCTGGTCGCGGTCGCGCTGCTGTCCATCCTCGCAGTGCTCAGCTGGCGCGGCATGGATTCGGTGCTGCAGGGTCGCGACCGCATCGTCGGCGCATCGAACCAGCTGCGCGGGCTGACCATGGCCATGGTGCAGATCGAAGAGGACCTGCGGCGCGCCTGGCCGATCCGCCTCATGGGACTGGCCGAGCCGCCGATCTCGTTCCTGCCCGGCACCGACCGCGAGCCGACGTCGCTGTCGCTGCTGCGCGAGGCCTCCGGCGCCGATGCGATCCAGGTGCAGCGTGTCGTGTATCGCGTGCGCGACGGTGTCCTGGAGCGCGGCTTCAGCCTGTGGGCGGCACCGTCGCCCGACAACTCGCAGCAGGTGCCGGCGACGCCGTTCACCTGGCAGCCGTTGCTGGCCGGTGTGCAAGGCGTGGAGTTCCGCGGCTGGCTTGCCGACCGCGGCTGGCAGCCGGCGGCGGCGCTGAGCCCCGCGCAGCTGACCGGGAGCGCATCGGCGCCGCCGGCCGAGGGCGGCAGCGCTGCGGCGGCGCCGACGATCTCGGGCGTGGAGCTGGTGCTGCTGCAGAACGGCCTGCGCTATCTGCGCGTGTTCGCAGTCGGGAACTGAACGAGATGCGCCGCCCGCTTCGTCCCCGGCAGCGCGGCGTCGCGATCATCAGCATCATGCTGGTGATCACGCTGGCTGCACTGATCGTCAGCGGCCTGTTCTGGCGCGAGCACGTCACCGTGCGCTCCGTGCAGAACCGGCTGGCGCTGGCGCAGGTGCGCTGGATCGAGGCGGCGGTGCTCGACTGGGCGGCGGTGGTGCTGCGCGTGGACCGGACCAGCACCGGCATCGTCGATCACCTCGCCGAGACCTGGGCCACGCCGGTGGCCGAGACTAGGCTCGACGAGACGGTGACCGGCGGTGCTCGGATCAGCGATGCCGACAGCAATGCCTTGCTGGCCGGCCAGATCTTCGATGCGCAGTCGCGGCTGAACCTGAACAACCTGGTACTGTCGACCGGGCCGTCCGCCGTTCATCGCGAGATCCTGGAGCGGCTGCTGGCGATCGTGGGCCGGCCCGAAAGCCTGGCGGCGGCGCTGCAGAACCGGCTGTTGCAGGCGTATCCGCCGCTGCTCGACGGGCAGCGGCCGGCGGCCTCGGCGCTGCCGCTGACGAAGCTGGCCGATCTGCGCACGGTGCCGGGCTTCGACGAGGCGACGATCGCGGCGCTGGAGCCGTTCGTCATCTTCCTGCCCAAAAGGGTGCGGCTGGGACGCGTCGACTACAATACCGAGCCGTCCAAGATCAACCTGAACACGGCGCCGGCGGAGGTGCTTGCAGCGGCGATCGAGGACATCGATCTGCAGGCGGCGCGGCGCTTCGTGGAGGGCGTCCGGCAGCGGACGTTCTTCGCCAGTCTCGACGTGGCGCGTTCGCGCTTCGATCAGTCGCCGGTGCTTCCGCCCAACCTGCTGTCCGTCGGCTCGGACTTCTTCCTCGTCAAGGGGATGATACGCTTCGACCGGGTCGAATCGCATAGCGAAGCCCTCCTGTATCGCGGCAGCAGTCGCGTGGAACTCATATGGCAGCACAGGTACTGAGAAAGGGTCAGGCGATCGTCTGGGTGCCGCCGCGTTCGATTGGCGAGCGTGCCTTCGCGACCGAGCCGGTGCTGCTGGCCATGCTGCCGATCTCGGTGTCCGACAAGGTCGGCGGCGGCGCCAATCCTGGCGGCGTGCCGGTCACCGTATTCGGCAGCGCGAGCACGGCGCGTTACGTGCGCGTCAGCCTGGACGCGATGCCGCCGCTGCGCACCGTGACCCTCATCTTCGACGCGCGCGACGTCAACCTGCTCGAAGCCGAAGTGCCGCCGCTGTCGGGCGCGCGTCTGCAGCAGGCGCTGCCCAATGTCGTCGAGGATCTGCTGCTGCAGGATCCGCACAGCTGCGCGTTCGCGCTGGGTCCGCGTTCGGATGCCGAGAACCGGCGGCTGATCGCTGCCATCGATCGCGGCTGGCTGGAGTTCGTGCTCGGCGCCTTCGAGCGCCGCGGCGTGCAGATCCAGGCGGCGTGGCCGGCGCAGCTGGTGCTGCCGGTCGGGGCCGATCGCACTGCGCTGGCCTGCCTGAACGACGGCCTGGCGCTGCGCACCGGGCTGGTCGACGGCATCGGCTGGAACGCGTCGGAAGACGCCGAGTTCCGCGCCGAAGCCATCGAATCGCTGCTGCACAATGCCGCTGCGTCGGCGCCGCCGGCGGAGGCGCCGATCGCCGCCGATGAAGCCGCCGATGACGCGGTGCTCGGCCTGGGGTCCCCCGAGCTGCCGGCCGAGGCGCCGCGCCGGCAGCGGCTGGCGGTGTTCGTCGAGGACGCGTCATGGCAGGGGCCGGTATTGAAGGCCGCGGCGCGGGTCGGCATAGACGCCGACATCCGCGCGCTGCCGTTCCCGATGCCGGCGCAGATCGATCTGCTGACGGCGCGGTCCGGCAACGCCGCCGGCCGCTGGCTTGCCGATATCGACTGGCGCGCCTGGCGCATGCCCTTGATCTGGGGGGCTGCCGCGCTGCTGGTCGCGCTGGTAGGGCTGAACCTGCACTGGGGCATGCTGCTGCAGGAGCGCAACGAGCTGCGCGCGCAGATCGAGCGGCGCTTCAAGCAGACGTTTCCTTCGATCACCGTCATCGTCGATCCGCTGCTGCAGATGCAGCGTCAGGTGTCGACGCTGCGTACGCGCGCCGGGCAGGCCGGTCCTGACGATTTCGTGCCGCTGCTGGCGCGTTTTTCGCAGGCGCTCGGCCCGCAGGGAATCGACGCGCTGGGTGGTATCGAGTACCGGGAGGGTAGACTACGCGTCCGCTTCCAGCCGGGGTTCTTCGAGTCCCGTTCGGTTCGCGACAGCCTGACCCAGACCTGCCAGCGCCTGGGCCTGGCGCTGAGTTTCGACAACGATCGCGAACCGACTGCGTCGGTCGCGCTGCTGCGCTGACGGAGGCCGGAATGCTCGAGGCGCTGCTGCAGCGATGGCAACTGCTGGTGCCGCGGGAGCGGCGGATGCTGCTATCGGGCGCGCTGCTGCTGGCGGTGCTGCTCCTCTACTTCGTGCTCTACGAGCCGGCGTCTGACGGCCGTCGCCGGCTGGCCGGCGAACTGCCGGCGTTGCGCGCGCAGCTGGCCAGCGTCGAGCAGCTGGCCGGCGAGGCGCGCCGGCTCGGCGCCGCGCCGGTACAGAACGAGTCGCCGCAGCGGCTGAAGACGCAGCTGGAGCAGTCGATCGACGCGGCCGGACTGAAGCCGGCGCTGGCCCAGCTGTCGCTGGCCGGCGAGCTGTTCGATCTGCGCTTCAAGGGCGTCTCGTACGGCGCCTGGCTGGCCTGGCTGGATTCGGCGGTTCGCGAGACGCGGCTGCGCGTGGTCGACGTGGCGGTGACGCGCGAGGCCGCTCCAGGGGCCGTGTCGGCGCGCGTGACGCTGGAGCTGCCCAGACGGGAGGGACGCTGATGCGCGTCATCGATGACGAGGCGCGCCGATGAGGGTGCGTCCGGGACGATTGATTCTGTATGTACTGGCGGGCCTGATCGGCCTGCTGGCCACGCTGCTGCTGACGGCGCCGGCGTCGTTCGTCGACCTGGGGCTGGTTCGGGCGACGGACGGTCGTATACGGCTGGCCGAGTCGGATGGCACGATCTGGCGCGGGTCGGGCCGCCTGGTGCTGGCCGACGTGACCGACCAGAGCGCGGAGCGGCGCTCGGTGGCCGGCGTCGCGGTTCCCGGGCGGGTGGCCTGGGACGTGCGGCTGCTGCCGCTGCTGCTCGGCCAGGTCGACGCGGCGATCCGCATCGACGGCATGGCGCAGCCGGTGCGGGTGCAGGGCAGTTACGACGAAATGCGGATCGGCGGCGGTGCGCTGGCGCTGCCTTCGGTCGATCTGAGCCGCCTGGGCTCGCCGTGGAACACGCTGCGGCCGTCCGGCGCCTTGAGTCTGCAGTGGGAGAACCTGACTTTGCGCGGCGGTGCGCTGGAAGGGCGGGCACGAATCGAACTGCGCGACGCGGCCTCGGCGATGACGCCGGTCAAGCCGCTGGGCAGCTATCGCGTCGACGTCATCGGGCGCGGCCGGCAGGCCGATCTGGGCATCCAGACGCTGGCAGGGCCATTGCAGCTGCAGGGCAGCGGCTCGTTCAATACTCAGGGCGGATTGCGGTTCACGGCCGAAGCAAGCGTCGACGGCGACGATCAGGCGCGCCTGCAGTCGTTTCTTGGCCTGATCGGGCGTCGTGAAGGCGGCCGCACGATTATTAGAATAGGGGCATGAGGTGCATGATTTGACAGCGCGACTGCCCGCGGATCCGATCGGCCGATGCCGGCGGGCGTTCGCGGCACGCGCGGGCGCGGTCCTGGCGGCCGCGGCTGCAGCCGTCGTTGCGGCAAGCCTGGCGATCGGCCCGGCGCCGCTCGGCGCCCAGCCGCGCACGGGCGGCACGGCGGCCGGCGGTGCGACAGCCGAAGCGGCACGCGGCGGCTCCGACAGCGTCACGCTGAACTTCCGCGATGCCGATGTCGACTCGGTGGTCGGCGCCTTCGGCCACCTGCTGAACCGCACCTTCGTCATCGATCCCCGCGTGCGCGGCAAGATGACGCTGGAGACGCCGCGGCCGGTGACGCGCGCGCAGGCCTATCAGCTGCTGCAGTCGGCGCTGCGCTCGCAGGGTTTCGCCATCGTCGAGGTGGGCGGGCTCACCAAGGTCGTGCCCGAGGCCGACGCCAAGCTGCAGTCCGGCCCGGTCAATGCCGGCCGTGCGCCGACGGCGGCCGGCGACCAGATCGTCACGCAGATCTTCCGGCTGAACTACGAATCGGCCAGCAACCTGGTGCCCGTGCTGCGGCCGCTGATTTCGCCGAACAACACGATCGTCGCCTATCCCGCCAATAACTCGCTCGTCATCACCGACTACGCCGCCAATCTGCAGCGGATCGGCCGCATCATCGCCACGCTGGACGGACCCACGACCAACGAGGTCGAGGTGATCCCGGTGCAGCACGCGGTGGCGGCCGACATTGCCGTGTCGGTCTCGCGGATGATCGACGATGCGGCGCGCCCGGCCGGCGCCGCGCCTGGAGCCGGCGCGGCGGGCGGGCAGGTCGACGTCGGCCAGCGCGTCACCGTGATGGCCGATCCGCGCATCAATGCCATCCTGATCCGCACCGCCAGCCAGGCGAAGATGAACCTGGCCAAGAGCCTGGTGTCGCGGCTCGATCAGCCGAGCTCGCGCCCGGGCAACATCAATGTCGTCTATCTGCGCAATGCCGAGGCGGTCAAGCTGGCGCAGACGCTGCGCGGCGTGCTGGCCGGCGGTGAAGGCGGCGCGGCGGGGCAGGGTACGGCTTCTTCGCTGAACTCGATGAACGCGTCCAGCTCGCTGCTGGGGCAGAATTCGCAGTCGACGCTGATGCAGGGTTCGACGCTGGCATCCAACCAGAGCGGCGCGCAGGCCGGCTTCGGCGGCGGCATGCAGCCGCTGTCGCAATCCTCGGCCGCGCCGGTCACGGTGCAGGCGGGCGGCGCGATCATCGCGGCCGACCCGGCCACCAATTCGCTGATCATCACCGCGCCCGAGCCGGTCTATCGCAATCTGCGCGCCGTCATCGACAAGCTCGATGCACGCCGTGCGCAGGTCTTCATCGAGTCGCTGATCGTCGAGATCTCGGCCGAGAAGGCTGCCGAACTGGGCGTGCAGTGGCAGTTCCTGGGCGCCCCGCAGGGCAGCACGCGGCTGATAGGCGGCACCAACCTGACCGCCGCCGGCTCCGGCTCGAACATCCTGGACGCCACCGCGAACATCACGTCGATCGGCTCGGGGCTGAACATCGGCGTCGTGCGCGGCACGACCGAGATTCCGGGCGTCGGCACGGTGCTGAACCTGGGCCTGCTGGCGCGCGCGCTGGAGAGCAAGGCGCAGGCGAACATCCTCGCCACGCCGAATCTGCTGACGCTGGACAACGAAGAGGCGCGCATCATCATCGGCCAGAACGTGCCCTTCATCACCGGGCAGTTCACCGCGACCGGCACCGGCGGCGCGTCGGTCAACCCGTTCCAGACGATAGAGCGCCGCGACGTCGGCACCACGCTGCGCGTCAAGCCGCAGATCTCGGAATCGGGCACGGTGCGGCTGCAGATCTTCCAGGAGGTTTCCAGCGTGCAGGACACGCGGCTGTCGGCCGGCATCATCACCAACCGGCGCGCCATCGAATCGAACGTGCTGGTCGACGACGGCCAGGTGATCGTGCTCGGCGGCCTGATCGAGGAGCGCGTCGAAGGCGGCGAAGAGAAGGTGCCCGGGCTGGGCGACGTGCCGTTCATCGGCCAGCTGTTCCGCTATGACTCGCGCAAGCGCACGAAGACGAACCTGCTGGTGTTCCTGCGTCCGGTGGTCGTGCGCGACGGCGCCGACGCGCACGGCGTGACCGCCGACCGCTACGACTACATCCGCAGCATGCGCGGCGACTCGACGCTGCGCGATCACTGGCTGCTGCCGAACTTCAAGCCGTCGGAGCTAAAGTCCATGCCGCCGGCGCCCGCAGCCATGCCGCGCCGCGCGCTCGAAGGCGGCGATGCATCCGAAACGCCGCCTGCGGCCCAGCCCGCGCCGCCGGGTGCGGCCGCCGCGGCCGGCAGCGGCGCGCTGTTCACGCCGCTCGACGAGCGGCGCACGCAGCCGCCGGCGCCGGTCGAGGAGTCGCGGCCGAGCACGATCATCCAGAACGCGCCGAACGAGGTCGTCGTGCCCTTGCCGCCCGGCAAGTCGCTGGCCCCCGGCGGCGTGAACTGACGCGCGGAGCGCCGATATGTCGACGGTATCGCCGGCCCGCTACGTGCCCTACGGCTTCGCGCGCACGCACGGCGTGCTGGTGGCCGGCACGTCCGGCGACGCGCTCGAGGTCTGGATCGGCGAACGCACGCCGCGGCAGGCGCTCGCCGAGCTGGCGCGCCATCTGTCGCTGCGCGTGGTCACCGTGCGCAAGCCCGACGCCGAGCTGAACGCGGCGATCTCGCGCGCCTACGCGCAGCAGGAAGGCTCGGCCGCGTCGGTGGTCGACGAGGTCGAGAGCGACCTGGACCTGTCGCGGCTGCTGCAGGACATTCCGAAGATCGAGGACCTGCTCGAAGCGGAAGACGACGCGCCCATCATCCGCATGATCAATGCGCTGCTGACGCAGGCCAGCCGCGACGGCGCCTCCGACATCCACGTCGAGCCGTTCGAGACCTATTCGCTGGTCCGCTTCCGCGTCGACGGCACGCTGCGCGACGTGGTGCGCCCGCGCCGCGAGCTGCATGCGGCGCTGATCTCGCGGATCAAGATCATGGCGCAGCTCGACATCGCCGAGAAGCGGCTGCCGCAGGACGGCCGCATCACGCTGCGCATAGGCGGGCGCCCGATGGACGTGCGCGTGTCGACGCTGCCCACCGGCCACGGCGAACGAGCCGTGCTGCGGCTGCTCGACAAGGAGGCCGGCCGGCTCGACCTGAGCAAGCTCGGCATGAGCGACGAGACGCTGGGCGCCTTCGACCGGCTCGTGCATCAGCCGCACGGCATCGTGCTGGTCACCGGCCCGACTGGCTCGGGCAAGACGACGACGCTGTACGCGGCGCTGGGCCGGCTCGACACCGCGACGACGAACATCCTTACCGTCGAGGACCCGATCGAGTACGACCTCGAAGGCGTCGGCCAGACGCAGGTCAACGCGCGCATCGACATGAGCTTCGCCAAGGCGCTGCGCTCCATCCTGCGGCAAGACCCGGACGTGGTGATGATCGGCGAGATCCGCGACCTCGAAACCGCGCAGATCGCCGTGCAGGCATCGCTGACCGGCCACCTGGTGCTGGCCACGCTGCACACCAATGACGCCGTGTCGGCGGTGACGCGGCTGATCGACATGGGCATCGAGCCGTTCCTGCTGTCCTCGTCGCTGCTCGGCGTGGCGGCGCAGCGGCTGGTGCGCAAGCTGTGCCCGCAGTGCCGGCAGCCCGATCCGGTCACGAAGGGCTGGCGCGCCGTCGGCTGCGTGGCCTGCAACCGCACCGGCTTCCAGGGCCGCACCGGCATCTACGAGCTGTTCACCATCGACGACGCCGTGCGGGCGCTGATCCATCGCAACGCGGCCGAAGGCGAGATCCGGGCCAGCGCGCTGGCCGCCGGCATGGCGACGATGCGCGAGGACGGCCGCCGCTGGGTCGAGTCGGGCGTTACCTCCGCCGACGAAGTGATCCGCGTCACGCGAGACTGACGCCGGCCGTGCCCGCCTATCGCTACGAAGCCGCCGACGCCGCTGGCAAGCTGGCGCGCGGCATCATCGACGCCGATTCGCCGCGCCATGCGCGCGGGCTGCTGCGCAGCCGCGGCCTGATCCCGCTCGATCTGGGACCGGTCAACGAGGCCGCGGCCAGCACCGGCATGCGGCTGGGCGGGCGCCTGGGCAGCGCCGACCTGTCGCTGGCCACGCGCCAGCTGGCCAGCCTGCTGTCGGCGCGGCTGCCGATCGAGCAGGCGCTCAGCGCGGTCGTCGAGCAGGCCGACAAGCAGGCCGTGCGCGAACGCTTTGCCGCGGTGCGCAGCGAAGTGGTCGGCGGACAGACGCTGGCGCAGGCGCTGGGCAAGTATCCGCGCGACTTTCCCGAGGTCTACCGCGCGCTGGTGGCCGCCGGCGAGCAGTCGGGCGATCTGGCGCTGGTGATGAGCCGGCTGGCCGACTACATCGAATCGCGGACCGCGCTGGCGCAGCGCATCACGCTGGCCTTCATCTATCCGGCGATCGTCACCGTCGTGGCGACGCTGGTCATCATCGCGCTGCTGACCTACGTCGTGCCGCAGGTGGTCGGCGTGTTCGAGCAGACGCGGCAGGCGCTGCCGACGCTGACCGTGCTGCTGATCGCGGCCTCCGACTTCGTGCGCCAATGGGGGCTGTGGCTGCTGGCGGCGGCGCTCGGCGCGCTGGTGGCGTTCCGCCTCGCGCTGCGCGCGCCCACGTTCCGGCTGAACTGGCATCGCCGCATCCTGTCCATGCCCGTCGTGGGGCGGCTCAGCCGCGGGCTCAACACCTCGCGCTTCGCGTCCACGCTGGGCATTCTGACCAGCAGCGGCGTGCCGCTGATCCGCGCGCTGGAGGCCGGCGCGCGAACGCTGTCGAACGAGGCCTTGAAGAACAACGTTGCCGACGCCATCTCCCGGGTGCGCGAGGGCGCTCCGCTGTCGCGGGCGCTCAAGGCCGGCGGTCAGTTTCCGCCGATGATGATCCATATGATTGCCAGCGGCGAGGCGACCGGCGAACTGCCGGAGATGCTCGAGCGCACGGCTGCGACGCTGTCGCAGGAAACCGAGCGGCGGGCGCTGACGCTGACCAGCCTGCTCGAACCGGCCCTGATCCTGCTGATGGGCGCGGTCGTGCTGCTGATCGTGCTCGCCGTGCTGCTGCCGATCATCGAGATCAACCAGCTGGTACGCTGAGCTTCGGCCCGGCGTGGATAATGGCGGGTTTGCTGCAACTCCTGCTGCGGAGGCGACGATGTGGCTGCTTCGTATACGCCGCTTGCTGAAGGCGACCGGCGCCGGCATTCCGGTCCTGCTGAAGGCGCTCGTGCGCAGCGGCACGCCGGCATGGATCCGGCTGGCCACGCTGGGGCTGATCATCTATGTGTTCAGTCCGGTCGACCTGCTGCCCGACTTCGCGCTGCCATTCGGCCTCGCCGATGACCTGACGCTGATCGCGCTGCTCGTGCCGTGGCTGGTCGCGCGTCTGCCCGCACAGGGCCGAGGTCCGAGTCCGAGCCTGCATTGAGCGTTCTCGGCGACGATTCCGACCCGTGGCAGTATCCGGCGCTGCTGGCCGGCCTGACCGCCGCCATCGCGGCAGTCGGTGCCACCATCTTCGCGATGTCGCCGATGCTGGCCGACATTGCCGCCAGCTTCGATGTGCCGGCGGCCCGCGCCGGCCGGCTGATCGGCATCTACAGCCTGGCCATGGCGATCGTCGCGCCGGTGGTCGGCCTGCTGGGCCGGCGCGTGCCGCGCACGCAGATCATCGTCGGCGGCCTGGCGATCTTCGCGGCGGCATGGCTGGTGGGCGTGCTGGCCGAGCATTTCGAGCTGCTGCTCGGCTGTACGCTGGTCGCGGGCGCCGCCACCGGCGCCGTGATCCCCGCCGCCTACGCGTACGCGGCGGACTTGTCTTCGTTCGCGCAGCGCGCCCGCGTGATGGGACTGGTCATCAGCGGCTGGTCGATCGCCATTCTGGCGGTGGTGCCGCTGATGTCGGTTGCCGCGCAGGCGCTCGGCTGGCGGCATGCGTTCGCGGCGCTCGCGCTGGCGGCGCTGGCCGCTGCCTGGGTTCTGCTCATGGCGCGCCGGCCGCGCCGGATGGCCGGCGTGCAAGCCTCGGCCGAAGACGACGCGCCGGCGCTCGGCGCCAGCTTGCGGCGCGTGCTCGGCCATCGACCCACGCGTATCGTGCTGCTGGCGAACATGGCCGACATGGGCGCGTTCTACGGCGTCTACGGCTTCCTCGGCAGCGAGCTGCGCCGGCTCAACGACTGGGGTGCGGCGCCGGCCGGCCTGGTGGTGGCCTGCTACGGCCTCGGCCTGAGTCTGGTGTCCTTCAATGGCCGGCTGATCGACCGCTTCGGCAAGACGCGTGCCGCGGTCGGCTCGCTGCTGCTGCTGGGCGCGCTTCTGGCGCTGCTGCCCTGGCTGCTGCAGCTGCCGGTATTGCTGGTGGCCGGCATGGTCGCCTGGGGTTTCATGCAGGGGGCCTTCTTCACGTCGATCACCGCGCTCTGCACCGAGCAGGTTCCCGCGCTGCGCGGCGTGGCCACCGCCATGCTCAGCGGGTCGACCTACCTGGGCGTGACCTTGTTCTCGCCGCTGGCGGTCTGGCTGTATGAGTACGCCGGCATGGCCTTCGTCGGCATCGCCGCCGGCCTCACCTGCGCGTTTGCCGGGCTGATGCTGCATCTGATGCGCGACAGCGTGGCCGCGGTCGAGCGGTATGCGCCGCCCGAGCGTTAGGCGCTACCCGGACTCTGCGTTAGCATCCCGCTGCTCGTTTCCACTCCGACTTGAGGCGATGACAGACATGGCAAGGCGCGCCCGACGCTGGATTCCGTACCCGATCTCGTTTGCTGCCGCGGCAGTACTGCTGAGCGCCTGCTCGTCGGCCCCTGATGCCGGGCAGGCGCGCCGCTTCGACGAGCCGGGGTCGGCGCCGACCGGCTACGAGCAGGCCATCCGCACGCAGCTGCGCGGCTTCCTACGCGACCCCGACGGCGTCAAGGACCTGAAGATCGCCGCGCCGGTCCGATCGGAATGCGCGATCGATGCGCGGCGAAAGTTCGAGGGGTGGAAGGTGGCCGTATCCTTGAACGCCCGCAACGCCGACGGCGAGTATTCGGGGCCCAGGAACTACTACTACTGGTTCCAAGGGGAAAAGCTGTGGGGCTTGACCGGCAATCCCGACGGGTGTCCACCGGTGGTGGCGTGGCGATGACGGACAAGCCGCTGCCGCACGGCGGCGGCTCAGTGCATCATATGTTGTAGGCCATGCTCGTCGCGATATCGCGTCGGCGACACCTGCAGGCTCTTCTGGAACAGCTGCCTGAAGTAGGGCAGATCGGTGTAGCCGACTTGCTCCGCGATGTCCGTCACGCTCAAGTCGGTGGCCTCGAGCATGAACCGGGCATTCTGGATCCTGATTTCCTGCAGGTACGCGAGCGGCGAGAGGCCGGTCGCAGCGCGGAATCTGCGTTCGAAGGTGCGTCGTGACAGCTGCGAATGCTGCAGCGCTGCTGACAGAATGTCGGTCTGCCCGTAGCGGGTCGCGATCATCCGCTGTGCGGCAAGGATGCGCGCATCGCCGTGATCGGTGACTGGAACGAAGATGCCGCGCGAAGCGGCGAGGCCGAACAGCCTGGCCAGCTCAGTGGCACGGCAGCCGCCGAGCGTTGCGCGGACGATGTGCAGCATCAATTGCTGCCATGCAGCTCCTGCGCTCGTCGTCGCCATTCTGCAGTCCGGTCCCGAGAAGACGAGCGGGCGGTCGCGATGAAACTGTACCTTCGGATGGCGCTTGGACAGCGTATCGCGGATCGCCCAGTGCGTGACCGCTTCTCCTCCGTCTAGCAGGCCCGTTTCCGCGAGCAGCGCGACCCCGTTCGAGATGGCGCCGATGGCCGAACCCTGTTCGTAGGCAAGGCGCAGGTAGTCGACGAAGGCTGCCCAAGGCCTGACCCATCCGGGCCGGCCGAACTGCGCCGCGTCCCGAAAAAGACTGGGGACGATCAGTACGTCCGGCATGCGGCGGCCTTCGTCCAGGGCGGCGTCGGGCAACAGCCGGGCGCCCCCGTAGCAGAGCACCGGGTCCCGGCTCGAGCCGATGATGGACAGCTGCAACGGCGGCGCGGCGCCGGCGGCGCCTAGGTAGTCGTCCCATACGGTGCCGCTGGTCAGCATTTCGAGCGGGCCGGTGATGGTCCAGCCCAGCGCCTGCTGTGGTGCCAGGATCCCGACGTGGCATGCGCGTGCGCCGAGCGCGGGAATCTTCAGCGTCGCAGTCGCAGCGGGACGGGGCCTCCTCATTTTCGGCCTATTGCCACGCCAGGAGCCGTTTTTCGATCCGCGTCATGATGGAGGTGATGGCCATCCCCAGCGCGGCAAGAACGATCAGGACGCCCATCACGCCGTTCATATTGAAGGTCGATCCCAGATACGCCAGTGTCTGGCCCAGGCCGTGCTCGGCCGCGATGATCTCGCCGCCCACGACACCGAGCATCGAATAGATGAGGCCGAGGCGCAATCCCGAGAAGATGACGGGCACTGCGCTTGGAAGCGTTACCAGCGTGAACATCTGCGACGGGCTGGCCCCGAGCGTCCGTGTGAGGATCACATGGTCCTGGTTCAGGCCGCGGATGCCGGCGACCGTGCTCGACAGCACGATGAAGAAGACCAGTGAGAAGCCGATCGCGATCTTGGACGAGACGCCCAGGCCGAACCACAGGATGAAAAGCGGAGCCAGCGCGATGCGGGGCATCGCATTGAAGGCGGTCAGATAAGGCTCCGCGAACTTCTCCAGCTTGGGAAAGCTGACGAACAGCAGGCCGGCGGCGATCGCGGCCGCGCTGCCCAAGCCGAAGGCGGCGGTTGTTCCGAGGACTGTCCAGCCCAGTTCGACCCATAGGGATGTGCCGGTGATCGCGTGCGTCCAGAGATACGCGGCAACGCCGGAAGGTTGTCCGACGAAGGCCGGATTGAGCAGCTGCTGCCGGGCGGCGAGCTCCCAGGCGCCCAGAAAGACGGCCAGGAATGCGACGTGCATTGCCAGCCAGCTGACGCGACGAGAAAACTTCCGCTGCGGGTCAGTGTTCATCTAGGGCGCTCCAGCCGTGTTCGAGCTTCTGCCAGATATGCGCATACAGCTCGTGGTAGCGGGGTTCCTTCTGCAGTTCGCGCACGCTGCGAGGGCGTTCCAGGTCGATGTCCACGTCCGCTACCACGCGGCCGGGGCGAGCGCTCATCACGAGCACACGGTCGGAGATCGCCACCGCTTCGGCCAGGTCGTGCGTGATGAAGACGACGGTCCGCCGCTCCTGCTGCCACAGCTCGACGAGCAGCTCTTCCAGCTGCATCTTGGTCTGCGCATCCAATGCGCCAAACGGTTCGTCCATCAGCAGGAACGGGGAATCCAGGGCGAAGGTGCGGGCCAGCGCGCAGCGCTGGCGCATGCCATGCGACAAATGCTTCGGGTAGCTGTCGGCGAACTCACCGAGCCCTACTCTTGCCAGCAGTCGTCGGGCGCGCGCTTCGCGTTCCCGGGCAGGGACGCCGCGGATCTGCATGCCGTAGCAGGCGTTCTGCAGCGTCGTTCGCCACGGCAGCAGCGAGTCGCGAGCAAGCATGTATGCGATCTGCGGATTGCCCAGCGTCGGCCGGCCGCCGCCGATGCTGAGCGTGCCGCCGTGCGGGACATCCACCAGCCCTGCGAGCAGGTTCAGGATGGTCGTCTTGCCGCAGCCGCTGGGTCCCACGATGGAAAGGAACTGGCCTTCTGGTACGTCGAAGCTGACGCCGGCGATTACCTGACGGCCCGGAGCGAACTCCAGGAAGAGATCCTCCACCGCGATGGCCGGTTCACGCGAGCGCTGCCGTTCCGTACCGGCCAGATCGGGAGAAAGGCTGCGGTGATTCCGCAGCGCTGCTTCAGCGCCCATGCTTGTCTCCATGTAGTGGCGCGAATATAGTGCGCAAAGCCCAATGCGTCTATTGCAATTGTGGGTGACTGACTTTGCATGAATTGCATAAGAACAGGGCCGGCTGGGCCGTCGGAGACGTCTGATGAACGTTCGCAAGCTGCTGCACTTCCTGGCCGTCGTGGAAGCAAAGAGCTTCAGCAAGGCATCGACCCAGGTGCATCTGTCGCAGTCCGCGCTGAGCCGCAGCCTGCAGTCGCTGGAGATCGAACTGGGCGTGCCGCTGTTCGATCGAAAGGACGGCAAAGTCGTGCCTTCCGCCTATAGCGCTCCGCTGGTCGAACATGTTCAGCGCGTGACGGGCGAGGTACGCAGCCTCGAACAGGCCGTCCGGCGCGTGAAGGGACTCGAAGAGGGCGAGATCCGAGTCGGCTTCGGTCCGTTCGTCGCCCACACGGCGCTGCGTTCCGTGCTGGGGCAGGTCGTGACCCACTACCCGACGCTGCGCGTGCGGGTCGAGATCGCCAACTCCGGCCTCCTTCTCGAACTACTGAGACGCGACCGGCTCGATTTTGTCATCGGCGATGTCCGCTACATGTCGGATCAGGATGAAGATCTGCAAGTGGTCCATCTGTCGAAGCAATCCATGATGTTCCTCGCGCATGAGCGTTCGCCGCTGGCGCGCCGACGGCAGCTCGACCTTAGCGAACTCTGCGAAACGCCTATAGGGACGCCATCGCTGCCGGCTGAACTGGTGCCGGCGTTCCGCTCGGCCGGCTTCAAGGACTTTCCCAGCGTGCGCTGCGACGACATGGCGCTGCTGCTCGACCTGGCTGCCTCCACCGAGCTGGTGGCGATGGCGCCTGCCATCGCCATTCCCATGCTGCCGGGCCATCGTGGCCTCACCAGGCTGCCTGTGAAGGTGCCGTTCGACCTTTTCGCTCATCCGGGGATCATGTCGCACCGCCGCCAGACCATCGGGCCGGCAGGGCGAATGCTCATCAAGCTGGTCCAACAGCGCTTCGCCGCGACGACCTGATCGCGGGTAGCGCCCGGCGCGGCTGGCGCAATTCCCCCCTGCCGCGTCGCAGATGGCTGCCGCCGGCGTCCGTCGTTGCTCTATCCGTGGTCCGTTCGACGATGCCGCAACTGCCGCTCACGCCCGGTGGCGGCGGTCCGGACAATCGAGTCCTGCACGGTTGCTCAAAGCAACTGCTGGATGAATCGACGAGGAACCAATGGATTACCGGCACATCGAAGTCAGCCCCGTCACGCCGACGCTCGGCGCAATGATCTCGGGCGTCGACCTTAATGCAGTCCGCAATCAGGCCGTGTACGAGGAGATCCGACAGGCTCTGTGGAAGCACCAGGTCATCTTCTTCCGCAATCAGGCGCTCACGCCGGCAGCCCATCTGGCGCTGGGTGGCGCATTCGGCGAGATGGAGAAGCACGAGTTCTTCCCCCACATCGACAGCGCCCCCGAGATTCAGGTGGTTTCCAACGACGGTTCTAAGTCGCCCGATACGGATCGCTGGCACGCGGACGTCACGTTCCGTGAGAGACCCACTGCGGTCACCTTGCTGCGGGCGGTGGACATTCCTCCGTCGGGCGGCGACACGACCTGGGCGTCGATGACTGCCGCGTTCGAGGCACTCGACGAGCCGATGCGGAAGATGCTGCTGGAGCTCGACGCGGAGCACGACATCTCGTTCGCGTGGCGACGCATGGGATTCATCGATGACGCACGGCGTCTAGACAGAACGAATCCGCCGTACATCCATCCTGCAGTAATCAACCATCCGGTCACGGGCAAGCTGTGCCTGTTCGTGAACTCGGTATGGACCAAGCGCTTCACCAACCTGATCGACCGGTATGGCGAGAACCTGCTGCGGCTTCTCAACGAATGGATCATGAAGCCCGAGTTCGCGGTGCGCTTCCGCTGGGAACGGGATTCGCTCGCGATCTGGGACAACCTGGCCACGCAACACTACGCGGTCTTCGACTACCCTGGCCACAGCCGGCGCATGCACCGCATTACCTGCGCGCCGACCAAAGTGCGCCTGGACGCCCGTCCGGATGCCTCGCGGCCGGCTCCGATCGCGACGCGCTACGAGGATCCGTACGTTTCGCCGATGCTGATGGGGGCGCCGGATCAGCGGTCTGTCGGTCAGGCCGCTGCTTCGCAGGCGCCGTCGATCATTGACGGCGCGCGCGTCGAAGCCCAGAGCGAGCCGGACCGGGCTGCGGTAGAGGCGGTGCTGCAAGCCATTGCTCGCATCGATCTCGACGAGCTCGTTCGCCGCGCGACGCAAGTGTAAGGAGCTGCCATGACGACTATCGATCGCGATCTCGCTGCGCTGCAGGAAGCACGCGACCTGATACGCCGCGCCCGCTTCGCGGCGCAGGCCTTCGCGCAGCTGTCTCCGCAGAAGGCGCGCCAGATCGCTGAAGCAGTGTGCGCGGCGTGCGTCGAGCAGGCGGAACACTATGCGCGCTGGGCGGCTGAAGAAACCCGTATCGGCAACGTCAAGGACAAGGTTTTCAAGAACCTGCTGGCCAGCCGAGACTTCATGGCGTACCACCGCGATTCCGTCCTCGGCGGCATCCGGCAGGATCGCGAGCACCACATGCTGCTGGTCGGTGAGCCCGCCGGCGTCGTGCTGGGCCTGGTGCCGTCCACGAGCCCGATCGCGACCATGTACTTCAAGGTCCTGTCGTGCCTGCTAACGCGCAATGCCGTGATCCTGAGTCCGCATCCGTTGGCGAACGCCTGCTCGAAGGATGCGGCCCGGTATCTGGCGCAGGCCGCGCAGCGTGCCGGCGCGCCTGCCGATGTCATTCAGATCCAGGAGCTCGTCACGCTCGAGGCGACGCATGCGCTGATGCGGGACGAGGGCGTCAACGTCATCCTGGCGACGGGCGGCGCGCCGATGGTGCGCGCGGCGTACAGCTCGGGGAATCCCGCGCTCGGGGTTGGTCCGGGCAATGTACCGGTCTATGTCGATGCGAGCGCCGAATTGCAGCTGGCCGCTCACGAGACGATCGCTGCCAAGGACTTCGATCATGGTTCTCCGTGCTCAAGTCCTTCGGTGATGTTCGTCCATCGTTCGGTGGCCGCCGAGCTGCGCCGCGTCATGCAGGCCGCGGGCGCGCATTTCTGCAGTGCCGACGAGCAGCGTAAGTTGGAGGAGAAGGCGTTTCCGCATGGGCATCTGAACCCGCTGATCGTGGGGCGGCCGGCTTCTTGGATCGCGGCTGAAGCCGGGCTTGGAAGCGTGCGTGACGCGCGAATCCTGGTCGGCGCGCTGGAGAAGATCGATGCATCTTCGCCAATGGCGCGCGAGAAGCTCTCCCCGATCCTGGGCTTCAAGGTAGTCGACGACGTGGAACATGCGATCCGCGACGCGCGCGCCATGCTGGCGATCGCTGGGGCGGGCCACACTTCGGGTGTATTCGCAAGCGATGCCGAAACAGCCGCGCTGTGGGGCGCCGCATTGAACGTGAATCGCACGATCGTGAACAGGGGGACCTCGATGGGCGTCGTCGGTGATGGGACCTTCATGCCGCCGACCTTCACCGTCGGCACGGGCTTCGCCGGCCGCAGTTCAGTGGGAGAGAACGTCGGACCGGAACATCTGATCAATTGGAAGCGCATCGCCTTTCCGAAGCAGCAACAGCGATCGCCCGAAGGCGCCGGCGGCAGCCACGGCACACGGCAGTCGGCGAAAGCGGATGCCAGGATCGAATCGGTGGTTCGCGCGCTCGTGACGGCGGCGCTTGCGGACAAGGTGTGAGCCCATGCTGACCCTGCGGTCCTTCAACTTTCTGGATCGCCTGCAACCGCAGACGATGTGCTATCTCGGAAGCTCGACGCGCGGCTACCTGCCACGGGCGAATGACGCTGCAATGATCGTGGAGGTTGCTCCCGGACTGGACATCGAGTGGCTGACGGACATCGCGCTGAAGCAGGTGGACGTCAAGCCTGGCGTCCTGGTAGTCGAGCGGCAGTTCGGCTATCTGGAGTTCCATTCGCCGCAGGCGTCTGCCGTGAAGGCGGCGGGCGCCGAGATCCTCGCCGCGCTGGGTATTCCCAGCGCCGATACGCCCGAGCCGCAGATCCTGGCGTCCCGCCACATCGATCGGGTCGACGGCCTGCATGCATTTCTGGTGAACCGCAACAAGTCGGGTTCGATGCTGCTGCCGGGCAGCTCGCTGTTCCTGCTCGAGACGACCCCGGCCGCCGGTGCGCTGCTGGCCGCGAACGAAGCGGAGAAGGCTGCCGCCATCACGCTGGTCGATTGCCGATTCATGGGAGCGAGCGGCCGGCTCTATATCAGCGGCACGGAATCGGCGGTTCGGGCTGGCAGCGAGGC
>JBFWXS010000030.1:24176-31039 GCA_050187175.1 Burkholderiaceae bacterium
CGCTGCTGGCCGCGAACGAAGCGGAGAAGGCTGCCGCCATCACGCTGGTCGATTGCCGATTCATGGGAGCGAGCGGCCGGCTCTATATCAGCGGCACGGAATCGGCGGTTCGGGCTGGCAGCGAGGCGGCCATCGCGGCGCTGAAGAGGCAGTCGAAATGACCGAAGTGAATCTCGACGCGCTCCGCGCTGCGATCGCCGGTCCGGTGCGCGAGCTGACGGATCGGGCCTCGCATGTTTCGGGCTCGGTGCCGCATCGCTCCGACCCGGGGCTGCGCCGCTCCGGCCCGGCCGCGGTGGTGGTACCGGTCCGCATCGCGAACGACGCGGATCTGGCCAGTCTGGTGCGCATGCTGCTCGCCATCGCCGCCGCTCCGACGCTGCGGGCGCAGGCGCTCGCCGGCGTGCTGAGGATCGATGCCAGAGTCGCTCCGGCAAGCGCCTCCCCGGGCGCTGCCATCGGCCTGCAGATGCCGGTACGCGAACCGGCTGTGCAGGCGAGCCTGACGGACAAGGTCATCACCGAAGCGCTGCTGCGGACCCGGGCCAAGCCGGGGCAGTCGATTTCGATTCCGCCCAATGCGATTCTGACGGCATCTGCGCAGGACTACGCTCGCTCGAACCGGATTGCGTTGTGCAGGGGTGTGCGATGAAGGTCGGCACTGTCACCGGGCGGCTGTGGGCCACCAAGCGCCATCCCGGGTTGCCCAGCGGTGCGCTGGTGAAGGTACGGCTGGAGAATGACGAGCCGGTGGTGGCGCTCGACGGGCTCGGTGTCGGGGTCGGTGAAGAGGTACTGGTCGTCATGGGTTCCGTGGCCGCGTCGTTCAGCACGGTCCCGGTGGATGCGGTCGTGGTCGGCATCGTCGATCCCGCAGCAAGCAACGAGCCGCGCTGAAGTGGCTTTTTCATCAAGGAGAGTGTGATGTCGCAAGCAGTTGGTTTGATCGAGACGGTCGGCTACGTGGCAGCGTTCGCTGCCGCGGACGCCATGGTGAAAGCCGCGAACGTGACCATGGTCGGTCGCGAGCAGGTCGGCGCGGGTCTGGTGTCGATCACCGTGACGGGTGACGTCGGCGCCGTGAAGGCCGCGACCGATGCCGGCGCGGAGGCTGCCCGTCAGGTGGGTGAAGTCCGGTCCTGCTATGTCATCCCGCGGCCGCATGCGGACGTAGTCAAGTACTTCGAGACGACCAGGAGGGACCCGGATCTGCCCAAGAAATCGGCGTAACCCGGCGTGGCATCGATGAGCACCGAACTCCGCGTCTACCTGACGATCGAGCGGCTGCAGCGGCAGTTCGCCTCCTATCTGAGCTCGCCGACCTCGGGTCGCGGCTACGTGCCCGTCGAGGGAATGAGTTCGCTCATCGTCGAGATCGCTCCCGGCCTGTCGATAGAGCGCATCACGGACATTGCCCTGAAGGCGGTCCCGTCGCTGGAGCCGGGTCTGCTGGTGGTGGAGCGGCAGTATGGCGTTCTGGAGGTGCATTCGCGCGACGTCGGCGAACTGCATCGTGCTGGCGCCGCAATGCTGTCCTGGCTGAAGCTGTCGCCTGCCGATCAGCTCAGGCCGGAGATTCTGTTCCTGGACGTGGTCGAGAACATCACCGACCAGCATGCGGTGGTGATCAACCGCAGCAAGCAGGCATCGATGGTGCTGCCCGGCGAAACTCTGCTACTGCTCGAGATCGTGCCTGCCCTGTTCGCGACTTACGCTGCGAACGAGGCGGAGCGGGCCGTACCAGAGATCAAGCTGGTGGATGTGCGCATGATCGGCGCGACCGGCCGGCTGTACCTGTCAGGATCCGCCGAGGCGATCTCGCGGGCGGCGGGACATATCCGGCAGAGCCTCGACTCGCTGCCGGGGCGCAACGGGCGCACAGAAGCCGTGAACCGAACAAGGACTTAGGAGACATTGATGAAGACGCTGTTCAAGCCTCTGCTGGGCCTGGCCTCGCTGGCATTCGCGCTGGCTGCGAATGCGCAGCAGCCGCATCTGCGCATCCAGGACTACCCCGGCATCGTGGGGACGCTGACCCGCGTGGCCGTGGAGAAGGGTTACTGCGAGCAAGCCGGTATCAAGTGCAGCATCCAGGTGATCAACACCGCACCGCTCGGGATTCAGACGCTGCTGTCGAAGGACATCGAGGTGAGCCTCGCCAACGTCGAGGTGGCCCTCCAGGCGGCGCAGCGGGGAGCGAAGCTGAAGGTGATCGCTTCCAGCATGAAGAGCAATCCGTTCATGCTGGCCGTCGGCAACCATGTCTCCTGGCCGAACCTGAAGCGCGGCTATCCGGACGCCGTGAAGGACCTGAAGGGACGCAAGATCGGCGTGACGGCGCGTGGCTCTGCCGCCGAGTTTCAGGCTCGTCTGATGCTGACGGGGGCCGGACTCAATGCGAACGAGGTCACCTTCGTGGCCGTCGGCGCGCCGCTCACCGGCTATGCGGCGTTGAGCAACGGACAGGTCGACGCACTGCTGAGCTTTCTGCCGATCGATGGATTCTGCGACGTGCTGAAGACCTGCACGATGGCGGTCCAGCCGCACAAGGGCGAAGGTCCTCGACAGCTCACTCGCTTGAACAACGGATCCGGCGCCACCTACGTCGTGCGCGAGGACTTCCTGCAGTCCAACCCCGCGGCAGTGAGGAGCTTCCTGTCGGCGCTCGAGAAGGCGGGAAGGTTCGCGCAGGATCCGCAGAACCTGCCGGAGTTGCTGGCCATCACCAACAAGTATTCGCCGGTGTCCTTGCCGCAAGGAGACCAGATCCTCCGGAGTTCGCTGGCGAATTTCCAGAAGGGCTTCTCGATGCAGCTCGAGGAGGATACGCAGTCGGCAGTGGTCGACTATCTGGTGGAGACGGGCCAGTTGCCGGGGAAGGTGGAGGGGCTGCAGCTGTTGCTCAGGTGATTGGATTCGGCGGCGCCCCTGGGCCTCATAGACGCAGCGGTGTCGCGTAGCCGGTCAGCTCCAGATACCCGCGCCCGACGCGCCGTCCGTCCTCGAACACCGCCACCGCTCCTTCCCAGTAGATCGTGCCCGTGCTGCCGCGCGTATCGAGCTCCTGGTCGTCGAACAGCGGTTGCAGCGTCAGACGGCGCGTCCCCAGGTCGATCGCCATCGCGACTGGATACTGGGCGCCGGTGCGTGGCGAGCGCCAGTGGCGGAGCGGCGCGAAGCCCGGCGTCGGATCGGGCGCTACAGGCTGGCCTGAAGCGTCGATCCAGCGCGCGGTCGACCACGCGACACCGCCGTCGCGGCGGCGGATGCGGAAGGCCATCAGCGCGCTGCCGTCATCGAAGTTCAGGCCGACCCAGTCCCAGCCGCTGGCGTCGCGATCGAGGATCTCGCTCGACCATTCGTGATCGATCCAGGACGTGCCGGCGACGCTGATGGGCCGTCCGTCGATCACAATGGTGCCGGTAGTGCGCGCATGCGGCCGGCTGTAGTAGTGGCTGGCCTGCAGCGGACCAGGTCCCTTGCGCGAGAAGCCTTGCTCGCCTTGCAGCACAGGCGGCGCCGGTGCCCGGAACTGCAGATCGAGTGCGAATCCGCTATTGCGCAACTGCGCGTGATATCGGTCGGCGCCGTCGCGACGCAGTCGCCAGTCGCCGATCGAGACGGCGGTGTCGGACTCGGCCGCTGCCGCCAGGCCGAAGCCGGCGCGGGCCGCGCGCTGCGCGTGCAGCAGCCGGCCGCGCTCCGGCAGTGCGAGCGCCGCGTGCGCCAGCAGTAGCTGCGTCGGCGCGAAGCGGCTCGGGTTGTCCGGCGAGTGGCCTGTACGCGAACGGAAGAAAGTGATCTGGACGCCCAGCCAGCCATCCTCTGCGTTACTGTCGCCGCTGCCGCTGCCGCTGCCGCTGCCGCTGCCGCTCTCGCTCTCGCTCCCGCTCCCGCTCCCGCTCCCGGCCGGGCCGTGGCGCCGCAGCCAGCCGGTCAGATACCACCATTCGGTGCGGAACGCGGGATGCGCGCCATGGTCGCGTGGAAAGCGCAGCACGGTGTCGCGGCGCACCGGCGGATAGGCGACCGTCGTACCCGTGCGCCCGGTGGCTCCGGCGACGCAGCTCGTGCCCAGCGCGGCCACTCCGGCGGCGAGCCGCAGCAGGTCGCGTCGTCCGGCTGCCTGGCCCGTCATCACCAGTCCTCGCGAACGGCGCGCACTGGCGCTTCGCCCATCGCCTGGCGGGCGGCCAGCGTGGCGGCGCTCACGCCCAGAAGCGTCAGGGCCAGCGCGCTGCCCGTCAGGACGGCGATCGGCCAGTCGGTCTGCATCGTCCAATGGAACGATTGCGGATTGACGCGATGGATCAGGATCTGCGCGATTGCTGCGCCGAGCAGACCGCCCCAGATGACCGCGATGCCGATCAGCAGACCGGCTTCGACCGCGAACAGACGGGCGATGCCGGCCCGCGTCATGCCCAGATGCCGCAGCACTCCGAACTCGCGCACGCGCGCCAGTCCCTCGGCGGCATAGCCGGCGGCGACGCCGAACAGCGCGACGATGATCGCCACCGCCTCGAGCGCATACGTGACTGCGAAGCTGCGATCGAAGATGCGCAGCGACAGCGCGCGCAGCTCGCCGGTGCTGCGCCATTGCAGCCCGGGTACGTCGGCCAGCGCGTCGCGCAGGCGGCCGAGCGCTTCCGGCGAGCCGTCGAGCCAGACGGCGACGTCGTTGACCTCTTGCTCGCCGCTCAAACGGCGATAAACGGCGAGGTCCATCGCCACGGCGCCGTGCTGGCGGGCGTAGTCGCGCCAGATGCCGGCGACGAAGAAGCGGGCAGGGGCGGCAGCGGACTCCGAAGAGGCCGCACCACGTCGCGGCAGCGGCAGCTCGATGCGTGCGCCCGGCGTCCAGCCGTACAGATCGGCGGCGGCTTCGCTGACATAGACCGGAGTCTCGCCGGCGGGCGCGGCCAGCAGCCGGCCGCTGATCGGCAACCGGGCCTGCGGCTGTGCCGCATCGAGCGGCCGCGCAATCAGCATGACCGGCGGCCGGGTCGGCGCCAGCGTCAATTCGACCAGCCGTTGGAACTCGGCGCGCGCTACACCAGGGCTGGCCGCGATGCGTGCTGCGAGGTGCGGGTCTATCGGCGCCGCGGCGCCGCCTGCCGACACGCGGCCGTAGGCATCGGCCGGCAGCGCCGCATCCAGCCAGCGGTCGACCGAGTCCCTGAAGCTCGCCACCATGATCGCCATGGCGCTGGCCAGCGCGAACGCGGCGACGACGCCGGCCAGCGTCGCGCTGACGCTGGCCGGCGCGCCCGCGATGCGATGCGCTGCCAGCCATGCGATCGCGCCCGAGCGGGCGCCGCTGCGCCAGCGGGCCAGTGGGCGCGCTATGGCCGCTACTACGGCTGGCGCCAGCGCGACGCCACCGAACAGCCAGGCCGCGATCGCCAGATACGAGGGCAGCGGCAGGCCGGCGATGGCCGGCATCGGCAGCAGCGCAGCGCCCGCAGCGAAGCACAGCAGGGCGACGGCCGGACGATGCGGGCTGCGCAGCGAATCCTCGAGACTACCGCTGCGCAGGGCGCGCGCAGCCGGCAGGCGACCTTGCGCCAGCGCGGGCACCATGGCGCCTGCCAGACCGGTGAGCATGCCGCTCAGTGCAAAAACCGCGATGGCGCCCGCAGAGACCTCCAGTGCCGGCGCGCCGCCCGCGAAGTAGCCGCCGCCCAGGTCGCCGCCGATCGTGCGTAGCAGCAGGGCGGCCAGCGCCAGGCCGCCGATACTGCCCAGCGCGGCGCCTGCCGCGCCGTACGCTGCGCCCTGGCCGAGCACCTGGGCGACGATCAGTCCGCGGCCGGCGCCCAGCACGCGCAGCAAGGCGAGTTCATGCTGCTGCCGCGCGACGGCCAATGCCAGCGTCGAGTAGACGATGAAACCGCCGGTGAACAGGGCCACCAGCGCGAGCACGCTGAGGTTCACGCGATAGGCGCGGGACAGGTTCGACATGCGCTGCCGTCCGGCGTCGGGATCCGACAGCAGCGCGCGGTCGGCCAGCAGGCGTACCAGAGCGGCGCGCACGCGCTCGCGATCGCTGCCGTCGGCGAGGCGCAGGTCGATTCGCGACAGGCGGCCCAGCCAGCCGAGGCGCCATTGGAGCGCGCCGATGTCCATCACGGCCAGCTGCTGGCCGCCGGCCACGCCGGCGAGCGTTCCGGCGACGCGCAGCACCGCCACCTGCGGGCCGGCACGCAAGTGCAAGGTGTCGCCGGGGCGCAGCCCGAACGCATGTAGTGCCGCGCTCGACAGGAAGATGGTGTCGTCGCCGAACAGCGGCGAGGCGGAGCCGGCGTTCTCCTCGCTGCCGCCGGGCGGCTCTCTGTCCGTGGCCGCCGCTTCCTTGTCGGCTGACGTCGTTCCCCCGTTCGCCGACGCCGCTCCGGCTACGCTGGGGACCAGCGCCGGGCTGACCTCCGCGGCGCGGAATACATCCAGGCCGATCACTCGCAGCGATGCATTGTCGCGATCGGCGAGCGCGAACACGGCATCGATGACGGGACTGGCGAGCACGGCCGGATCAGCCGCCACTTCGGCATACAGCGCTTCGTCCAGTGTTCCGGCGCGCGCTGCGATCTGCATCTGTGCATCGCCGTTGATCACCGCCATAGCGTCGTCGAACTCCGCCAGCGCCGATTGATTGACCAGGTGGATGGCCAGCGCGAGCGCGACGCCAATGGCGATGGCCAGCGTCGCGGCAAGCGAGCGTCCGGGCTGGGCCTGCCATTGCGCGCGCCACAGCCAGCCGAGCAGGGGCCACGGCAGCGGGTCGCGCGTGCGCGGAACGGTCGCCTGCGTCGCGGTCGGCGCGAAAACCGGCTGATCGGTGCTCATGCGGGCGGCCGGCCGGCGTG
>JBFWXS010000030.1:31139-48912 GCA_050187175.1 Burkholderiaceae bacterium
TGCGCGCGCCACAGCCAGCCGAGCAGGGGCCACGGCAGCGGGTCGCGCGTGCGCGGAACGGTCGCCTGCGTCGCGGTCGGCGCGAAAACCGGCTGATCGGTGCTCATGCGGGCGGCCGGCCGGCGTGGAGTTCGGTCAGACCGTCGGGTCCAAGCCGTAGCTGCCGTTCGGCAATCGCCGCTGCCTGCGCCGAATGTGTGACCAGCAGCAGTGCCGCGCCGCCGGACGCCGTGAGTTCGGCGATCAAGCGCAGCGCCTGCGCAGCACTCCCCGCATCCAGATTGCCGGTCGGTTCGTCGGCCAGGATCAGCCGCGGTTCGTTGACCAGCGCACGCGCCAGCGCGACGCGCTGCTGCTCGCCGCCGGACAGCTCGCGCGGCATGGCCGTCAGCCGTCCGCCGAGTCCGACGCGCGCGAGCAGCGCCCCGCTTCGCGCCTGCGCAGCATCGGCGCGAAGCCCGGCCAGCAGCAGCGGCACCGCGACGTTCTGCACCGCATTCAGATGCGGCAGCAGGTGGAAGGCCTGGAACACGAAGCCGATCGTATGCCGGCGCAGCCGCGCCGCGCCGTCGGCGTCGAGTCGCGAGACGTCGACGCCGGCGACCTCGATGCGACCGGCGTCGGCCGGCTCGAGCCCCGCGATGAGATTGAGCAGCGTCGACTTGCCGCTGCCCGATTCGCCCAGCAGGGCGACGCGTTCACCGGCCGCGATGCGCAGCGACAGCTGGTCGATGATGCGGCGTTCGCCATAAGACTTGCCGACCCCGGCAAGCACGACGGCGGGCGGCTCGGAAGGATTCATCGATGGCGTGGCGCGCAGGCGTTGAGGCGGGGGGCAGGCCGCCCGCGATGGACGACGGCCGTCGCGCGCGGCGCGCAACGGAACCAGCCCTCGTATGATACGTTGCAGATCCGATGGGCACGGGGCAGGGCGACGATGAGCTGGCTGCGGCGGACGACGATCATAGCGATGACCTTGCTGGCGATGCTCGCGGTACTGATCGCCGCGGCGCTGGTGTTCTACCGGCTGGCCGGCATGCCGCCGGCATCGGGGCAGCTGCAAGTGCCCGGCCTGACCGAGCCGGCCACCGTCATCCGTGATCGACACGGCATCGCGCATGTGTTCGCGGCTTCACCCAATGACGCGTTCTTCGTGCTCGGTCTGCTGCACGCGCAGGAGCGCTCGTGGCAGATGGAGATGAACCGGCGCATCGTCGGCGGCCGGATGGCCGAAGTGCTCGGGCCGGCGGCGCTGGACAATGACCGCTTCCTGCGCGTGCTAGGTGTGCGCCGCAACGCGCAGCAGATCTGGGAAGGGCTGGACGTGGCCACGCGCGCCGCGGTGCAGGCCTACACCGACGGAATCAACGCGGGCGTCGCCGACCGCGCGAGCCGGCCCTGGCGGCGTGCGCCGGAATTCCTGCTGCTCGGCACGCAGCCGATGCCGTGGGAGCCGGCCGACGTGATCGGCTGGGCCACCATGATGGCCTGGGATCTGTCCGGCAACCACGGGGCCGAACTGCTGCGGCTCGCGCTGCTCGGCAAGCTCGACCCGGCGCGTGTCGCGCAGCTGCTCGATACCGATCCGCCGAGCTCGCTGCCGGATCCGCGCACGCTGTATGGGGCGGCCCTGCCGGCGCGTACGGCGCAGGCATCCGGCGCGTCCCCATCGACGCCGGACCTGCCGTCGCTGGCGCGGCACGCGCAGTCTCTTGCCGTGTCGCTCGCGAGGGCGTTTCCGTCCAGCGGCCTCGACGGTCTCGGCTCGAACAGCTGGCTGGTCGACGGCAGGCGTTCGGCCAGCGGCAAGCCACTGCTGGCCAATGACCCGCATCTGGGCCTGAGCGTGCCGTCCTTATGGTATTTCGCGCATCTGTCGGCGCCCGGGCTGTCGGTGATCGGCGCGACGCTGCCCGGCCTGCCGTACATCGTCGTCGGACGCTCCCAGCGCCTGGCCTGGGGCTTCACGAACACCTTGCCCGACAGCCAGGACCTGTACCTCGAACGCATCGATCCGCAGGATCCGTCACGCTATCTGACACCCGACGGCTGGGCCGCCTTCACGACGCGCACTGAAACGATTCACGTCAAGGGCGCCGCCGACGTCACGCTCACCGTGCGCGCGACGCGGCACGGGCCGGTGATCTCGGATGCGCTCGGCCAGGCCACGGCAGCGCTGGCTTTGCACGGGCTCGACGGGCATGCGCTGTCCTTCGCCTGGACCATGCTGTCGCCCGAAGACCGGACCATCCGCGCCGCGCTGGGCTTCAACCTGGCGCCGGACCGCGGCGCCTTCGTCAATGCGCTGCGCGACTTCCGCGGGCCGCAGCAGAACATCCTGTACGCCGACGTCGACGGCGGCGTCGGCTTCATCGCCGCGGGCGGCGTGCCGCTGCGCGACCCGGCGAATACGCTGCAGGGCCGCCTGCCGGCGCCGGGCTGGGAAGCGGTCTACGACTGGCGCGGCCTGCTGCCGTTCGAGGCCCTGCCGCAGCGCGAGCACTCGGACGACGGCATGCTGGTGACGGCTAACCAGCGCATCGTCGACGAGCGCTATCCGCACTTCATCGCCGGTGAATGGGCACTGCCTTACCGCTCCGACCGCATCAAGCGGCTGCTGCGCGAACGGCCGCTGCACGATGCAGCCAGCTTCGCCGAGATCCAGAGCGACGTCGGCGCTCCCGCGGTCGGCGAGCTGATGACGATACTGCTGCGGACCCGGCCGCAGTCGCGCCGCGCGACCGATGCGCTGACGATGCTGCGCGAATGGAGCGAGGCGCAGGACACCGAGGCGCCGGCGCTGAGCGTGGAGCGGCCCGAGCCGCTGATCGCCGTGGCATGGATCGACCGGCTGCGCCGCGAGATCTTCGAGGACGAGACCGGCGAGCTGTTCGCGCTGCTCGAGCGTCATCGCAGCCGGCACCATGCTCTGCAATACGCGCTCACGCGCGCCGATCATGCGGGCTGGTGCGACGATGTGCGCACGCCGGCCGCCGAGACCTGCGATGACATGCTGAGCCGCTCGCTCGAAGCGGTGCTCGACGAGCTGGGCCGCCGCTACGGCGCCGATCCGCGCCGCTGGAGCTGGGGCGAGGCGCACCCGGCCGTGGCCGAGCATCGCCCGTTCAGCCGCCACTGGCTGCTGGCGCGTGTCTTCGAGCTGCGCAGCCCGAGCGGCGGCGACCCCAGCTCGATCAACGTCGCGCGGCACAATCCGTGGGACCCCGACGAACCGCTCGCCAATCGCTGGGCGGCCAGCCTGCGGGCCATCTATGATCTGGCCGAACCGGAGAACTCGGTCTTCATCCACTCGACGGGGCAGAGCGGGCATCTGCTGTCGCCGCACTACAGCGACATGAATCCGCTGTGGACGCAGGGACGGTACGTGCCGATGGTCATGGACCGCCAGCGCATAGAACGCGAGGCGGCGCAGACGCTGAGCCTGGTGCCGCGCTGAGCCTGGCGGCGCCCACGGACTCAGCGGTGGACTTCGACGCCCGGCTCGCCGACCGCGAACTCGCCGATCTCGGCCGCCGCTTCGAAGCCTTCGCGGCGGAACACGTCCAGAACCTCGCCGACGGCCTCGGGCGCGCAGGCCACCAGCAGTCCGCCCGAGGTCTGCGGATCGGTGAGCAGCGCACGCTCGATTTCTCCGACGCCGTCGCCGAGCTGCACTTCATGGCCGTAGCCGGCCCAGTTGCGCGCCGACGCGCCGGTGACGAAGCCGCGCTCCGCCAGCGCGGCGGCGCCGCCGATCAGCGGCAGCGCCGACATCGACAGCCGGGCGCGCAAGCGCGCACCGCGGCACAGCTCCAGCGCGTGGCCGAGCAGGCCGAAGCCGGTGACGTCGGTCAACGCATGCACGCCGTCGAGCTGCGCCAGCGCCGGGCCGGGCGTGTTCAGCCGCGTCGTGCTGGCGATCATCGCGTCGTAGGCCTCGGGCGGCAGCTGGCCCTTCTTCAGTGCCGCCGACAGCACGCCGACCCCAAGCGGCTTGCCGAGCACCAGCCGGTCGCCGGGCTGCGCGTCGGCATTGCGCTTGACGCGCTTCGGATGCACGAGCCCGAGCGCCACCAGCCCGTAGATCGGTTCCACCGAATCGATCGTATGGCCGCCGGCGATCGGCACGCCGGCCGCGGCGCACACCGATTCGCCGCCTTCGAGGATGCGCCGCACCGTGTCCAGCGGCAGCTTGTCGATCGGCATCGCGACCAGCGCCAGCGCCATGATCGGGCGCCCGCCCATCGCATAGACGTCGGACAGCGCATTGGTGGCGGCGATGCGGCCGAAATCGAACGGATCATCGACGATGGGCATGAAGAAGTCGGTGGTCGCGATCAGCGCCTGCTCGTCGTTGAGCTGCCAGACGGCGGCGTCGTCGGCGGTCTCGATGCCGACCAGCAGCTGCGGCGGCACAGGCAGCCGCGAGCTGTTCTTCAGGATGTCGGACAGCACGCCGGGCGCGATCTTGCAGCCGCAGCCGCCGCCGTGCGAGAACGAAGTCAGCCGCAGCGGGCCGGGTGAAACAGGAGCGTTCATGGCTTCTCCGAGAAACGGGCCGGCACCGCCAGGGGGGCGCCGGCCATCAGAGGGATGGCGGCATTATGCGCGAGTTGCCCGCCTGCCCGAGTCGGCCGCCGCCTGCCGCTGAAGCTGACCAAGGTCAACGACGGCCCAAGCCGGCTTGCCGACAATCGATCGTTTGGGCTTTGGCAGGACATGCGCCGTATGCAGACCACGTTCTTCGATCAGCTCGCCGCCGCCGGCATGAATCTCCTCAAGCTGCGCCAGCACCGGCTGCTGCCCATCGTGCAGGGCGGCATGGGTGTGGGCGTTTCCGCGCACCGGCTGGCTTCGGCAGTGGCGCGCACCGGCGCGCTGGGCACGGTCGCTTCGGTGGACCTGCGCCACCACCATCCCGACCTGCTCGAACAGGCCAAGGGCGTGCGCGACCGCGAAGCGCTCGACCGGCTCAACCTGATCGCGCTCGACCGCGAGGTGCGGATGGCCAAGCGCGACTCGCAGGGCGCGGGCGCGATCGCCGTCAACGTGATGAAGGCCGTCGACGAGCATCCGGCATTGGTGCGCCAGGCTTGCGAATCGGGCGCCGATGCCATCGTGATGGGGGCAGGGCTGCCGCTGGATCTGCCCGAGATGACGGCCGACTTCCCCGGCGTCGCGCTGATCCCCATCCTGTCCGACGCGCGCGGCGTCGCGGTGGTGCTGCGCAAGTGGCTGCGCAAGAAGCGGCTGCCGGACGCCATCGTCATCGAGCATCCGCGCTATGCCGGCGGCCATCTGGGCGCCACCCGCATCGACGAGCTGAGCGACGCCCGCTTCGACTTCGAGCCGGTCGCCGAAGGCGTGGCGGCGCAGATGCGCGAGCTCGGCCTCGAATCGCAGCAGATCCCGCTGGTAGCGGCGGGCGGCGTCAACAGCCATGAGCGAGTACGCCACCTGCTGCGCAACGGCTATGCGGGCGTGCAGCTCGGCACTGCATTCGCCGTCACCGAGGAAGGCGATGCGCATCCGACCTTCAAGAAGATGCTGGCCGGCGCCGGCCCGCAGGACATCGTCGAGTTCGTCAGCACTGCCGGCCTGCCGGCGCGTGCCGTGCGCACGCCGTGGCTGGAACGCTATCTGAAGCGCGAAACCGTGCTGCGGCAGCGCGCTGCGCCGCACAAATGCACGGTCGGCCTGCAGTGCCTGACGGTCTGCGGCCTGCGCGACGGGCTGGCGAAGTTCGGACAGTTCTGCATCGACAACCAGCTCGCGGCGGCGCTGAAGGGCGACGTGTCGCGCGGCCTGTTCTTCCGCGGCGCATCACCGACGCCGTTCGGCGACGCGATCCGTCCGGTCCGCGAGCTGATCGACTATCTGCTGAGCGGCCGCATGCCGGCGGGAACGGCGCCGGCGCGCGGCTGACCGCGATCAGCCGACGCCACCGTCCGCGCCGCCCATCACGCTTCTGAATCCGCCGTCGACGTAGGTGATCTCGGCGGTGACGCCGGCGGCCAGATCCGACAGCAGGAAGGCCGCGACGTTGCCCACGTCCTCGATCGTGACGTTGCGGCGCAGCGGCGCATTGCTCTCGACCACTGACAGGATCTTCGAAAAGCCCTTGATGCCGCTGGCTGCGAGCGTCTTGATCGGCCCGGCCGAGATGCCGTTGACGCGGATGCCGCGCGGGCCCACCGCCTCGGCCAGATAACGCACGCTCGCCTCGAGGCTGGCCTTGGCCAGCCCCATGGTGTTATAGCTGGGCACCATCCGCTCGGCACCCAGATAGCTGAGCGTCACCATAGACGCGCGGCGGCCTTCCATCATCGGCAGCGCCGCCTTGGCCAGCGCCGGAAAGCTGTAGGCCGAGATCTCATGCGCGATGCGGAACGCGTCGCGGCTCAGGCCGTCCAGGAAGTTGCCGGCGATCGCCTCGCGCGGCGCGAATGCGATTGCGTGCACCAGGCCGTCCAGGCCGTCCCAGTGCTCGCGCAATCCGCCGAACAGCGCATCGATCTGGGTGTCCTCGGCCACGTCACAGGGCAGCACGATGGTCGATCCCAGCTCGGCCGCCATTTCGGTGATGCGGTCCTTGAAGCGTTCGTTCTGATAGGTGAACGCCAGGTCGGCGCCCTGGTCGCGGCAGGCACGCGCGATGCCATAGGCGATCGAGCGGTTCGACAGCAGACCGGTGATCAGAATGCGTTTGCCGGCAAGGAAGCCCATGTAGGTTGCTCTCCGCGATACAGTCATTGACGGTGACTATTGTCGCATGCGCCCCAAGGCCCCGGCCGGTCGTCCGTGCCCGCTATGCGCCTTCCTGCTCGGGCACCGGATTCATCGCCGGGTTGTCAAGCCGGATCCGCAGGCGTTCCTCCACCTGCCGCAGCGCCTTGAACAGCGCCGCGCCCGCGGACGGCGACACGTCCTGCATGAGGTCCGCCTGAACGGCGGCCAGGTCTTCCGACACCTGCTTGTACAGTGCATTGCCTCGCGCCGTGAACAGCAGGTTCACGTTGCGCGCGTCCTCGGCATGCAGCTTGCGGGTGATCAGTCCCTGCTCCAGCAACTGGCGCACGGTGCGCGATACCGCGGACTTGTCCAGCGTCACCCAGCGCGTCACCTCCTGGGCGGTGGCCGGCGCGAGCTGGTACAGCACGCTCAGCACTTTCCATTGCTGATTGGTCAGTCCGTGCGACAGCAGGACCGGCAAGGTCGCCCGGTTCACGAGAAAGCTCATGTAGGAGAGCCGGTACGCCAGATTGAATTCCAGGGGGCGTACGGCAGGCGAGGCCTTGTCGAGGGCGGCCGGCGTCGTCCTCGCCGGCCCGGGGGCCCTGATCTTTTGGGCAGATGTCTTCATGATGATTTCGTGGTGTCGGACCATCCGGAGCCGGAGGATCAGCCCGGATGGTACCGCACACAAAACCGGCGCTCTTGCGCGCGCAGCGCCTCACTGAGTCGCAAGGCGCAGCTTGCTGGTCTCCGCGGCGGTGCGCCAATGCTTGCCTTCCGAGGCGATCAGCCGCGTGAAGTCGTCCGGCGTACTGGATTTCAGATCCAGTCCCAAGGCCGCGAAGCTGGCCACCAGCTCGGGGTCCGACACTGCGTTGCGCAACGCCTTGTTCAGCGTGGCGACCACCGGGGCCGGCGTATTCGCCGGCGCGAGCATGCCCCACCAGAAACTGACGTCCAGGCCCTGTATGCCCTGCTCGCGGAAGGTGGCCGCCTTCGGCTGAGAGTCGAGACGCCGGTCCCCGGTCACGGCGATCGCACGCGCCTTGCCGGATGCCAGCGTCTGCATGGCGCCGCCGAACATCGCGTCCATGATGACGTCGACCTCGCCGCTGGTGAGCGCCAGCCAGGCGGGTGCGCCGCCCTTGTACGGGACGTGCGTCATGTCGATGGAAGCGGTGCTGCGCAGCAGTTCCGCGGCGACGTGATGCACGCTGCCGACACCCGCCGAGCCGAAGTTGAGCCGTCCGGGATTCCGCTTCGAATACTCCACCAGCGATCGGACATCCGTCACCGGCAGCTCGCTGCGCACCGACAGCACCAGCGGGCCGTGGACGATGAGTCCGACGGGCGCGAAGCCGGTCTCGGGGTTGTACTGCAGATCCTTGTAGAGCGCCGGTGCGAGGGCGAGCGCGCTGCTGGTTCCGAGCAGCAGCGTGTGGCCGTCGGGCGCCGCCCGAGCCACCACGGCCGTTCCGATGCGGCCGCCGGCACCGTCGCGATTGTCCACGACGACCGGCACGCCCAGATCGGCCGAGAGCTTGACGGCGATCCGGCGCGCGACGATGTCAGGACCGCCGCCGGGCGCGAACGGAACGACGATGGTGACCGGCCGGGTGGGAAAGGTCTGTGCCTGGACGCCGCTCGCGACACAGCACAGGCCGAGGACAGCCAGGAGGGCACTTCTTGCCAGGTGAAGACAGTCTTTCATCTCGAGCTCGCCTCTCGGAAAGGATGAGCCGTCGGCGCGGCTCGCGTTACAGGGCTAGCGCTTCGCGCTATTCCAGCTTGATCCGGGCCTCGCGCATCACGCGGCCCCAGCGATCCTGACCTTCGCGCACGATGTCGCGAAGCGCTTCGGGCTGTGTCGTCGAGACTTCGAGGAACTGCTTTTCCGCCAGGCTGCTCTTGACGTCGGGCGCATTGAGTATCGCGGCGATATCGGTATTGATCCGGTCCACGATAGGCTGAGGGACGCTGGCGGGAAGGAAAATTCCCATCCAGATGTCCATTGCCACGCTGGGCACGGTTTCCGAGATCGTCGGCAGCTCGGCGAACGAAACGGCGCGCCGGCTGCCGGCACTGGCGAGCGCCCGCAGCTTGCCGTCGTTGATGTGCTGGACCAACGTGTTCGGCGAGCCGACGAAGACCTGCACGCGATTGGCCAGCAGATCGGTGATGACCGGCGCCGCGCCCTTGTACGGAACGTGCGTGATGTCCAGCCCGGCGCTGTGCTTGAGCATCTCCATCGCGAGATGCTGAGGCGTGCCGTTGCCGGCCGATGCGTAGTTGAGCTTTCCGGGATTGGCCTTCGCGTACTGGATCAGTTCGGCGACGCTGCGCACCGGCAGCGAAGAGTTGACCACCAGCAGGAAAGGCACACGCGCGACCAGCGTCACCGGCGCGAAATCCTTGAGCGCGTCATACGGTGCATTACCCGCCACCGGATTGATGATCATCGTGCCGTCGGAGGCCATCAGCCATGTGTATCCGTCGGCGGGCGACTTGCTGACGAGGTCGGCGCCCAGCATGCTGCCGGCGCCCGGCCGGTTCTCCACCACCACCGGCGACTTCCATGCGGTGCTCAGCCGCTGCGCAATCAGCCGGGCTGCCAGGTCCGGCGTGCCGCCGGGACTGAACGGCACCACGATCTTCACCGGCTTCGCGGGAAAGGTATCCGCCTGCGCCGGCGGAATCACTGCGGCAATCAGCAGCATGGCAAGTCTGGCCAGCGAGGTCGATTTCATGATGCCGTCACCTTCACGTGGGGGGATATTTCAAATATAGTAGCAAAAATCAACTAGTAGTCAAAATAAACTTACAAGGATTCGTAATCAGATGAAACCCATGGCGGAGCCTGATGGAGGCTCATTCAGAGGCTCATTCGGAGACCCATACGTGAACGTGATGTCCGCTGGCGACCTGCGCGGGATGCTGCGCGAAACTGAAGACGGCATCTGCCGGCTCGATCGGCGCGTCTACATAGACCCTGCGATCTTCGAGCTCGAAATGTCTCTGATCTGGGAGAAGACCTGGGTGTTCCTGGCTCACGAAAGCCAGATCCGCAATCGCGGCGATTTCATCCAGGCCCATCTCGGCCGCCACCCGATCATCGTGACGCGCGATAGAAACGGACAGGTCAATGCGCTGATCAACTCGTGCACGCACCGCGGCGCGAAGGTGTCGCGCCTGAGCAAGGGCAATGCGCGAGCCTTTTCCTGCCCGTATCACGGCTGGGTGTTCTCCAGCAGCGGCGAGCTGATGGGCATCAAGGAGGAGGCGGAGGGCGGCTATCCGCCGTCGTTCGACAAGTCGCAGCTCGGTCTGCGCCGCGTTCCGCGCTTCGAGAGCTATCGCGGGTTCTTGTTCGGCTCCTTCGACGAGAACATCGAGCCGCTGGCCGACTACCTCGGCGACGCGCGCACGTTCATCGATCTGCTGGTGGATCAAGGGCCGGACGGAATCGAAGTGCTGAAGGGCGCGGCGACTTATTCATACCGCGGCAACTGGAAGCTGCAGGCCGAGAACGGCATCGACGGCTATCATCCGACCACAGTGCACAAGAACTTCGCTGATACGCAGCGTCATCGCGTGCGCGCCAATGCAGGCGGCGCGGTGACCAAGACGCTGGAGCTGATCCCGACCGGGCCGACCGGCAATGCCGGCTACTTCGACTTCGGCAGGGGCCATGGGGCGATGTGGGGCACCTTCCCGAATCCGCAGGAGCGCTGCAACTATCCGGCGCACCCCGAGGTGGCGCAGCGCATCGGCAAGGTGCGCGCCGACTGGTCGCTAGGCAAGCTGCGCAACCTGTTCCTGTATCCCAGCGTCTTCCTGATGGACAACCGCGGTTCGCAGATCCGCGTGATCCGGCCGATCGCCGTCGACCATACGGAGGTCATCACCTATGCGCTGGCCCCGGTCGGCGAGAGCCCCGAGCTCAAGCGCAAGCGGCTGCGCCAGTATGAGGACTTCTTCAATCCGAGCGGTATGGCGACGCCCGACGACCTCGCGGAATTCGAGGCAGTTCAGGAGGGCACCGCGGGCGACGCAGGCTGCTACAGCGACATGAGCCGCGGCGCGCGCAACCAGGTGCGGGGTGCCAACCAGCACGCGCGCGATCTGGGCATAGAGCCGTACAGCAGCGGCGAGGCTTGCGCCGATGAAGGCATTCTGATCGGTCAGTACCGGAACTGGCTGCGGCTGATGACGTCGAAGGGCAGCGGCGACCATGAATGAACGCACGCTTTCCGTCCACGAGTTCCTCGCCCGCGAAGCGACACTGCTCGATGACCGCAACTGGGACGAATGGCTGGAGCTGTTCGCTCCCGACGTCGAATACTGGGTGCCCGCCTGGGACAGCGAGACCGAGGCCACCAGCGATCCCGAATCGGAACTGTCGCTGATCTACTACCCGGGGCGCTTCGGCCTGGAGGACAGGGTCTACCGCATCCGCAGCGGCTTCTCCAGCGCATCGACGCCGCCGGCTCGGACCTGCCATCTGGTCTCCGGTGTGCTGTGCGACTTCCAGCCGGACGGACGCTGCGTGGTCACGGCCAACTGGTCCGCGCACGTGTACCGCTTCAAGTCGACGCATACCTTCTACGGACGCTACCGCTACGAGCTGCAGCCGCACGGCGATTCGTGGCTCATCCGCAGGAAGCGGATCCTGCTGCTGAACGATGCCTCGCCGACCACGATAGACATCTACTGCCTGTGATGAGCGCACGGACCCCCGAAGAGGCGCTGGTGGTGGTCACTATCGGAGACCCCTGCGGGGTCGGGCCCGAGGTGATCGTGAAGGCGCTCGCAGATGCCTCGGCTCCCGGGCGCGTGCTGCTGGTGGGCTGCGCCGATGCCGTCAGGCAGGCGGTAAGCTGCACGGGCAGCGCGCTGCGCGTAAGGCCGCTGCAGGCCGCCGGCGAGGCGCGCTTCGAGCGCGGCTGCCTGGATGTGCTCGATGCAGGCGATCTGGCCGCGGCTGACTATCGGCTCGGCGAGCCCAGCGCCGCCGTGGGGCGGGCCGTCGTCCGATGGTGGGAGATCGCGACCGGGCTGGCCGGCGCCGGCCAGGCCGACGCGGTCGTCAAAGGACCGGTCAGCAAGGAAGTGATCCGCCTCGGTCTCGGCGAGGTGCCGGCCGAACCGGAGACCTTCCTGCTGCTCGTCACCGGTACGCCGCTGCGGGTGGCGCATCTTTCCGATCACGTGCCGCTGTCGCAGGCGCTGGCGCGCGTCACGGCGACGAACGTGCTGGCGCTGATCCGGCTCGTCCATCGTTCGCTGCGCAGCTGGGGCATCGCGTCGCCGCGCATCGGCGTGGCGGGGCTCAATCCGCATGCGCAAGGCCGCGAGGAAGACGAAGAGATCGGGCCGGCCGTGCAGCAGGCGCGGTCCGAAGGCATCGCCGTGCAGGGACCGGTGTCGCCCGATACCATCTTCCGGCAGGGCACGGATGGCGAGTACGACTGTATCGTTGCCCACTATCACGACCAGGGCCATATTGCCGTGAAGACCTGGAAGTTCGACGGCAACTGCGCGCTGAACCTGGGCTCGCCGTTCCTGCGCCTGTCCGTGCCGCACGGGCCAGCCTTCGACATCGCAGGGCGCGGCGTGGCGGACAGCCGCAGCATGCTCGAAGCGCTGCGCACGGCGGCAGCACTGGGCGCCGGGTGCGGCTTTCCGGCGGCGAACTGAAGCCTCCCTCATCGAATCAATCCGGAGTCGGACATGGGATACAAGACGATGCGCGACTACCTCGCGCACCTCGAAACGCGCGGCCTGTTGCGCCGGATCAGCGCGCCGGTGGACCGTGCCTGGGCGCCGGCCGCGCTGGCCAAGTGGATGTACCAGGCCCTGCCGGACGACAAGCGCTTCGGCATGATGTTCGAGAAGGTCGCAGGCAGCGACATGCCGCTGGTGACGGGGGCGCTGGGCTCCGGCACGGCCAGCTACGCGGCGGCGCTGGGCGTCGAGCCCGATGCGATCAACCAGGCCTGGCTCGAGGCCTGCCGCAATCCGGTCCCGCCGCGTACGGTGAACGAGGCCGCGTGCCAGGAGGTGGTGCACCTGGGCCGGCAGGCCGACCTCGGCATGCTGCCGATTCCGACCTGGACGCCGGGCAAGGACGCGGGCCCGTACATCACGACGAACGTCGTGACCCGCAATCACGACAGCGGCGTCCAGAACCACGGCGTGTACCGGACGCTGGTGCGCGACAACAACAGCGTCATCTGCAATCTCAGCCCCGGCCGGCAGGGCGCGCTGAATGCCGAGAGCTGGACCTCGAAGGGCAAGCCGGCGCCGATCGCCTGGGTCGTGGCCGCGTCGCCCGCGGTGCATCTGGCCACTGTCGTCAACCTGCCGGTGGGCAGCGACGAAATGAACCTCGCGGGCGGCCTGATGGGCGAACCCATAGCGATGGTGCGCTGTCGCACCGTCGATCTGCAGGTGCCTGCCGAAGCGGAGATCATCATCGAAGGCGAGATCCATCCCGGCGAAGTGCAGGACGAAGGCCCGTTCGGCGAATTCGCGGGCTACATGAGCGGCGTCGCCCCGCGCCCCGTGGCGCGGATCACCGCGATCACTCATCGTTCGCAGCCGATCTACTACGGCTATACCAGCCAGATGCCGCCGTCCGAGAGCACGGTGATCCAGAGCCTGGCGAACGCGGCGGTGCTGCTGAAGATGCTCAAGTACGATATGGGCGAGCCCACGGTGGTCGACGTGTTCATCGATCTCACCTTCGGCGGCCTGCTGGCGCACGCCGTGGTCGCGATGAAGAGCCGCTATCCCGGGCACGGCAAGAAGGTCGGCCGCATGCTGGCCGCCATCTCGCCCGTCAAGCGCGTGACGGTCGTCGACGACGACGTCGACCCGCGCGATCCCATGCACGTGGAGTGGGCGATGAACGCGCGCTTCAATCCGTCGCGCGACACTGTGCTGATCGACGACGTCTATTTCCCGACCGGCATAGACCCGTCCTTGCGCTCGCCGGTCTCGCCGAGCACGATGGGCAGCAAGATCGTCTGCGACGCCACCAGCAAGGTCGATTCCGGCTCGCTGTCGCTGCCGCCCAGGGAGATCATGGCCAAGGCCTTCGATCTGTGGAACGAGCTGGGCCTGCCGCCGATCGAGCAGGTGCCGCGGCGGGCGCGGCTGCGGATCGATCGGTCCTGACAGCGATCAGCGATCAGCGATCGGCGCCCAGCAGGAACCCGCGCACCGCCTGCGCGAACTGCTCGGGCTGCTCGATGTGCGGCGCATGCCCCGCGCCCGCGATCGTGCACATGCGCGAATCGCGCAGCTGCTGCGTCAGCAGCCGCGACACGTCGAGCCCGGTCACGCGATCGTCCTCGCCGCAGATGACCAGGGCCGGCTTGTCGATGCGTTCCAGCCATGGACGGGCGTCGGTTTCCGCGATGGCCCGCGCGACCGTCACGTAGCCTTCGGGGCGCGCGCGCCGCATGTGCGCGGCGATCTCGTCGATGACTTGCTGAGGCGCCTGCGGGCTGGCGATCTCGGCTGCCCGCTCGGCGCTGCGCGTGGCGAGCTCGTCGGCGAGCCGGCGCCGGCCCTGCAGCCAGCGCGCGCGTTCGTCGGGCGGAAAATAGCCGCGGCCCAGCGTCGCATCGGAAAGAACGAGCGAGCTCACGAGCTCCGGCCTGAAGTGGGCCAGGCCTATGCAGGTCAGCGCGCCGAACGACACGCCGAGCACGTGCGCCGGCTCGCCGTCCAGCAGCGCGGCGACCTCGTCGACGATCGCGCGAAGGCCCTCGCCGCGCAGCTCTGGCGAGTCGCCGTAGCCCGGCAGGTCCGGCGCGATGCAGCTGAAGTCGCCGGCCAGCCGTTCGATCTGCGCGGACCAGGCGGTGCAGCTCGAACCGATGCCATGCAGCAGCAGCAGTGTAGGGCCCTGGCCGGTGCGCAGCGCATGCAGTTGGCTCATTGTCAGACTCCCTGCAGTTCGCCGCCATCGAGCAGATAGCCCGAGCCCGTGATGAAGGCGGTAGCGTCGCCGCACAGCGAGGCCGCGAATCGTCCGAAGTCCTCGGCCCGCCCCATCGGCTTGTTCTTCACGCCTAGCTCGCGCGCTCGAGCGGTGTCGTGCGGGCCCGCGAACAGCGCGTTGATCGTGATGCCGCGTTCGTACAGCGCGGGCGCGGCGCTCTTGGCCCAGGCCCATAGCGCACTGCGCGCCGCTGCCGACAGCGACAGGAAGGGCTTGGGCGCCTTGACGCTGGTCGAGGACACGATAAGGATGCGGCCCCCGCTGCGCTCGCCCATTGCAGCAGCCGCGCCGCGGATCAGCCTGAGCGCCGGATAGAAGGCGGTGTCGAAGGCGGCGGCGAAGTCTGCCTCGGCGGCCGCCAGCGGCAGCACCGATTTCGGGCCTGGCGTATTGACCACGGCAATGTCGAGCCGGCCGAACCGGCGCAGCGCCTCGTCCAGCGCGCGCTGCGGCGTTGCGGGGTCGAGCAGGTCGCCGGCGAGCGCGAGGCAGCGCCCGGCATGGGCCGATTCGAGCTCGGCAAGCTCGGCGCTGGCGCGCGCCACTGCTACGACCTGCGCGCCTTCGGCGGCCAGCGCGAGCGCGGTCGCGCGACCCAGCCCTCGCGATGCGCCGGTCACGACGGCGACTTTGCCCTGCAATCCAAGGTCCATGAGTCCCGCCTTTCACGCGGCCGAGGCCGGTGGGATGTTGCATACTAGAAGCATTCGTTCCTATCCTTTCCCAAGCGCCCATACGTTCGCGATGTCATCGATTCCCAACCCGGGACGTCCGGAAAGCCTCGCGCAGCAGGGCTACGAAGTGATCCGCCGCGCCATTCGCGACGGCAAGATCGCGCGCGGCCAGCTGTTCTCCGAAAGCACGCTCGCCGAATCGCTCGGGGTCTCGCGCACGCCGGTGCGCGAGGCGCTGCTGAATCTGTTTCGCGACGGCGTCGTCGAGATCGTTCCGAAGCGCGGCTATAGGCTCGTCGATCTGGATGAAGCCGCCATCAGCGAGATCCGGATGCTGCGCGTGGCGCTGGAGAAGCTGGTCGTCGGCCGCCTGTGCGAGATCGCCACGCCGGAGCACGTCCGCGAGCTGCGCACCATCCTCAAGGGCAGGGGCGAGAGCAGAGAGGACATGTACGGGATCGACGAAGCCTTCCACACGCGCATGGCCGAGCTCGCCGGGCTGCACCAGATCCGCCGCGCGCTGCTCAGCGTGCGCGGCAAGATGTATCTGATCGCCAGCGGCACGCAGGTCACCGCGCTGCGCAACGAAGAAGTCGTCCGCGAGCACGCGGAGCTTCTCGATGCGATCGAGCAGCATGATGGCAGGCGGGCCAAGCGGCTGATCACCGAGCACGTCGGACGCTCGATCGATGCCTTCGCGGCGGCCCGGGCGCGTATGCTGAAGCAGCAGCGGCTCGAGCCTATCGGCTAGCGCGCGTCGCGCGGACACGAGCGGGCCTCTGCTTCCGACAGGCATCGGTAGTAGCGCTCGTTGTCCCAGCCGCAGGCCCGCGAGAAGTACAGAAGCGCCAGCGGGTGAGCACCGGCGAGCCACAGCGCGCCGATGTCCTGGTTGCGGATTGCCGTCTTCGTCTGCTCGTCGAGCGCCGCCGCGTTCACCACGCGCTCGCCATTGGCGGCGAAATCGCCTTTCCATGGGCCGCGGGTGATGTCGATGAGGAACTGGCTCAAGGCGGCCGAGCTCATGGCGCCTCCCACAGCAGTTGATGAACACCGGTGTCCCAGCCGCGCGCGTACGGAATCGCGGTGACGGCTTTCGGGCGCTGCGGGTGCGCGGCCGCGGCCGCCACGATCCAGGTGCGGATCTCGTGCGTTCCGTTGCCTGCGGCATCCAGCCGTTCATCGGAGTAGCCGGTGGCCCGGTCGAGGTCGGCGTCGAGCAGCGCCTGAACGAATCCGGCATCGAGCTCGGGGTCGTTGCGATCCATGCCCGGCGCGCCGACGGTGTGCGAGATTCCGCCGGTGGCGAGCAGGCCGATCTTTCTTTGCAGCTTCGATCGTTGCATCGCCGCCGCGATGGCCGTGCCCAGCGCACGGCACCGCTTCAGCGGCGGCAGCGGCGGAAAGAAGCAGTTGATCACGATGGGTACGATCGCCACCTGGGCCGGAAGCTTCAGCAAAGCGAGCGGCAGGGTGGCACCGTGGTCCAGCCGCAGCTCGCAGGAGTGGGCCGGATCCAGGCCCTGCTCGTAGAGCGCCTGCACCAGTTCCTGAGCCAGCGCCGGATCGCCGGCGCGCGTCACCGGCTCCAGATTGAACTGCGGTTCCGGAAAGGCGGCGTGCCGTTCGCCCACGCCCACGACGAACGCGGGCGCCATACGCGGCTGCAGGTTGACGATGTGTTCGCTGGTGACCGTGATGAGCGTATCGATGCCGGCGTCGGCGAAGGCCTTGCCCAGCCGCGCGAAGCCGGCCTGCGTCGCGGCGCGATCGTCGTCTGACGCGCGGTCGGGCCAGGCTGTCATGTACGGGAAGTGAACGGTGGCGGCGGACAGCATGAAGGGCTCCTGATACCCGCGGACGCGACGCCCGGCGCTGGCGACCTTGGCGATTGCCGATGGCGATCATTGGTATTCTACGGTAGTATTCTACATCGAACAAGGCTGTGCCGGCGCACGCGGTGCCGGTTGCATCAGCCGTAGCGGCAGCAGGCGCGAGCGCCGAAGGAGCTGGGCATGAGCGGATTCAGGATCAGGAAGCTCGCGGATACCGAGCTGGTCTCCTATGGTTCGCAGAGCGATCTGCGCGTTTTCATCGGCGACGAGCAGCGCAGCACGCCGGTCCGCGTGGCGCTGCAGACGTGTCAGCCGGGCTACGACGTGCCGTCTCACTGTCATCCTTACATCGAATACCTGATCGTGGTCGAGGGGGCGGCGGAGTTCAGGATCGAGAGCGACGGCATCCAGACCGTCGAGCTGCGGCAGGGGGATGTGGTGGAGCTGCACCCCGGGGTCTGGCATGCGTTCACGACCACGCCCGAATGCGTGACCCGGCTGCTCGGCATCCATATCTC
>JBFWXS010000030.1:49012-57385 GCA_050187175.1 Burkholderiaceae bacterium
CGCATTTCGACTATGTGAACCCCGATGCCCCGAAAGGCGGCACGCTGAACCTGGCCGGCTACGGTTCGTTCGACAAGCTCAATCCGTTCACGCTGCGGGGGCTGCCGGCGGCCGGCATGGGGGCGCTGATGTTCGAGACGCTGGCCGAGGCCAGCGACGATGAACCGCTGTCGATGTACGGCCTGCTGGCCGACGACATGCGGCTGGCCGATGACGAGCTGTCGATCACGTTCCGCCTGAATGCCGCGGCGCGCTTCTGGAACGGCGACCCCGTGACGGCCGACGACGTCCGCCATTCGTTCGACACGCTGATGAGCCGCCAGGCGCATCCGCGCTTCAGGCAGTACTTCGGCGACGTCGCGCGCGCCGTCGTCGTCGATTCGCGGACGGTGCGCTTCGAGTTCCGGCGCCGCAATCACGAACTGCACATGATCATCGGCATGCAGCTGCCGATCTTTTCGCGCAAGTGGGGCGCCGGGCAGTCGTTCGATCGCGTGGTCACCGAGGAGCCGATCACCAGCGGGCCCTACCGCATCGAGCGCACCGACTGGGGCAAGACCATCGCGTTTCGCCGCGACGCACGCTACTGGGGCAAGGATCTGAACGTGCGGCGCGGCATGTTCAACTTCGAGCGCATCGTCTACAAGTATTTCAGCGACGAGACGGCGCGGCTCGAGGGCTTCAAGGCCGGCGAGTTCGACTGGGTCTACGAGAACTCGGCGCGCAACTGGGTGCGCGGCCATACCGGCCGGCGCTACGAGCGCGGCGAGCTGATCAAGGAAGAGCTGCCGCATTCGAATTCGGCCGGCATGCAGGGCTTCGCGCTGAATACGCGCCGCGCGCTGTTCGCGGACGTGCGCGTGCGCAAGGCGCTGGCGCTGGCGATGGATTTCGAGTGGATGAAGCGGCAGATCTTCTACGGCCGCTACGAGCGCAGCCGCAGCTACTTCACCAATAGCGACATGGAAGCCACCGGCCTGCCGTCGGCCGAAGAGCTGGCGCTGCTCGAACCCTTCCGCGCGCGGCTCAGCCCGGTGGTGTTCGGCCCGGCGCCGCTGCCGCCGACGACCGAGCCGCCCGGCAGCCTGCGCGACAACCTGCGCCGGGCGCTGGTGCTGCTCAAGGAGGCGGGCTGGAACGTTGCCGACGACGGCGTGCTGCGCAATGCCGCCGGCCAGCCGTTCCAGTTCGAGATCCTCAGCTACTCGAAGGGACTCGATCGCGTCGCCGCGCCGTGGGCGCGCAATCTGCAGAAGCTGGGCATCGCGGCGCGGCTGCGCGTCACCGATCCGGCGCTGTACCAGAAGCGTGTCGAGGACTTCGACTTCGACGTGGCCGTGCATCTGTATTCGGCCAGCCAGACGCCGGGCAACGAGCTGATCGAGCGCTTCACTACCGAGGCCGCCGACCAGAAGGGCTCGGACAATGTCACCGGCATTCGCGACCCCGTGGTCGACGCCCTGGTGCAGAAAGTGCTGCAGAGCCAGACCCGTGCCGAGCTGGTGGTCGCGGCGCGTGCGCTCGACCGCGTGCTGCGCCACGGCTGGTATCTGGTGCCGCATTTCTACGCGCCGACGCATCCGGTCGTCTACCGGCGCGGACTGGCTCACCCCAAGACCTTCCCGCGCTACTACTCGGCGGACGTCTGGATGCTGAAGACCTGGTGGGAGGCGCGCTGATGCTGGTCTACGTCCTGAAGCGGCTGCTGCTGATGGTGCCTACGCTGATAGGCATCCTGCTGGTCTCGTTCGTGGTCATCCAGTTCGTGCCGGGCGGGCCGGTCGAGCAGCTGGTGCGCGAGCTGCGCGGCGGCGGGCTGAGCGGCGAGGTCGCCGCCACGGGCCGCGGCTATCGCGGCGCGCAGGGCATCGAAGCCGAGCAGATCGCCGAGATCCGCAAGATGTACGGCTTCGACAAGCCGGCGCACGAGCGCTTCTGGGAAATGCTCAAGCGCTACGCCGTGTTCGATCTGGGTACCAGCTACATGCATCACAAGAGCGTCTGGCAGCTGATCATCGAGAAGCTGCCGGTGTCGATCAGCCTGGGGGTATGGAGCTTCCTCATCGTCTATGCGGTGTCGATACCACTGGGCATCGCCAAGGCGGTGCGGCACGGCAGCCGCTTCGATCTGTGGACCTCGGTGGCCATTCTCGTCGGCTACGCGATTCCCGGCTTCGTGCTCGGTGTCGCGCTGCTCGTGCTGTTCGGCGGCGGCAGCTTCTGGCAGCTGTTCCCGTTGCGCGGCCTCACGTCCGACAACTTCGAGCAGCTGTCGCTGATCGGCAAGGTGCTCGATTATTTCTGGCATCTCGCGATGCCGCTGGCCTGCCTGATCGTCGGCAGCTTCGCGGTCACGACCATGCTGACCAAGAACACCTTCCTGGAGGAGATCCGCAAGCAGTACGTGCTGACCGCGCGCGCCAAGGGCCTCAGCGAGCGGCGCGTGTTCTACAAGCATGTATTCCGCAATGCGCTGATTCCGCTGGTGACGGCGTTTCCGGCCGCTTTCGTCGGCGCGTTCTTCACCGGCTCGCTGCTGATCGAGACGCTGTTCTCGCTGGACGGCCTGGGCCTGCTGTCGTACGAGGCCGTCATCCGCCGCGACTATCCGGTCGTGCTCGGCTCGCTGTACGTGTTCTCGCTGCTGGGCCTGATCACCAAGCTGCTGACCGACCTGGCCTATACCTGGGTCGATCCGCGCGTGAAGTTCGAGGCGGCCAATTGACGACCCTCTCTGCAAGGCCGGAACCGGCGGGCGCTGCCGCTGCGGTCGAATCGGCGGCCGACCGCCGTGGCGGCTCGCTGTCGCCGGGGCGCCGAGCCTGGCTGCGCTTTCGCGCCAACCGGCGCGGCTACTGGAGCCTGTGGATCTTCATCGCGGTGTTCGGCCTGAGCCTGATCGCCGAGCTGCTGTCCAACGACAAGCCGCTGCTCGTCCGCTATGAAGGCCAGTGGTACTGGCCGCTGGTCCAGACCTATCCGGAGACCACGTTCGGCGGCGACTTCCGCACGCAGACCGACTATCTCGATCCGTTCATACGGGAGCGGCTGAGCAGCGAGGGCAACTGGGCGCTGTACCCGCCCAATCCGTACTACTTCGACACGATCAACTACTTCGCGCCGAGCCCGAACCCGGCGCCGCCGTCGGCGGTGAACCTGCTGGGCACCGACGATAGGGGCCGCGACGTGCTGGCCAGGCTGCTGTACGGCTTCCGGCTGTCGGTGCTGTTCGGGCTGGCGCTGACCGTGATCGGCGTGGCCGTCGGCATCGTCGCGGGCGCGCTGCAGGGCTATTTCGGCGGCCGCCTCGATCTGGCCTTCCAGCGCTTCATCGAGGTGTGGAGCTCGATCCCGGAGCTGTACCTGCTGCTGATCCTGGCGTCCATCTTCGAGCCCAGCATCTGGATCCTGCTGATCATCCTGTCGCTGTTCGGCTGGATGGGCCTGTCCGACTACGTGCGCGCCGAGTTCCTGCGCAACCGTCAGCTCGAGTACGTGACCGCGGCGCGCGCACTGGGTCTGTCCAACCTGCAGATCATCCGCCGTCACGTGCTGCCGAACTCGCTGACGCCGGTGATCGCGTTCCTGCCGTTCCGCATGAGCGCGGCCATCGTGGCGCTGACCAGCCTCGACTTCCTCGGGCTGGGCGTGCCGCCGTCGACGCCGAGCCTGGGCGAGCTGCTGGCGCAGGGCAAGGCCAATCTGGATGCGTGGTGGATCTCGCTGGGCACCTTCGGCGTGCTGGTCGGCACCTTGCTGCTGCTGATCTTCATTGGCGAAGCGCTGCGCGATGCGCTCGATACGCGGCGAGGATGACGGATGACGCAGGCAGCCGCTGATGCGATGAACGGGGCCGGGGCTGCGCTGCTGTCGGTCGACGAGCTCAGCGTCGACTTCGCGACCGCCAGCGGCAGGGTGCGCGTGGTCGACGGCGTTTCCTTCGACATTGCGCCGGGCGAGAAGTTCGCGCTGGTCGGCGAGTCGGGCTCCGGCAAGACGGTGACCGCCTTGTCGCTGCTGCGGCTGAACGCCGATGCGGTCTATGGCGGCCGCATCGTCTTCAGCGGTCGCGATCTGCTGCAGGCCCCGGAACGCGAGATGCGCGGCGTGCGCGGCGCGGAGATCGCGATGATCTTCCAGGAGCCGATGTCGGCGCTCAACCCGCTGTATCCGATCGGCGACCAGATCTGCGAGGCGCTCGAGCTGCACGAAGGTCTGAGCCGCGGCCAGGCGCGCCGGCGCGCGATCGAGATGCTGGACCGCACGCGCGTTCCCGAGCCGCAGCGGCGCTTCTCCAGCTATCCGCATCAGCTGTCGGGCGGGCAGCGGCAGCGCGCGATGATCGCGATGGCGCTGGCCTGCCGGCCCAGGCTGCTGATCGCCGACGAGCCGACCACCGCGCTCGACGTCACCATTCAGCGCCAGATCGTCGCGCTGCTCGACGAGCTGCAGCGCGAGTTCGGCATGTCACTGCTGCTGATCACGCACGATCTGCCGCTGGTGAAAGCCTTCGCCGATCGCATCGCCGTGATGAAGGACGGGCGCATCGTCGAGCGCGGCCGTACCGACGCCGTCTTCGCGGCGCCGCGCGACCCGTATACGAAGATGCTGCTGGACAGCCGGCCGCGGCGCGGACTCGCGCCGGCGGCGCCCGACGCCGAGCCGCTGCTGCAGGCGCGCGGCGTGGGCTGCAGCTTCGCGATACGCAGCGGCGGCTGGCGCAAGCAGCGCTTCCAGGCGGTGCGCGACGTCGACCTGAGCCTGCCGCGCGGCCAGACGCTGGGCGTCGTCGGCGAATCGGGCTCCGGCAAGAGCACGCTCGGCCTGACGCTGCTGCGGCTGGCGCCCGGCACGCCGAGCGGCGAGATCCGCTTCGGCGGCCAGCGCATCGACACGCTGCCGCAAGGCGCGCTGCGCGGGCTGCGGCGGCAGATGCAGATCGTGTTCCAGGATCCGTTCAATTCGCTGTCGCCGCGGCGTACCGTGCTGCAGATCGTCGAGGAGGGGCTAGCGCTGCACGAGCCGCAGCTGTCGGCCGGGCAGCGTCGCGACGCCGTCGTGGCGATGCTCGAGGAAGTCGGACTCAATGCCGCCGCGCTGGCCCGCTATCCGCACGAGTTCTCCGGCGGCCAGCGCCAGCGCATCTCGATCGCGCGCGCCGCGATCCTGCATCCGCAGCTGTTGGTGCTCGACGAGCCCACGTCGGCGCTCGACGTGTCGGTGCAGCAGCAGGTGCTGCAGCTACTGCTGTCGCTGCAGAAGCGCTACGGAATGGCGTATTTGTTCATCACACACGATCTGGCAGTCGTGCGCGCAATGTCGCATCGCGTGATCGTGATGAAGGATGGCGAGATCGTCGAGGCGGGCGAGACCGAGTCGGTGTTCGCCGCACCGCGCGAGGTCTATACGCAGACGCTGCTTGCAGCGTCGCTGGAATAAGGCGCAGGGGCTCTTCGCAGACGACGACCCCGTTGCGCCGGTGGCGAAGCTCAGCTGGCGAGCTCGCGCCCCCAGTCAGTCAAGTTCGCTTCTTCGCCTGCGACGGCACTTCGTTACGAGTGGCCGCCTTGCGCGGCTCTGCAGCGCGGGGCGCGCTGGCGCTGACGGCGCGCTTGGCCGTGCCGGCGCTGACAGCCTTGGTCTGCGCCGGGCGGGCAGCCGCATTGCGGGTGGCCGGACGCTGCACCACCGTACGACGGCTGGCGGCCGGCTGCGACTTCGTCGGCTGCGCTTTCGTCGATTGCGTCGAGCGGCCGGCGGCCGAACTCTGGCGCGCACCCGCGCCGCGGCGAGCCGACGGTGCCGCGGCCGTCTTCGGCGGCGCGACCGCTTCCAGCTGCGGTGCTTCACGCCGCAGCACGGCGCGCACGATGCGCGGCTCGTCGCTGTCGATGTGCACGACGCGGCGGTCGCCGCTCTCGGTGGTCAGCATGGTCTGTGAATCGGCCTGTCGTACCAGCAGCCGAGTACCGGTCTTGGCGACGTTGCCGATGTCGTTCCAGGCCTTCAGGTTGGCAACCGACGTGCCGTAGCGGCGCGCGATCGAAGCCAGCGTCTCGCGCTTGCCGACGCGGTGATAGACCGCCGGCCGCTCGACCAGCTCATAGACGCGCGGCGCCTCGAAGCTCTCGACGCGGGATTCGTCGTCGATGCTGGACTGAGGTGCCAGCAGCCGGGTGCCGGCCAGCAGCCGCTGGCCGGCACGCAGTCCATTGGCGTCGCGCAGCTCGGCCACCGTGACGCCGCCGCGGCGGGCCAGCGATTCGAGCGTCTCGCCGGTCTTCAGCGTGTACGGCTGCCAGGTGGCGAAGGCGCGATTGGATTCGCCATGCCGCTCGACCGCGCTGAGGAAGGCTTCGAGCCGGTCGGCCGGCAGCTTGATCTGGTTGTTGCGGCTGGCCGCGATGACGGGCCGGTTGTGCGCCGGATTCAGCGCGACGAACTCGCTCACCGTCATGCCGGCGAACTGTGCCGCCAGCTTCAGATCGATCGGACGCGTCTTCTCCAGCGTCACGAAATACGGCTGGTTCGGCAGCTCGGGCAGGTCCAGGCCGAGCGTGTCGGCGCGCATCAGGATGTTCTTCAGCGCGATCAGTTTCGGGACGTAGTGCCGCGTCTCGGCCGGCATGTTCAGCGACAGATAGTCGGTCGGCAGCTTGCGCGCCTGGTTGCGCTTGATCGCGCGTCCCACCGCGCCTTCACCCCAGTTGTACGAGGCCAGCGCGAGGAACCAGTCGTTGCCGTGCATCTCGTAGATCTTCTGCAGATACTCGAGCGCGGCCTGCGTCGACTTGACAACGTCGCGGCGGTTGTCGACCCACCAGTCCTGCTGCAGGTTGTACTGCCTGCCGGTGGACGGGATGAACTGCCACAGGCCGGCGGCCTGTGCGCTCGACAGCGCGGTCGGGTTCATCGCGCTTTCCACGAACGGCAGCAGCGCCAGCTCGGTCGGCATGCCGCGCTTTTCGATCTCCTGCACGATGTGATACAGGTAGCGGCTGCCGCGCGAGAACATCCGCTGCAGATAGTCAGGGCGCTGCAGATAGAAGCGCTCCTTCTCGGCGACCAGGTTGGTATCCAGCTCGGGCATCGCGAAGCCGGCGCGGATGCGGTCCCACAGGCTGCCGGGCGGCACCAGCGAGATGCCGGGGCGGCCGAGCAGCTGCGCCGGCGGCAGCGATGCCGCGGCGTCCCCGGCATCAGGCGCCGGCGAGGGCACAACGATCGTCACGGCCGCGGTGGCGGCGGGGATCGTCGGTGCGACCGGTGCGCTCGATGTTGCCGGGTCCGCCGGCGCCGAGGCCGTCGGTGAATCAAGACTCGATTGCCCGGTGGGCAGCTCGGCGTGCATGGCCGGCGAGGCCGTGCCGACCGACGGTGCGGCCGTTGCCGGCGCACCCATGGCAGCGGTCGGATCGTCAGGCAGCGACGGCGCTGTGCGGATGGCGGTCGGCGCCGCGGCAGTGGGATCGGCACCCGGCGTGCCGACGGTCGAGCATCCCGCGATCAGCGCGACGGCCGCCAGCGCCGGAATGGCACGGAACGCGGCCCGGCCGAGCGCAGTCCGACTGAGCGTAGCCCGGCCGAAAGCGGCCCCGCCGAACGCGGCGCGACCGGACGGAGACAGCCAGCAGGGGACGGAGGGTGACGGCAAAACAGGAATCCGTGACAAAGACGTCCCCTAACTGCATGATTCAAAAGAAAAGTGGCGCCGATGCTACGAGAGGCGGGCGCTGAGGTCAAGTTTCCGGACCCTCGGCGGTCGCTGACCCGGGTTCCGCGGCCGACTCGGTAGAATTCCTGTACAGATGGGGCGCGCACGCGGCATGGCATGAAACGAGATGATCCAGCGAGCATCATGCGCCCGGCGCCCGCGGCCGGCAGTCCGGCCTCGCGTGCGGTCTCCCGTGCGGCCTGGCGCGACTGGCTGGCCTCGGCGCCGGGCCGCTATGCGCTGGACTGGCAGCAGCAGCAGTTCGACGCGGCGGTGGTCGATCTGTTCGGCTATCACGCCGTGCAATGCGGCCTGCCGGAGCTCGACGCGCTGCGCGAGAACCGCATGCCGCATCGGCTGCTGGCCTGCCAGCCTGCCGACGAGGCGCCGGCGCGGCCCGCCGACCTGAAACTGGATCAGTTCGAGGAACTGCCGTTCGGCACGCAGACGCTCGATCTGGTCGTGCTGCCGCACGTGCTGGAATTCGCGCTCGATCCGCATCAGGTGCTGCGCGAAGCCGATCGCGTGCTGCGGCCCGAAGGGCGCTTGATCATCTCCGGCTTCAATCCGGCCAGCCTGTGGGCCGGGCGCCAGTGGCTCGACCGCAGCGTGGGCCGTCCGGGTTTCCTGCCGGACGAAGTCCGTCTGCTCGGCCTGCC
>JBFWXS010000030.1:57485-58650 GCA_050187175.1 Burkholderiaceae bacterium
GATCGCCAGCGACACGTGCGGCAGCTCGCCGTCGGGGAACACGTACTGGTCGATGAAGTCGCCCGCGCCGAGTCCGACCGATCGGTTGTCGACGTCGCTCGACGTGATGCCGTGGTTCAGCGCGATGCCGCCCGGCTTGAGCAGCCTGTGCACGACCTCGAAGTACTGGCTCAGGTTCTTCAGCCCGACGTGCTCGAACATGCCGACCGACGAGATCTTGTCGAACACCGCCTCGTCCGGCACGTCGCGGTAGTCCTGCAGCCGGATCTCGATGCGGTCCTGCAGGCCGGCCTGCCGCACGCGCTCGCAGGCAAGCTCGTACTGATTGGTCGACAGCGTGATGCCCACCGCCTTCACACCGTAGCGGCTGGCGGCATGGATCACCAGCGCCCCCCATCCGCAGCCGATGTCGAGCAGGGTTTCGTCCGGCTGCAGCATCAGCTTGCGGCAGATGTGGTCCAGCTTCTGTTCCTGCGCCTTCTCCAGCGTTTCGTTGCCGCTGCGGAAATAGGCGCACGAGTAGACCATGCGCGGGTCCAGCCACAGCGAATAGAACTCGTTCGAGACATCGTAGTGATATTCGATCGCCTTGCGATCGCTCTTGCGCGTATGGCGCGACAGCCACGACGGCAGCCGTCCGAGCACCTTCTGCGGGTCGCCTTCGCGCGCCAGGCCTTCGGCGATGTCGATGATGTCGCGAATATTGCCGTCGACGTCGATGTGCCCCTCGACGAAGGCCTCGCCGAGCGTCGACAGCGTCGGCCGCAGCAGGTAGCGGGCCGACGTGACGCTCTTCAGGTGCAGATCGACCCGCGGCTGCGCGTCCAGCGCGACGGCGGAGCCGTCCCAGAGCTGAACCCGCAAGGGCAGCGAATGGCGCTGCTTGAGTTCCTCCAGATAGCGGGTGACCTGTTTCTCGAGCATACCGGACCGTTCCTCTGATGAGTCGACGCGATGCCTACTATTACAATGCGTCCGCCGCTTTGCCGCAACCGGCCTGCCTCCGAAGGAACTGCCCCCGATGTCCGAACCCGTGAACGTCTATACCGATGGCGCCTGCAAGGGCAATCCCGGCCCCGGGGGGTGGGGCGCGCTGCTGTCCTGGGGCGGGCACGAGAAGGAGCTGTTCGGCGGTGAGGCCGCGACGACGAACAACCGGATGGAG
>JBFWXS010000031.1:0-27249 GCA_050187175.1 Burkholderiaceae bacterium
CCCCTCAACTCCTCCCCATCCTCCGGCCGCAGGCGCCGAAATGCCAGCGCCGAGCACAGCGCCAGCACCGCGATCGACGCGAACGCCGCAGGAAAGTCGGGCGCCGCGACGTGATCTGGCCCTCGTCCATGCAGGATGCTGGAGATCGCCAGCACCGTCGCTCCAAGCACCACGCCCACGGCGACCGAGATCTGCTGTCCCATCGAGGCCATGGCCGTTGCATGTCCGGCGCGCGCACGCGGGATGTCGCTGTAGCCGACGGTGTTCAGCGCGACCATCGTCATCGCCGTGCACAGACCGCCGAAGAACATGACCGAGAACATCAAGCCGCGGGACGTGTCCGGGCCGAACAGTCCGTACGAGGCGTAGAACACGGCGGCCAGTACCGCCGAGCAGATCATCACCGGGCGAAAGCCGAGGAGCCGGATGGCATGCGTCACCGCTGCGCGCGTGGCCAGCGAGCCGAGCGCGGTGGCCATCGTGAGCAGGCCCGACTGCAGCGGTGTCATCCCGAATCCCAGCTGGAACATCAGCGGCAGCAGGAACGGTGCCGCGCCTATCGCCACACGCATCGGAAAGCCGCCGACCAGAACGATGCGGAAGGTGTCGAAGCGCAGCACGCCGAGGTCCAGCAGCGGGTGCGGGATGGCGCGGCTCCGCCGAATGTAGGCATACATCGCCAGCACGCCGCCCAGCACCATGGCGGCGATCAGCGGCCTCGGCAGCATCGACTTGCCGGCCATCTCGAGACCGCCCAGCAGGCCCACCAGCGCGATCGCCAGCAGCGTAAGCCCCAGCGCATCGAACGATTGCACGGTATCCGGCGCCGGCTTCTCGTCCCGTTCTATGAACCACCAGGCGAGCGCGGCGCCCAGCAGTCCGAACGGGATGTTCACCAGGAAGATCCAGCGCCACGATGCCACCGTGACGATGGCGCCGCCGAACACCGGCCCGGCGAGCCGCCCGATGGCACCGGGAATGGTGAACCACACCATGGCCTTCACCATCTGGTCCGGCGGCACGCTGCGTAGCAGGATGCTGCGACCCACGGGTACCATCATCGAGCCGCCGATCCCCTGCAGAAGCCGGCAGGCCACCAGGCCGCCCAGCGTGTCGGCCATGCCGCACAGCGCCGAGCCCAGCGAGAACACCAGGATCGCCGTACAGAATAGCTGCCGTTCGCCGAAGCGTTCGGCCAGCCAGGCGCTCGCCGGCAGAAAGACCGCCAGGCTCAGCAGATAGGACGTGATCGCGAGATTCAGATCGAGCACGCTCACCTGCAGCGAGTCCGCCATGACGGGCAGTGCCGTAGCCATCACCGAGGTGTCGAGGTTCTGCAGCAGCAGCGGGCACGCGACGATCATCGGCACGAGCCGCAGACTTCGGTTGGATGCTGGCATGTATGCCTGTCAAGTTCTTCGCCGCGTGGAGGCGGCCGGCGCGCCGGTCTGAGGCCGATGCGAAACAACCGCTCATTTTGCTACGGGGGCATAGTTCAGTGCGAGCTTGATGAAGTCCGGCATCGCGCTCGCGCTGCCGGCCCGGCCTTCTTGCTGCCGCAGGCAATCTGTTGCATCATACAACTTTGATCGGCAGGCACTCCGACCGTGGAACCGGATCCGTCGCTGGTGGAGGAGATTCGCGCCGTATCGCGCACGATGGTCCGCGAGCTGGGTTTCATGGGCGGGGACTTCGCGGGTACCGATCTTTCGCCGTCCGCCGTACACGCTCTGATCGAGATCGACAAGGGGGGCGCCACGGCGCGCGACCTTGGAGCGCTCCTTCACCTTGAAAGATCGAGCGTCAGCCGGATGCTGCGCAAGCTGGTGGAGTCCGGCGACGTCCACGAAGAGGCCGCGGAAAGCGACGGCCGCATCAAGATGCTGTCGCTGACTGCGGCCGGCGGCAAGCGCGTTGCGGCAATCCACGCTTTCGCCCGCGCGCGCGTCATCGCCGCGCTCGGTCGTTTGCCGGCCGGCCAGGGTCGAACCGTGCTGCGGGGAATGCGTCTCTACGCACATGCGCTCACTGCTCCGGCGGACGACCGGACTCCCGCTGTACGCCTCGAGCTCGTCCGAGGCTACAAGCCCGGTCTCATCGCACGCATCACTGAAATGCACGCGCTGCACTACTCGCGGGAAGCAGGTTTCGGCCAGCGATTCGAGTCGGTCGTGGCGAGCGGCCTGGCCGACTTCTGCAGCCGGCTGGAGAATCCCCGCAACGCCATCTGGACGGCCAGGCGGCATGGCGAGATCGTCGGTTCCGTGGCAATCGACGGCGAGGACATGGGCGCCGACGTCGCGCATTTGCGCTGGTTCATCATCGATGGCGGCCTGCGCGGCGACGGCGCTGGAAAGAAGCTGCTGGATACCGCACTGGCGTTCGTCGACGAGCAGGGATTCGCCGAAACGCAGCTCTGGACGTTCTCGGGCTTGGAGGCGGCACGTCATCTGTATGAAACCAGAGGCTTTGCACTCGCGGAGGAACGAGCCGGCGCGCAATGGGGCAAGGAGGTCCTGGAACAGCGCTTCGTCAGGTGTCGTCCATGAGCAGCGGCCCCAGGAACCTGGACCTGCACGATCTGGAGTGCTTCGACACCTTCCTGCGTGAACGAAGCGTCTCTCGCGCGGCCGAGCGACTGGGTCTGTCGCAGTCCTCGGCCAGCGATGCGCTGGCACGCCTGCGCACCCGCTTCGATGATCCATTGCTGGTGCGCGGCCGCAACGGCATGCAGCCGACGCCCAAGGCGCTGGCGCTGCTGCCGCAGGTGCGCGCCGCGCTGTCCCAGCTTCGCGGTCTGCTGGACGCGGGAGCTGCGTTCGACCCGGCTCACGCGCACGAACGTTTCAGGCTCACCGCCTCCGACTACGCGCAGCTGCTGGTGGTCACGCAGCTGTGCCGACAGCTGCAGGAGCGCGCGCCGGGCTGCACGCTGGACCTGATCAGCATTCACCTGCAGCGCGTGGAAGAGGCACTCGACGCGGGACACGTCGACCTCGCGATCGCCTACTTCCCCAAGCCGCCGGAGGGCCTGCGGCGCCTGCCGCTGTTCGACGACGACTATGTCTGCATCGTCCGCGCGGACCACCCGGTGGCGGCGAAGGGCTTGCTGAGCGTCGACGAGTTCGCCGCGCTATCCTACGTGGCGGTAGCGCCGAGCGGCCTGTCCTACTTCAGCCGCGGCATCGATGCCGCGCTGGAGACGCAAGGCCTGACGCGCAACGTCGTCGTCACCTGCGCGCACTTCCTGATGGCGGTGCAACTGGTCTCGCAGTCCAATCTTGCGCTGGCACTGCCCAGGCGCGCCGCGCAGCAGGTGGCGAGCTGGCTGGCCATCAGGCTGATCGAGATTCCGCTACCGGTGGCGCCGCTGGAGATTTCCCTTTACTGGCACGAACGCATGCATCACAGCGCGGCGCATCAATGGCTGCGCTCACTGGTCCGCGAGTGCGCCCCGTCGGTATCGCTGCCCTCGCGCTGACACTGTTGCGAACGGTCCCGGCACCGGGCACCGACTGCAGCAACCGGTTCCACTGCCTCAGCACCCAACCGCTGCGTCCCATATCCTCGCGATAGGCCAGCCAGCGCGGATCGGCATACATGCGCGCGCGGCGCTGCTCGCGGTCGCTGAGATCGTCGTATCTCCACAGATGCACGAACTGATCCAGCTCACCCGCGACGCTGCTGAAGTAGGCCAGCGGCTCGCCCAGATGCAGGCGCATCAGCGGCAAGGCGATCTCGAAGTGGCGCCCCAGATAGCGTTCGAGGCAGCCGGGTCGGATCAGGTAGGTTCGCTCGTCGACCAGCACATCAGGCCTCCGGCTTGATGTTGCGCTCCCGGATGAAGACGGTCCATTTCTTCAGGTCACGCTGCACGGTCTCGCCGAGCGCCTGCGGCGTGCTCGTCATGGGTTCAAGGCCCACCTTCTCATAGCGTTCGCGCACGGCGGGAAGATCCACCACGCGGCGCAGTTCGGCGTTGATGCGCGTCACCTGCTCGTCGGGCATGCCGGCCGGCCCGAACACGGCGTACCAGGCCGAGGCCTCGAAGCCGGGCAGCCCGGCCTCGGCCATGGTGGGCACGTCCGGCCATCCCGGCAGCCGGCGCGGCGTGGTGACGGCCAAGGCGCGCAGGCGCCCTTCCCGCACCATGGGCGCGAGCGCCGCGACGCTGTTGAACATGATGCTGACCCGGCCGGTCACGAGATCGGGCATCACCTGGCCGCTGCCCTTGTACGGAACGTGCGTGAGCTGGATACGCGCCATGCTGGCAAGCAGCTCGCCCGCGATGTGCTGCATCGTGCCGCTGCCGGCGGAAGCGAAGCTGAGCTCGCCCGGCCGGGCGCTCGCCTGCGCACGCACATCGGCCAGCGAACGCAGCGGACCCGCGGCGGAACAGACGAGCATCAGCGGCGTGGTCGCAACCAGGCCGATCGGCGTGAAATCGCGCACCGGGTCATACGGCATACTGGCGTACAGCGCAGGGTTGATCGAATGAGTGGCCGCGGTCGTCATCAGCAGCGTATAGCCGTCCGGCGCGGACTTCGCGACGCTGTCGGCGCCCAGCGTGCCGCCGGCGCCGCCGCGATTCTCGACGACGATGCTGCCGAAGGCGCCGGCCATCTCCTGGGAGAAGAGCCGGGCCAGGATGTCCGGCGCTCCGCCGACGGTATAGGGCACGACCATCCGGATGGGACGGCTGGGCCAGCTCTGCGCAAGCGCAGGCAGCCCGTGAGCGGCGGCGCCCAGGGCGGACAGGTGCATCAAGGTGCTACGACGGTTCGGATTCATTGCCTTGTCTCCTGCGATTCAGCGTCTTTCGGTCAGCGCCTCTGAATGTCGCCGATCACGGCCCGCCTCTCGGCAAGCTGAAGGCGGCCGGCCGAAGCAGCCGGCTTTCACGATGATCGACCAGCGGCAGCATCTCGCTCCAGAAGTGCTGCCAGCGCGGCTCGGTCTGCAGCGCCGCCTGGCGCCGGGACCGGTCGGCGGCATCGGCATAGGCGCGCAGCTGCACGAACTGGTTGAGCTCTCCGGTCTCGCTCAGCAGGCTGGCCATCGCGGTGCCGCAGTGCTGCCGTTCGAGGGCCAGCATCCCGGTTTCGAAGCGGTCGAGAAACACGGGCAGATGACCGGGCCGCAGCGTGAGGGTGAGCATGTCGATCAGCATTCCGGTCCCCTCAAGCCTGTGGGCCGATCATGCCCGGATTCCAGCTTCTATACAGCGCTTCATAGACATCCGGCGGCACCACGATGCCGGTATGCGGATCGCCGCCATGGTCGAAGATGGCCATCATGTGCCCGGGCTCCCGGTCCAGATTCTCGAAGGTTCTGAACACGCCCGGCGGCACCGACAGTACATCGAAGGGTTCCAGATCGAGCCACTCCGCAAGTCCCTCACCCCAGAAGATGCGGAAGCGCGCGTTCAGCGGCATGAAGACCTCGTTGTACGGATGCGAATGCACGGTCGGCCGCACGCCGGGGGCAAGCGTCGAGATCGATAGATGGAAACCATGTGCTTGCTGGATCGGCGCCGGCCCCCCGAGTCCGTCGGGCGACAGCCGGTACGACACGCTGCGCCGGCCGGCCTGCTGCTTCAGATCGGGGAAGGCACCCGGATTGTCCATCCGGTCTGCGAAGCGGGCCAGGCGGGCAAGCATCTGCTCGCGGCTGAGCGGTGCGCTTCGCCCGGGCTGCCGTTGACGCTCGGGCCGGAACTCGGGGCGACTCATGAGCTCTCCGTGATATCGGGGATATCGTTGATGTCAGTGGTATCCGTGGTTTCGATCCACGCATCGACAGCGAACGCTCCGTCCGGCAAGGCCAGGACCGGATTGAGATCGATGCTGCGAATGTGCTCGCGCCTGGCCCAGGCAAATTCCGACAGCGCGGCGATCTGCCTCGCCAGGTCATCCAGGTCCGCGGCCGGCGCACCGCGGTAGCCCTGCAGCATCCGGCCGACGCGAGTTTCCATCAGCATCGTCGCGGCGAGCGCTGTGCCGAACGGCGCGGGTCGCACGCTCACGTCCTGCAGCAGTTCCGCCAGCACACCGCCGGCACCGACCGTGACGACCGGCCCGAACGCAGCATCCAGACGGGTGCCGAGCAACAGCTCGACGCCGCCCTGCAGCTGACGCGCCACCAGGAAGCCTGCCCGACGCGCGTCGGGTGCCAGCCTCCGGACCCGGCTATCCATCGCCGGCACGGCAGCGCGCAATGCCGCCTCATCGGCAAGGCCCAGCGCGACGCCGCCGACCTCGGTCTTGTGAACGATGTCCGGCGAAAGCACCTTGAGCACCGCCGGAAACCCCAGCTCGCGTCCGGCGCTCGCCGCCTCGGCGGCGTCGTACACGACGCGCTCGGGCACGAAGCGTATCCCCTGCTCCGACAGCATGCGCTTGGCCTCATGCTCGGTGGCCGGCGCTCTCTTTGCCTGATGCGCAGGCACTTCACGCGGCGCCGTCAACGCAGCGGGACTCTCGGCGGCTGGACTTACAGCAGAGGTGTCGACAGCAGACCTGCTCACGGCCTCAGGCCCCGCGGCAGCCAGACTCGCAAGGGGCAGCTCAACGCAGGCCGCCAGCGCCCGCACCGCGCTGTCCGGATCCTCGAACACGCCGAGGGCATGCGCTTCCATGTCGGCCCGGAACCGTGTGTCGCCGAGCCCCACGATGCAGAACGCTGTGTCTGGATACCGCCGGCGCAGCGCCAGCAATGGCCCCCGCAGTTGCGCCCAATGCGCCGCGTTGCGCGGGATGTGTGCCACGAAGCACAGCACGGCGTGATAGCGGCGCGCCCGCAGCGCACGCTCGGCGATCGCGGCGAAGACGCCAAGGTCGCCGAGGATGCCTGCCGAGGTATCGATCGGATTGCTGCCGGCAGCCAGCGGCGCCAGCAGCCGGATGTCGGCCTGCGCCTGCTCATCCACCGGCGCAAGCGAGAGACCAGAGGCCTCGGCGGCGTCGGCCGTCAGCACGCCGATGCCGCCTGAGGTGCTCACGATCAGCAGTTCGCGGTCCGCAGGGCGCGGCCCGATGCTGGCCATGTAGGCGGCATCGACGAGCTGATGCAGCGAGGCGATGCGAGGCACGCCGATCTGGCGCAGTACGGCGTCCAGGACACGATCCTCGCCCGCCAGCGCGCCGGTATGAGTGGCCGCCGCGGCCGCGCCGGCCTGCGATACGCCGACCTTCATGACCAGCACCAGCTTGCCCGCCGATCGCGCGGCCTGCAGCGCCGCGGCAAGCTTGCGGCCGTCGCGGCACCCTTCCATGGCGAGCACGATGACGCGGGTCGCCCCGTCGCCGGCGAGGAAGGCCGCGCAGTCGGCCAGATCGACGTCGGCCTCGTTGCCGGTCGCGATGAATCGCGAGAATCCCAGGCCGCGCGCCTGCGCCAGGCCGAAGAAGTAGGATCCGAAGGCACCCGACTGCGTGGCGACACCGACGACTCCCGGCTGCGGCCAGGCTCCATCGAGCGCAGTGGCGAAGGTACCGAAGAAGCCGTCGACCGTGCTGAACAGCCCCAGGCTGTTCGGTCCGAGCAGACGAACTCCCGCAGCCCGGGCCTGGTCGCGCAGCGCCGCCATCGCGGCCGCGCCCTCTTCACCGTCGCCGAAGCCGGCCGAAAACACCTGCACAGCACGCACGCCGCGCGCAATGCACTGATCCAGCGTAGTCAGAACCTGCGTCGCCGGCACCGCAATGATGGCTTGATCGACGGAGCCGTCGACCTCAGCGAGCGAACGATAAGCCCGCAGCCCCTGCACTTCGCCCAGCGACGGATGGATCGGATAGAGACGGCCGCGCCAGCCGGCGCGACGCAGAAAAGCGAGCGGACGTCCGCCGACCTTGTTGCCGTCGTTGCTGGCCCCTATCACCGCCAGCGAACGGGGATTGAACAGCGCGTGAAGATCGTTCATGCGGGCAGCACGCAGAGGCATTTCTCAATGGCCCGTGAACCGCGGCGGACGGCGTTCGATGAAAGCCTGAACCGCTTCTGCGTGGTCATGGGTCAATTGCGTCTGCGTCTCCAGCGAAATGCCGAACTCGAAGGTCGACAGCGCCAGCTGCCGCAGCGTGTGGTTGATCGCGCGCTTCGTGCTGCGCAAGGCCAGCGGCGGCAAGCCGACGAGACGGTCGGCCAGTGTGTCGACGCTGGCGTCGAGCTCGGCCGCCGGCACCACATGAGTGATCAGCCCGAGGCGGACCGCTTCGCGCGCATCGAGCGCATCGCCGAGGAACAGCAGCTCCTTCGCTTTCTGAAAGCCGATCAGCAGCGGCCACATCAGCGCACCGCCATCGCCGGCCGCCAATCCGACCTTGACGTGGGGATCGCCGATGACCGCTCCTTCCGCGGCAATCGAGATGTCGGCATACACGGCCAACGTCGCGCCCAGCCCGGTGGCGGCACCGTTGACGCGAGCAATCAGCGGCTTGTCGAGGTCGAGGATGGAATAGAACAGCGCCCGCGCCTCCTCGACCGTATCGTTCCACAGCGTGCGGTCGGCGATCTTGTCGCGCATAGCGCGGATGTCTCCGCCGGATGAAAACGCATCGCCGGCCCCGGTCAGCACGACGACGTCGCTGGCCGCATCGCGGCGAGCATCGGCGAACACCCGGGCCAGTTCAGCATGCATTCGCACATTGGCGGCGTTCCTGACCTGCGGTCTATCCATCACGATCGTGAGCACGCGATCGCGGCGCACGAAGCGCAGATGCTCATAGCCGCCGAACCAGGCGTCGGCCTCGTGCTTGTCGTCCATCATCAGCGGCCTCCCGCGACCGGCAGCACCGCGCCTGTGATGTACGAGGCCTCGTCCGACAGCAGCCAGAGGATGGCCTGCGCCACTTCCTCCGGGCGCCCGGCTCGCTGCATCGGCATGCGGGTGGCATAGCGCAGCAGCCGGTCGGCATCACCGGCCTCGGCATGGATCCCGGTCTCGATCAGCCCGCAGGCCACCGTATTGACGCGGATCCCCTCGGCCGCGACCTCGGCCGCCAGGCCATAGCTGAACGTCTCCAGCGCCGCCTTGGCCGCCGCGTAGTGCACCAGCTCACCGGGAGAGCCCGTGCGGGAAGCCATCGACGAGACGTTGATGATCCCGCCGCCCGAACCGCCGCGGCGCGTCGACGCGCGGCGCACGAAGGCCTGAGCGCAATAGACCGCCGCGTAGACATTGACCTCGAAGGTACGCTGCAGGACCGCCGGCTCCAGCCCGTCGACGCGTCCGATGCGGCCCGGCACGCCCGCATTGTTCACCAGCCCCGTCACCGGTCCGAAGCGCTCCTGCGCGTGCTCGAACAGCCGCTCCACCTGATCGGCGTGCGAGACATCCGCCTGCAGCGCGATCGCCCGGCCACCGCCCGCCTCGATATCGGCCACCACCGCCGCGGCGGCCTCGTGCTGTCGAACGTAATTGACGCAGACATGCCAGCCGCGCCGCGCAGCCAGCCTCGCCGTAGCGGCGCCGATGCCGCGACCGGCACCCGTGATCAGCAGATGGGGGGATGGCGCGTCGCCGGGCATGGGCTTGTCTCTTCCTCGTGTGCGTTCGGATCTCGAGCGCACTCTAGAGGCGGCCGTGATGACGGCCAAGACGGCGAGGCCGATAGGCACTATCGGCGACGGCGATAGCTGGCTGGCGGGGAGCGGCAGGCGCGGGTTGGCGGGTGGGATGGATGCGGCGGTCGGCCCTGTGGGCCGACTGCCCTGCGCTGCTCGGCGCCGCATACATCCCACCCGCCAACCCGCGCCTGCCGCTCCCGGCAACAGTGGTGGCGTGCTGAAGAAAACCGGGCGGCTTCTGCCGCGAACTGTTTCGTTCGAGCCTGAGGATTACGTTCGATTCTGCCGTCTTGCTTCCAGCTATTCTGCCGTTTTGCTTCCAGCGGATTCGAACAAACAGATGATTCGTGCAGGCAACCAGTGCGGAATGAATATCCGACTACGGAGCGAACAACTTTCTGTTCAGTGCTTCACCCTGCGAGCCGGGCCCGTCGGCCACGGTGTATCAGCAAAGGCGTGGGCCTCAGCCCCCGGCCCACGCCTTTGCCCGCTCGCTCAATACAGTCAGAGATCGTAATTCGACCAATCCAACTCGCGCTTCAGCCGCTTCGCTTCCTCGATCTCTTCGATGGCCTTTCGGACGTTCCGCTGCGCCTGGGCGATCCGGCTCGGATTCGCGTAGTCGGAAGGCTTCGATTCCAAGCCCCCTTCCTTGATCCGCCTGGCATGCGTAGCAGTCATCGGTTTGAGCTTGTTCGACACATATGCTCCCCAAAGCCATCACATTACCCGCGATTCGAGCCTCCGGAGCGCCGTCGATCAAAAATTCACCCTACGGCGTTGAAATGCGATACTATTCGCGAGTAGATATGCCAAGACCGTCGGTTCCGTTTTCTGTTGCCCCCGCTGTAACCCAGCGCGCAGTCGAATCCTCTCAATTGATCATCTTGTGTGTTTCTGCCTTGCGCGGCATGTGTCCGCGCTCGCCCATCAATTGACTAAGGATTATTTATGGAAACCGGTATCGTCAAATGGTTCAACTCCGAAAAAGGCTTCGGATTCATCGCGCCTGACAACGGCGGCAAAGACCTGTTCGTCCACTTCAAGGACATCGAAGGCAACGGCTTCAAGAGCCTCGACGAGAACCAGCGCGTGCAGTTCTCCGTCGCGCAGGGTCTCAAGGGACCGCAAGCCAAGAGCGTCCGCGCCGTCTGATCGGAGCCGCAGGCTAGGCCCAGCCCGCCTCGTCGGGCGGGCCTTTCCGATCGTCATCTCCCCGTTCCCGAAAGACAGCCTTCATTTCGACGGCTGCTCAGTAGCGCCCCCCGTCCTTCGCTGCATAACTTTGTCGATCAAGGTGCCGCACGCCTATGGAGCGGCGCGAGTGTAGGAAGATGGTGGTGCCGACAGTGTCCGTCCAGCCACGGCGCCAATCAACGCCGCGCGCCCCACAGGCTCCAAGCAGACCCGGCACGCTCCCGATAGACCCGCCCCATGCAGAGGGGGTTGATAGTGGAGTACACATGCGCGCCAAATCGCCCATGCCCAATCCATGGATTCTTGCGATGCTGATCGTGGCGGTCGTCGTCCTGTCGTCGGCACTCGTGCTGAGCTGATCGGCCGAGCCGGCAAAGGCCAGCCGCTGACACGCGCCAGCTGAGCCGATCGCGACGGACGTCGATCGGGCAAATCGCTCCACAGCTTCGCCCGCTCGTCTGCAAACCGATATCGCGCCTCTTCGCGATGGCTGCAAGCTGGCCGTCGGAAGGTGAACTCCCACGTCAAGAGAGCGAGCTCTTGCGTCGAAGAGCCGCCCGCAGCGTTTAAGGCGAAACGCCTGATCCGCAGCTCACGGCGAATCCTCTGCTCACGTACGGCACGGCCGTCCTGCCTAGCGCCCGGGCGCGCCTTCCTACTGGCCCCAGCGCATCTACGCCTCCAACGAGCTGCCCCTTCGTTCGGCCTCCCAATCCACTCTAACCTAGGGTTTTTACTAGTATGTATTACAAATTGCATTCAATATAGTTTGCGCCGCACCGACAACAACGATTCATGACCACCGGATGTCAAGGGTTCGACTAGGAGTTCTAGGGCTGGGATTGGCCGGCGGCATCATGGCGCCCATCGCTGCCCAGCATCAGCGGATGGCGCTCACCGCCATTGCCGATGCGAACCCGGCGCTGCTCGAACGGGCCCGTTGCGACTTCCGTGTCGAGTCACATCGCGACGCCGAATCCCTGGTGCGCAGCGCTTCGATCGACGCGGTCTACATCGCGACGCCCCATCAGTTCCATGCGGAACATGTGCTGATGGCGGTCGAGCAAGGCAAGCACGTTCTCGTCGAGAAGCCGATGGCGCTGTCGCTTGCCGACTGCGACCGGATGATCGATGCGGCGCGCCGCCGCGGCGTTGTGCTGATAGTGGGACATACGCATGGTTTCGACCCTGGCGTCGCGCGAATCCGCGAGTTCAACCTTTCCGGCGAACTGGGTCGTCTGGCGATGATCGCGCTGCACCACTACACCGACTTCCTGTACCGGCCGCGGCGCCCGGAGGAGCTGGATACCGAGCAAGGCGGCGGCATCGTCTTCAACCAGATTCCTCATCAGGTCGAGATCGCGCGGATGATCGCTGCCTCGCCGGTGCGTTCGGTCCGCGCGCAGTTCTGGAATCTCGATCCGGCCCGCCCCACCGAGGGCTGCGGCACTGCGCTGCTGCACTTCGCCAGCGGCGCGGCAGCAACGCTGGTCTACAGCGGCTACGATCATTTCGACAGCGACGAGCTGCACGACTGGGTCAGCGCTTCCGGCTTCCGCAAGCAGGCGCGCCATGGCGCCGCGCGGCGCATGCTGCGCGAATCCGGCTCATCGGAACAGGAAGCGCTGCTGCGTGCGCAACGCTACGGCTACGGCAGCGGACGAAGCGCCGGCATTCCCAGCCATCCGCCTCATTTCGGGCAGGTCATCGCAACCTTCGAGAAGGCTGACGTGCGCATCGTGCCCGACGGACTGGCCATCTACGGCAATGACGGATGCCGCCAGATCCCGCTCGACGCCGCCTGCGGCGGGCGCGCCGCCGTTCTCGACGAGCTCGCAAGCGCCATCCTGGATGGCGTCCCGCCGATTCACGACGGCCCTTTCGCGAGGCAGACGCTCGAGACCTGCCTGGCGATGCTTCAGTCCTCCCGTCTGGGCCGCGAGTCGGTTCTGACATCGAACCAATCATCCGTCTAGAGAATCCAGAATCATGCTTTCGAAGGCCGACAACGATCTGCTGACCCGCGTCGAGAACGGCGCGCCGATGGGACAGCTGATGCGCCGCTACTGGATCCCTGCCTGTCTGTCACAAGAACTGCCGGAGCCGGATGGCGATCCGATCAGGCTGCGCATCCTCGGCGAGGATCTGATCGCGTTCCGGGACAGCGAGGGGCGCGTCGGCGTCATGGACGAGCTGTGCCCGCACCGTCGCGCATCGTTGCTGTACGGACGTAATGAAGAGTCCGGACTGCGCTGCCTCTATCACGGCTGGAAGCTCGACGTGAATGGTCTGGTGGTCGATCTGCCTGCCGAGCCTGAGCGCGACGGCGCGCCGCGCCGGCCGATCCAGCACACCGCCTATACCGTTCGCGAAAGCCACGGCCTGGTCTGGGTCTACATGGGTTCGGACACGCCGGCGCCGTGCTTCGAGCCACCCGCCTTCGCGAACGGCACGAATCCGCGCATCAGCATCGTCAAGATCAATCTGCCGTGCAACTGGGCGCAGGCTCTGGAAGGCGGCATCGACTCGGCGCATGCATCCATCCTTCATTCGAGCGAGATCCTGCCGCAGGGCGGCACCGCCCGCGCCGGCCTCGCCGAAACTCATCTGCTGACCCGGCCATCGGTCGACAAGGCGCCGCGGCTGGAGGTTCACCGCACCGACTACGGCATGCGCTACGTTGCCTTGCGCAAGCCGATCGTCGATCCCGAGAAGAACGACTACGCGCGGATCGCGACCTTCATCGCCCCCTTCACGGTGCTGACACCCCCGAACGCGACCTACAGCGCCATCCAGTTCATCGTTCCGCGCGACGACGAGCACTGCACGTTCTACTTCATCGCATGGACCGACGACCAGACGGCCGGCGACGGCGTCGATGAAGCAACGTGGCGCGAGCGTATGGGAGGCCGCGTCGGCATCGATCTCGACGACGACTACTGGCCTCTGCGCACACCGGCCAATCGCTTCATGCAGGACCGCAAGGCCATGAAGCAAGGCAGCTTCTCCGGCGTACGCGGCATCGCCAGCCAGGACAGCATGATGTGGGTCACGATGGGGCCGATCTCGGATCGGTCCAAGGAACGCCTCGGCGCGAGCGACATCGCCGTGGCGCAGTTCCGCCGCATCATGATCGAAGCCGTCAAAGCGTTCCAGGCCGGCGCGAAGCCGATCGGCACGGAGCAGGCCCGCATGCCGCACGCGCGGATCCGCTCCTTCGAGGGAGTCATTCCCAAGGGCACCGACTGGCGCGCGCTCGGGATCCTGCCTCCCCCCTAAACCCGTTCCTCAACAAGCGACAGGAGTTCAGAAAAATGAACAGGAGACAGTTCATTGGTGCGTCCGTGGCCGGACTCGCCTCGATGTCTGCATTCGGTCAATCCGACTATCCGAACCGCCCGGTCCGCATCTTCGTCGGCTACGTGCCGTCGGGCGGTCCCGACTATATTGCGAGGATCGTCGCACCTAAGCTGTCCGACATCTTCGGCCAGTCCTTCGTCGTCGAGAACCGGCCTGGCGCCGGCGGCAGCCTGGCCACGGCCATGCTGGCCAAGATGGCTCCGGACGGCTACAACCTGCTGCTCGGGGAAACCGGGCAGCTCGAGATCGCACCGTACGTCTATCGGAACCTGGCCTACGATCCGGTCCGCGACCTCACGCCGATCGCGCTGATCACCGACGCGGCCGGTGTCGTTCTGATCTCGCACGAGAGGACCGGCATCAAGACGATCCAGGACCTGATCGCGCGCGCCAAGGCGCGCCCCGACGAGCTGAACTACGGCTCGGTCGGCGCGGGCACGCGGCAGCACATGGCCATCGAAGTGTTCAAGACCGCGGCCGGCATCAACATGACGCACGTGCCGTACAAAGGAGCGGGCCAGACGCTGCCCGCCATTCTAGGCGGCGAGATCCAGATCCTGAGCGGCGCGCTGCAGACTTTCTCGAAATACATCGAGTCCGGAACCTTTCACGTCCTGGCCGTGCTCGGTCCCGAGCGGCTGAAGGCGATTCCCAACGTGCCGTCGCTGTCCGAGCTGTATCCGAAGTACCGCGGCTTCGAATCGCAGGCCGGCATCCTGGCGCCCGCAGGTCTGCCTGCGGGTATCCGCGATCGCCTGGCCGCCGCGATCAAGGAAGCGGTGGATACGCCGGAGATCCGCGACCGGCTGAGCTCCGACGGCACGCGCTCGGTGCGCTATCTGGGCCCGGAAGCCTACGGCGACCTGATCAAGGCCAATCTGAAGAAGTACGAGGAAGCCAGCCGGCTGGCCGGCGTGGCGCCGACCTGAGCCCGCGACCTGAGCCCGCAGCAGCGCACGAAGCGAATGGCACGCTGATATTATGCAATCTTGCGTGTCATTTCCCAGCGCACCAGGACCCGAAATGGACCTCCCCAACGCCTCCGGCCCGCGAATGGGCAATGCCACGCAGCACGCCGTGCAGCGCATCCTGATGATGATCATGTGCGGCGACATCGGCCCCGGCGAGCAGATCCGGCAGCAGGAGATGGCCGAGCAGTGCGGCATCAGCCGCGTGCCGCTGCGCGAGGCGCTGAACGTACTGGCCCAGCAGGGCCTGCTGCTGCACCGTCCGAACCAGGGTTACTTCGTAGCCAAGCGCGGTCCCGGCGAGCTGGCCCAGATCCGCCGGATGCTGCATCTGCTCGAGAACGACGTCATGTCGTCGCTGCATTGGCCGTCTGCCGATCAGTTGGCCCGGCTGCGCTCGTTGAACGAGGAGATGAGGAGTCTGCTGATGAGTCCTGAGTGGGGCAAGTTCGCGGCCTGCAACCGCCAGTTCCACGTCCAGATCCTGGCGTGCTCGCCTATGCGCCTGATGGTGGAGGAGATCCGTCGGCTGTACACGCTTGCCGATCCGTTCTTCGGCGCCAAGTTCGAGCGCCTGTCAGCACGCCAGAAGACGATAGACGAGCATGAACTGATCATCTCCGCGCTCGATCGCCGCGACCGCGAAGCCTTGATCAATGCGGTCGAGATTCACCGCTACAGCAACGCCACCGGCTTCACGCAATCGATGGCCGACGGCCGTGCCATCACGGTCGGCGCGGACACGCCGCTGGATCGCTAGCGCGCGCGGCAGCCGGCGCGCTTCCGGAAAGTTCGCCGCATCGCAAGCCTCTGCGCGCGTCCGTTTCAATTTGAAGTCAATATTGAATTCAATAAATCCAAAGGCAGCAAGGCAGAACATCGAATGGCGCAAATCGTCCTCGGGCTCGGCACCACCCATTCGCCGATGCTCAATCTGAGCGCCGGTCAATGGCGGCATCGCGCGAACGTCGATCAATCGAACGCGTCGCTGGCGCTGTCCGACGGCCGCCGTCTCTCATACGCCGAACTGCAGGCAGAGCGCGGTGCTCGATTCGTCGACCAGCTGGAACCTGCGAAGCTGGAAGCCAAAGCGGCCGCCTGCCACGCTGCGCTCGATCGCCTGGCGGACGCGCTGGAGCGGGCCGCGCCCGATGTCGTGCTGATCGTCGGGGACGATCAGTCCGAACTGTTCTCGGCGGACTGCCAGCCCACCTTCGCGATCTATCACGGCGAAACGATCGTGACGACGATAGGCAAGTACGGCAAGGAGGCCCCGGCGTGGATGCTGCAGATCGGCAAGGGCTTCCTGATGGACGACCATCACAGCATCGCCGGCGCGCCTGAGTTCGCCGTCCGGCTGATCGAAGGGCTGATGGAGCACGGCGCCGACGTCACTGCCGTGGCCTCGGTCAGGGATCCGTCGCGCGCCGGCTTCGGCCACGCCTACGGCTTCATCGTCAAGCGGCTGCTGCGGCGCCCCGTTCCCATCGTGCCGGTGCTGCTCAATACCTACTACCCGCCTAACGTCCCCACGGCCAGCCGCTGCCTGGATCTGGGCCACAAGCTGCGTGCCGTCGTCGAGGCCATGCCGGGTCCGACGAGGGTCGCGCTGGTGGCTTCCGGCGGTCTGTCGCACTTCGTCGTCGACGAGGATCTCGATCGAGCAGTCCTCGCCGCATTCCGCGACAAGGACGACGCCGCATTGCGGCGCATCCCGCAACACGTCTTCAGATCCGGCACCTCTGAGACGCTGAACTGGATCCTGCTGGCCGGAGCCGTCACCGCCCTGCCCTTGCAGATGGCCGAGTACCACGCGCTGTACCGCACCGAGGTCGGCACCGGCGTGGGCGCCGGCTTCTGCATCTGGGCGCACGAGCCGCTTCCCGCCTCGCCCCCTGAACGCCCCCTCTCCGGAGACCCATCATGAGCAAGCCGCGTCGTCAATCGATCGAGCTCCCTGGGCTGAAGCACGGCAGGACGCCGATCCCCATGGCTGCGCGCGTCGGCAACATGATCTTCACTTCCGGCATTCCGGGCCGCGATGCCAGGACCGGCCAGCTCGGCGACGGTCCAGCCGAGCAGGTCCGGCTGGCATTCGAGAACCTGGCCGTTCTGCTTCAGCAGGCCGGCGCCGGCCTCGACGACGTCGGCTCGGTGACGGTGCTGGTTGCCGACGAAGCGTTCCGCGACTCGGTGAACGCGCACTGGGTGGCGTGCTTTCCGGACCCGGCCAGCCGGCCCGCCCGCCATACCTCGGTCCAGGCCCTTCGCGGCGGCATGCTGATCCAGCTTCAAGCCATCGCATCGATCTCTCAGGAAGACGCATGATCATAGACAGTCACGGTCACTACACGACCGCTCCCAGGCAGCTGAAGGACTTCCGCGCGCGCCAGCTCGCCGGCATGATCGACCCCTCCTTCAGCCCCAGCACCGAATCGATCGGCATCTCTGACGACATGCTCCGCGAATCGGTGGAGAAGGCGCAGCTGCGCCTGCAGCGCGAACGCGGCACGGATCTGACCGTTTTCTCGCCGCGCGCTGCGGGCATGGCTCATCATTTCGGCGACGAGCGGACCGCCCGGCAATGGGCCGTGGTCTGCAACGACCTGATCCACCGGCTCACCCGGCTGTATCCGGACAACTTCGCCGGCGCGTGCCAGCTGCCGCAGAGACCGGGCGTCTCGCCGCAGAACTGCATCGCCGAGCTCGAGCGCTGCGTCGTCGAGCTCGGATTCGTCGGCTGCAATCTCAATCCGGACCCCTCCGGGGGCTGGTGGAAGGACCCGCCGCTCACCGATCGCCACTGGTACCCGCTGTACGAAAAACTAGTCGAGCTGGACGTACCGGCGATGATCCATGTCTCGTCCTCGTGCAACGCGTGTTTCCATGCCACCGGCGCGCACTACATCAACGCCGACACGACCGCCGTGATGCAGCTGATCGAAGGCGATCTGTTCAAGGATTTCCCGAGCTTGCGGCTGATCATTCCGCACGGCGGCGGCGCGGTGCCCTACCACCTTGGACGATACCGGGGCCTGGCGCTGTCGCTCAAGGGGCGCGAACTCGACGAGCTGCTGTTCCGGAATGTCTTCTTTGACACCTGCGTCTACGATCAGAAAGGCATCGATCTGCTGACCGAGGTCATCCCGATCGACAACTTGCTGTTCGCCTCCGAAATGGTCGGCGCCGTGAAGGGCGTGGACCCTCGAACAGGGCATCATTTCGACGACACCCGCCGCTATCTTGACGCCAGCCGCTCGATGGACGATGCCGCCCGGCAGAAGGTCTTCGAGACGAACGCGCGGCGGGTCTATCCGCGGCTCGACCGCGCGATCTCGCAGCGCGAGCAAGAACGCCAACCAGCACGCTCCTGATCGGAAGCCCGATGACCCACCCTCGCCTGAATGGCCTGATCCGCAGACTGGAGCGCGGCGAATCGGCGGCACTGTCATTCTGCCCGCCGACCGTGGACGCCGCGATCTCGTTCAGCACGTCCGCCTATGACGGGCTGATCATCGAATGCGAGCATCAGGCCTGGGACGCGCTTGCACTGCGCGACACGTTCCAGTATCTGCTGAACCGGCGACAGATCGCCACGTCCGCCTCGGTAGCCCCTGCCGTTACGCCCATCGTACGGATTCCGGCAAACGGCGCCGAACGCAATCAATGGCTCGCCAAGCAGGCGCTGGATCTCGGCGCGTACGGCATCGTCTGGCCGCACGTCAGCACCGTGGAACAGGCCCATGCCGCCGTCGCGGCATGCCGCTATCCGACGCTCGGCAGTCATCCGCTGCACCATCCGTTCGGCCAGCGCGGCGACGGGCCGACCACAGCCGCGCGCTACTGGGGCCTGACACAGGCGGAGTACTACCAGCGCGCGGACGTCTGGCCGCTGAACCCCCACGGCGAGATCCTGGTCGTTCTGATGATCGAGGATGTCGAAGGCATAGAGAACCTGCCTGCAATGCTTCGCGAAGTACCCGGCATCGGCGCTGTCATGATAGGCGAAGGCGATCTGTCGCAGGAGCTGGGCATCGCGCGCCAGTACGACCATCCACTGCTGCTCGATGCGATGGCCAGGATCCTCGGCATATGCCGGCAGCACGGCATACCGGTCGCTCATCCACACGTGGGCGTCGGCAACGTCGATCGAATCGTGGACGAGGGGTATCGCATGCTCGTCTGCGGCCCCAGCCGCAGCTATCCGGCGCTCGAGCGAGTGCGTGCGCTCGATGCGCCCAGACAGACGAGCTGATGCAAGACGACAGACGAGCCGATACAGGCAGCAGCCGGCTTCTCAACGGAGGGAGAAATGGATCTGGGAATTCAGGGAAGAAAGGCGTTCGTGATGGCATCCTCCAGCGGCCTGGGCTTCGCATGCGCGAAGGCACTCGCCGCCGAAGGCGTGGAGGTCTGGCTGAACGGACGCAAGGCCGAGCGGCTCGAGGCCGCCGTTCTCGCGATAGCGGGGACCACGAGCACGCCGGTCCGCAGCGTGCGGGCGGATGTGACGACCGAAAGCGGGCGCGCGCAGATCATCGAGTCGCTGCCGGACGTCGACATCCTGATCACCAATAACGAAGGCCCCCGGCCGGGCAGCCTGGACGAATGGGATCACGCCGCCTGGATCGGCGGCTTCGAGAAGAACATGATTCCGCATGCGCTGCTGATCCGGCACTACGTGCCGGGCATGCGAACTCGCGGATTCGGGCGCATCGTGAACATCACCTCCGCCATGGTGAAGGCGCCGCGCGTCCATCAGTCGCTGTCCAGCGCCGCCCGCACCGCGCTGACCGCCTTCTGCAAGGGGCTGTCATTGGAGCTGGCCGCCGACAATGTGACCGTCAACAATCTGCTGCCGGAGAGAATCGACACGCCGCGCCAGCGCTTCATGGCCGAACGGCTTATGCAGCAGCAGAACATCAGCTTCGAAGAGGCGCGCGCGCGCTTCGCCGACAGCATCGCCGCCAAGCGCATGGGAACGCCGGAGGAGCTGGCGAGCGCCTGCGCATTCCTGTGCTCAGCGCAGGCCTCGTTCATCTCCGGCCAGAACCTGCAGGTGGACGGCGGCTCCTATCCAGGGCTGATCTAAACCTGCGACGAGCCCCAGTGCCGCTGCCGCACCTCATCGAAGCCGCGGGCCAGCCCGGCGACCCAGTCGCGCTGGTGATCCTGCAGCAGCTGGCCGGGGATCGACGCATGCTGCGCGGTGAACGGACACACCGCCTCGGTGGTGATGCCGGTCAGTTGCTCGAGCACCGCCAACCCGAAGAACGGCACTGACACCGGACAGTAGCCGCCCTCGTGCGTCAGCACCAGCCGGCCCTGCGCATGGCGCCGCGCGACGTCCTGCATCGCCGCCGTCATCCAGCGGAAAGCCTTGCCGTCGAGCATCATGCGGCCCAGCGGGTCCAGGCGTCCCGCGTCGTAGCCGCAGGCGATGACGATCAATTCGGGCCGGTAGGCATCGAGGGCCGGCATGATGATCTGCTCGAACGCATGCCGGTACGCGCCGAAGCCGCAGCCCGGCGGCAGCGGCACATTCAGGTTGTAGCCGAGGCCGTCGCCCGCTCCCAGCTCGTCGGCCTCGCCGCGGATCAGCGGATAACCCGCCTGCTGATGGATGGAGATGGTCAGCACGTCGCGGCGCGCCTCGAAGCACTTCTGCGTACCGTTGCCGAAATGCACGTCCCAGTCGACGATCGCGACGCGCCGCAGGCCGTACTGCCGGATCGCGTGCTCGGCCGCCAGCGCCGCATTGGCGAAGATGCAGAAGCCCATCCCCTGCCCGGGCTCGGCGTGGTGGCCGGGCGGACGGGTCAGCGCATAGGCGGTCTCGACGCGCTGCGTCATTACGGCATCGACCGCGCTCAGCGCGCAGCCGGCGGAGCGGCGCGCCGCGTTCCAGCCGTTAGACGAGATCGGTGCGCCCATGCCGGTATCGCCGCCGCCTTCTTCCGCGAGACGGCGCACGTGGGCCACGTAGTCGGGCGAATGCAGCCGCGTCAGCTCGGCCGGTTCGGCATCGCGCGCGGCGATGCGCGTCATCTGGCCAAGCAGGCCCGACACGTCGAGCAGGTTGAGCATGCGCCGCTTCGGGTCGGCATTCTCGATGTGCCGGTTGTACGGCTCGATGAAGCCGGCCGGCTTCAACATCAACGCGTAGTTGCCGGGATCGTGCCAGAAGCAGAGCTCGTCGGTGACGAAGCCGGTGGTGGTCATGACAGTCGGTGTCTAGTGGGAGCGGAGCGTGCGAACAGCGGACGCGCGAGCCGGCCGATCAGCGGCCAGACGAGCAGCAGCGCCGCGGCGGCGACCATGCCGGCCGACATCGGCCGCGTGATGAAGACCATCAGCGAGCCTTCGCTGATGCTCAGCGCCTGCCGCAGCGATGCTTCGAGCGTGTCGCCCATCACCATGCCCAAGATCAGCGGAATGGTCGGAATGTTCAGCCGCGCGCACAGCCAGCCGAACACGCCGAAACCGGTGGCGACCCAGACATAGTAAGTCGAGTTGGCCGCCGCGAAGGCGCCGACGAAGCTCAGCGCCAGGATGCCCACGCCGAGGATGCGCGCATCGACGTAGGCCAGCCGCGCCAGCGGCCGAATGGTCAGCACCAGCAGCAGCAGGATGACCAGGTTCAGCACCAGCAGGCCGGCGAACACGCCATTGACGATCTCCGGGCGCTCGATGAACAGCGTGGGGCCCGGCACGATCCCATGGACCACGAACACGCCCATGATGATCGCCGTAATGGCGTCGCCGGGGATGCCCAGCGTCAGCACCGTGATCATGGCACCGCCGGAGTTGGAATTATTGGCCGATTCCGCGGCCACGATGCCCTCCGGGTTGCCGCTGCCGAACGGCGTCCGGTCGGTGGCGCCGCGCTGAGCCCAGAAATAGGCCAGCGAGGTGGACAGGACCGAACCGACGGCCGGCAGCACGCCTATCGCTCCGCCCAGCAGCAGCCCCTTGCCCATGGTCCTCGGATAGCGCAGCGGCTCGAGAAACGCGCGCAATGACAGGCCGGCGCTGGACAGCAGCGACGAATCGAAGGTGGGCCGCGGCGACGAGATCATGACCAGCGCTTGCGCCATGCCGAACAGCCCGACCGCCACCGGCACCAGCGGCAGCCCGTTGAGCAGCGGACCGGTGCCCAGCGTGTAGCGCATCTGATTGGAATTGGGATCGATCCCTACCGTGGCGATGAAGAAGCCCAGCCCCGTCATCATCAGCGCCGGAAAGAACTGCCGTCGATACGCGCGCGCCACGCACAATGCGGCCAGCACGATGGCCATCACGCTTTCGGCGGCGCCGAAGCGGCCGGCAACCGCGGACAGCGGACGCGCGGCGATTCCCAGCAGCAGCGCGCTCATGATGCCGCCGATGAAAGCGGACATGAAGGCCAGCGACAAGGCGCGCTGCGCCTCGCCGCGCCTCGCCATCGGATAGCCGTCGAGCATGGTCATGATCGACGAGGCTTCGCCCGGCGTGCGGATCAGGATCGAGGTCACCGCCCCGCCGTAGAAGGCGCCGCAATAGACGCCCAGCAGCAGACAGATCCCCACCAGCGGCTGCATGCCGTAGGTGAAGGGCAGCAGCACGGCGATGGTCACGCCCGGCCCTACGCCCGGCAGCACACCCACGACGATGCCCAGCGCGGCGCCGGTCAGGATCGCCAGCACGACGGGCCACGACGCCAGCGCCGCCAGGCCGGAGCTCAGATCGCTCAGCAGCTCCATGCAGCCCCCGTCACAGCCAGCCGCCGAAGGCGATGCTCAGCACCTTGGCGAACACCACCCACAGCAGCACGGCCAAGGGCACCGCGAGCATCGCCGACGTCCGCCACGGCAGCCCCGCCGCTCGCGCCGTGATGAGCGCGAACAGCAATGTGCTCGACAGGAAGCCGAGCACCGGCGTGGCCAGCGAATAGGCGATGAACAGGCCCGCCGCCGCCAGCATCATGCCCGGCCGCGAGGCACTGGCGTCCATCTCGTCCGAATCGGCATCGCGCTCGGCCCCTCGCCGCATCAGCAGCTCGGCCAGCGCGCCGATGACGACCAGCGCCAGCGCGAAGCGCGGAAACGTGCCCGGCGACTCGTACCAGGCCACGTCCTGGGGCCAGGGCGTGATCAACGAAGGCGTCGCCAGCGCCGTGGCAGTGGCGACCAGTACCAGCAGGATCAGCAGCGCACGCCGCGGATCGCGGCCTTGCGCCGGCGCGGCCAGCGGCCCGCTCACCGCTTCGTCATCCCCAGCTCATTCATCAGCTCACCCATCCATTGGGTGTCGGACTGGATGCGCTGCGCCATCTGATCCGGCGTCATGTACAGCGCCGGTACACCAAGCTTGGCGAGCAGATCGGTGATCTCCTTGTCGCCCATGGCTTCGCGCACCGTGTCGCTGAGCTTGTCGACGATGTCGCGCGGCGTTCCGGCGGGCGCGATCAGGCCGATCCACGGGAAGCGCTCGCCGTAGCCTTCCTCGCCTATCGTCGCCGTGTCCGGATAATGCTTGCTGCGCGTGGGCATCCACGTCGACAGCACCTTGATCTGCTTGGCGCGCACGAACGGCGCGGCCATCTCCGCACCGGTGGTCACCAGCTCGGCATCGCCCGAGGTCAGCTCCTTGGCGCTCGGATTCGGAAAGGCAACGATCTTGTACTGCCAGCCGTCGCGGCGCGCGATCCGCGCAGCGATCAGCGCCGGGCTGGACGCCGCCGCGTAGGAACCGATGATGACCGGCTTGCCGCGCGCCTTGGCCCATGCAGCGAACTCCTTCAGGTTGTTCGCCGGAATGTCGCCGCGTGCGGCCAGCACGAAATCGTTGACGAACACGCCGGCCAGCGGCATGAAGTCGGTCTGCTTGTACGGCGTATTGCCGGCCAGGATCTGCGTGATGCCGGGCCCGGCCGTGAACGAGCCTATCGTGTAGCCGTCGGGCTTGGCCTTGGTCAGTTCGGCGGTGCCGACGACACCGCCGCCGCCCGGCTTGTTGATCACCTGAACGGGCACGCCGAGCCGCTTGCTCATGCCCTGCGCGAGCACGCGGTAGACGGCGTCCGCGTCATTGCCCGGCGGAAACGTGTAGAGAATCTCGATCGGCTTCGACGGCCACTTCTGCTGCGCGGTGGCGGCCATGGGCAGCGATGCGAAAGCGGTGGCGACGACGGCGGCGGTAGCTATCCAGCGTGGCATTGCAAGCTCCTGGTGGTTTCGAGGGGGCGGGCGTCTCACAGGTTCTCGGCCACCGCAAATGCGCGGTGGAGAACGTGCAGCGCCTCGTCGACATGGTCGCGCGTGAAGATCAGCGGCGGCGAGAGGATCAAGCGGTTGCCCTGGACGCGGATGATCGCACCTTCCTCGCGGGCGGCCGCCATCAGCGCCTGCGCGTACGGGCTGTAGGCCATCAGCATTTCCTTGCTCTGCCGGTCGACAACCAGCTCGACCGCGGTCATCAGGCCCTTGCCGCGCACGTCGCCGACGTGCGGATAGCGCATCAGCTCCTGCAGGCGCTCGAGCAGATAGCGGCCGGTCTCGAGCGCGCAGGCCGGCAGGTCCTCGCGCTCGACGATCGCCAGGTTGGCATTGGCCGCGGCGCAGGCCAGCGCATGGCCGGAATACGTATAGCCGTGCATCATCGCGGCCGGTACGCCGGGCTTCTCCCAGGCGCCGGCGACGCGCTCGTTGATCAGCGTGGCGCCGAGCGGCACGTAGCCCGAATTGATGCCCTTGGCCATCGCCATGATGTCGGGTGCCACGCCCCAGGCGCGGGCGCCGCACATCGCGCCGATGCGGCCGAAGCCGGTCACGATCTCGTCGCTGATCAGCAGGATGCCGTACTTGTCGAGGACAGCGCGCACCTGCGGCCAGTAGCTCTCGTGCGGGACGATGACGCCGCCCGCCCCTTGCACGGGCTCGGCCACGAAGGCCGCTACGGTGTGCGGCCCCTGGTACTGGATCGTGCTCTCCAGTTCGTCCGCGCACAGCTTGGCCAGCTTCGCCGGATCCGATTCGTTCCACAGGTTGCGGTACGTGTACGGGGTCTCGACCTGGAAGCAGCCGGGCAGCAGCGGCTCGTAGGCATTGCGGAAAGCCGGGTTGCCGTTGATCGACGCGCCGCCGAAATGCACGCCGTGATAGCCCAGCTTCAAGGACAGGAACTTCACGCGTTCCGCCTGGCCTTCGAGGCGCCAGTACTGGCGCGCCAGCTTCATCGCCGTTTCCACCGCGTCGGAGCCGCCGGAAGAGAACATCACCTTGCTCATCTTCTCGCGGGCGAACAGGCCGGTCAGGCGCGCCGACAGCTCGATGGCGGGCGAGTTCGATGTATTGTGGAAAGTCGAGTAATAAGGCAGCTTGTGCAGCTGCGCGGTAATGGCCTCGATCACCTCGCGGCGGTTGTGGCCGACGTTCACGTTCCACAGCGAGGCCACCGTGTCCAGATAGCGCTTGCCGTCGATGTCGTAGACGTGGACGCCGTCGCCGCGCTCCACGATCAAGGGCGGGTGCTGCTGAGCGACCTTGGGGTCGACCATCGGGTGGTACATGTGCTGCGCATTGGCGCTGCGCACGTCGATGGCGGCGGTATTCATCGGGAGGCTCCGGGGATGCTTGCGGTGGCGACGGCGAGGCGTCGTGGCGAACGATATGAAACCGAGTTTATGAACGCGACTTCTAATGGAAAAAATCAACTATCCCCCGGACTTACCCTTAGCCGGGGCGATGGTCCGACCGAAGGCCGGCGGCCGCGGCTGACGACCTGGGCGCAGCGCCCGGTCGAGATCTCGATGCCCCCCAATCTGATGCATCCGTCATCGCTGTTCGACCTGCTGAACTTCCGCGTCTCGGAGTTCTACAGCGTCAGCGGTTCGCTGGTCACGCGGCTGTGCGAAGGCGAGTTCGGCGTCACACGCGAGGAATGGGGTTTCATCGCGATGCTGGCCGCCCTGGGCCCGCTGTCGCCGTCAGATCTGTCAGCCTGGACTTCAGTCGACCGCTCGCAGGGCTCGCGCACGCTGCGCGGCCTGTCCGACAAGAAGCTCATCATCCGCCGACGCGTGGCGGGCGACGGACGCCGGGTGAAGGTCGAGCTGACGGAGGCCGGACGCGAGCTGTACCGGCAGGTATTTCCCCAGGTCGTCAAGATCCACCAGGCCATGCTGGCCACGCTGGACGAAACCGAGATCGCGACGCTGGCCCGCTGCCTGCGAAAGATGCAGGAGGCCGCAACCGTGGTCTACGGCTCGACGCTGGTCGAGGCGCAGGCCGACCGGCGCAACGGGGGCAGCCGCAGCACCTGGCTCAAAGGGCGGGCGCCTTGAGGCCCGCGGCCGAGCCCCTGACGCTCAAGGTCCCAGCGCCTTGACGATCTGCGAGTAGGCCTGGCCGCCGTCCTGGTACGCGCGCGAGCGCTCCGCATTCATCCGCAGGATCTGGTTCAACTGGCCGCCCAGCGTCATGCCGTCGGCCAGCGACGAGTCCTCGGCGGCCAGCATCAGCGCCTTGGTCCGCTGCACGGCCCAGCTCTCGCGTTCGTTGAGCACGCCGGTGAACGCGTGAACCTCGCTGTCGAGCTGCCCGGCCTCGGCCAGGCGATTCACCAGCCCCATCGAGTGCCAGGATTCGGCGCTGTGCACGTCGCCGATCATGGCGATCTCCAGCGCCCGGCGGCGTCCGAGGTGGCGCATCAGCAGCACCGAATTCAGGGCGGCCGGAAAGCCGTAGACGATCTCGACATTGGCGAAGCGCGCATCGCGCTCGGCGATCAGGAAGTCGCAGGCCAGCGACATCGCCTGCCCGCCGCCGAAGGCGAAGCCGCGCACCGCCGCGATGGTCGGCTTGGGCGACGTCAACAGCCGCCGCAGCGTGTTCGTGAACAGCTCGACGCTGCGGTCCAGCGACAGGTCCTCGAGCGCTACCGGCGGCGAGCCCTTGCTGCCCACGTCGCGCCGGTCGCGGCCCGAGGTGAAGCAGTCGCCGGCCCCGGTGACGACGATGGAGCGGATCTCGTCGTCGCCGATCGCCTGTTCGAGCAGGACGTTGAACTCCCTGAGCATCTCGTCGCTCATGGCGTTCTTCTTGGCGGGGCGGTTCAGGATCAGCGTCGCCGTGCGCCCGTCGCGGCGGGACAGGACCAGGGCTTCATCCGGCATGGG
>JBFWXS010000031.1:27349-54504 GCA_050187175.1 Burkholderiaceae bacterium
GTGCCCGACAGCGGATTGCCGGAGAACGCGGTGGCGCGTGAGGCCTGCCGTTCGATGCCGCTGACGGCATAAGTGGCATAGCTTTGGGCGCTGACGGTCAGCGCCGACTCCAGCATCGATACGTCCAGCCATTCGCCGCGAGTGCGCGGTCGGCCGCGCGCGAGTTCATGCGCGCGCCGCTGCAACGCCGCGAGGATGGCGATCGCCGCCTGCATGCCGGTCACGTAGTCGATGATGGGCAGCCCGATCCGCTGCGGCTGTCCCGACTGATCGGCATTGGCCACCATCAGGCCGGTGGCCGCCTGGATGATGTGGTCATAGGCGCGGCGGCCCGAGCGCGCACCCGTCTGGCCGAAGCCGGTAATCGAGCAGACCACCAGGTTCGGATGGCGCTCGATCAGCGATTGCGGCGCGAAGCCCAGCCTGCTCAGCTTGCCGGGCCGGAAGTTCTCGACCAGTACGTCGGCCGTGCCGATCAGCTTGTCGAGCGCGGCGCGCATGCGCGGATCGCGCGCGTCGACCGCGATCGACTTCTTGCCAGTGCCCTGGATCACGAAACCTTCGCCGAGCTCGCGCGCAGCAAGCAGCGGGTCGCTGGCCGTGCCGCGGATGATGTCCGGCTCGTCATGACGCTCGATGCGGATGACCTCCGCCCCGAGCCGGCACAGGATATGGCTCGAATAAGGGCCGGCCAGCACATGCGTCCAGTCGATGACCCGGATGCCGTGCAGCGGCGGCAGGCCGCCGGCCGGATGCTGCTGATGCCCGTCTTCCTTGCGCTGCTCAAGCATCAGTCGCCCTTCGCTCCCGTCTCGCGTACGTATCGCTCCCATTTGAGGATCTCGTCGGATACGAACTTCTTCGCGTACTCGCGATCGGCTTTGATCTTGAAGCCGCTGCCCGATGCGCGGACCGCGTCGCCCTCGGGCGAGTCGATCATCTGCTGCGCCACCTTGCTCAGCCGCTCGATGATCGCGTCCGGCGTCCCGGCGGGAACGAACAGCGCATTCCAGGACAGAAAGTCCATGTCCAGGCCCTGCTCCTTCGCCGAAGGAACATTGGGAATCGACGACAGTCGGTTCTGCGCCGCCACCGACAGCGGGCGTACCCGGCCGTTGCGCACCAGTGCGTCCGCGGCACCCATGTCGGAAATCGCCAGGGTGATCTGCCCACCCGCAAGATCGAGCAGCGACTGTCCGGTCCCCTTGTACTGCACGTTGACGATGCCGCCGCCGCTGATCTGGCTCAGCTTCTGGCACGCCACCATGGTCACGGCATTGCCGCTGCCGCAGGTCGCGCCCTTCGGCGATTTCTTCGCCGATGCCACCGCCTTCTGCACCGACTCTCCGTCGATGCCGGGTGCGGCGAAGATGACCGGCGGCGCGATGAAGATCATCGAGACAGTGGCGAACGCCTCGGGCTGGTATGGGATGCGGCCGGCATACAGCGCATAGTTCGCGGCGTTCGCCGTACCGCTGCCCATCAGCAGTGTGTAGCCGTCCGGCGCGGCCTTGGCGACGTGCTGCGAGCCGACCATGGCATTGCCACCGGGCCGGTTCTCGACCACCACGGTGGCGCCGGTTTCCTGCGTCAGGAATTTCGCGTACAGCCGGGACACGATGTCGGTGGTGCTGCCGGTACCGAAGGGCACCACGATCGTGACCGGCTTGGACGGCCATTTGTCGGCGGCCTGCACCGCCGGTCCCGCCAGCCCCAGGCCGGCGGCAGCGGCCATCGCGAGCGCGAGCGTACTGATCCTCATCGTCTGTTGCCTCCTGGTTCTTGTAAGTCGTTTCAGCTTAGAGGCAGGCCTGCAAAGGTGCCATAATGAATTCGACCCGAACTATGCCGATATGGCATGAATATGCGCGTCGACGATCTTCAGAATTTCGTGGCGATCGCCGAGAACGGATCGCTGACTCGTGCTGCCCATGAACTGGGCATCTCCCAGCCTACGCTGTCGAAGTCGCTCGCGCGGCTGGAGCGAGAACTGCGGACCAGCCTGATCACACGGCGCGGGCGCGGCATCCAGCTCACGCCGGCCGGCGAAGCCGCCGTTGCGTACCTGCGCAACGCGGTACTCGACGTCCGCGACGCGATGGCCGCGCTGCGTGATCTGCGCCAGGGGCACGTCGGAACCGTCCGCATCGGCGTCGGCATGGGCATTCCGCACGCGCTCGTCTCGACCGTCTGCAGTTCGCTGATCGCCTCGGGAGACATTTCGATCGAGCTGCTCGGCGGTATGTCCGATTCGCTGGCAGAAGCCGTCGTGACCGGCGACGCCGACTTCGCCATCACCGGTGTCCGGCCGATGAAGGCCCAGCGGCTGGAATGGACGCCGCTGTTCCACGACCCGCTGATTCCGATCGCGCAGCGCTCGCATCCGCTCGTCGATGCCCAGAAAGTCAGCTGGCGCCGCCTGGCCCAGGAGCGCTGGATAGTCACCAACGTCGGCACCATCACGCGGCAATGGTTCGATCACCAGTTCCGCGTCCGCGGGCTGGCTACGCCGAACCGGCTGGTGAGCCTTCGCGGCTATCCGTTCTCGTACGAGATCGCCGCCGCCACGGCGGCGCTGCTGCTCGTGCCGCGCACGCTCGCATGGACCATGCAGGAAAGCGGGTTTCGCGAAATTCCGCGACCGCGCGACTGGCACTCCGAGCGCGTCGTCGGCATGCTGGCGCGCAGCGATAGCTATATGAGCAGCGCGGCCCGCAACGTCATGGCCTCGATGGCGTCCAGCGCGCGGCGCATGTTCAGGGAATCGGCGATCGAGGAGGAGTAGCCCGCCCGCGCCGCGATCCGTATGCCGTTCCCGGTTATCCTTGTCGCTGCCCTGTCTACCGCGATCGAGGATATCCATGGTCAACAAACTGCTGTTCTCCCTGCTGTCCCTGCTCTGCCCGCTGGCCGTCTCGGTCGCGAACGCCCAGTCGTTTCCCAGCCGCCCCATCAGCATCGTGGTCCCGGTCTCGCCCGGCGGCATTGTCGATCTGGCCGGACGGCTCGCCGCCGAAGCCCTGTCGAATTCGCTGAACCAGTCGGTGGTGGTCGAGAACCGGCCCGGCGCGAGCGCGAACATCGGCTACGCGCACGTGGCGCAGGCCAAGCCCGACGGCTACACGTTGCTGGCCTCGTACTCGCTCTATCACGTCGTCAACCCGCTGATCTTCAGCAAGCTGTCATGGAAGCCGGAGTCGTTCACGCCGGTGGGCCGGGTGGCGACCACGCCGTCGGTCGTCGTCGTGCCGACCTCGCTGCCGGTCAATAATCTGAAGGAATTCGTCGAATACGCGAAGAAGAACCCCGGCGCGATCAGCTTCGCGTCGCAGGGAAGCGGCTCGGTCTCGCATCTGGGCAGCGAACTGCTGAAGCAGGCCACCGGCATCGAGATGGTCCACGTGCCGTACAAGGGATCGGGGCCGGCCATGCAGGACCTGATCGCGGGCCGGGTGCAGTTCTTCGTGACCGCCCCGCCCGCCGTGCTTGGCCACATCCAGCAGGGCCGCCTGCGCGCGCTGGCGATCGCGGGCTCCGAGCGGCATGCGCTGCTGCCCGATGTGCCGACCTCGGTCGAACAGGGATTCCCCGCGTTCCAGCTCAATCCGTGGGTGTCGGTGTTCGCGCCCGCGGGCACGCCGGCCGCCGAGATCCGCAAGCTGTCGCAGGCGCTCGAAGCCGGCCTGAAGCAGCCCGACCTGGTGGCGCGCGGCAAGCGTGCGGGCGCCGAGATCGACTATCAGGCTCCGGACGCGCTGGCGAAGACGGTCCAGGACGAGGGTGCGCACTGGGCGGTAGTCGTGAAGGCCGCCAAAATCACGGCCGACTGAGCCGCGGCTGGCCTACTCCACGCCGGCTCGACGCTCCCGCCGGTGCAGCAGCGCGAAGCCGATCACGCCGAACACCGGCCCGGGCAGCAGCAGCCATACCGCATCGGCGCCGATCCGCTCGAACAGCGCAGTGCTCATCGAGATCGACACGACGGTGATCAGGAAGCCGATCGAGTTCTGGATCGCCAAGGTGCTGCCGACGCGATCCGGCGGGCACGATTGCGCGGTCAGTGCCGAGAAATGCGGCGAGTCGGCGACGACAGTGGCGCCCCACAGCAGCAGCAGCACGGCGAGCGCGGCGATCGGCAGCTCTCGCCAGCCCATGGCGACGAGCACCAGGCACAAGCCGGATGCCACCAGGAAGCCGATCGCTACCTTCGCGCTGCCTATGCGCCGCGACAGGCGGCCGCCGATCACGGCACCCACGGCGCCGATCGCGATGACGCAAAACGAAAAACCGGAAACGCCGATGAGCGTCTGCGATGAAGCGACGCCGAACTGCGCGACGAGCAGCGGCACCAGCGTCCAGAACGCATAAAGCTCCCACATGTGGCCGAAGTATCCGACCGCGGCGGCCTGCACGCGCCGATCCCGGAAGCCGGCGAACAGTCGCTGCCGCGGACTCTCGGAAACGGAAACGGCGCCAGGCGGCGCGGCGGCGGCGGCCGATGCTGCCTGCCTCATCCCTGCTGCCGGCGCCACCGCTGCTGCCGGGCCCGCCTTTGCTGCTGGCACGGCACGCTGCGGGCCGTCGCCGAGCCGGTGAATCATCGCCGCGCCAAGCAGTGCCAGCAACGACGACGATACGATGATCAGCTGCCACGGCAGCCCTGCACCCGCTTCCCTGAGCGCGTGCGGCAAAGCGGTGCCGACGGTCAGCATGGCGACCAGCATCGACAGCGCCGCGCCCGCGCGCTGCGGTGCCCAGCCGACCATCAGCTTCATGCCGATCGGATAGATGCCGGCAAGCGACAGGCCGACGATGAAGCGGAACACGCAGGCCGCCCACAGACCCTGCGCCAGCAGCGCGAAGCAGGCGTTCGCCGCCGCCCCGGCAATGGCGCTGCAGACGAATACCGCGCTGGGCCGGTACCGGTCCGCCACGCCGCTCAGCGAGATCCACAGCGTTCCGAGGATGAAGCCGGCCTGCACCATGCTCGTCAGCAGCCCGATGTCGACCGGACTCAGCTGCCAGGCGCGCAACAGATCGTCGGCCGCGCCGTTCGCGCTGAACCACAGCGAAGTGCCGAACAGCTGCGCCAGCGCGATGGTGGCGACCGGCCCGAGGCGATCGCGCAGCAGGCCGGTCACGGCGCGCGTTCCGAGCCGGCGGCGTCGGCCGCGAGAAGATCGACGAGGTCGCGTGCGAACGCGGGCAGCGCGGCCACGCTGCGCGTGCAGATCTGCAGCGCTCGCAGCGCCCATTCGTCGGTCAGCGGCACGATCGAGATCTGCATCGTCCGGCTGTGGCGCCTCGCTGCCGACTCCGGCAGGATGCCGACCCCCACGCCCGCCTCGACCATGCGGCAGACGGACTCGAAGTTGCTCACCTGTATCCGCAGCTTCCAGCGGTGATGCAGCTGCTCGCAGATCTGCCGCAGATAGGCGTGGATCGCGCTGGCTTCGTGCAAGCCGACATGATCGAAGGCCAGCGTATCGACGAAGGCGACCTCCTCGAGCTGCGCGAAGGCGTGATTGGCCGGCACCACGAGCACAGTCCGGTCGCTTCGGTAAGGGATGACCTCCAGCCGCTCGGTGCGCACGGTCTTGCCGATGATGCCGATGTCGGTCTGCCCGTCCGAAACCGCGCGCACGATGTCGTGGCTGGTGCGCTCGCGCAGGTCGATGTTGACGTCAGGATGCTCCAGCAGATACGCGCGCAGCACCGGCGGCAGGAACTCGCTGAGCGCGGTCGTCTTGGCGAACACACGCAGGTGGCCCTTGACCCCTCTCGCGTATTCCTGCAGGTCGCCGCGCAGATGCTCGACCTGGCCGAGCACCTGGCGCGCATGCTGGACGAAGGCCTGGCCCGACGGCGTCAAGGTCACGCCTTTGTGCGTGCGATGCAGCAGCTTGGTGCCGATCGCCTCCTCCAGCGCCTTGATGCGCAGGCTCGCGGCCGGCAGCGACAGATGGGCCGCCTCGGCGCCGCGGGTCAGGCTGTTCTGCTCCGCAATCCGCACCATGAGGCGGAAATCCACCATCTCGAAGTTCATCGCTCGGGTTCAGTCGGGTCTGCGCAGCGGGACGTGCCGCAGCGCCGAGTTTAGACCAGCTTCGACAGCTCCCGGATGTCGCGGACGCGATCCAGCCCGGCTACGCAGGCCGCCAGCACCTCGCTGGCCGCTTCGCCGAGCACGGGTGCTGCCAGGCGGTCGAACTTCGCCCGCACCACGCGCCATTTGTCGTGGGCCTCGGCCGTCCGGCGGTGCAGGTCGACCTCGTCGGTTACGGTTCGCCCATCGACGGTATCGATCGATACCCTCGCCTGCGCCCAGCCCAGCTCCGGGCCGAGGCGGATGGTCGTGCGCCTCCGAAGCTCGCGCAGCGCCGGTTCGGCGACGCGCGCATCAGTGAAATCCGCTTCGGTTGCCTGGCCATGGCACAGCGCCTGCGCCGCCGCGTGCGGCAGGCTGAACTTGCCCTCCATGCCGGTCGCGGGCTCTCCGATACGGGCATTCTCCAGCGACATGCGGCTGACCTCGGCGCGGATCGCGTGGACATTGCCGGCCGACAGCCGGTGCCGGGTCCGCAGCCCGATGACGCCTTCGATGAGCGCCTGCGTACAGAACGACGAAGCGTGCAGCTTGTACAGGATCTTGCGGGCCGACCAGCGCGCGCCCCAGTCGTCGAGCAAAGGCCCCCAGTCGGCCTGCCCGGCGGCCATGACCGCGGCGAAGCCGCGCGGACCTTCGAGGATGGTCGCGGCACTCGAATAGCCGCGCGCCGCCAGCAGCGCGGCCATGACACCGTCGCGAGCGGCCTGTCCCGCATGCAGCGGCTTGGCCATGCTGCCGAACACTTCCTTCAGACCGGCTGCCTGCGTCCCCGCGAGCCCGAGAGCCGCCGTCATCTGCTCGCGCGTCAGCCCGAGCAGCAGGCCGGCCGCGGCGGCCGCGCCGAAGCGCCCCAGCGTGGCGGTAGCATGCCAGCCGCGCTCATAGTGCGCGGGGTTCACCGCCTCCCCCAGCCGCAGCGCCGTTTCGATTCCGACGGCGATCGCCCGCAGCGTGTCCGAGCCGTCTGCTCCCATATGCTCGGCAAGGGCCAGCGCCGACGGAACGATGGGCGCGCTCGGATGCATCGAAGCGGCGATATGCATGTCGTCGCGTCGCAAACTTCATGGAGGAAGGTCCGGAGCAGGAGTTGACTGGATGCCGGCCAGTCTAGCGGCCCCGTTTCGCGCGAGCTTTTGATTTTCGTAAGCCCCCCTTTTGCCGTCAGCGAACGGCGTTCACCATCACCCCTCGCAGCCACGCATGCGCAGCGTCGCTCGCCGTTCGCTCGCTCCAGAACAGGCACAGCTCCACGCTCGGCAGCTCGACCGGCACGGCACAGACCGACACCGGATAGATCTTCGCGAAGTAGCGCGCCAGCCGCGCCGGCAGCGTGCCGACCAGACCGGTCTCCGCGATCATCCTTGCCGCGGCCGAGTAGCGCGGCAGCGAGACGAAGATATTGCGACGGATATCCAGCGCTTCCAGCCGCATGTCGAGCAGGCTGGAGAAGTTCTCGCTGGGCGAGACCTGCAGGTGGGAAGCCTGCAGGTAGCGATCAAGGCCGCCCCTGCCGCTGAACCCCCTATGCCCCTTGGGCACTACGCACAGGTAGTTCTCCTTGTAGAGACTGACGCGTTCCAGACGTTCGAAGGCAGGCAGATCGAAGGCGATGGCAACGTCGATCTGCCCCGCGCTCAGGTGCTCGGCCGCCGCGCCCAGGCTCATGTGCCGCACCAGCACGCGGGCGCGCGGAGCGCCGCGGCGGACCGCGACGAGGATAGCCGGCAGCAGCAGCGTGTCCACGTAGTCGGTGACCCCCAGCGTGAAGCTCTCGGCGCAATCGGCGGCGACGAACGACGACTGGCTGCCCAGCAGCGCCCGCGTCTGCGCCAGTACGCTCTTGAGCGCCGGGTGCAGGCGCTGCGCGCGGGCACTTGGCGTCATGCCGCGCCCGTTCTTCACCAGGATCGGGTCGCCGAACAGCAGGCGCAGCCGCGCGAGCGCATGGCTGACCGCCGGCTGGCTCATGAACAGCAGCTCGGCCGTCCTGCTGACGCTGCGCGTAGCCAGCAGAGCATCCAGGATGACCAGCAGATTGAGGTCGGCCTTCTTCAAATCCATGGCATGAATACGTTCCATTCAAACAATTCAATTGAATCATGAATGAGTCGTTCCTACCATCATGCCCGGTCTCCTTGACGAGACATCCGAATACCGCCACGAGAGGTCTGCCGATGAGCATCGACATATCGCCCGAACAGATGGAGAAACGCGTCAGCCGCTTCGACAAGCTGCGCGCGCAGCCGGGCATCTTCCTGGACTTCGCCTTTCCCGAATGTGAACGCGAGATCTTCCGCGTGCTGGGCAATGGCGTGAAGGACCGCGCCTCGCTGGAGATCGCACCGGCCATCGACAACCCGGTGCACTTCAATATCGGCATGGCGCGCTGCCAGCCGGGCCACGGTGCCGCGCTGCATTCGCATCTGACCGACGAGGTCTTCCTGGCGCTGGACGGCACCTGGTTGATCATGTGGGGCGACCAGGGGGAGCATTCGATCACGCTGAACCAATGGGACGTCATCGCGGTGCCGCCCGGCGTCATGCGCGGCTTCCGCAATATCGGAGATACCACCGCATGCCTCTACACGGTACTGGGCGGCGCGGACCCCGGCCGGCTCACGTGGTCGCCGGACGTCGTGCGGCGTGCGCGCGAGCGCGGCTATGAACTGGACGAAGCAGGCCATCTGAAGCCTGTGCAGGCCGTCGGTTGACCGGCGCCCGCTGACCCTGGACGGGAGGAGACATCATGAGAACTCGCAACTACGCACGCTTCGCAGCCATAGGCATCGCCAGCCTCGCGGTCGTCTGTTCGCTGGCATCCGGCGCGGCCCGGGCCGACGACGGACCTTATCCGGCCAAGCCGGTGCGAATCGTCGTTCCGGCCAGTGCCGGCGGCGCATCCGACTTCATCGTACGGCCGATGGCAACGAGGCTGGGCGAGCTGCTGGGCAAGCCCTTCGTCGTCGACAACCGGCCGGGCGCGACCGGAGCGATCGGGATGCAGGCCGTTTCAGCGGCAAAGGCGGACGGCTACACGCTGGTGTTCGGCACGATCAGCAACTTCGTCACGAACGTCGTCGTCAACCCCGCCATACCGTATGACCCGGTCAAGGACTTTGCGCCCGTATCGATCTTCTTCCGCTCGCCCTTCCTGCTGTCCGTACCGGTGGGCAGCAGCACGCAGAACCTGCAGGCATTCCTGGAGCGCGCCCGGGCCAACCCCGGCAAGGTCTCGTACGCATCGGCCGGCAACGGCAGCTTCGGCCATCTGCTGACGGAGCACTTCTCCAGCGTGGCCAAGGTCAAGCTGCTGCACGTGCCGTACAAGGGCAGCGCGCCGGCGATGACGGACGTGGTCTCCGGCCAGGTCGACAGCTTCTTCGACTCCATCCAGTCGTCGCTGCCCTTCGCCAAGTCGCACAAGCTGCGGGTGCTCGCGATCGGCTCTCCCACCCGCTCGCCGGCGCTGCCTGAAGTGCCCACGCTGACGGAGCTGGGCTTCGGGCAGGTCGACGGCGCTGCCTGGTGGGGCCTGTTCGCGCCCGCCGGAACTCCGCCGGAGATCGTCAACAGCCTGCATCGCGCCATCGAGACGGCACTGGGCGATCCCAAGCTGCGCGAGACGCTCGCGTCGACCGGCGCCAACATCGAGGCCAGCAGCCCGGCGGACTCGGCACGCCAGCTGGCGAGCGACCTCGACAAGTACCGTGCGCTGGCCAGAACGGTCAGCATCGCTGCCAACTGAACGGCCGAATCGCCGCGAGCGGGCGCGCCGGATGGTCTTCGTTCTCGTGCACGGCGCCTGGCACGGCTCGTGGTGCTGGCAGCGGCTCGCTCCGCTGCTGCAAGCGCGGGGAGCGCAAGTCCTGGCACCGACCTTGAGGGGCCTCGCCGAACGGGTCTCCGAGTCATCGGCCGACGTCAGCCTGGCGACGCACATCGACGAAGTCGTCGAGCTGATCGAAGCGGCCGATCTGCGTGATGTCACGCTGGTGGGCCACAGCTATGCCGGGCTGGTGATCGCCGGCGTCGCCGACCGGGTGCCGGCGCGCATCGCCAAGCTCGTCTTCGTCGATGCGGTGATCATCGAACCGGGACAGCGCTGGTGCGATGCGCATCCGCCGCAGGAGGTCGCCGAGCGGCTGGCGCGTGCATATGCCGCAGCGGGCGGCATTCCGCCGCCGGATGCGGCGCGGCTGGGCCTCGACTCCGATGCCGACGTCGCATGGGTGCGCTCGCGCCTGACGCCGCAACCGCTCGCCACGTACACCACGCCGCTCGATCTGCAAGGGCCATTCGGCAACGGACTGCCGAAGATCTATATAGACTGCCGCGCACCCGCGATGCCCGGCCTGGAGGCGGCGAAGCAGCGTCTGCGGAACGATCCGGGCTGGCAGGTCGTCGCGCTGGAGGCGGGTCACGAGCTCATGCTCAGCCAGCCGCAGCGGCTGGCCGAGGCGCTGGTCAGCGCTTCGTGCGCATCGTGACGAACTCCTCGGCCACCGTCGGATGGATGCCCACCGTCGAGTCGAGCTGTTCCTTCGTGATGCCGGCCTTCATCGCAGCCGCGAACCCCTGGATGATCTCGCCGGCGTCCGGGCCGACCATGTGCGCGCCAAGCACCCTGCGCGACTGCCTATCGACGATCAGCTTCATGAACACCTTGTCGCTGCGCTGGGTCACGACGTACTTCAGTGAACGGAATGCGCTGACGTAGACGTCGATGGCCTGCTGCGAGGCCAGCGCCTGCTGCTCGGACATTCCTACGGTCGCGACGTTGGGCAGCGAGAAGACGGCGGTGGCGACATTGTCGTAGTTCATCGGTGTCGGCCTGTTCAGGAACACCGTATTGACGAAGCAGCCGGCCTCCGCGGTAGCCACAGGCGTGAGATTCATCCGGTCGGTGACATCGCCGATCGCATGGATGGACGCGCAGCTGCTGCGCGAAAACGCATCGACGACGATCTGGCCGTTCGCGCCCAGCACCACGCCGGCTTCGCGCAAGCCCAGCGAATCCGTGTTCGGCCGGCGTCCGGTCGCGAACAGCACGCTGCCGAACTCATGCCGCTGTCCGTCGTTCAGCCTGGCCGCGACGGACGTTTCGCCGTCCGCTTTCGACAGTTCGACGACATCGGTCTTCAGCAGGATGCGCACACCCTTGTTCTGCATCTCTTCGGCAACGCGCGTGCCGAGATCGGCATCGAAGCCGCGCAGCAGTCGTTCCCCGCGGTAGGCCAGCGTCGTCTCCACACCCAGACCGTTCAGGATCGACGCGAACTCGAGCGCGATATAGCCGCCGCCGACCACCAGCGCAGTCGCCGGCAGCCGTTCGAGCGCGAACAGATCATCCGACACCAGCCCCAGCCCGGCCCCCGGGATCGGCGGGCGCAGCGGCACCGCGCCGGTCGCCACCAGAATCGTGCGGGCGGTGTAGTGCCGGCCGTCGACCGCGACGGTATGGCCGTCGACGAGCCGCGCGCGGCCGCGCACGCAGCTGACGCCGGCCTCGCGCAGCAGCCGTTCATAGACGCCGTTCAAGCGCAGCACTTCCCGATCGACCGCGTCGATCAGCCGGCGCCAGTCGAAGCGCGGTTCATCGAGGTGCCATCCATAGTCGGCGGCAAGGTCGAAGTCGCCGGACCAGGCGGCGGCATACGACAGCAGCTTCTTGGGTATGCATCCGACGTTGACGCAGGTTCCGCCGAAGCGGTCCTGCTCGATGACGGCCGCTTTGAAGCCGTGCGAGGCCGCCAGCCGGCTGGCGCGCACGCCGCCCGAACCGCCGCCGATGGTGATCAGGTCGAAGTCGAAAGAGGATGCCTGTTGCATGGGGTCCGTTCCTGTCGCCGATGGCGCCAAGCCGGCCATCGGTCAGGACGGACGATACCCGATGCGGGCCGTCCTTGCGGGCAGCCCGCCCTGGCGGGCCGGCGGTCCCAGCGGCTGGTCGTCCTCGCTTGCGCGCCGGCCACGCGTGATCAAGCCGGACTTACTCCGCGCGCGCCCCCGCCTCGCGCGCCGTGCTGCCCCATACGCCGAGCTCATGCCGGATCTGCGCCGCCAGCTCGTCGGGCGTGCCGGTGGCGACCAGTGCGCCCTTCTGGATGTAGTCGGCCTGCAGATCGGGCATCGCCATCGCCGCTCGGGCAGCCTTGTTCAGCGTCCCGACCACGTCGGCCGGCGTCCCGGGCGGCGCCAGCAGGAAGCCGCTGGTCACCGCATTGAAGCCGGGGAAGGTCTCGGCGATCGCCGGCACGTCGGGAACCACCGGCGAGCGCTTCTCGCTGGTCACGGCCAGCAGCCGCAAACGGCCGGCCTTGGCCAGCGGCAGCACCGGCGGCAGGCTGACGAAGCAGATCGGCACCTGTCCGCTCACCAGATCGGTCAGCGCCGGTGTACCGCCCTTGTACGGAACGTGGACCATCTTCACGCCCGCGGCCTTCTTGAACAGCTCGGCGCCCAGATGCGCGATGTTGCCCACGCCCGGAGACGCATAGCTGTAGCGGTCCGGGTCAGCCTTCAGCACGGCTATCAATTCCTTGACCGTGCGCGCCGGAAACGACGGGTGCACCACGATCGAATACAGCAGACTGCAGATGGCGCTGACCGGCGCGAACGCGAGCGGATCGTACGCGACCTTGTCGTAGACGGCCGGGGCGACCAGAATGGCGGAGTCGGCCCAGTACAGCGTATGGCCGTCCGGCTGCGCGCCGGCGAGCGCGGTCGCCGCCAGCGTGCCGCCCGCCCCGGCGCGATTCTCGACGACGACCGACTGCTGCAGTACGTGGCTGAACTTGGCCGCGAAGCTGCGTCCCAGGGCGTCGGCGCCGCCGCCGGCCGAGTAGCCGACCATCATGCGGATCGGACGGTTCGGAAACGCGGCCTGCGCGGCCGCCTTGCCGGCGAGCGGAGCCGCGCACAGCGCCATGGCGAACGAGCCGATGCGGCGGCGCGACCGGTTGATGCTCATACTTCGCTTCTCCTCGATTTGTTCCGGTTCTTCATGCCGCTCAATCCGCACGCACGAACGGCATCGCGCCCATGCGCTCGATCTGCCGAACCAGGTCCACTTCCCACACCAGATACGACTTCATCGCCTGGATGCGATCATCGTGGTCATACGGGCTGTACCAGACGTCGTCCGGCTCGGCCGCCATGCACTCGAAGCCCGACGACAGCGGCAGGCCTGCCGCGCGCCAGGCTTCGGTCCCGCCGCGCAGCGTCGCTACCGGTGCGGAAGCAGCCTCGGCGACATCGGCCGCGGCGATGCGCGCGAATGCCCCGTCCTCGGAGGTCAGCACCAGCCGCTGCCGCCTCGGCAGTTTGCCGACACCGTCGACGAGCCGCGAACGCACCGCGAACCACGCTCCCGGGATGTGCGCAGCGCGATATCGAAGGCTGCTGGCGAGATCCATCACGACGGCCTCGCCGGCCTCGAGCTGCCGCGCCAGTTCCAGCACCGACACTTCGGCAATGTCCGTTCGATCTTCTTCGCCCAGGATGCGGACTGGCTCGGGCCCCGTCTGCAGGGACGGGCCGAACGCATGCAGCCCCCCGCTCAGCACGAACACCTCGCTCCAGCCGAGCTGCAGCAGCCATGAGGCGGTCATCCGCGCACGAACGCCATTGTCGTCGCAAAGCACGATCCGCGCGCCGCGGGTTCCTACGTAGTGATCGGTGGACTGCACCAGCTGCCCGCCCGGGGCGCTGCGGGCGCCGCGGAGGTGGCCGCCGTGATACTCGGCCGGCAGCCGCACGTCGAACAGATAGAGCGTGCGGCCCTCGGACTCGGACTGCACGCGCAAGCGTTCATAGCCGGCCGCATCGATCTCGTGCACACCGAAGCGTTCGGCGACGCGGCGTGAGGCTTCGATCGCCCGCCGCAGCCCCTGCGGTGTCGGCGGTGCGGCAAAGGCGGTGCTGCCGCTGGCCATCCGCTCCCCGCTCAGATGCCAGCCCGCCGTACCGTTCTCGAAGACGACGACCGGATTCGGCACGCCGGCATTGATCAAGGATTGCGCACCTATGATGCCGCGGGTGCGGCCGGCGCAGTTGACGACGATCGTCGTGCGCGGGTCGGGCGCGGCGTCGAACGCACGGTGGACGAGCTCCGCGCCGGGGCAGTCTATGCCTCCCGGCAGCGCATACTGATGAAACTCCTCGTACGGCCGGCTGTCGAGAATGACCATGTCCTTGCCGGCATCGATCCACTGCCGCAGCTGGGCGGCATCGATCGATGGCGTGCCATACCAATGCTCGACGAACTCGCCGAACGCCTTGCTCGGCACATAGACCCCCGAGAAGACGTCGAAGCCGGCGGCGCGCCAGGCATCCAGCCCGCCGTCGAGCACGCTGACGTCGGTATAGCCCCAGCACAGCAGGCGGTCGGCCGCGCGCGCAGCCAGTCCGTCGCCGCGATCGTCGAACAGCACGACGCGAGTCGCCCGGCGCGGCACCAGCGCATCGAGCCGCTGCTCCAGGTGGCTGAACGGTGCCGACACCGAGAAGAACGGGTGGCCTCGCTCGAACACGCCCTCTTCGCGCGCATCCAGCAATGCGATCTCCGCGCCGTCGCCGAGCCAGGCGCGGACCTGGGCCGCGGATGCAGTTCGAATTCGAGGGCGTTCGCCGTTCACGCTGAGGTCTGCCGATGCTTAGGGGTCGAGGGTATGGGTCGGCGCCGATTATGCCGAAGCGCGTAATTGGTTCAAAATTAATTATCAGTAATCAATCATAATTTCAGATTATGAATGTCTCACTCCGCCAGTTGAAGGCCTTCGTCCTGGCCGCTCATGCCTCGTCGTTCTCGTCGGCGGCAGACCGACTGGGCATCACGCAGCCGGGCTTCTCGGTGCTGATGCGCAGCCTCGAGGAGACGTTCGGATTGCAGCTGTTCGTCAGAACGACACGCAAGATCGAGCTCACCGTCGCCGGGCGAGCAATGCTGCCCAGCGTCGAACGGGCACTGAAGCAGGTCGAGGAAGCCTGCCAGCAGGCCGAGGCGCTGCGCGAAGGGCGCACGGGCACGCTGCATCTGGCGGTGGTGCCGTCGGTGGCCGGCAGCCTGCTGCCGGAGGTGCTGACCGCCGTGCGGACGGTGCTGCCCGGCGTGGCGATCGTCATCCAGGAGGACCACGCGGCGGCGTTCACCGAGCGAATCAGCAGCGGTGAGGCCGAGATCGGCCTGGGCCCGCTGCTGGCCAAGCGCGCCGACGTGACGTTCGAGCCGCTGCTGCGCGACCATCTGGTGGTCATCGTGCATGAAGACCATCCGCTGGCCCAGCTGAAGACGATCGACTGGCAGGCGCTGACGCGGCACGACTACATCTCGTCGATGACCACGCAATGGAGCGTGCGCCACTATGCCGAGCGGGCCGCCGCATCGGTCGGCGTCTACATCGAACCGCGCTACTCGATCGCCTCGATCAATGCCGCGCTAGGATTGACTCGCGCGCGCTTCGGCTATTCGCTGCTGCCGAGCCTGGCGCTGGCCAGCCTGCAGCTCGACGGGCTGGTGGTACGGCCGGTGCGCCGCCCGAGCGTCCGCCGCCAGATCGGCCTGCTGAGCCGCAGCGGCCAGCCGCTGTCGCCGGCCGCGGCCGCGTTCCAGGCGACGGCGCGCCGCGTCCTTCAGCAAGGGCGCCGTCAGCGCGGCGCCGTGGCAGGGCCTCGCTGAGGCCCCACCGCGTCCAAGGCCTCACTGCGGCTTGAAGCCCATCGAGCTGATGGCCGTCGTCCAGCGCTTCGTTTCGGCGTCCATGAAGGCCTGGAACGAGACAGGCGTACCGGGCAGCGACTGGAACCCTGCTTCGTCGATCTGGCGAACGAAATCGCGCTGCTTCAGGATGCGGCCGATGCCGGCATTCAACGTATCGACGATCGGCGCCGGCGTTCCGGCGGGAGCGAGCATGCCGTACCAGGCGAGCACTTCGAACGGAATCCCCTGCTCCGCGAACGTCGGAGCGTTCGGCATCTGCGGCAGCCGCTGCGCCGATGCCACGCCGAGCACCCGCAGGCGACCGCTGGTGACCAGCGGAATCGACGTGGTGGCGACGTCCATGGCGCTGTCGACCTGGCCGCCGAGCAGATCGGTCCGCAGCGGTGCCGAACCCTTGTACGGAACGTGCAGCAGCTTGACGCCGACCTGCCGCTGGAACAGCTCGCCGGCAAGATGCGGCAGCGACAGCGTACCGCCGCTGCCGTAGCTCACGCCCTGCCCGCCCTGCCGTGCCTTCGTCAGGAAATCCGCCAGCGTCTTGAACGGCGACTCGGCGCGCACGACCAGCATCAGCGGGCTGGACACAAGTCCGGCCACCGCGGCGAACTCCTTGGAAGTTTCGTACGGCATCGATTGGATCAGCGCCGGCGCATACGTATGCGACGGCCCGACCACGACCAGGTTGTAGCCGTCGGGCCTGGACTTGGCGACCGCCGCCGATGCGATCGTGCCGGTGGCGCCCGGGCGATTCTCGACCACGAACGGCTGGCTCAGCTCGGCCGACAAACCTTGCGCGATCAGTCGAGTGACCAGATCGGCGGGACCGCCGGCCGGGAAGCCGACCAGGATCTTCGCCGATCGCGCCGGATACGTCTCGGCGCGCGCAAGCGGCGCGGCCCCAAAAACGCCCAGCGCGGTCGCGCCGGTCAGGCCGCCCAGCAGGCGGCGCCGAGCGAGGCGGGAGTAAGCGTACTTGTTCATTCTGGTCTCCTGTCGTTGTGCGTTGATCGGTCGGTTTCAGGAACGTGGCGAACGCTGCGCGCCAAGCTCCAGCGAGCGGCCGATGATCTCTTTCATGATCTCGTTGGCGCCCGCGAAGATCCGCGAGACACGCGCATCGGCGTACATGCGGCTGATCCGGTACTCGTCCATGTAGCCCGCGCCGCCGTGCAGCTGCAGGCAGGCGTCGATGGTCCGCCCCTCCAGTTCCGTCGCCAGCAGCTTGGCCTGGCTGGCGACCACGGTGTCGAGCGCTCCGCGGTTGGCCAGAACTACGCACTGGTCGACGAAGCACTGGGCCATGTCGAGCTCGGCTCGCAACTGCGCGAGGCTGAAGCGCACGCTCTGCAGCTGGCCCAGCGATTGGCCGAACGCACGGCGCTGCGCAACGTAGTCGAGTGTCAGGTCGAACGCCGTCTGAGCATGCGCCATCGAGCCGATCGCGACTTGCAGCCGTTCGACCGGCAGGAAGCTCGTCAGGTAGCGGAAGCCCGCGCCGGCTTCGCCCAGCAAGCGGTCCCCCGGCAGCTGCGCTTCCCGGAAGAACAGCTCGGCAGTGTCCTGCCCGTGCAAGCCGAGCTTGGCCAAGCGCCGACCACGCGAAAACCCGGGGTCGTCGGCCTCCACCACGAACAAGCTCAATTCGCGCGGCCCATCCCCGGTACGTGCCGCCACGACGATGGCGTCCGCGATCGTGCCGTTCGAGATATAGGTCTTGGCGCCGTTCAGCACCCAGTGGCCGCTGCGCAGCTCGGCACGGGTCCGGATCGCCGCCAGATCACTGCCGGCATCGGGTTCCGTCATCGCGATCGCAAGGATGCATTCACCCGAGGCAGCACGCGGAAGATAACGCTCACGCTGCGCCTGCGAGCCGAGCCGCGCGATGTACGGTGCGATGATCATCGAGTGCAGGTTGTGATAGAAGCACGGGTCGCTGAAGCGCACCGTCTCCTCCTGCAGGATCTGCTCGTAGCGCATGTCGGCCAGACCCAGGCCGCCGAGCTGCTCGTCGGCCCACATCAGCAGGTAGCCTTGCGCACCGAAACCGAGGAACGCCTCGCGATCGACGAAACCCTGCTTTCGCCAGCGCTCGACCTGCGGCCCCAGCTCGTTCTGAGCATAGCGGCGCACGCTGTCGCGGAACTCGTGATGCTCGGCCTCGAAGTGCATGCGCGGCATGCTCATGATGCCGCTCCTCGAAGCTCTCCGGCCACCGGAGAAAGGCTTGCGCTCGGCGACGAGCGCACGGTCAATCGTGCCCTGTCGGCGAGCTGCCGCCTCAACCATGTCGAAGGACGGAAGCGTTCGCCGAAAGCATCGGCTAGCCGGTCGCAGTCGGCGACGAAGCTCGCGCCGCCGATGTCGTCGACATATGAAGCCACCCCTCCGGTCCAGGCGGGAAAGCCCCCTTCCAGCACCGACGCGAGGTCAGCATCGGCGGCAGAAGCGACCGTGCCGTCTTCGACACAGCTCAGGGCGGCCAGTATCTGGATGAACATCAGCCGACGCTGGATGGTGCGCGGATAGGCATCGATAGCGGCATGCGGATCGGCGTCGGCAACGGTCCGCGCTTCGGCATCGATGCCGCGGCCGCCACCGGCCAGCGGGCCGGCCGCCAGGCCGGCCATGCGCGCGACGTTCTCGATCAGCGCCGGCGCAGCGCCGTCGCGCAGCAGCGCCGCCCCTTCGTCGGCGTAGGCAGTGCGCATACGCTCGACCAGCGCAGGCGCCGGGCTGCGCGTGCGTCCGCGATGAATGAAGAAGGTCCGGAGCAGGTGCGCGGCAGTCGGGTGGCAGAACAGCTGCGCGAAACACTCCGCTTCGACCGCCAGCCCCCGGTCGAGCGGCAGCTGCGTGCCCTCATATACCGCGCGCAGCGCGGCCGCCGGCGCCGGATAGTTGTCGTGCGTGCGCGCGCGCAGCCGCGCCATGCCGATGTAGAACGCCTGCGAGGCATGCGGGGCCAGCGCGCCGGCGCCGCCCGGCACACGGTAGCCGCGCTGATCCCACGGCTGCTGCGCATCGGCGTGCGCCCTGACCCATTCGATCGCCTTGCCTAGCAGCTCATCGGGCGGCACCACGGCATCGACCAGGCGAGCGGCGAGCGCATCGCGAGGCGCCAGCTTCCGGCCATCGACGATCATCGAAAGCGCCGCCGGAATGCCGATCAGCCGCGGCAGGCGCTGCGTCCCCCCGCAGGCGGGAATCAGCCCGAGCGATACCTCCGGCAGACCGAACCGGATCGACGGATCGTCGGCCACCAAGCGGCCATGGCAGGACAGGCACAGCTCGAGTCCGCCGCCCAGCACATGGCCGTTGATGGCGGCGACAAACGGCTTGCCGCCGGCCTCGATGGCGCGCATCAGCGCGTGCTCGCGCGCGAAGCGGCCCGCTGCCGCCTCGAGCGGAAGCCCGGCCAGCATCTGCTCGAACAGGCGGTCGAAATCGGCGCCGCGCAGAAATCCGCTGCTCTTGGCCGAAATCAGTACCGCTCCGCGGACGCCAGGCTCGGCGCGTACGCGCGCCACCGCACGAGTCAGTGCATCCACCAGTCCGGCGTCGAACAGATTGATGCGGCGCTCAGGCTCGTTCATGCGCAGCACGGCCACGTCGCCGTACTGCTCCCAGCCGAGCAGCTCCGCGTTGCCCGGCTCGAAGTCGGCCGGCTTCACGGCAGCCGAGCTCATAGCAAGCTCTCGATCAGCGTCGCGGTCGACTGCCCGCTGCCCGCGCACAGCGTGACCACGCCCAGGCGCAGCTGACGGCGCTCGAGCTCGTCGAGCAGCGTTCCTGCCAGCATGGCACCGGTCGCGCCCAGCGGATGACCCAATGCGATGGCGCCGCCGTTCACGTTGACCCGCTCTTCGGAAACGCCGAGTTCGCGCAAGTAGTGCACGGCCACCACGGCGAATGCCTCGTTGACCTCGAACAGATCGATGTCGTCGATGCTCAGCCCGGTCGCCGCAAGCAGCTTGCGCGTCGCGTGAATAGGCCCATCGAAGGTCAGATACGGTTCGCAGCCGACGGTACTGAAGGCACGCACACGAGCGCGCGGACGCAGGCCGGCGCTGCGGGCAAAGGCAGCACTGCCGAGCAGCATGGCCGACGCGCCGTCGGCGATCGCGCTCGAGTTGCCGCTGGTATGGCGGTGGTCGATCGCAGCGAGCGCCGGATAACGGCGCTGCACCAGCGCGTCGAAGCCGGCATCACCCAGACCCTGGAAGGCCGGTTTGAGCTGGGCCAGTTCATCGAGTTTGGTACCGGGGCGGACGGTCTCGTCCTGCGCCAGCACGATCCGGCCGATCGAATCGCGGATCGGAACCACCGAACCGGCGAAATGGCCCTGCTCGATCGCCGCCGCCGCGCGGCGCTGGCTGAGCAGCGCGTAGGCATCGAGATCTTCTCGCGAAATACCGGCCAGGGTCGCCAGCAGATCGGCGCCGACACCGTTCGGAATGTACGGATAGAGCTGGCCCACGACGGGATCGGTATAGCAGGCACCGCCGTCCGATCCGATCGCGACGCGCGACATGGATTCGATACCGCCCGCGATCACTGCCTGCGCCTGACCGGCGTCAACCGCGGCGGCAAGCAGATTGAGCACGTCCAGCGACGAGACGCAGAAACGGTTCAGCTGGAAGCCGCAGACGCTTTCGGGGTAGCCGGCGCACAGCAGCGCGCTGCGGGCAATGTCGGCGCCCTGCTCACCTACCGGCATGACCACGCCGAGCCCGACGTCGCCGATCGCGGCGGCATCGGCGATCGACCGCTCGCGCAGCGCCGCCAGCGTCTGTCGAGCCAGCTCGACCGGCGTGGTGGCATGCAGCGCTCCTGTCGAACGGCCCTTGCCGCGAGGGCTGCGGACGTGGTCGAGGATGTAGGCATCCATCGGCGCTTCAGCTCATGCAGGCCGCGCGACGCTGCTCGTAGCTGTCCACCGGCAAGTCGTACGGCACGGCCACCTCGAGTTCGAGCAGCTGCTGTGCCATGCCCTTGGACAAGGGATCGAGGCGGGGCGACGCGAGCTGGCCGCCGTGCTGAGCATCCTGGAACACCAGCTGAACGGCGCCGATACCGGGAATGTCATAGCGGTCGACTCGGGCCTGCTCGGGAGCATCGAAGACATGCGCCATATGCTGCTTCAGGCGCGGCAAGCTCAGCGCGCGCTTGATGAACGGCAGATACTCGGGCTTGCGGGCGATCACGCCGATCATGAAACGATCGCCTTTGTCGCCGCTGCGCGCCCAGGCCAGGTCGACCAGGCGGACCCGGCGTTCGTCGCCGGCCTCGGGCACCGATGCTTCCTCGCGATAGCCGCCGGAGCCCGGCACGGTGCCGCCGAACAGTTCGGCCTGGACCGCATCGCGCCGGCCTTCGACGTCGATCTGCGCGGGAAACTCGCGTTTCGGCACCAGGAACGACGCCACCCGCATCACCCGGCTGATCGGCGGCCGGCCGCCGTGCCAGCTCGTGCTACCCGGCGCCATCGACGTGACCGGCGACAAGGCATCCAGCGCGAACCAGCGCAGCGCCTCGCGCGATGGATGATCGACGACGATCTTCGAGATGATCTCGCGGCTGCCGGCGCTGCGGGCATGAGGGCCGTAGCTGACCTCGGCGCCGAGCAGCTCGATGTACACGCTTCTGAACGCTCCCAGCCCCTTGTCGATCAGCCGCCGCTGCACGCGCTGCACCAGCGCTTCAGCCTGCTTGCGGGCTTTCAGGCCGGCCTCCATGCCGACCACCGGATGGATGGCGACGCAACGGTAACCGTCTCCGTAGGCGGCCGAAACCTTGAACGTGTCCGGCGGAGCCATGCCGCGGGCCCCGCGTACGCGAACCCGGCCGGCCCCCTCTTCGATGATGGCCACGTCCGTGAAATCGCAGATCACGTCGGGCACCACGTATGCCGACGGATCGTCGATCTCGTAGACCATCTGCTCGGCGACGGTCGCAAAGCTCACCAGGCCGCCAGTACCTTCGGGTTTGAAAATCGTGAACTCGCCGCTTTGCTCGACCTCCGCGACCGGATAGCCGATGCGCGACCAGTCGCCGCAGAGGAACCAGTCGGTGAACAGTCCGCCGCAGACCTGGGCGCCGCATTCGAGCAGGTGCCCGCACAGCGTGCCTTGCGCGAGCCGGTCGAAATCCGACAAGCTCCAACCGAACTCGTGCAACAGGATGCCCAGGATCATCGCGCTGTCGACGCAGCGGCCGGTGACGACGATGTCGGCGCCCATCTCGAGGCAGCGCGCTATCGGTGCGCCGCCGAAGTACGCATTGGCGCTGGACAGCTCGCTCGGGATCGGGTCGCTCTTGTACATGTCCTTGAAGCGCGCCGGATCAAGCTTGCGAGCCGGATCGAGAACGTCGTCGCCGGTAACGACGCCGACCTTCAGGTCGAGCCGCTGCTCAGCGATCACGCGGCGCAGTGCATCCGCGCAGACCAGCGGGTTGATGCCGCCGGCATTCGCCACCAGCTTGACCTTCTTGGCTGCGATCTCTGCCCCGTACTCGGCGACGAACTGAACGAAGTCCGTTGCATAGCCGCCGCGCTCAGGATTCTTCGTCTTCGACTGTGCGAGGACGGCCATCGTCGCTTCCGCGAGGAAGTCATAAACGAGGTAGTTGATTCCCGGTACCTGCAGCAGCTGCGGCGTGGCCTCGATGGTGTCGCCCAGGAATGCGCAGGCACCGCCGATCCGGACTTTTCGTTCGGTCACGCTCATCTGTCGAGAACTCCCATGCCGTATCAGCCGGCGTTGATTTCGTTGCCGATCCAGTCTGGAGCATGGGCATTAGAAAGTCAACTGTTTGGTATTTAACTAAAATCAATAGAAACTTCCACCGGCAACTGCCATCACGGCGATAATCGCGCTCAACGTAGGACTTCCTTCAAAGATCAACCCGATTGCGCGAGATTCGATGACACAACCCGAAGCCCGAGTGGCGCGTAACGGCCGCCAACCTTACGGCAGGCGAATCGACAACCGCCGCGACGCCGTTCTCGATGCAGCGGCGCGCGAATTCGCCAAGCACGGCTATGGCGGCACCTCCATGCGCGACATCGCCGCCGCGGCAGGCATGCTGGGCGGTTCGGTGTACTACCATTTCAAGACCAAGGCCGATCTGCTGCTCGAAGCGCACCAGGTCGGCATACAGCGCTACACCGACGCCTTCGACAAGGCGCTTCAGAAAGCCGGCGACGCCCCGCCGTGGGACAAGTTCACCATGGTGTGCTGCGCACATCTGCAGTGCATCCACAATGCCGATCATTACGCGCGGCTGGTGCGGCGCGATTTCATGCGGCACTATCCCAAGGAGACCCATGCCGGGCTCATCGCGCAGCGCGACGCCTACGAGCGCACTTTCGCCCGGCTGGTGGCCGAGCTGCCGCTCAAGAGCAGCGTCGATCCACGGCTGTTCCGGCATGCCCTGATCGGTGCGTTGAGCGCGACGGTGGACTGGTATCGCCCCGGCGGGAAGACGCCGACACGGATCGCCGAGGAGATAGTCGAGATGTTCCGGCGCGGCGTGACGAGCGAGTAAGGCGTCACGCGAGCGAAGCGGCCGTCGCAGCAGCCGTCAGTCGACCCACTGCACCACTTCGTCCAGCCCAGCGCGGCTCGTCCGGTACGAGTTCGCAGGATGCCCCTCATCGGCGTAGCCGAACGAGATCCCGCATACCACGAGGCGATCCTCTGCCAAGCCCAGCTCCTTGCGCAGGAAGCCGCCATGGCGCGCCAGCGCGGCCTGCGGGAGTGTCGCTACGCCGCAGGCGCGCGCCGCCAGCAGGAAATTGCTCACGTACGCACCGCAGTCGATCGCCCCGTACACGCCCAGCGAACGGTTGCTGCTGATGACCGCCACGTGTGGCGCTCCGAAGAACGCGAAGTTCTCGCGCACCTGGCGCGCATAAGCCTCGCGGTCGCCGCGCCCGATGCCCAGTGCGTCGTACAGCTGGAAGCCGCTCTCGCGCCGGCGCTGCAGATACACGCCCAGGTAGGCCTCGGGGAACGGCAGATCATTGCTGTCGGCCGGCTTGCTGTCGACATGCGCGAGCAGCCTTTGCCGCAGCCGCTCAGTTCCTTCCCCGCGCGTGACGGCCACCTGCCAGGCCTGGCTGTTGCACCAGCTGGCCGTGCGCTGCGCCTGTCTGAGGATGTGTTCTACCGTTTTATTCGGCACCGGCTGCGGACGAAACGCACGGCAGCTGAAGCGCTGCGCCAGCAGCGTGCCCAGCACCTCGGCGGCGTCCGGCGGCGCGTCCGCCGCAAGCTGCCGCATCGTGGATTGGGTCTGACTCATGTTCATACACTCCTGTCGGCTGATCCTTGATCGCCTTGGCTGCGCTGGCCTGCGCTGCGACCGCCTTTGCCACGGCTGCCCTCGCCGGCGCCCTCTCCGGCATCGCGATGGCGCTGCCCGCGCGCCCGTTCCGCAAGCGCTTTGCTGTCCGTCGCCGAGAACCAGGGAGCAAGCGCGTCGTCCCAGCTGGTCCGGTCAGCCGGCGTCGGAGGCGTCGGCGTGGCCAGCGGCGTACCGCTGAAACGCGGCGCCGGCGCCGGCTGCGTCACCCCGGCGACTTCGATGTACGTTCCGCGAGCCCGATGATGCGGATGGTCCGCCACCTCGTGCAAGCGCAGGACCGGTGCGAAACAGGCATCGGAACCTTCCAGCAGCTCGACCCATTCGGCTCGCGTACGCGACCGGAAGCGTTCCGCCAGTACCTCGCGGCCGCGCGGCCAGGCTGCCTTGTCCGACTGCGGCGGCAGCTCGGCGGGATCGAGGCCGATGCGCTGCAGGAGCTGAGCGAGAAACTTCGGCTCGATCGGTGCGATCGAGACCAGACCGCCGTCACGGCACTCGTAGACGTCGTAGAAATAGGCGCCGGAATCGATCAGGTTGAACCCTCGCTGGCCGCCTGCCAGGCCGACTGCCTGCAAGCCATGCATGTTCGCCATCAACGAGGCCGTGCCGTCGACGATCGCTGCGTCGACCGTCTGCCCCTTTCCGGTCCGCTGCGCGCACAGCAGCGCACTGACCATGCCCAGTGCCAGGAACAGCGATCCGCCGCCGTAGTCGCCGATCAGGTTCAGCGGCGGCGACGGCAGCTGGTCCGCGCGGCCAATGGCGTCCAGCGCGCCGCTCAGCGCGATGTAGTTGAGATCATGGCCTGCCGCCGACGCCAGCGGGCCTTGCTGACCCCAGCCGGTCATGCGCCCGAAGACCAGCCGCGGATTGCGCGCCAGGCAAACGTCGGGGCCAAGCCCTAACCGTTCCATCACGCCTGGCCGGAAACCCTCTATCAAGCCGTCGGAGCGTTCGACGAGCTCGAGCACGCATTCGACCGCCTGTGGCTCTTTCAGGTCCAGGGCGATCGACTTGCGTCCGCGCAGCGTAATGTCCGCTTCGATCGGCCGCTGCACCCCCAGGCCGGCAGGTGTGACGCGCTCGATGCGCAGCACCGTCGCGCCGAGATCGGCCAGCAGCATCGCGCAATGGGGAATGGGCCCGATATGCGCGAGCTCGATGAGCTTCAGTCCCTCCAGGGGTCCCATGATGTCGAATCCGGATCGAGTGGGCCGCGGTCGCGGTCGGATCAGCTGCGCGCGTTCCAGTAAGGCGCACGCAGTTCGCGCTTGAGGATCTTGCCGAGCGTGCTGCGCGGCAGTTCCCCGCGAAACTCTACCGCGGACAGCCGCGCCGTCTTGCTGAGCCGCTCGTTGGCCCAGGCCAGCAGCGTCTGTTCGCTGCAGTCGGAGCCGGCGCGCGGCACTACCAGCGCCAGCGGCGTCTCGCCCCAGGCTTCGCTGGGAACACCGATCACCGCGACTTCGGAAACATCGGGGTGCTGCGACAGGACGGCTTCGACGTCCGAAGCGTAGACGTTGAAGCCGCCCGAGATGATCATGTCCTTCTTGCGGTCCAGCAGCACCAGAAAGCCATCCTCGTCGATACGACCGAAGTCGCCCGAACGATAGTAGACCTCGCCCGCCGCGTCGACCCAGATCATCTCGCGCGTCTTCTCGGGCTGCTTGTAGTAGCCCTTCATCATCATCAGCGGCGAACGCCCGACCACTTCGCCGATTTCACCGGCGGGCAGCTCGCAATCGTCGGGCCCGAGGACCTTCAAAGTGGTTGCCAGCCCCGCCCGTCCGACGGCGTGCAGTTTGTCCGGAAACGCGGTGGCGTCCAGCAGCGTGCCCGGCCCGCCTTCGGTGAGGCCGTACAGCTCGATCAAGCGTCCCGGCCAGCGCTCGAGCACGGCGCGCTTCAGCGATACTGCCGACGGCGCGCTGGCGATGAACTTCGTGACGAACGATGACAGATCGTAGCGATCGAACTCGGGCAGCGCCAACATCCGCTGGTACTGGACGGGGACCAGCATGGCATGAGTGACGCGATGCCGTTGCGCCAGCTCGAGAAAGCCAAGCGCATCGAATTTCTGCATCAGTATCACCATACCGCCGACTGCCAGCGTCGGCAGCATGCCGGCAAGCGTGAAGTTGCCGTACATAGGCGTCGATACGAGCGACACCGAGTCGGCCGTGAAGCCGAGGGCAGCGAAGCGCTGCGCCAACGCCGAACGCATCGAATGGACGTGAACGATGCCTTTCGGCAAGCCGGTCGTCCCCGAGCTATAGATGATGTTGAACTCATCGTTCGGCTCGATCGGCATCTCGAACGGACGAGCGGGCGCGGCGCCCAGTGCGGCTGCGTAGGCGGACCAGCCGTCACGCTCGAAGTCGAGCGCGATCTTGCCGCCGCGCACCAGCCCGCGCAGCTCGCGCTCGATCGGCGCAATGCTCGGGTAGTAGTGCTCCGACAGGAATATCGCCTTGGTGTCCGCATCCTCGATCATCCGATGCAGTGCATCGGCAGCGGCCATCGTCGACAAGGGCACGACGACGGCGCCGGCGCGCAGCGCTCCCAGGAACGCCGACAGGTATTCGATCGAGTTCACGCCGAGCAGCGCGACCTTGTCGCCCTTGCCGACTCCGAGCCCCGCCAGATGATGGGCAGTCCGATCCACCGCCGAATCCAGTTCGCGCCAGGTCGCGCTGCGCTCGCCGCAAAGCAATGCAAGCCGCTCGGGCATTCGCCTCGCCACCGTGCGGATGCTGTCGGGAATCGACGTGAACGGCGCCTGCGCCTGGTCCGGGTTGGCAGAGCTCAAGTGATCAATCCTTCAAACCGATGGCCTGGCCCACTGCGACCTTCTGGCCGCGCGCGTTCTCGACCCATACGTCAAGCGTCAAGCGCCGGCGCCCGCCGACCGCCTCCACGGCCGCAACACGACCGACGACGGTCAGCAGATCGTCTCGA
>JBFWXS010000031.1:54604-56632 GCA_050187175.1 Burkholderiaceae bacterium
AGCCGTAGGACATCAGGCCCTGCGGCGCGGCCGCTCTCAATCCGATACGGATCGCCTTGTCGTCATGCGTGTGGAAGCTCTCGTTCGGCAGCGAGAACAGCCGCGCCTTGGCGAGCGACATCTGGATCTGGCGCCGCGGCAGCTCGTCGCCGATCTGCCAGCGGTGCGAGGCATCGCTTGCGGCGCTCATGCGACACCCGATGCGGCAAGTCCCCGGATCGGCGCATGGCTGCGCAGCATCACCGTGTGCCGATACTCGGCGATCTCGCTGCCGTCGGCCAGGCTGAACTGGGCGCGAATGACGATGAACTCCTTGTTGCGACGTTCGTACTTCTCGCAGACCGACACGTCGGCGAACAGTGTCGAGCCGGCCTTGAAAGGCTGCACGAACCGCGCGTGCGTCTTTCCGTGCAGATACGGATAGTCGAACAGACCGGGGAAGCGGTCCTTGAACATCTGGAAATGGCCGATCCCCGTCGATTCCTGGACGTAGAAGCCTTGCGGCCACCACAGGTAGGTGGACAGCAGGACCGGATGGACCATCTCATCGGCCGGGTCGCCGACCAGCCAGCCCGACTCGTCGTCGACGCCGTAGCCGAGCTTCTTGACCGACTCCAGCGTGGGGCGGAACTCGACGCGCCCCAGCGGCTGCGGAATCGGAAGCGTGGCGAACGTGACGGACTGGTTCATGTCGACAGCTTCACCCATGCGTCAGTCGAGCGCCTTGAAGCCCGCCGCATCCATGATCTTGCGCCAGCGCACGGCATCGGCCGCCACCAGCGCGCGCAGATCTTCGGGGGTGCCGCCTGCGATGAAGAAGCCTTGGTCGGTCAGCCGCTTGCGCAGCGCCGGATCGGCCAGACTCGCATTGATCGCCTTGTTCAATGCGGCAATGACGGGGGCCGGCGTGCCTTTGGGCGCGAAGAAGGCGAACCAGGGTTCACTGTCCACTTCTGGATATCCCAGCTCGGCGAACGTCGGTATGTGCGAGAGCCCGGGGGCGCGCCTCTTCGACGACACCGCCAGGATCTTCAAGCGGCCGGCCTGATACTGTCCAGCCACCTCGGCCATCACGTTGACGGCGCCCTGGATCTGTCCACCGACCAGCGCATTGACCACATCGGCGCCACCTCTGAACGGCACCTCCTGCATCTTGAGCCCCGTCGCCGCCCCGATCATGGCGCCGACCATCTGGGCCATGCTGCCGGTGCCGCCGTGCCCGTACAGCGGGTCGATCGAGTTGGCCTTGGGCCAGGCGATGTAGCCCTTCAAGTCGTCCACACCGATCTGGTTAGGAACGGAGAAAGCCAGCGGATACGTCAACATGTTCGCGATCGGCTCGAAATCCTGCTGGAAATCGAAGTCGACCTTCTTGCGAAACATCGGGAAGATCACGCCGCTGGTCAAGGGGATCAGGCTGATCACGCTGCCGTCGTTCGGCGCGCGCTTGAGCCGTTCGATCGACAGCATACCGGTGGCGCCCGGCTCGTTCATGACGATGACATTGCGATCGAGCTCGACGCGCAGACGCTCGGCCATGTAGCGAGCCAGCAGATCGGTTGAGCCCCCGGCCGGGAAGCCGACAGTCAAGCGGATCGTCTTGACCGATTCCAGAGGTTGCGCTGCTACGGGGTTTGCCATGGCGGCAGCCGTGACCGCAGCGGCGGCTGCGGCAAGCAAGGATCTGCGCTTCATTGCGTCTCCAGTCTGGTGGTGTTCTCGCCCTGCGCAGTATGTGGATCAGCGAAATAAAAGTCAATTGATTGGTTTTCTTTTGGTGTGACGGGGATCGGCAGGTGCGGGCGGGCGGATGCGATGAGGTGGCGGCGGGCCGGGGGGCATGGGCTGGCGGCGGGGATGATGCGGCGGTCGGCCCTTTGGGCCGACTGCCCTGCGCTGCTCGTCTTGGGGCTGGCGCGGCGTAACTCGCTCCGCGCCCTGTGGGCGCTGCGCTCAGACAGACGCCGCGATACAGATAACGATGCGCGCTGCGCGCGCCGCCCCAAGACTGCGCTGCTCGGCGCCGCA
>JBFWXS010000032.1:0-51559 GCA_050187175.1 Burkholderiaceae bacterium
AGCTTGGCCCACGGCGTAACTCGCTGCGCTCCCCTGTGGGGAGCTCCGCTCAGACAGACGCCGTAAGTCAGAAGTGGTGGCGCGCTGCGCGCGCGGTCCAAGCTTCCTGCGCTTCTCGGCTGCGCATACAGCGCCGCGCCCCCTGAGGCCACGCCCCCACCGCCCCGGCCCACGCCTTTGCCGATACAGCGGTGGCAGGCGAAGACATTCGGTCGCCTGCGATAGTCCTTGTCCCGCTCGTTCATTGAACCGACTGTCCGGCGGACTTTCACAGACAGATCGAATCAAACAGCTCACCGCAGACGTCGCCGGATTTCTCTTCGCAAGCCACCTGCGTTGCAGGGAGCGGCAGGCGCGGGTCGGCGGCGGGGATGTATGCGGCGCCGAGCAGCGCAGCCGGGGGGCGGCGCGCGCAGCGCGCTTCCACTTCTGTATCGCGGCGTCTGTTTGAGCGCAGCGCCCACAGGGCGCGGAGCGAGTTACGCCGCGCCAGCCCCCCGGCGAGCAGCGCAGGGCAGTCGGCCCACAGGGCCGACCGCCGCATCCATCCCCGCCGCCGACCCGCGCCTGCCGCTCCCCCGCCACAACCTGAGCACGACGAACCCACCGCCGTCCCCATGACCTATTTGAATCCGAGCAGATGCGGCAACCCCGTCGACAAGCCCGGAAACAAGGTCAGCATGGCCAGCACCAGCAGATGCGCCAGCAGAAACGGCGGCAGCTGCCGCACCAGCTTCGTCATCTCGACCTTGGTCGTCACCGACGTGACGAACAGCAGCCCGCCCACCGGCGGCGTGATCATGCCCAGCGTCAGGTTGAAGATCACGACGATCGCGAAATGCAGCGCGTCGATGCCCAGTGACCCGGCGATGGGCGCCAGGATGGGTACCAGGATCATCACGCCCGGCAGCGGCTCCAGGAAGATACCGAACACCAGCAGCAGCACGTTGACCGCGAACAGGAACATCAGCGGCGACATCTGCCAGCTGATCAGCGTCTCCGCCAGGAACTGCGGTATCCGCTCGATGGTGAGCACCCAGGCGAAGGCCGCCGAGGCGCCGACGATCAGCAGCACGGCCGAGGTCAGCAGCGCGGAGCGCGCCAGGATCGACGGCACGGCGCGCCACTTCAGCGTGCGGTAGATCCACTTGCCGCAGATCAGTGCGTAGAACACGGCGACCACCGAGGCCTCGGTCGGCGTGAACATGCCGAAGCGGATGCCCACGAGAATCAGCACGATCAGCAGCAGCGCGGGCAGCGCGCGCCAGGTATTGAGCAGCATCTCGCGCGCCGGCGGCCGCGTCTCGGTCGATCGATACTGCCGGCGCCGGCAGATCCACCAGTTGGTTGCGGCCATCGCCAGGGCGATCAACGCGCCCGGCACGAAGCCGGCGATGAACAGCGCGCCGACTGACACGCGCTCGTCCTGCAGCGCATAGATGATCATGATGATGGACGGCGGAATGATCGGACCGATCACCGCCGTGCTGGCGGTCAGCGCCGCTGCGTAGTCGCGGTCATAGCCGGCCTTCTCCATCATCCGCGTCATCATCGCGCCCGGGCCGGCGACGTCGGCCATGGCCGAGCCCGAGATGCCGGAGAACAGCGTCAGCGACAGCACGTTCGCGTAGCCCAGGCCGCCGCGCAGATGGCCGACGAATTGCGCCGCGAAGCGCAGCAGCACGACGGTCAGCGCGCCGCCGCTCATCAGCTCGGCGGCCAGGATGAAGAAGGGCACTGCCATCAGCGGAAAGCTGTCCAGGCCGGTGAACATCTCCTTGAAGACGACGATCTGCGGATAGCGGCCGCCGACCGCCACCGCGATGGAGGCGGCCATCGCCAGCGCGAAGGCGATCGGCATGCCGATGGCCAGCAGCACGAGACAGGCGATGAACAGGGTCAGGGCCATCCAGTCTCGCCGCGGTGCGCGCCGCTCACAGCGTCGCCGCCGCTTCGGGGTCCATCTCGGTCGATGCCAGGAAGCGACGCTCGCGCACATAGCCGCGCACGACCAGCAGCAGATGCACGATCAGCAGCACGAAGCCGAGCGGCAGCGCCAGATAGATCCAGCCGAACGAGATCTCGGTGGCCGACGTCGTCTGGAAGCGCATCAGGCTGGCATAGACCGCGCCTTGCCAGGCCATGACCGCGAAGAACACGAACAGCCCGGCGGTGATGGCTGCGCGCAGCAGCCGTCCGGCGCGGCCGGGCAGTACGTTGTGCAGATTCTCGATCGCGATATGGCCGCCGAAGCGCAGCACCAGGCCGGCACCGACGAAGGTCAGCCAGATCATCAGGTGCCGCGCCACCTCCTCGGCCCAGTACAGCGACTCGTCGGTCAGGTAGCGCAGCACGACATTGGTGAAGACTATGCAGGCCATCACCGCCAGCAGCACGATCAGCAGCCATCGATTGGCGGCGACGAAGGCCCGTTCGAGCCGCCCGATCGGTGCGATCGGTGCGATCGGTGCCTGCATGGCGGATGCCCCGGAGCCGCGCCGCCGCGCTCAGCGTGTATTGACGATCGAATCGATCAGCGCCTTGTCATAGCGGCTGTAGTACTGCTTGTATGCCGGTTCGAGCGCCTTCTGGAACGCGCTGCGATCGCGCAGCTCGACCACCTGCATGCCGCCGGCACGCACCGCTTCCAGCCCGCGGCGTTCGACGTCGTCGACGTAGGCGCGCATCGCGACCACACCGGCACGCGCGCCGTCGGTCATGGCTTTCTTGCCGGCGTCGTCGAGGCTGTTCCAGAGCCGGGTCGATACCAGCAGCGCGGCCGGCGAATAGACATGGCCGGTCAGCGTCAGATGCTTCTGCACTTCGGCGAGCTTGGCCGACACGATGACCGACATCGGGTTTTCCTGGCCGTCTATCGTGCCTTGCTGCAAGGCGCCGATCACTTCAGGCCAGGCCATGGGCGTCGGCGCCGCGCCCAGCGTGCGGAACGCCGTCAGGTGCACCGGATTCTCCATGGTGCGGATCTTGAGCCCCTTCAGATCGTCGGGGCTGTTGACCGGCCGCTTGCTGTTCGTCAGATGCCGGAAGCCCTGTTCGCCCCACGCGAGCGCAATCAGGTTGCGTGCGCGGAACTTGGCCAGCAGGTCCTGGCCGATCGGGCCGTCGAGCACCTTGCGCGCATGCGCCAGATCGCGGAACAGGAACGGAATGTCGGCGACGCCGACCTCGGGCACGAAGTTGCTCAGCGTGCCGCTGGAGACGATCACCGCTTCCAGCGTGCCTAGCTGCACGCTCTCCACCATCTCGCGCTCGCCGCCGAGCGCGCTGTTGGGGAAGTGCTTGAACTTCAGCTTGTCGCTGGTGGCCTGCTCGACGCGGTCGGCCCAGGCCTTGGCGCCGGCGCCGTAGTGCGAGTTGACGGCCAGCGCATAGCCGATCTTCACTTCGGTCTGCGCCAGCGCGGGTGCGGCAGCAGCGCACGCGGTCACGGCCAGCGCGAGCGCCGACATCCGTTGCTTGAGGAAGGTCTTGAGCGGCTTCATGGTGCCTCCTGGATGGGACTGATCGATACGGCGCGGTCGCCCGCGCGACCCGGCGCTGTCCGCCCGCGGCGGCCGGCGGCAGCGGCTGCTGCCTTGCGGCGGCTGCCCTGCGGCTCCTTGCCTGCGGCGGCCAGCACCCGCGCCAGGCGGCGCCGGGCAGGCCGGTAGAGCGCGGGATTATGTCATGACCGTCCAGAGCCGGCGATGCGGGCTAGCCCGAGGCCGGCAGCCCCCTCAGTCGAAGATCGGCGGCGCTGCCTTGACGACTTCTTCGTAGGTGGTCAAGCCGGCGGCGATCTTCTGTGCCCCGGCCAGCCGCAGCGGCTTCATGCCGGCCCGCATCGCGCGGCGGCGGATCGCCGGCAGATCGGGCTTGTCATGGACCAGCGCGCGCAGCTCATTGTCCAGCGGCAGCAGCTCGTACAGACCCGAGCGTCCGCGATAACCGGTCATCCGGCATTCGAGGCAGCCCACCGGCCGATAGATGCGCGCCGGCCGCTGCGCGCGGTACGGCTTGATCAGCGCCGCCCAGTCGTCGTCCGGCAGGCCTTCGACCGGCTCCTTGCAGGCTTCGCACAGCGTGCGCACCAGCCGCTGCGCCATCACGCCCACCACGGTGGCATTCAGCAGATAAGGCGGCACGCCCAGATCGAGCAGCCGCGTGATCGCCGACGGCGCATCGTTGGTATGCAGTGTGGACAGCACCAGGTGGCCGGTCAGCGCCGCCTGGATCGCCATCTCGGCCGTTTCCAGATCGCGGATCTCGCCGACCATGATGATGTCCGGATCCTGCCGCATCAGCGCGCGGATGCCGTCGGCGAAGCTCAGGTCGATGCCGTGCTGCACCTGCATCTGGTTGAACGCGGGTTCGACCATCTCGATCGGATCTTCCACCGTGCAGACGTTGACGTCCTCGGTGGCCAGGCGCTTGAGCGTGGTGTACAGCGTCGTCGTCTTGCCCGAGCCGGTCGGCCCCGTCACCAGGACGATGCCGTTCGGCCGCGAGGTCATCGATTCCCAGACCTCGAGATCGTCGTCGTAGAAACCCAGCTCGGCGAAATCGCGGACCAGCACTTCGGGATCGAAGATCCGCATCACCATCTTCTCGCCGAACGCGGTCGGCAAGGTCGACAGGCGCAGCTCGATCTCGCGGCCCTCGCCGTTGCGCGTCTTGATGCGGCCGTCCTGCGGGCGGCGCTTCTCGATCACGTCCATGCGGCCGAGCAGCTTGATGCGGCTGGTCATCGCGGCCAGCACCGAGGCCGGCACCTGATAGACATTGTGCAGCACGCCGTCGATGCGGAAGCGGATCGCGCCCAGTTCGCGGCGCGGCTCCATGTGGATGTCGCTGGCCCGCTGGTCGAACGCGTACTGCCACAGCCAGTCGACGATGGTGACGATGTGCTGATCGTTCGCGTCCAGGCTCTTGCCGCTGCGGCCCAGCTCGACCAGCTGCTCGAAATTGTTCTGCGCCGCCGCGCCGCCGCTCTTCTGCGCGCTGCGCACGGTGCGCGCCAGCGTGAAGAACTCGACGATGTAGCGCGTGATGTCCTGCGGATTGGCGATCACGCGGCGGATGTCCCGCCGCAGCAGCCCGCGCAGTTCGTCGACCCAGTCGGTGATGAAGGGCTCGGCGGTCGCGATCGTGACCTCGCCGGGCCGGACTTCGATGGGCAGGATCTTGAAGCGGGTGGCGTACTGGCTCGACATCACGTCGGCCACCTTGGCCAGATCCACTTTCAGCGGATCGACGTGGACGAAGGGCAGCCCTACGCGCTGCGCGAACCATGGGCACAGCGTGTCCAGGTCCAGCGTGCGCTGGCTGCCCGGCGACTTGAGCCGGCGCCTGGCGATCGCCACCAGCGCATGCTGATCGGCGTTCGACAAGGCCGCGTACTGGGCGATCGAAGCCGCGTCGGCCTCGGCCAGCAGGCCGTCGGCGACCAGCGCGGGCAGCAGATCCTCGACGGAGACCCGGCGACCGGGCTGACCGAGCGGCGCCATCGCTGCCGGGGTCGCGGCGGCGGACGCAGCCGGCGCCGCGGCCGGGGTGATGATGGCGGAGTCCGCACGCGCGTTCATGCGGGCAGGCTAGCCGAAGGCCGCCGGGGGCCGCGCGCCGCGGCGGATGGGTGGTCGCGCGGGCGGTCTGAACGGCGCGGGCGGCCGGCACGACACGGCCGTACTGTCCGGCGTAGACTGGACGGAACCTTGCCGGATGGACCACAGCCCGCTGCCTCCATGGCGCCTCCCGAACATCGCGCTCCCGCCCCCGCTCCCGCCAGCGCCCCCTCCGAGCGCCGGATCGGGCATGTTCTCGTCCAGCTCGACGCGGACGCCTGCGCGCAGGCGATCCGCCTGGCCGGCCGCGTGCTGTACCTGACCGCCGATGCCGAGCGCGTGCGGCACCAGCTGGGCGGCGCCGATCTGGACGCGGCGCCGGCCGTTGCCGAGCTCTATGCCCACGTCTCCACCGACGCGATCATCAAGGCCAACCCGGACTGCTACTACTACGACGAGCGGCTGGGCCGCCTGCTGCTGCGCTCGCTGGGCAACGGCGGCTATGTCGAACCGGACCAGATCCGCCGCGGCGGCTTCGGCCTGCTGATGGCCGGCGACGGCTGGGGCGAAGGCAGCTCGCGCGAGGTGGCGGCGCTGGCGCTGCGCCTGGCCGGCATAGGTGCGGTCTTCGCGCCGTCGATCGCGCCCATCCACAGGCAGAACCTGGTCAACAACGGCATGTTTCCGATCACCGACGAGACGCTGGCACGGCGCCTGGCCGCCGGCGGCACGGTCACGGTGGCCGAACTGGCCGCGCCGCTCGATGCGCTGTCCGCGCGCATCCTGCGCCGCGGCGGACTGTTCGCGCTCATGGCGGCCCGCGAGGCCGGCCTCGAACCGGATCCGCCCATCGACACCCTGCCCCGCGCGATGACGATCGCCGAACGCATCATAGCAGCGCACATGACGACTCGGCACGGCGCTGTGCAGCCCGGCGATGCCGGCTTCCTGCTCGTCGACGCGGCGTTCTCGCACGACTACACGACCGCGCCCGCCGCCGCTGCGGCCGAGGCGGCTCTGGGCCGCCCGGTCCGCGTCAGCCGCCCGCAGGCGATGCACTGCTTTCCCGATCATCTGTCGCTGGCGCCGGCACAACCGGGCGTGAGCGCCGAGGCCCTGGCGGGAATCGCCGGGCTGCGCCAGGCGCAGCGCTCGCTGGCGGCGCGCACCGGCATCCACTGGCACGGCGACGAGGCCGGCCGCGCCGACGGCATCTGCCACACGGTAGTCCGCGAGCAGATCGCGCTGCCGGGCCAAGTGGTGCTGGGCACCGATTCGCATAGCTGTTCGGCGGGCGCGCTGAACTGCCTGGCCTACGGCATAGGCAACAGCGAGATCGCCGCCATCTGGGAATGGAACTGCGTCAGCGCGCGCGTACCCGCCACCGTACGCGTCGAGCTGCTCGGCAGCCTGCGGCCCTCATGTACCGCCAAGGACGTGATGCTGCATCTGGCCCGGCTGGGCAAGTCCACCGCGCTGTTCACCGGCCGCATCATCGAGTTCGGCGGCGCCGGCCTGGCTTCGCTGCCGTTCGACGAGCAGGCGGTGCTGGCGAACATGGCGGTCGAATGCAATGCGCTGACGGCGATCTGCGAGCCGACGCTGGCGCTGCTCGACTACCTGACAGCACAGCGCGGGCTCAGCCGCCCGGCCGCCGAAGCGCTGTGCGTGCGGCCCGATGCCGGCGCCGTCTACGAGCAGCGGTTGACGCTGGATCTGCGCGACGTGGAAACGCTGGTGGCCCTGCCCGGTCATCCGGGCAACGGCGTGCCGCTGCAGCAGCTGCGCGGCACGCCGATCGACCTGGCCTACGGAGGTTCATGCACCGCAGGCGATCTGAGCAGCATCGCCATGTACGCCGCGGTGCTCACCGGGCGGCACGTCAAGGTGCCGACCTACATCCAGTACGGCTCGCGCGCCGTCATGGCGGCCGCGCAGCAGGCTGGCTGGCACGATTCGCTGATCCGAGCCGGTGTCACGGTCATCACCGAAGCCGGCTGCGGCGCCTGCGTCAATGCCGGCCCGGGCGGCCCGGCCCGCGGCCAGGTCGCGCTGTCGGCGACCAATCGCAACATGCCCGGCCGCATGGGTGACGGCGATGCTTATCTGGCCAATCCCAAGGTACTGGCCGCCTCGGCCGTGCTCGGCTGCATTGCGGGGCCGGAGCAGCTCGACCCGCCTGAGCGGCGGGACGCGCCGCATTCACGCTGACCGTCCCGGCACGCTCGACTCTTTGCGGCAAGGCTGGCTCTTTATTGCGGCAAGGCTGACTCTTTATACTCGCGCCATCCTCTCCCGACCCTGCCCCGGAGTCCGCATGACGAATACACGACCTCCCCGATTGCGCATCGCTCTCGTCGGCTGCGGCGCGATCGGCCAGGCAGTTCTAGAGCTGATCCGCGGTGATGCGGCGATCGAGACCGCAGCCATCGTCGTTCGCCCCGCCGGCGTGACCGACGCCGCCGCCTTCGCGCGCGGCATCGACTGCACCGCACGCATCGAGTCCGCGGTTCCGGACGAAGGCATAGACCTCGTCGTCGAAACCGCCGGCCACACGGCGGTCGCCGCCCATGTGGTGCCGGCCCTGGAGCGCGGCATCGATTGCGTGCTCGCGTCGGTCGGCGCCCTGGCCGAGGACGGCCTGGCCGCATCGGTCGAGACGGCGGCGCGCAAAGGCGGCGCCCGCCTGCATCTGGTGTCGGGCGCACTCGGCGCGATCGACGCGCTGTCGGCCGCGAGCGTCGGCGGACTCGAGTCGGTCAGCTACACGGGACGCAAGCCGCCGCGGGCCTGGAAAGGCACGCCCGCAGAAGCGGAATTCGAGCTCGACCGGCTGACCGTCGAAACCGTGATCTTCGAGGGCAGCGCGCGCGAAGCGACGTTGAAGTTCCCGAAGAACGCGAACGTGGCCGCGATCGCTTCGCTGGCCGGCATAGGCTTCGACGCGACGCGCGTGCGGCTGATCGCGGACCCCGCTGCGCCGGGCAATCTGCATCAGCTCGAGGCGCGCGGCGCATTCGGCGAGTTCGAGTTCAGCATCCGCAACGCAGCGCTGCCGAGCAATCCGAAGTCATCAGCGCTAGCCGCCTACAGCATCGCGCGCAAGCTGCAGCAGCTGAGCCGGCCGATCGTGGCCTGAGCCCCAGACCACGAACTCAGACGAAGAACTCGCTGAATCCCTGCTGACGGTTGCGCACCGCGCGATACCAGTCGTCGGCAGGCAAGCGCCAGGTGCGCCGCACATCTCGCGCGCGCCGCGCCAGCCGCTCCCAGTCGACCGACAGCGGCGGCCCTTTGAATGCAAGCAGCACCACATTACCGGCGGGCACCGGCGGCAGCGCCAGCGTGCGTCCGTCGAAGACGTCAGCCAGCCGGCGTTCGCTGCGCTCGAACGAAGCGGCCTCGCCGAACAGGTTGACAACCAGAATGCCGGGCGCCTGCAGCGCGGCATGGCAGGCGCGATAGAAGGCGGGGCTGTCGAGCACCGGCCCGCGCGCCTTCCGGTCGTACAGATCGATCTGGATCACGCCGTAGCGGCCGCGCTCGGCGCGCCGCGCGACGAAGGCACCGGCATCGCCGGCCACCACGCGCAGCCGCGGATCATCGGCCGGCAGCGCGAACTGGCTGCGCGCGCAATCGATCACGGCGCGGCTGTTCTCGACGACCGTCAGCTGCGTCGACGGCAGCCCGCGCCAGCAGAACTTGGTCAGCGCGGCCGCGCCCAGCCCCAGCTGCAGCAGCCGTGCCGGCGGATCGAGGAACAGCAGCCAGGCCATCATCTGCCGCACGTAGTCGATCTCGATGTCGAACGGGCGCGACAGGCGCATCGCGCCCTGCACCCACGGCGAGCCGAAGTGCAGGTAGCGCACACCCGCCTCTTCGGACAGCACGATGGGCGGTTCACGGTGTTTCAGTGTCATCGGAGAGTCTCTATGGCCTCGCGCCAGCGCTGCAGCTTGCTCGAGGCCGGCATGCCGGCGAACGCCGGGCTGGTTGATGGAAGCACGCGCGTTTCATAACCGCGAGCGCGGAATGCCGGCTCATAACGGCCCGCTGCCCGGCCATTGAACAGCACCGCTTTCAGATGCGGCGCGAGCGCGGCCAGCACCTCGAAGTCATTGGCGGCCGCCTCGCGAATCCGGCTGTCGAGACTGCCCTCGCGCTGACAGGCGTCGTAGACGTCCCAGATGCCGAGCCCGGCCTCGAGCACCGCCTGATAGCGGCGCTCGAACGGCCAGTCGACGAGCGGCTGGTCGAGGACAGCCGACAGGATCGGCCAGAACTGGTTGCGCGGGTGAGCGTAATAGTGCCCTGCCGCCAGCGAGGCCTCGCCGGGAAAGCTGCCGAGTACCAGCAGCCGCGACGTGGCTGCGATCACCGGCGGAAAACCCCGCAGCCGCGGGGGCGCGGCAGGGCTCACGCGGATGCGGTCGGAGGCGGCTCGGCGCCTCGTTCAGCTGTGCCCGATTCGGGCGTGCCCGTCTCCGCTGCGCTCGATTCCGCTGCGTCCGATCGGGCTGCGCCCGGCACCGTCGTATCCGAACCGGCAGAGCCCGGTGCAGCCGCGGCACCCGTCGCGACTGCTTCAGGCAGGCCCAGCAGCATCGCGTTCATCCGCCGCACGAACGCAGCCGGATCATCCAACTGCCCACCCTCGGCCAGCACCGCCTGATCGAGCAGCAGGCGCGACCATGCAGCGACATCGGCACCGTCCTCGCGCAGCCGGGCGAGCAGCGGATGCTGCGGGTTCACCTCGAGGATGGGCTTGCGCGGCGGCGCCTTCTGGCCGGCCTGCTTCAGCAGCCGCTCCAGATGACCGCTGATCTCGCCTTCGTCCGAAACCAGGCACGAGGCCGAATCGGTCAAGCGCGTGGTCACGCGCACGTCCTTGACGGCGTCGCCGAGCGCGGCGCGGATCTGTTCCACCAGCGGCTTGAACGCTTCGGCGGTCTGCTGCGCGGCCTGCTTCTCGGCCTCGTCCTCGAGCTCGCCGAGATCGAGCCCACCGCGCGCCACCGACACCAGCTCGTGGCCATCGAACTCGGTCAGCGAACTGAGCAGCCATTCATCGATGCGGTCGGTCAGCAGCAGCACCTCGACGCCCTTGCGCCGGAACACCTCCAGATGCGGACTGCTGCGCGCCGCATCCAGGCTGTCGGCGGTGACGTAGTAGATCGACTTCTGCTGCTCCTTCATGCGGCCCACGTAATCGGCCAGCGATACCGTCTGCGCCTCGCCGTCGACGCTGGTCGACGAGAAGCGCAGCAGCTTGGCGATCCGCTCGCGGTTCGACGCATCCTCGCCCGCGCCTTCCTTCAGCACCTGGCCGAATTCGCGCCAGAACGTGGCGTAGTCGTCGGCGCGGTTCTCCGCCAGATCCTCCAGCATCGACAGCACGCGCTTCGTGCTGCCCTCGCGGATCGCGCGCACATCGCGGCTCTCCTGCAGGATCTCGCGCGACACGTTCAGCGGCAGGTCGTTCGAGTCGATCACGCCGCGCACGAAGCGCAGCCACGGCGGCAGCAGCTGCTCGGCGTCATCCATGATGAACACGCGCCGCACGTAGAGCCGTACGCCGCCGCGGCGCTGCCGGTCCCACAGATCGAACGGCGCCTTCGAGGGAATGCACAGCAGCTGCGTGTACTCGGTGCGGCCCTCGACGCGGTTGTGCGTCCAGGCGAGCGGTTCGCCGATGTCGTACGACAGGTTCGAGAAGAAGCTCTTGTACTGCTCGTCGCTGATCTCGGACTTGGGGCGCGTCCACAGCGCGCTGGCCTGGTTGACGGTCTCCCACTCGTCGAGCAGCTTCATCTGCTTGGCCTCGGCGTCCCACTCCTCCTTGCGCATCTGGATAGGCAGCGAGATGTGGTCCGAGTACCGCTTGATAATCGACTTCAGCTTCCAGCGGTCGAGCAAGTCGCCGAAGACCGGCGCGTCTTCGCCCTCGCCGTCGGCGCGCAGATGCAGGATCACGTCGGTGCCGCGCCCCGGCTTGTCGATGTCCTCGACGGAGAACTCGCCGCTGCCGTCGGACTCCCAGCGCACGGCCTGGTTCGCCGGCAGGCCGGCGCGCCGCGACAGCACGGTGACGCGATCGGCCACGATGAAGGCGGAGTAGAAGCCGACGCCGAACTGTCCGATCAGCTGCGCATCGCGCGACTGATCGCCGGACAGCTTGCCGAAGAACTCGCGCGTGCCGGAGCGCGCGATCGTGCCCAGATGCTCGATCGCCTCGCCGCGCGACAGGCCGATGCCGTTGTCCGAGATCGTGATCGTGCGCGCGTCCGCGTCGACGTCCACGCGGATGCGCAGCTCGCCGTCGCCCTCGTAGAGGGCCGGCTGGTCCAGCGCCTCGAAGCGCAGCTTGTCGCACGCATCGGAGGCATTCGAGATCAGCTCGCGCAGGAAGATCTCGCGATTGCTGTACAGCGAGTGGATCATGAGGTTCAGCAGCTGCTTCACCTCGGTCTGGAATCCCAGCGTTTCCTTCATCGTTCCCATTTGCCCTTGTCTGTCGTTGATCTCTGGTTACGGTCGGTGCCCGGTGGGGGGCGCCGCCGCGAGGCCGCTCTCAGATGGGGGCGGACGCGCAGCTTTCAAGCCCGCTGCCGGGCGGCGTCTGGCGTCCGGCGTCCGGCCGGCCCCACCCCTCAGCCACGCAGCCGCTGCAGCGTCCCCTCCAGCTGCTCGACCATCGCCGGATTCATGCTCGTCGCGATATTGAAGCGCATCCAGCTGCTCGGCCGCTGGTCGGGCAGGAACAAGCTGCCGGGCGCCATCAGATAGCCGCGGTCCAGCATGGCCTGCGCCACCGGATTGGTATCCACGCCGGCGTCCGCCCAGACGAACATGCCGACGCCCGGCGTCGCGAAGGGCCGCAGGCCGAGCCGCTCGAGCATGCGCAGCGCCGGCTCGTGCGCCGATGCCAGCCGCTCCCGCAGACGGTCGAGATGGCGCCGATAATACCCCTCCGACAGAACACGATAGACGATGCGTTCGCCGAACTCAGGGCTGGTCAGCCCGACCAGCATCTTCAGATCGGTCAGCTCGCGCGCCAGACCCGGTTCGCAGGCGATGAAGCCGACGCGCAGGTTCGCCGCCAGCGTCTTGGAGAAGCCGCCCAGGTAGATGACGCGCCGCAGCTGATCCAGCGAGGCCAGCCGGATGCACGGCTGCACCGCCGGGCCCGGATGCAGGTCGCAGTAGACATCGTCCTCGACCAGCGTGAAATCGAATTCCTCGGCCAGCCGCAGCAGCTGGAAGGCCTTGGCGCTGCTGGTCGCTGTGCTGCTCGGGTTGTGCAGCACGGACACCGTGATGAACAGTTTCGGCCGGTGCTCGGCCGCCAGTGCGCGCAGCCGCTCGATGTCGGGCCCGTCGGGCAGCCGCGGCACGCCGATGACGCGCGCGCCCAGCAGCGCGAAGCGGCCGAACATCAGGAACCAGGACGGCTCGTCCACCAGCACGGTATCGCCTGGCTTGAGAAAGTGCTGCGAGACCAGATCCAGGCCTTGCGAGACGCCATTGGTCGTCACGATCTGCGCCGGCGACGCGCCGATCTCCAGGCCGGCCAGCTTCAGCTGCAGCTGCTGGCGCAGCGGCAGATAGCCCTGCGGCTGGCCGTAGTCCAGGAAGGCACTGCCCGACAGCCGGCCCAGCGCCCGCAGGCTGCCGGCGATCAGTTCATCGTCGAGCCAGTCCGGCGGCAGTACACCGCCGCCCGGCATGTCATGCGACGGGAGCTGCCTGAACATATTGCGCAGCAGCCAGACCACATCGATACGCGCCGCGGGCGCCTCGGCCCAGCCGCGCTGCGACGGCGCCGCCGGCGTCATGCCGGCGCCGCGCTCGCGCACGAAGAAGCCGGAGCCGCGCCGCGATTCCAGGTAGCCGCGCGCGATCAGGCGATCGTAAGCCTCGACCACGGTGAAGCGCGACACCGAATGCTCGGCGGCGAACTGCCGCACCGACGGCATACGAGTGCCGGCGCGCAGCACCCGTTCGTCTATGCGCGCCGCGTACCAGTTGACGATCTGCTCGACCAGCGTGCGGTCGCTCTTGGGGCTGAGGAAGGAGACGGGAGCGGACCAGGCTGTCATGGCGAAACGACCGGGCCAGTACGAGGATTGATCCGGTTGAGTGTACTGGGACTGTACGGGTCCCACAGCTTACACTTGCCGGCCATCCCACCTCAAGCCGGCGCATGTCCAAGCTCGATCTGCCCTGGCGCGCGGCCGTCCGCCCGCTGTCGCTGTCTGAACGAATGATGCACTCGACCGTCACCCGCGGCATGCTGCTCGGCCTGGCCGGCGTGCTGATGTTCTCGCTGACGCTGCCGCTCACGCGGATCGCCGTAGCCGCCATCGACGCCCGCTGGCTGGCGCTGGCGCGCGCCGAGGTCGCCGCGCTGTTCGCCGCCGCCATCCTGTGGGCCAGCGGCCAGCGCTGGCCGGAACGCCGGCATTGGCCGGCGCTGGCCTGCGTCGCGTTCGGCGTGGTGCTGGGCTTCCCGCTGTTCTCGTCGCTGGCGATGCGCAGCACCGACGCGGCGCACGGCTCGGTCATCGTGGGGCTGCTGCCGCTGCTCACCGCCATCGTTGCGGCGCGCATCGCGGGCGAGCGTCCCGGCCGCCGCTTCTGGGCCGCCACGGCCGCGGGCAGCACGGTCGTGGTCGCCTTCGCCTTGCGCGAAGGCGCCGGCAGCCTGCAGGCCGGCGACGTCGCCTTGCTGGGCGCGGTCGCCACCGGCGCGATCGGCTATGCCTGGGGCGGGCGGCTGGCCCGCGAGCTCGGCGGCTGGCAGACGATCTGCTGGGCGCTGATCCTGGCCGCCCCCATTCTTCTGATTCCGACACTGTGGCTGAGCTGGACGCTGGACTTCAGCGCCGCCGGCCCGGCCCACTGGCTTAGCTTTGCCTACATATCGCTGTTCAGCCAGCTGATCGGCTTCTTCGCCTGGTACGGCGGCATGGCACTGGGCGGCGTCGCCCGCGTATCGCAGGTCCAGCTGCTGCAGCTGTTCTTCAGCCTGATCTTCGCCGCCTCGCTGGTCGGCGAACGCGTCGGCGCGCTGACCTGGCTCACGGCCGGCATCATCGTGGCGATCCTCGTCGTCGCACGCGGAGCGCCGATCCGCAGCCGCGTCGGCTGAGCTGCGGCAGTATCGGTGAAGCTGCTGCGGCGTCGGCCAAGCCGCAGCCGCCTCAGCTGAGCCGCTGCGGCGCCTCGAAGAACGCCGCCACCTCGCTGCCCGCGACCTCCTCGAAGCGCGCCGGCGACCATGCCGGCTTGCGGTCCTTGTCGATCAGCAGCGCCCGCACCCCTTCGGCGAAGTCGCCGCGGCGCTGGCACTGGCGCGCCAGCAGCAGGTCGAGCTCCAGCACTTCGCGCAGCGACAGCTGCCGCGAGCGGCGCAGATACTCGAAGGTGACGAACGCCGCGGTCGGCGAGCCGTGCGCGAGATTGTCGGCGGGTCCGCGGAAGAACGGGTCTTCTTCAGCCGCCGCCAGCAGCGCGTCGCGCACGCCGACCACCGTCGGCTGGCGCCCGATGAAGCGGATCGCGTCGAAGTACTGCAGCAGGTTCGACGTAGGCAGGCCGGCCTTGAACTTGCGATGCAGCGACAGGCCGAGCTGCGTCAGCGCTTCGTCGTCGCGCGCCGCATCGCCGGACCAGGCCAGCCCGAGCAGGCGCTCGTGCAGCAGCTCGCGCGCCTCCAGCGGTACGAAGTAGTCGGCCAGCCCGGCGAACAGCGCGTCGGCCTCGTTGATGATCATGCCGGTCAGCGCCATGACGGTGCCGGCCGCACCCGGCACACGGTTCAGGAACCAGCCGCCGCCCACGTCGGGAAACAGGCCGATGTGGATCTCCGGCATCGCGATGCGCGACCGATCGGCGACGAAGCGATGCCGCGCCCCGACGGTCAGCCCCACTCCGCCACCCATGCACACGCCGTGCGAGTATGCGATCAGCGGCTTCGGATAGCTGTGCATCAGATGATCGAGCTGGTACTCGACCGTGAAGAATGCGTCGCCGTAGACGAAGCGCTGCGGCCCACCGCCGCGCACATGGCGGATCACCTCGGCCACGTCGCCGCCCGCGCAGAAACCCTTGTCGCCGGCGCCCTCCACCAGCACGGCGACGATGCCTTCATCGGCGATCCAGTCGCGCAGCTGGTCCAGCAGCAGCCGGCACATCTGCAACGTAAGCGCGTTCAGCTGCCTGGGCCGGTTCAGCCGCGCCACACCGAGCCTATGGCCGCTGGCCGTGGCGCGCTCCTCGAACAGAACCGGCTCTTCGTTCATCGTCGACATCGGATCGGGATCTCCTGCACAGGCTTCAAACGCCGCCGGCCGCCGCCTTGGGCAGCTCCAGCACCGCATCCTTCACGCGCGGCTCCAGCAGCTTGCCCTTGCGCGCCCGCGCGCCGGCGAACACGTTCAGCGTGGCCGCCGACAGGACGCGGTCGAGCGGCTTGCCGCCGCGCCCGACCCCCATCACGCGCACGCCGTCGGCGCCGAATACGATCGCCTGCCGCAGCCCCTCTTTCGGATCGAGCCCCATCAGCATCACGCCGCGGCCGCCGTTGCGCAGCACTTTCAGATCGGACACGCCGAACACCAGCGCGCGGCCCTGCTCCGAAACGCACAGCACCTTGTCGAGGCCGGGCGTGAACAGCGCCGGCCGCAGCGGCCGATCGCCTTCGTCCAGCGTGATGAAGCTCTTGCCTTGCCGCGTGCGTCCGATCAGATCCAGCGCCTGGCTGAGGAAGCCGTTGCCGCCGTGCGTAGCGAACAGCACGCCGGTGTCTGCCGTGCACGCGAACAGGTGTTCGATGCGGCTGCCGGGCTCCAGCTCGACGAAGGTGGTGATCGGCGCCCCGTCGCCGCGCGCCGACGGCAGCTGCGAGACCGGCACCGAATGGACGCGGCCATTGGTGGCCAGCGCGAACAGATTGTCGGTGGTCAGCACCTCGAACGCGCCGTACAGCGCGTCGCCGGCCTTGAAGCCGAACTGCGACGCATCGTGTCCATGCCCCTGACGCGCGCGCACCCAGCCCTTCTCGGAGATGATCACCGTCACCGGCTCTTCAGCGACCTTGACCTCGAAGGTCGTGCGCTCGGCGGCTTCGATCAGCGTGCGGCGCTCGTCGCCGTACTGCTTGGCATCGGCCTCGACCTCCTTGATCACCTGGCGCCGCAGCGCGGAGGGATTGCCCAGCAGGTTCTCCAGCGCCGCCTTCTCCGTGCGCAACTCGGCCAGCTCCTGCTCGATGCGGATCGCCTCCAGCCGTGCCAGCTGCCGCAGCCGGATCTCGAGGATGTCCTCGGCCTGCCGGTCGCTGAGCTTGAAGGCGGCGATCAGCGCCGCCTTCGGCTCGTCGGATTCGCGGATGATGCGGATCACCTCGTCGATGTTCAGCAGCACCAGCTGCCGACCTTCTAGGATGTGGATGCGATCGTCGACCTTCCCCAGCCGGTGCTCGCTGCGGCGCTTCACCGTCTGCACGCGGAACTCGCACCATTCGCCGAGGATCTCCGGCAGCGACTTCTGCCTCGGCCGTCCGTCGAGCCCTATCATCACCAGGTTGACCGAGACGCCGGTCTCCAAGCTGGTCTGGGCGCGCAGCACGTTCAGCAGCTCCTGCTGAGCGATGCGCGAGGTCTTGGGCTCGAACACCAGCCGCACCGGCGCGTCCTTGCCCGATTCGTCGCGGACCGCATCGAGCACCCCGAGCAGCGTCTGCTTCAGCTGCAGCTGCTCGGCGCTGAGCGACTTCTTGCCCGGCCGCAGCTTCGGATTGCTCAGCTCCTCGACCTCCTCGAGCACCTTCTGCGCCGATACGCCGTGCGGCAGCTCGGTCACCACCAGCTGCCACTGGCCGCGCGCCAGGTCCTCGATCTGGTGGCGTGCGCGCATCTTCACCGAGCCGCGGCCGCCCGCGTAGATCTCGCGCAGGTCCGCTGCCGTGGAGATGATCTGGCCGCCGCCCGGAAAGTCGGGCCCCGGCATCAGTTCGAGCAGCGCGTCGATGTCGGCCTTGGGATTCCTCAGCAGCGCCACCGCCGCCGCCGCCACTTCGCGCAGATTGTGCGGCGGAATCTCGGTCGCCATGCCGACCGCGATGCCCGATGCGCCGTTCAGCAGCAGCATCGGCAGGCGTGCCGGCAGCACCTTCGGCTCCTCGGTGGAGCCGTCGTAGTTCGGAATGAAGTCGACCGTCCCCTGGTCGATCTCATCGAGCAGCAGCCGCGCGTACGGCGTCAGCCGCGCCTCGGTGTAGCGCATGGCCGCCGCGCCGTCGCCGTCGCGCGAACCGAAGTTGCCCTGCCCGTCGATCAGCGGATAGCGCAGCGTGAACGACTGCGCCATCCGCACCAGCGCGTCGTAAGCGGCCACGTCCCCATGCGGATGGAAGCGGCCGAGCACGTCGCCGACCACGCGCGCCGATTTCACCGGCTTGGCGGTCGGCCCGAGCCCCATCTCGTTCATCGCGTACAGGATGCGGCGCTGCACCGGCTTCTGGCCGTCGCAGACGTCGGGCAGCGCGCGGCCCTTGACCACCGACACCGCATAGTCGAGATAGGCGCGCTCCGCGTACTGCGCCAGCACCAGAGCCGCGTCGTCGTCGGCCGGCGCGCCGCTGAACAGATCTTGTTCCATCGTCGTCATCTCAGATATCGACTTCGGCCTCGTTGCCGTGTTCTTCCAGCCACGCGCGCCGCGCCGCAGCCTCGCCCTTGCCCATCAGCATCGTGAAGCGCTGCGCCGTGGCGGCGCTGTCGAAATGCCCGAGGCGCACCGCCAGCAGGCGCCGCGTGTCGGGATTCATCGTGGTTTCCCAGAGCTGCTCGGCGTTCATCTCACCCAGGCCCTTGAAGCGCGAGATCGACCAGCTGCCCTCGCGGATCCCGTCCTTGCGCAGCTTGTCCTCGACGTGCTGCAGCTCGCCGTCGTCCAGGCAGTACAGCTTGCGCAGCGGCCGCTTGCCCTGCGCCGGCACATCGACGCGATACAGCGGCGGACGCGCGACATGCACGTGGCCCTGCTCGACCAGACGCGGAAAATGCTTGAAGAACAGCGTCAGCAGCAGCACCTGGATGTGCGCGCCGTCGACGTCGGCGTCGGAGAGGATGCAGATGCGGCCATAGCGCAGCCCCGACAGGTCGGCGGCATCGCCCGGCCCATGCGGGTCCACGCCGATCGCCACCGCGATGTCGTGGATCTCGTTGTTCGCGAACAGCCGGTCGCGCTCGGTCTCCCAGGTATTGAGCACCTTGCCGCGCAGCGGCAGGATCGCCTGGAACTCCTTGTCGCGGCCCATCTTCGCCGAACCGCCCGCCGAATCGCCTTCGACCAGGAACAGCTCGTTGCGCGACACGTCGGTCGATTCGCAATCGGTCAGCTTGCCGGGCAGCACCGCCACGCCCGAGCCCTTCTTCTTCTCGACCTTCTGCGCCGCGCGGTTGCGCGCCTGCGCCTGGCGGATCACCAGTTCGGCCAGCTTGCGGCCGTGATCGACGTGCTGGTTCAGCCACAGCTCGAGCTGCGGGCGCGCCAGCGACGACACCAGCCGCACCGCGTCGCGCGAGTTCAGCCGTTCCTTGATCTGCCCCTGGAACTGCGGATCGAGCACCTTGGCCGACAGCACGAAGCTGGCGCGCGCGAAGACGTCTTCCGGCAGCAGCTTGACGCCCTTGGGCTGCAGGTTGTGCAGCTCGATGAAGCCCTTGACGGCGGCGAACAGTCCTTCGCGAAGCCCGGACTCGTGCGTGCCGCCGGCCGACGTCGGAATCAGGTTGACGTAGGACTCGCGCAGCAGCGCCCCCTCCTCGGTCCAGGCGACGACCCACTGCGCCCCTTCACCCTCGGCGAAGGTGTCGTGGCCGGCCGCGATCGACTGCGCCCCCTCGAACAGCGGAATGATGGGATCGCCGCTGCCGGAGGCCGTCAGCGACTCGGTCAGATAGCCGCGCAGGCCTTCCGCGTACTGCCAACTCTGCCGGCGGCCGCTCTTCTCGTCGATCAGCGTCACCTTGACGCCGGGCAGCAGCACCGCCTTGGAGCGCAGCAGCTGCACCAGCTCGCCGGCCGGCACGGTCTGCGCGTCGAAGTACTTGGGATCGGGCCAGCAGCGCACCTGCGTGCCGCTGCGCCGGTCGCCCTTCGCGGCCGGCCGCGTCGACAGCGGCTGGACCACGTCGCCGCCGGCGAAGACGATCCGGCTGACCTGGCCGTCGCGCCAGACGTCGACTTCGAGCTTCTTCGACAGCGCATTGGTCACCGATACGCCGACGCCGTGCAGGCCGCCCGAGAAGCTGTAGGCGCCGCCGGAAGCCTTGTCGAACTTGCCGCCGGCGTGCAGGCGCGTGAAGACGATCTCGACCACCGGCACCTTCTCGTCCGGATGCAGGCCGACCGGAATGCCGCGGCCGTCGTCGCTGACCGCGATGCTGCCGTCGCCGTGCAGCGTCACGACGATCTCGCGGCAGAAGCCGGCCAGCGCCTCGTCTGCGGCATTGTCGATCGCCTCCTGCACGATGTGCAGCGGATTCTCGGTGCGCGTGTACATGCCCGGCCGCTGTTTGACCGGCTCCAGGCCCTTCAGGACGCGAATCGACGATTCGCTGTAGTCGTTCTTGCGTGTTGCCATGATCAGAGGAGGTGACGAAATCAGAGCAGAACGTCCGCCGGATCCGGCGGCAGAATGCGCAAACCCGGCGGCGGCCGTATCGTAGGGCAAAGTGGGTCGGAAGTCTCGGCGTGCGACCGTCAGCGGCTCAGCGTGACCCCGCACATCTGCAGCAGCGCGGCAAAGTCGAGCACCATGTCCGGCTGCAGATAGGCCAGGAAGGCCCAACCGGTGACAAAGCCGAGCATTGCCAGCCCGCCGAGCGCCAGCATGGCGCGCAGCAGGCGGGTACGCGCAGGGGCCGGCGCAGCCATCGCTCGCTGCGCTCAAGCGCCCGCGCCGGGCCGGATCGCCGGTGCCGCCCGCAGGCGCAGCGGCCGTTCGTCGATCGGCCGCGAGACGGCACCCGCGGCAAGCGCCAGCCCGATGCCCAGCCACCACATCAGATCGTACGAACCGGTGCGCTCGTAGGCCCAGCCGCCCAGCCAGACCCCGATGAAACTGCCCAGTTGATGGCCGAAGAAGACCAGCCCGAACAAGGTCGAGACATAGCGCATCCCATAGATCTGACCCACCAACCCGTTCGTCAGCGGCACCGTGCTCAACCAGAACAATCCCATGGTCGCGGCGAACAGGTAGAGGATCAGCGGCGACAGCGGGAACGCCAGCAGAAGCGCGATGCTGCCCGCGCGCAGCGTGTACACCCACAGCAGCAGCGAACGCTTGCTGAAGCGGCCTCCCAGATGGCCGGCCCCCCACGACCCTAGGATGTTGAACAGACCTATCACTGCGATGGCCAGTGCTCCGTGCGATAGGCTCAAACCTTGGTCGAGCACGAACGCAGGCAGGTGCAGCGTGATGAAAGCGGTGTGGAAGCCGCAGACGAAGAAGCTCCAGAACAGCAGGTGGTAGGACGGGTCGCGTATCGCCTCGCGCAGCACGCCGGCCAGCGGCTCGTCTGGCGCGAGGCCCGCTGCCTCCGTGCCGGCTGGCTGGCCGGCCAGCAGCGCAGCCAGCAGCAGCGGGATGAACATCATGGCGCTCAACGTCCACAAAGCTAGATGCCAGTCCAGCAGGCCGATCAGGCCGCTGCCCACCGGCGCGAGCACGAACTGCCCGAGGGAGCCGCCGGCCGCAGCCAGTCCCAGCGCCGCGCTCCGCTGGGCCGGAGAAAAGGCCCGCCCCACGACGCCGAGCAGGACACCGAAGGTCGTTCCGGCTTGCCCCAGGCCGATTAGCACGCCGCCGCACAGATACAGCATCGACGGCGACGTCGCCTCCGCCATGCCTGCGAGCCCCAGTGCGTAGAGCAGCGCGCAGATCGCCACCGTCCGACCCGAGCCGTACTTGTCTGCCAGGAGACCGAACAATGGGGCCGTGACGCCCCAGACGATGTTCTGCAACGCGAACGCGATCGAGAACACTTCACGGCTCCAGCCGTGCGCCAGACCCATGGGCTGCATGAACAGGCCGAAGGTGGCACGGACCCCCATTGCCAGCAGCAGGACGATCACCGCGCAGGCTAGAATGATCCACGGCGAATGCTGCGAGGCCCGGTCCGCCGCCGGGTACCTGGGAAAACCGAGATGGCTCATCGCCTGCATTTTACTGAACCCCGCCGCCGCACCGGCCCGCACTCGCGGCGCTTGCCGTTTTATTCGGCATGACCGGCGCTCCCGCTCCCGGCAGTCGGCCCGCCGCCTCCGCTGTCGGCTCCGCTGCCGGCTCCAGTGAGTCAACTTCGTCAGAAAACACCACCTCATCGGAACGGCCCGACACCCTGCTGGTGCACGGCGACGGCCGGGATGATGACCGGCGCGCGCTGGCCCCTCCCATTCACATGTCGGCGGCTTACGCCGCGCTCGATGCCGCCGAGTTCGCCGACATGGCCAGCCGGCCGCGCCATCCGCGTTTCTATACCCGCTATGGCAATCCCACGCACGAACGGACCGCAAGGCTGATCGCGCGTCTGGAAGGCGGCGAATCCGCATTGCTCACTGCCAGCGGAATGGGCGCCATCTCGGCAGCGCTGATCGGTTTGCTGCGCGCGGGAGATCGCGTCGTCGCTCAGACCAGCCACTACATGGGCACCAGCAAACTGTTCACCGAGCTGTTGCCGCGTTTCGGCGTTCGGGTCACGTTCGTGGAGCAGGTCGACACCGCGGCCATGATCAACGCGATCGCTGCCGCGCCGGCCCGGCTGGTAATGGTCGAGACGCCGTCAAATCCGACCATGGCGCTGACCGACCTGCGCGCGGTCGCGGCTGCCGCCAGGCAGGCCGGAGCGTTCAGCGTGGCCGACAATACGTTTGCCACGCCGCTGAATCAGCGGCCCCTGGCCTTGGGGATCGACATGGTCGTGCATAGCGCCACCAAGTACCTCGGCGGCCACCACGATCTGATCGCGGGAGCCGTGGTCGGCAGCGACGAGCTGCTGCGGCGGGTGTGGGACGCCACGCTCCTGCTCGGCAGCACACTGGGAGCGTTCGACGCATGGCTGTTGTTGCGCGGCATGCGCACGCTCCCGCTGCGGGTCGCACGGGCCAATGCCAATGCGCTGGCGATAAGCCGCTTTCTTGCGGAACATCCGTCGGTGGCCGCGGTTCACTACCCGGGCTTGCCTGAGCATCCGCAGCATGCGCTGGCATGCTCGCAAATGAGCGGTTTCGGCGGCGTACTGGCGGTCCGCATCCGAGGGGGCTATGCGGCCGCAGCCGACTTTGTCTCACGGCTGCGTCTGTTTACGCATGCCGTCAGCCTGGGCGGCATCGAATCGCTGGCCGTGCATGCGGCGGCCATGTGGGCGGGCACTCTGGACGAGGCGCAGATGCGCGCAGCGGGCATCGACGCCGACCTGGTGCGCCTGGCATGCGGCATCGAATCCACGGAAGACTTGATCGCCGACCTGGGTCAGGCGCTGGCCTGACCCGCCGGCGCTTCGGATGGATGGAGCAAGGGCCAGCTTCTTGTATAAAATAGTCCAAGTTGCTGAATTCGCTTGCCCACGTCTGCTTGCTTCACTTCAGTCATGCCGCGCAAACCCCGTCAACCTTCAATCGCGGACACGTCTGCCGCGCCGGGTGGCGTCGGTGCCGTCGACAAGGCCCTCAGCGTCCTGCTCGCCTTCCAGCCAGGCGAAACCCGGCTCACGCTGACGGAAATCGCTCACCGCACCGGACTCTACAAAAGCACCGTCTCGCGGCTGCTCGCATCGCTGGAGCATGCAGGCTTCACCCAGCGCGCCCCCGACTCATTGACGCACAGCATGTGGCAGCTGGGCCCTCGCATCAGCCTTCTCAATGCCGTCTATCTAGCTTCGTTCTCGGTCGAGGAGTTCCTGCGGCCGGCTCTGCGCGAGCTGGTCGCCAAGACCGCGGAAACCGCATGCTTCCACGTGCGCCAGGGAAATGCCCGCCTCTGCCTGTATCGCGAGGAGTTTCCTCGCGATAAGGACACGCATCCGATTCTCGGCTACCTGCTCGACCCGCTGCGCGGTGCAGGGGCCCATGTCCTGAACGCCTACGACACGCAAATCGGCGACAAGGCCCCCGAAGAACGCGAACGTTTCGCCGAGATCCGCCGCAGGGGATATCATGCCTGTGTCGACGATCGCGCAAAAGGGTGGGCCGGAATTTCCGCTCCCGTGTTTCGCTGCGACGGCCGCCTGCTAGGAGCGCTGACCGTCCGAATGCCCAGCGAGCGGTACAATCCGAACCACATTCCGGTAGTGGTATCGGCTGCAAGGAATCTATGCAACCGAATCTGAACATGCCGCGGAGGTCTTAGGCGTCTGCGGCAGCCGCCAGTTTGCGCTTCAGCGCATATTTGAGAATGCCGCCAGCCTGCAGATAGGCGACCTCGCTGAGCGTATCGAGCCTGGCCAGCAGGCGGATCTTTCGCGCCGCGCCATCCCGATAGCGAATCGAGCAGCCTATCACTGCGCGCGGCGCATCGAGCGCAGCCAGGCCATCGAATTCGATTGTCTCGTCGCCCACGAGCTTCAGCGAATCCTTGGTGGCGCCATCGATCATCTGCAGCGGCAGCACCCCCATGCAGACCAGATTGGAGCGGTGAATGCGTTCGAACGACTCGGCGATCACCGCCTTGACGCCGAGCAGCAGCGTACCCTTGGCTGCCCAGTCGCGCGACGATCCTGCACCATACTCACGCCCCGCGAAGACTACCAGCGGCACGCCGCGCTTGCGGTATTCCTCCGCAGCATCGAAGAGCGACATCCGCCGAGCCTCCGGATACACGATCGAAAGCCCGCCCTTCTCTCCGCCGAGCATCTCGTTGACGATCTGCACATTGGCGAATGTGCCGCGCACCATGACGTCATGGTTCAGCCGGCGCGCCGCATAGTTGACGTAGTCGGCGCGCTCGATGTGCAGCGACTGCAGATAGCGATCCGCCGGCGTATTCTCCGAAATCGCACCAATCGGCGAAATGTGGTCGGTGGTCAGCATGTCCCCGAAAATGGCGAGGATGCGTGCGGCCTGCCCGTCACGGATCGCCGAGGCGGCGGCGTTCAGGCCGTCGAGGAACGGCGGCCGGCGAATGAAGGTGCTGTCGCTTTCCCACGCCCATTGCTCGCCTGCGGGATACTCGATCGCGTTCCAGTGATCGCGGGCGCTTGCACCCCCCTGATAGGCGCGCGCAAACTCGGTCGGGCAAACGAAGTCGTTGACAAAGGCTTCGACCATCTCGCGGGCCGGCCACAGATCATGCAGATGAACTGCTTGCCCCTCGGGCGTAAATGCGATCGGATCCTTGCTGAGATCCTTGCGAACATTGCCTGCGAGCGCATAGGCGACGACGAGTTGCGGCGAGCACAGCAGGTTGTGCTTGATCTGCGGAAAGATCCGCCCTTCGAAATTGCGGTTACCCGACAGCACCGCCACCGCCTTAGTCTCCGCAAGAGCAGCCAGGATCTCGGGGGGCAGCGAGCCTGAGTTCCCCATGCAGGTCATGCAGCCGAAGCCGGTATTGTGAAATCCCAGGGCCTCGAGATCGTCCATCAGGCCCGCTGCGCGCAGATAGTTCTCGACGGCGCGGGAACCAAGCGACAGCGACGTCTTGATGCGTGGCGATGGCATGAGGCCGAGTTCACGAGCCTTGCGGGCCAGCAGCGCGGCGCCGATGATCAGTGACGGGTTGGCTGTATTGGTACAGCTGGTGATCGCCGCAATAACGATGTCACCATTCTGCAGCGGCGCTTCCAAAGCGCCCGCCTCCGCGGACGTGGGAACCGGCTCCTCGGCAGGCTCGGCCATGAATGCCTGAGCGGCGCGATGCAGGGCGATGCGCTGATGCGGACGGTTCGGCCCCGCAATGCTCGGCTCGATCTCCGACAGATCGACTGTGATGACTTCGGCGTAGTGCTCACGGCTTTGCTGCCGGGACGCCCACAGCCCCTGGCGCTTCCAGTATTGCTCGATACGCACCAGCGCAGCTTCACTGCGGTTGGTGTTCCGCAGATAGGCCAGCGTCGCTTCGTCGATCGGAAAGAGGCCGAGTGTGGCGCCGTTCTCGGGCGTCATGTTCGCGATGGTCGCGCGGTCAGCCAGACCCAGCTGAGACAGTCCTTCGCCGATGTACTCGACAAACAGCCCCTGCAGCGCGTACCGGCGCAGGCGCTCGGTGATGGTCAGCACTATGTCGGTGGCGGTGACCTCGGGCCGGCGCACGCCGGTGAGTTCAATGGCGTATACCTTGGGCAGCAGCAGTGAAACCGTCTCGCCGAGCGCGACAGCGCAGCCTTCCAGCCCGCCGATTCCCCAGCCGAGCACTCCCAGCGAGTTGACCATGGGCGTATGGCTGTCCATGCCTACGACCGAATCGGGCACCAGCAGCACGGAGCCGTCGGCCTCACGCCGCGCACCGACGACGTTCGACAGAAACTCCAGATTGATCTGATGACAGATCCCGGACCCCGGCGGGAACACCCGGATATTGGAGAATGCGGACTCTGCCCAGCGCAGGAAACGGTAGCGTTCGGCGTTGCGAAGCAGATCGTTGCGCAGATTATCGGAAGCGGCCCCGGCAGATCCGGCGCTGTCGACCGCAAGCGTATGATCGACCACCAGATCGATCGGCGTCTCCGGGTTGACTGCGCCCGGTTCCATCCCCGCCTCCGCGGCGGCATCGCGCATCGAGGCCATGTCGCCCAGCATTGGAATGCCGGAGGCCTCCTGCAGCAGCAGTCGGCCTGGCTTGAAACTGATCTCCAGCGGCTCCGCGCCCCGGCTGTCGAACCAGCGCGCGGCATTGAGCAGGGCGGCCTCGTCGGCCAGGCCGTCGTAAATCTGACGGCCGATGTTCTCGAACACGAGCCGGATGCTGAGCGGCGCCTCGCGCAGCGCCGGCACTCGCTCAGCCATGCGGTCCAGGCTGATGTACGCGACTCTCTCTCCGTCGAGTTCGAAGTGCTCGACGACGCTTGACCGATCCACGTCAGACTCCGCTTTGCGCAATGCTCTCGAGCTGGCGCAGCGCGTCGTCAGTGCTCAACACCTGGCCGTACTTGGCGTTGATGTCGAACAGATTCACCGCGTGCGAAACCGGCGAGCGGTCATAGACCGCATCATGGGGGACCAGGATTTGGTAATGCTGGGAGTACGCATCGATGACCGTTGCACGGACGCAGCCGCTGGTCGTATTGCCGGTCACCACCAGCGTATCGGCCCCCGACTGGCGAACCCATTCGCCCACATCAGCGCGGCTGAAGGCGCTCGGACCGTCCTTCTCGAACACCGCCTCGCCATCCCGGGGCAGAAGCGGCTCGACGATCTCCCAATGACGGGGGTTGAAGTTCGCGGCCATCGGCATGCGTCGATTGGCCGCTCGCGATTTGCGCGCGATGACCTTCGTATACACAATGGGGTAGCCGCTTTCGCGAAACCGGGCAAGCAGCCGCTGCATGTTCGGAATGGCCTGCCATGCGTGCTCGCCGCAATTCATCGGGTGATACGACAGCGCGTCGGGCAGCGGCATCGCCTGCTCGCCGGTGGTCGCGTACTGCGCGTCGATCACCATCAGGCATGGCCGCTTGCCGATCTGGACCCGATTCGCGAAGCCGGCTTCCTGGTACAACTCGATCGTTTCTTCGGGGACGACCCCGGACCACGGAAAAGGACCCTTCATTGACTCATCACCTCGATAGCGGAAGATTGCGTTTCCTGCCGATGCGTTGCCTGCATCAGTTCATACAGCACGCTGGGCGAAATCGGCAGCTGCGTCACCTCGACGTTCAGGGAACGCAGGGCGGACGAAACGGCGTTCGATAGCGCGGCGCCCGTCCCCGAGATCGCGCCTTCGCCGCCGCCCTTCAGCCCCATCGGATTGGATGCCGATCGGTACTCTTCCAACGTGATCGCCTCGACGTTCGGAAAATCGGTCGCCGTTCCGACCAGGTAATCGGCCCAGCTTGCATTCAGCAACTGGCCTCGTTCGTCGTAGATGAACTGATCCAGCAGCGTCCCGCTGATGCCCTGGAACGAGGCACCGATCGCCTGACCGTGAACCACCATCGGATTCAGACAGCGGCCGATGTCCTCCACCGTCATGAACCGGAGCACTTCGATCTCCGCGGTGAGCGGGTCCACGGCCACATGGGCCACTTGGGCGCCGTACGTGTACGTCAGCGTGCTGTTTCGGAACGTCTCTTCAACGGTCAAATGGCCGCCGATCTGCGTCAGGGCCTGCTGCAGCGTGGCCAGCAGGGCGCCGCTCTGTGCGTCGACGAGGCTTCCCTGCCGGTAGACGATCGCCGTCGGCACGCATCCGACGGTCGCAGCGTAGCGTTCGATCAGCCTCTCGAGCAGCACCCGCGCGCACTGATCCACCGCGTTGCCGCCCATGACGGCGCACCGGCTGTGGCTGAAGCCTACGCCGTGGCTCAGCAGATCAGTGCTGCCATGGCGCACCACGATCGACTCGAACGGGACGCAGAGCCGTTCGGCCGCGACCTGGGCCATGACGGTCTCGATGCCCTGGCCGCTGCTGGACGAACCCACGCGAACCTCGATCGGCTCACCGGCACGCAAGGTTATCGACGCCGTTTCCGACGGGCCGACACCCGTCGAATCAACGTAGCACGCCACACCCACGCCGTGCAGCCGACCCTCGATCTCGCGCCCCGCCATCTCAGCCAGGCGGGAGTAGTCGGTCTCCTTCAGCACACGCTCGAGCGTCATGTGATAGTCACCGGTGTCGTAGGCGCTGCGGCCCATCGACGGTACGAGCAGTCCGCCGTCATAGGGCAACTCCTGCGGCGTCAGCAGATTGCGGCGTCTGAGCTCGACGGGATCGATGTCGTGCTCATGCGCCACGATATCGAGCAGGCGTTCCATATAGAACACTGCTTCGTAGCGTCCGGGGCCGCGAAAGGTTCCTATCGGCGTCTTGTTGGTAAGCAGAACCTTCAGTTCAGCGCTGTAGTTCGGAATCCGGTACGGCCCGGGAATGAACTGCAGCGTTTTCGATGGAACGACGGCGCCCCCGCCGCAGGCCGCATAGGCGCCGAGGTCAGTGAGGACGTCGGCCTTCAGCGCCACGATCCGAAAGTCAGCATCCAGTCCGATCTCGAGCTCGCACTCCCCTTCGCGGGAGTGATGCGTCGCCATCATGTGCTCGCGGCGGTCCTCGATGAACTTGACCGGTCGGCCGGTTCTCAGCGCAGCAACCGCCACCAGGAAATCTTCCGGGTACAGGTGCCCCCGCACACCGAAGCTGCCACCGACATCGACCTCGATGTAGTCGATCGAGGACGGGCTGAAGCCCAGCATCAAGGCCAGGCATTCGCGCGTGCGAAACGGATACTTGGCGGCGCCGTGGATGGTGAGCTTCTCGCGTTCCGCATCCCACCGAGCCACCAGGCCGCGCGTCTCAAGCGGCATGCCCGTATGGCGATGCACGTTGAAACGGCCCTTGCGCCTATGCGCCGCGCCGCGCAAGGCGGCCTCGGCATCGCCCCGTGCAACAGCGTAACCGGCCGCGATGTTCGTATCGCTGGAGGCGGGATGAAGCACGGCCTTGACCGCCAGCGCGTCGTGGACGCCGCGAACGCAGGGCAGCTCGTCGTAGTCGACGATGGCTTGCTCTGACGCATCCTCGGCAAGGTATCTGGATTCCGCGATGATCGCGGCAACCGGCTCTCCCACGTACCGTACCGTGCCCTTGGCGAGCGGCCACTGCAAGAAGCGCTCGTAGCCCGGCAGGCGCGCCGACTCGGGTACCGGAATCTCGCAGCGGCAGCGGTCGGCCACGTCGGAGAAAGAGAAGGCATCGACGACGCCCGGCATCGCGCGCACTGCCTCGAGATCGATCCGCGAGATCGATGCATGCGCAACCGGGCTGCGGACGACGTATAGATGCAGCATGCCGTCGAACGCGATATCGTCGACGTACCGCCCGCTGCCAGTCAAGAAACGGGCATCCTCCGTTCTCGCAATGGGCTTGCCGACGAAACCCGGGGAAGTGGTCGACTCAGCGATCATGCCCGCCCCCTGCCTGTCTCACATAGTCCAATATGGCCTCGACGATAGGCACGTAACCGGTGCAGCGACAGATGTGCCCGGCCACGATCTCCCGGATCTCCTCCGCATCGGGATGCGGGTTCTCGTCCAGTAGAGCCACTGCGGACATCAGGATGCCGGGCGTGCAGAATCCGCACTGCAGTGCGTGGTGCTTGCGAAAGCTCTGCTGCAGAGCACTCAGGCGCCCATCGGTGCCGGCCAAGGACTCGACCGTCCGCACGCAGCGGCCGTCCAAGCGCGCCGCGAACTCCAAGCAGGTCCGCATCGCAACGCCATCGATCACAACCGTACAGGCGCCGCAGACGCCGTGCTCGCAGCCCACGTGCGTTCCGGTCAGGCCCAGATCGGAACGGATGAAATCGACGGCGAGCAAACGCGCCGGCACCTCCGCTTCGATCTTGCGGTCGTTGATCTGAAACTTGATCGGTACCTTATCCTGCATCGACATCTCCGTCGGCTTGCTGCTCACCCAACGCTCGCAGACCGCGCTCCAGCAGAGCGCGAGCCAGGCCGCGCCGATACTCGGCACTGGCGTGCAAGTCGCCACGCGGTTCAATCTCCTGCAATGCGGCAGCCACGGCGCTCCGGCAATCGTCCGGGCGGAAACCATCGGCGGCGAGCTGCCGCAGGTCGGTGCCCAGGACACGTGGGACATCCTCGACGCCGAACAGAACGAGGCGCGCCGCGGGCGCCTGCGCCGCGCCGCAGGCCGCTGCCGCGACCGCGACGATCCCTGCCATGGCGAAATCGCCCCGGCGGCGCGACACTTCAGCGAAATGCCACAGCGGCTGCTTCCCCCAGGCAGGAAACCGGACCGACGTGAGGATTTCACCTTCCTCAAGATCGGTCCAGAAGGTGCCCTTGAAGAAATCGGCGGCGGCGATGCATCGCCGACCGGTCGGGCCGGCCACTTCGATCTCGGCACTCGCCGCAATGCACAGAGCCGGCCACTCGGCTGCAGGATCAGCATGCGCCACACTGCCGCCGAGCGTGCCGCGATTGCGGATCGCACGGTGCGCCACCGAACGCATTGCGAAAGGCAGCAGCGGCAGCGCTTCCTTCAGCAAGGGCGAGCGCTCGACCTCGGCGTGCGTGGTCGTCGCGCCGATCGACACGGATCCGTCGTCGTCCCGCCGAATGCCGCGCAGCTCGGCAATGCCCGTGATGTCGATAAGCGTCGCCGGCCGGGCGAGGCGGAAGTTCATCATCGGGATCAGGCTCTGCCCGCCCGCGACGACTCGCGCCTCGCCCTCGCCTCGCTGAAGCTCGGCGATCACATCGTCGACGGTGACAGCCCTGACCAGGCCGAATTCTGCAGGTTTCATGCTCCCTTTTACTGGTTAACAGTGATGTTGGTGCTCTCTATGATTTCCTTGTACGCCGCGGCGGTCTTCGTCAGGAACCCACCGAAGTCGTAGCCGCTCTCGGCAGGCTCGAGACCGCTCTCGAGCAGCGCCTTGCGAATGGCCGGCTTGGCCAGCACGGCCGCGAACGCCTTTCTCAGCACGTCCAGCCGGGCGGGCTCCACGCCCGACGGCGCCATGATTCCGTACCAGGAATCGAAGTGAAAGCTGCTCAGGCGATAGGTCTCCTGCACGGTGGGGTACTCCGGCGCAGCCACGGCCCGCTTGCTGGTACCGACCGCGATTGCGCGTAGACGTCCGCTGGCCACGTGCGGCAGCATCAAGGGCACGGTACCGAACATCATGTCGATGTTGCCGGCCAGCAGATCGTTCAGCGCCGCCGCCTCGCCACGATACGGCACATGCGTGGCGTCGAACGGCTTGACCTTGCGCAGCGCTTCGGCGGCCAGATGCGGCGTCGTCGCGGCGCCATACGAGCCATAGCTCAACTGCTTGCCGCTGTTACCGTAGCTGATCAGCTCGTCGAGCGTCTTGACCGGCAGGCTCGGACGAACCACTACCAGCGACGGGGTGCTGCCGATCAGCGCTACCGGCGTCAGATCGGTCTGCCGATAAGGCATGTCCTTGCGAACCAGCGGATTGACCAGGAAGCTGTTGGCCACACCCACCACTGTGTAGCCGTCCGGTGCCGAACGCGCGCCCAGCGAGATGCCGAGGATGCCGCCGGCTCCATCGCGGTTCTCGACGATCACCGTCTGCTTCAGCTGATCGGACAGATCCTTCGCCATAAGCCGCGCGATCCGATCGAAGCCGCCCCCGGCCGCGAACGGGATGATGACCCGTACCGGCTTGCTCGGAAAGGCGCCCTCATCGGCTGAGGCGGACGACGACTGGCTGAACGCCGGGCTAGCGCCGAACAGCAGCGCCGCGGCGAGAAGATGCATAGGTATCGAAAGACGGAGGTTCATCCTTGCTCCATAAGTAAGACAGGATGCTGGAAGGAGGCGCCGGAACAGGCCGCCCGCCCTCGCTTATGCGAGTCGTTTCGCTCGTTGGTGACCGCTTCGTCACATTGAGCGTCGCGAAGCGTACAAGCCCGAAACCGGCTTTTGATCCTGTGGAAAATACGTAGTCGGCAGCCCTCCGGAAGGATAGAATCGTTCTGCAAAACGGAACAATATTCCTCCTTTTTTTCAATGGCTTAAAAACGTTATCCACATTGTCAGCTTTCGACTGCGCGTGCTGTCGAAAGCAATGTGAAAAATCCACCATAGCGCCGTCCGAACGGGGTTCTTGGCCTCGGGTCCGTGTGCAAGAATCCGCCCCAGTTGTGATCCTGACCTACGGGTCTTGATTTGAATCGAGGCGAATCTCCACATGTCGGAAAAGATGCTTTTGATTGCCGGCGGCGGCCTGGGCGGGCTGAGTGCCGCCCTGGCCCTGCTCAAACGCGGCTTCAAGGTGCGGGTGCTGGAACAGGCCCCCGAGATTAAAGAGGTCGGTGCCGGAATCCAGCTTGGCCCGAACGGCACCCGAGTCCTCTTCGACCTTGGCCTGCGCGAGGCACTCTTCGCCTGCTGCTATGAGGTTCGCCGCAAGGAGATCCGTGTGTGGGACTCCGGCGACCGCTACCAGTTCGTCAGCACCGGCGAGTCCGCGATGAGCAAGTACGGCGCACCTTACGTGACCGTCCATCGCGCCGATCTGCAGGACATCCTGCTGCAGGCGATCAGACGAATCGACCCCGAAGCCGTGCAGGTAGGCGCCAAGGTCGAACGCGTCGAGCAATCGGGTGCCGAGGTGCGCGCCACCCTGGCCGACGGCAGGACGCTGACGGGCTCCGCTTTCATCGGCGCCGACGGCCTGCATTCGGCGACCCGCCGCCAACTGTTCGGCGACACGCGTGCCGAGTTCACCGGCGGCGTGGCCTGGCGTGGTCTGGTTCCCGCAGAGAACGTCTCCTCCGAGTTCTCGCGCACGGTCGGCACCACCTGGATCGGCCTGCACGGTCACGTCGTCACCTATCCGGTGCGACGCGGCGAGCTGATCAATGTCGTCGGCCATATCGAGCGCGACGACTGGCGTGTGGAATCGTGGACCGAGCGCGGCGAGAAGGCCGAGTTCCTGCAGGACTTTGCCGGCTGGCATCCGGACGTCATCGAGCTGATCGCGAATATCGAGGAGCCGTTCAAGTGGGCGCTGTTCCTGCGCAAGCCGCTGCTCGTCTGGACCGTCGGCCGCTGCGCCCTGCTGGGCGATGCCTGCCACCCGACGCTGCCGTATCTGGCGCAGGGCGCGAACATGGCCATCGAGGACGGCCTCGTGCTCGCACGCTGTATCGAAGCCTATGACGACGTGGAGACGGCGCTGAAGCGCTACGAAGCGGCGCGCGCGGAGCGCGGCGCAGCCATCGTTCACGGATCCGCTGCGAATCTGGCCCGTTTCCACAATCCGCGTCTTTCGAATCCGGAGACCGCGCGGGACTACGTCATGGAGGAATGGAATCCCCAGACGATCGCCGAGCGCTACGACTGGATCTACTCGTACGACGCCGTCAACACCCCCGTCTGAAGCCCCAGGCCGGCGCGCCTGAACAATCGCGTCGCCGCGTGAACCGAGCCATCCAGGAGCCATTCCCGTGACTTCAAACGTCTCAGCAGAGATGCTGCAGCTGTTCCAAGAAGAACTCCGCCTGTGCAAGGTCTCGCCGGGCGAGACGGTCGCCGTGCTCACCGCGGGCACGGTGCGCGCCGACTATGCCCAGGCCTTCCTGCTTGCTGCCCGCCAGTTGGGCGCCAGTGCGTTCCAGGTGAACATTCCCAATCAGCTGGGCCTGCTCGCGGCCGCCAGTATCGGCAAGACGCCTCTGGCGGACTGCCGGCCAGCAATCAACGCTCTTAAGGAAGCCGATCTGGTCATCGATCTGCTCGGCCTGCTCTTCTCCCAGGAACAACTCGAAATCACCAACTCCGGCACCCGCATGCTGTACGTGGCCGAGCCGTTCCATGTCCTCAAGCAGATGTTCCCTACCGAGTCGCTGCGGCGGCGCGTCGAGAACGCCGAGCAGCGTCTGAAGACGGCTCGCGAACTGCACGTCACGTCGCAAGCCGGCACCGACGTACGCTATCGGCTCGGACAGTATCCGGTGATGACGGAATACGGCTACACGGACACACCAGGCCGCTGGGACCATTTTCCGTCGGGCTTCGTGTTCACTCACGGCGATGACGACGGCGTCGACGGGACGGTCGTGCTGATGCCAGGCGACGCCATCGCGGCGTTTCGCCGTTATCTGACGAGTCGTGTCACTTTGTCGATCGAGAAGGGCTTCATCACGAAGATCGAAGGAGACGGCGGCGGCATGGACGCGGACCTCATCGCCGACTACCTGAAAAGCTTCGATGATCCACGAGCCTATGCGGTCTCGCACATCGGCTGGGGGCTGAACGAGCGCGCCAAGTGGTTCCATATGGTCGAGACGCGCGAACTCAATCGTGAGCGCGCGATGAACAGTCTGGCCTTCTACGGCAATGTGCTGTTCTCGACCGGGCCGAACACGGAGCTGGGCGGCGCCAACGACACCGCCTGCCATCTGGACCTGCCGCTGAGGAACTGCACGCTCACGCTGGACGGTGAACTCATCGTCGAACGGGGAACGATCGTGCCCGCAGAGATGCGCAAGTAATACGCGCCATCGATCCCGCCCTCTCGCTTGCTCAAAGGACGAACATGAATTTCTCAGGCGCCAAGGAAATCGCCGCACCCATGCAAGTCGCATGGCAGTCACTGAACGACCCCGATCTGCTCAAGGCCTGCATCACCGGATGCACCCGGTTCGAGGAGAAGGCGCCTGCCGAATATGAGGTCGAGATGAACGCCGGCATCGGGCCGATCAAGGCCAAGTTCCGCGGCGAAGTGAAGTTTCGCGACCTCGCGCCGCCGACTTCATACACGATCCTCGCCTCCGCCCAAGGTCTGGCCGGCATCGGTTCAGGCTCCGGGGAGATCTCCGTCTCACTGGAAGAGATCGACGAGCAGCACTGCCGCCTGCTCTACAAGGCCGAATCGCAGGTCGGCGGCAAGATCGCCCAACTCGGATCGCGGCTGGTCGAGGGCGTCGCGAACCGAATGATTGACGACTTCTTCAAGAAGTTCTCGGCTGCCCACGCATCGGACCGTCATGCCTGAGCATCCCATCGCCGAGCAGTCGATGTCGCCCCGCTCCAGCTTCATGTACGGCGACCACGTTCGCATCAACGGCATCCGTCAGCACTACCTGCGTTACGGCGGCCGCGGCAGACCGCTGGTCCTTGTCCCGGGCATTACGACCCCCGCCATCCTGTGGGGATTCGTGGCCGAGATACTTGGCAGGCATCTGGATGTATATGTTCTCGACGTGCGCGGGCGCGGCCTGTCGGAGAGCGGCGATCACATCGGCTATGGCCTCGACGACTGCGCTACCGATCTGATCGAATTCTGCGCAGCCCTCGGCCTGGTGGACGCGATCTGGTTCGGACACTCGATGGGGGGACGCATCGTCGCCCGGGCGGCCACGCTGGATCCGGCACCGGCCGGCTTGCTGGTACTGGCCGATCCGCCGGTGAGCGGCCCCGGCCGCCGGCCCTATCCTATTCACCTCAACAAGTACCTGGATACTCTGCACCCCGCGACACGCGGCCTCGGCTACGAAGCGATGAAGGACACGCCGTGGGCGCCTGAACTGGTGCGCCTGCGCGCCGAGTGGATGCACACATGCTATGAACCCGCGATCGTCGCTGCCTGGCGCAGCTTCCATGAAGACGACATCCACGGCGATCTGCGCGACTCGGTTCGTCCGATACGTCTCATGGTGGCGGAGCGCGGCGGCGTCATCCAGGGGCCGGACATTGAAGAGCTGCGCTCGTTCGGGCCGCATATCGAGATCGCCACGGTGGCGGACTGCGGCCACATGATTCCCTTCGAGAACCTATCCGGGTTCTGCGCGGTACTGGGCCGATTTCTGGATCTCGATCTCGGCACTCACTGAGGCGCCGGCTTTCGCGGGCGGCGCAATCGGGTTATGCTGCCGCACGCGCCCGCGGCCTCATCGGCGGCCTCATCGGTGGGTCTGCACGCACGCGGGTACTTTTGCATCCATCGCCGGTCACCCCATGTCCAAGTTGGACCCCGACTCCCCCGAAAGCCGCGCCCTTCGCCGCCACCACCGCGAGCGCCTGAAGGCCCTCCGGCGCTTCTACCAGACGCAAAGCCAGGGCCGCGATCCCGTCGCGGCTCCCGACAAGGCCCCGGCCGCAGCCGGCAAGACGCTCGGCATGGCGCTGCGCACGCCAGCCCCTTGCAGCTGCGCGCTGTGCGGCAATCCGCGCCGCTATTTCAAGGAAGCGACGCTGCAGGAACGCCGCTCGGACGAAGCGCTGCGGCGCGACGCCGAATCCTGAAGCGCGCCCGCGGCCCGTGCGCAAGCCGCAGATCCTCGTCGTCGACGACTTCCTCGACGATCCCGACGCGATACGCGCCGTCGCGCTGCGGCAGCGATTCGTGAAGATGCATTCGGCCGGCCTGCGCACCGAGGCCAGCTTTCTGCAGCTGGCGCCGTACAAGGCCGCGTTCGAGCAGCTGCTGAATCGCCCGGTCTGGAACTGGGACGACAATGATGCGAACGGCCGCTTCCAGTGCTGCTTCGCCAGCGACGCGATTCCGTACCACTCCGACAGCCAGTCGTACGCCGGCGTGCTGTTTCTCAAGCCCGACGCGCCGCCCGAGGCCGGCCTGTCGTTCTTCCGCAGCCGCCTCGGCGGCCTGCGGCGCCGTTCTACCGATGCGCAGCGGATGATGCTCAGCTTCGGCGGCGGCGCGGAATTCGATCGCAGCCGCTGGGAGGAGCTGGATCGAGTGTCCAACCTCTACAACCGGCTGGTGCTGTTCGATGCGCATCTGGCGCACGGCGCGAGCGCCTATTTCGGCGATAGAGTCGACAACGCGCGGCTGTTTCAGAACTTTTTCTTCAACGTCGACTGAGCGCGGACGGCGTGCTCGGGTGCTCGGGCTCGGTGCTCCGGCTCGGGCTCGGGGCCTGGAGCCTGGCGCACGCGCCGCACCTGCTGCAGGCCTTCAGGCGAAGCGCAGCTCGGCAGCCCGCTCAATGCCCCGCGCCTGCAGCCAGACGGCCAGCGCATACAGCGCGAGCACCTCGCGATCCGATGCGGGCTCCCAGCGCTGCAGCTGCCGCGTACGGCGAAGCAGCCAGTGCGTCGAGATGCCGAGCGCATCGAAGACCGCCGCCGAGCGCTCGAACACGCCTGAGATGTGGTCGCCGTGCCGGCGGTAGGCACGCATCCATACGCCGTCGTAGGCCACCTTGCCCCTGCGCTGCAGGATCGCCGGCGGCAGCCGCCCCGGCAGAGCATCGGCCAGGATTCGCTTGTCGGGTCGCATGCCACGCCCGGCGCACCAGCGCGACCAGGCCTGCGCGGCGCGGAACACGGCCAGGTCGGAGAACGGCGTCCGGATCGTCACGCCAAAGTTCTCCTTGACCCAAACGTCCTGCCGCGCGTCGTACACGAAGGTGCCGAGGCCGCGGTCCTGCCAGCGCGAGCGGCGGATCGTCTCGATCGCTGCCGAGACCACGCGCCATGCGTCGCGCGAGAACGGCCCCCGGCCGGGCGGATTGGAGACCAGCATCTCGCGCTGGCACAGATCCGTGGCGAAGCATTGATCGCCGCCGTGTCCCATGTAGATCCGCTCGGCGCCCTGTTCGGCCGCGAACGCCGCCACCCGCTCCGAATGGCGGATCGCCGTGATGAACACCGACGGCTCCTCGAAAGCCGCCGGCCGCTGCGCCGGCGCGTACGGAAAGAGATCGGTGCCGTCGAACTCGACGCGCGCGATGCCCAGCGCCGCCGCGGTCGCTGCCTGGATCTCGGCCTCGAAGCGGAACTCGTAATACGGAAAGGCCACCGATACGCCCTGCATGCCCTGCCGGTTTGCAAGGACGGCGGCGGCCAGCGTGCTGTCGAAGCCGCCCGACACTTCCAGCACGGAGCGGCGCACGGCGCGTTGTGAACGCCCATAGGCCTCGAAGGCCGCCGACACCTGTGCCTCGATCGTGTCCCTCGCCGCCCCCGCCTCGGCCTTCGCGCTCACTCCGGCCTCCAGCCCCGGCTCCGCCCCTGGCATGACCGGGCCGACGATCGGCTGCTCGGCCAGCACGCGCGCCGCGCGAAATCGGGTCAGCGCCCCGCGACGCAGCCGGAACCAGCCGGCCAGCGGCGTTTCGAGGAAGGCATTGGGTTCGTACGACGAATGCAGCGCAGCCGCCGCCGCGCCGGCCACCAGACCGGCACGCGAGAACGGGACGCCGCCCGCTACCGGCAGCCGCGTCGTGAGGCACAGTCCGCCGGCCGACGCGTGCCAGAACAGCGGAAACGTGCAGGCGCCGCCGCGCATCGCCACGACTTCATCGCCGCGCACGATCAAGGCCGCGTCGGTGAGCTCGAGCCGACCGGCAGCCGCCTCGAGATCGCCACCGCCGGACCCGAAGCGCGACCAGCGCTCGTCGATCTCGTCGTCGTACAGCGACAGATACAGCACGAGCGCGCCGGCTATCGAATGCTCGCGCACCGCCACCGACGGCCGCAGCCCGATACGCACGGTGCCCGCCTGCAGCCACCGCTCGTCCCCCGTCGCAGACGGCCGTTCGATCACGGGACCAGCGTGGTCGACCACAGCGGCCGATACAGATAGTGCTCAGGCAGCGGCTCGTACGGCAGCAATGCCTGCGTGCTGCACCACGCGTGCATCTTGCGGGTCGGTGCCAGCACGCCAATCGTCAGCGTGCAGTCGCGCCCTGCCAGCAGGCACAGGTAGGCCGTCACGAGCGCGCGCGGATAACAGTCGGCCAGCCCGAGGCCCTGCTCCAGATCGCGGACGCGGCGGCCGATCCGCGACAGTTCGGCCGCCGCGGATGCATCAGCCGCCTCGGATGCATCAGCCGCCGCGAGCGTATCGATGCCGTCGGCCGGACCGGGTGCTGCCGGATCATAGCCATAGCCATAGCCATAGCCATGGCCATGGCCATGGCCGTATCCGTGGCCGCGGCCGTCGTCATCGCCACGGGCGCGCCGCGCCGCCCGCTGAACGAGCGCCGCCGCGGCACGAAACGGCAGATAGCGGCGCGAACGGTGCAGGAAGCGATAGCTGACGCGCAGCCCCGCTCCGACCCTGGCACTCGCGTACGGACTCAACCCGGCCTGGTCGCAGACGATCCGTTCGACCGGATCGATCAACGCATCACGGCGATGCTCGTCGCGCAGGCCCAGCATCCGCTGCAGCGTGCGATCGCACGCGCGCTCGCCGGGCAGCAGGTACAGGCGGCCCAGCCGCGGGCCGTAGATCAGATGCAGGCCGCTGCGGCAGCCATCGACGAGCGCGTCCGGCGGATGGTCATCGACCGGAACGAGGCACCAGGATTCCCCGGCGCTCACCGGTCGGGCAGGATCAGCTCGCGGACGCCCGGACCCGGAGCCATAGCGGCCCGGATTCAGATGGATGACGCCCCGGATTCAGTTGTAGGTACCCGGATGGCACTGCTCGTTGTAGTGGCCGCTGCCGCCCTTGACCTGACGAGCCGCCGCATAGTGTCCGAACAGGGTCACGTACAGATTGCGAAGGAACTTCATGCGGCTCTCCCTGTCATGGTTACGTTGTTGTCGATTCGGACAATCCGATTCGGGCAATCATAGGGGCGCCCGTTCGCGAGCGTCAAGCCCGATCCTCCTGCCCTGTCACCTGTTCAGGTCAACCGCTAAGATGCCGGACATCCCGACCGCCGCCGGCTCGCCGCCGATTCCCCGCGACGCCGCACCCGATGTCCAAGACACTCGATCAACTCCAGCTGAAGTACGGTCCCCGCTATCGCTGGTGGGTACTGTTCACGGTCCTGCTCGGCATGATCGCGGCAGTCATCTCGTCGACCATCGTCAACGTCGGCGTGCCCGACATGAGCCGCTCGTTCGAGCTGGGCCAGGAACGCGCGCAATGGATCGCCACCGGCTTCATGGCGCCGATGACGCTCGCGCTGTCATTGACTCCGGCTCTGCTGCAGCGTTTCGGTCTTCGCAAGACCTACGCCGGCGCGCTGCTGGTGCTGCTCACCGGCGGCATCATCGGCGGCGTCAGTCCGACCTACGAGCTGATGATCATGGGGCGCGTCCTCGAAGGTATCGCCGCAGGCGTGCTGCAGCCGATCCCCAGCATCGTCATCCTGCGCGCCTTCCAGCCGCACGAGCAAGGCAAGGCGATGGGCCTGTTCGGCTTCGGCCTGGTGCTGGCGCCCGCCATCGGTCCCAGCGTGGGCGGCCTGCTGGTGGAAGCCTTCGGCTGGCGCTCGATGTTCTTCTTCGTCGTGCCGTTCTGCATTGCCGCGCTGATCGCCACCAATCGATTCCTGCCGTGGCATTCGAGCTTCATCGAAGCGCCTCAGCGCTTCGACTGGCCTGGTCTGCTGCTGCTGTCGCTGTCCACGCTGCTGCTGCTCAACGGCCTTGTCGATCTGCAGCATCCCGACGGCATCGGCCGCGCGCTGCTGCTGCTGGGCGTCGGCGTCGCCGGTCTGGCCGCATTCACCGTATACCAGCTGCGGCGCACGCATCCGCTGCTGCGGGTCGGGCTGTTCCGGCATCGCCAGTTCGCGGCCGGCGCGCTGGTGAGCTTCGTCTACGGCATGGGCCTGTACGGCTCCACGTATCTGCTGCCGATCTACCTGCAGATGGCGCTAGGCTACTCGCCGTCCGCGGCCGGCCTGGTGCTGCTTCCCGCCGGCCTGGCGCTGGCCATCACCATGCCGATCGCCGGACGCCTGACCGACCGGATGGTGCCCGCGCATCTGGTCATCGCAGGCCTGGCCGCCTTCAGCCTGTCGCTCGCCATGCTCGGCGGCGTCGGTCTCGGCACCGCTTATGCCGTACTGCTGGCATGGACAATCGTCGGACGCATCGGCCTCGGACTGACCATGCCGGGCCTGCAGATCGGCACCACGCGCGGTCTGCCGCCGACCGACATCTCGCACGGCACCAGCCTGAATCTGTTCTGCCGGCAGCTCGGCGGCGCACTCGGTATCAGCCTCGTCGGCATCGTGCTCGAATCGCGGATCCAGGCCCTCGGCCTGGCAGCCAATGCCACCGGTGCGGCGACGCTGCCGGCGTTCCGCATCACTTTCTGGATCCTCGCCGGCATCTGCGCGTTCTCCGTCGTGGCCGCGCTGCGCATGCGGCCGCAACAGTCGAGCACCGGTCGTTGATACCATTCGCTTTTCGGTGCTCTCGCGCCTCGCGCGCCCGCATGGATATCCGCCGTGTCGTCCCAAGCTTCGACGACTTTCCTCTGCCCCCTGCCCGTCCGCTTGATGACGGCGTTTCTGCTCGTCGTCCTGGCCTGGCCCGCTGGCGCCGAGTCGCCTGTCACCGGCTTTCGCGACCTGAAATGGGGCGATCCCATCGAACGCCTGGGCGAGCTGGGCCCCGCGCGGCCCACCGAGCTTGCAGACGTCCGATGCCACGCCCGGAAAGACGATTCGATGAGCTTCGGCGAAGCGACGCTGGCAGCCATCCACTACTGCTTCTACCGCAACCGCTTCTATTCGTTCGAGCTGCAGGCGCAGCCGGGTAGAGCCCACTACGAGGCCCTCAAGCGTGAACTGGTCAAGCGCTATGGCCCGCCGGGGGACGACGGTCCGCTGTCGGCACGCTGGGGCGAGAACGGCCAGGACGTCCAGCTCACGCTGCTCAGCGGCACCGGCGACGTCGGTGCGCTGCTGGACGCGTACTACAGCCCGATCGGACTGGAGCTGCTGAAGGCCGGCAAGCCGGCAGCGGTGGCAACACCGACGCCGGCTACGGCGCCGGGCAGCTCACAGGCCCCGGGCAGCTCATCGGCCCCGGCAGCTCCCCCTGCCTCGGCCGCTCCGGGCACCTCCACGTCCAAGGCTGCGCCCGCTGCACCCGGCGGCTCCCCCGGTGCCGGATCCGCGACCGCCGGCGAGCGACGCTGAACACTACTGGGCAGTCCCGCCTTCCCCGGTGACTCGGCAGCGCGCGCCGCAACTTAGCGAATCTAGGCGCCTCCGGAGGCCGTCAGGACTAGCAGCACGTCCGCGTACCAGGCGCCATTGAGCCCAAGCGATTCGTCCTCCGTCAGATGACGCGTGCTCATGTCCATGCGAGTGGAGTGCACGCCGAGCAGTTGCCACCGCGGTGAAGAACCATTGCCACGATGCTCACGCCGACGCCTCAGAACGGGCGAGCCGCTGCTGCCTCGATGCGTTCTGGCGTCGGTCAGAAAGTACCCTTGGCGCTGAAATCGCACTCCATAGGACGAAGCGATGGTCGCGCTGCGCGCCACCGCCAGGTGATGAACGGTGTCATGGAAACCGAGCGGAAAGCCGATCACGCTGACGGGGTCGCCGATCATGACGCTCTCGCCTCCAGCGTCGAGATCCTCCGAGCCGAATGCCTGAAGCACGGCAGACTCGGGCAGGCGGTCTGCCTCGATCTCGATGACCGCGACATCTACTGTTCCTGCGCCATCAGCTGCCTGGCGCCACAGGCCCTGACCGTTCCTGTACAGCGGGATCGAGAAGGTCGCGTACTGCGACAGATCGACCGTGTCCGTGTGCAACTCGATCTCGAGCCGGTCCGGGAAATGGCTGCTTTGCTCGTCGACCAGAACATGCCGATTGGTCACCAGGTACAAGCGCTCGTCGCGCTTGAAGAAAAAACCGCTTGCGCCGGACAAGGGAAATTGTCCTACGTAGGTGCTGATTCGCGTGGTCGCGAGCAATACCGGCTCGACCGTGCTGCTCGCAGCGGGCAAGTCGGTAGAGGAGTCCGCCTGCCCGAGCAGCGCGCGCGTCCGGGCAATGTCATGCTCGAAGGCGCTCAGCACTCGATCCGACATGGTGGTGTTCAGCAGGACGGTGCGAGCCGCTTCCGTGTAGGCGTCGAACAAATGCAGCAGAGCTTGCCGATCGGAGGGACACGAGCTCAGAATCGCCGGAATGATGCAGTCCAGGGCGATCAGGCTCCCCTTCAGCTCGCAGATACGCTCGGTGGCTTCTTGCAGATTTTTCATCGAAAGCTTCCGGAGAAAGAGCACAGAAATCGGCGTTGGCCGATCTCCGGGGTTTCACTTGAGGTCTTGAAGCCGCCGGCCTGGATCTCACTGAAATGAGCAATAGATCCTTTCCGCCGTCATCGGGTGCGATGAAGCCGAAGTCGCCCGGAACGCAGCAACGCATTCGGCGAAGAGACGCCCAAGAGAATCATCAACGGGGTTCGACACAGCCGCCGACCGAGCGCCGGACAGGGGGAAGACAGACCTATGAAATGATGGTCTTGAGTATATTCACGGGGCCATAGTACACGCGTTGCTGGTCGGACGCCGGCGACTCGGCACAGCGTGCCCCAGGTATGCTGAAGAATCTCTTACGGCGCTTCTGCTGACAGGCAGGCCGGCTTCTGCGACTATGAGCCGCGAATCACAAGTCAGGAGCGTCCTATGGACAAGAAAGCCGTCATCGGGCTGCTGAGAGGCCTCGCGCAGGCTCCCCGCAACTCTCAGCTCGAACAAAGAGATCTCGCCGAGCGAAGCATCGATGCTGTCATCTCGGAATTGGAGCGGCTTTCGGAAGAGCCGGACTCATGGGTCAGTGACAATCTCATCGAAGGACTCGCGGCATTGCAGTGGGGAACGTATGAGCGAGCTCAGAGGTGTGCGGAGCTATCTGTCGCTCCTACCTTCAGGTTGATCGGATCGGAGCGGTGGGCTACTACGCGGGCACTGCGAGCCGGACTCGATGCAGCCAGGAGTCTGTCAGTGAACGAGCGATAAAGGCGATGGCCGCGCATGCTCCTCAATGAGCCTCTTGGCGCCTCCGCGGCGAGGCACTCCAGGTCAAATGCTGTCCAACCAATCCAGCTCGCGCTTGAGTCGTTTCGCATCCTCCAATTCTTCAATGGCCTTGCGCACAATGCGTTGCGCGGCGGCAGCCGAGCCTGGCACGGCGTACTCGGATGGCTTCGATTCCAGGCCTCCGCGCGCCATTCGTTGAGCGTGTGCTCTGGTCAGTGGTTTGAGCTTTGCCATTCCTCACCTCCGAAATACCTCAAGATACGCGCATTCGCGGCCGCTTGAGCTGTCTGACCGCCGAAACCCCTGAAATCAGATACCATGAAGCTGTAGACATACCAAGACCGTCGGTTCTGTTTTCTGTTGCCCCGCTGTAGCTCAGCTGTAGCAGTCGAATCCTTCCAATTGATCTTCTTGAGTGTTTCTGCCCGGCGTGGGCATCCGTTCGCGTTCGCGTTCGCGTTCGCTATCGATGGAGGATTGGTTATGGAAAGCGGCACTGTTAAGTGGTTCAGCGATAAGGGCTTTGGGTTCATTACGCCCGATGCAGGGGGCCAGGATCTCTTCGTCCACTTCAAGGACATCGAAGCAGGCGGATTCAAGAGCCTCGATGAGAACCAGCGGGTGCGGTTTACGGTGGCGCAGGCTTTGAAAGGACCGCAAGCGAAGGATATCCGGGCCATTTGACGTCTCGCACCGGCTCTCTGATGAAGATTGGATAGCTGACTGATCAGGGCTCTTGCCAGGCGAGCGCTCGAAAAGGCAGCTGATCAAACGACCGTTGCCTCAGCCGTCGTCTGAGGATGCCGGCCCGGGTGCAGGACCACGCGATTGGGCTCTCCATGCCTGGACAGCGTAGGTGAACACCGCGCCGATACGCTACGCAGGCGCCGGCGCTCCTCGACAAAATTATCTAATAAAAACAGCAAATTAAGCGAGAAAGCTCACCTGATACAACAGAATCAGGCGGCTTTATACGGGGCGGCCCAGCGGGCGTTTTTGGAGGGTAACTGGCGGAGAGAGGGGGATTCGAACCCCCGAAGGGCTGTTAACCCTTACACGCTTTCCAGGCGTGCGACTTAAACCACTCATCCATCTCTCCGGGGCGCGCAGTATAGCAACAAAGCGCTGCGCAACACGCTGATTGAAAAAGGAAAAGAGGCCAAGCGGTCGATCGCTCTCACGAGGCAGTTGCTTGTCAACAAACGGACCAGTAGCATGAAGAAGGCGAAAAGACGAGCGCAGACCCGTCGCGAGGCCCAAGGCTGATTGCTCAGGGAGGCATGGCCATGACCGCTTTCAATATCGTGCGCTTCAAGGTGAAGTCGGGACGCGACCAGGATTTCCTCGACGCGCACCGGAACGTGGCGGCCGACTGGCCGGGGCTGCGCGCCGCGAACATCGTCAAGACCGGCGAGCGCACCTATTGCCTCGTGGCAGAATGGGCCGACGCGGACGCGCTCGCCGCGGCGCGTCCGCAGATGATCGCCACGCTCAACGGCTTCCGCGACACGCTGGAAGATCTTGGCGCCGGTCTCGGCGTCACCGATGCGGTTTCGGGGCCCGTGGCCATGGCCTTGCGCTAGGGCCCCGTCTTTCAGTTCGTCTGCTTCAACTGCTCCAGAATCGCCGGATTCTCCAGCGTCGAGACGTCCTGCGTGATCTCCTCGCCCTTGGCCAGCACGCGCAGCAGCCGGCGCATGATCTTGCCGGAGCGGGTCTTGGGCAGATTGTCGCCGAAGCGCAGCTCCTTGGGCTTGGCGATCGGGCCGATCTCCTTGCCGACCCAGTCGCGCAGCTCGCGCGCGATCTTGGCTGCGGCTTCGCCGCTGGGCCGTGCCTGCTTCAGCACGACGAAGGCCACCACCGCCTCGCCGGTCAGGTCATCGGGCTTGCCGACCACCGCCGCTTCGGCCACCAGCGGATTGGCAACCAGCGCCGATTCGATCTCCATCGTGCCGAGCCGGTGACCGGAGACGTTCAGCACGTCGTCGATGCGGCCCATGATCCAGAAGTAGCCGTCGGTATCGCGATGCGCGCCGTCGCCCGCGAGGTAGTACCGGCCCTGGAAGTCGTCGGGATAGTAGGTCTTGCGGAAGCGGTCGGGGTCGCCCCAGATGGTGCGCAGCATCGACGGCATCGGCTTCTTGATGACCAGGAAACCGCCCTTGCCGTTCTCGACCTCGTTGCCGGTCTCGTCGACGATGGCCGCGATCACGCCCGGCAGCGGCATCGTGCATGAGCCCGGCTTCAGCGAATGCACGCCCGGCAGCGGCGTGATCATGTGGCCACCGGTCTCGGTCTGCCACCAGGTATCGACGACCGGGCAGCGCGAGCCGCCGACGTTCTCGTAGTACCACATCCACGCTTCCGGGTTGATCGGCTCACCCACCGAGCCCAGCAGCCGCAGCGACGACAGGTCGTAGCGGCTCGGATGATGATCGGGCGAGGCCGCGCCGGCCTTGATCAGCGAACGGATCGCGGTCGGCGCCGTATAGAAGATCGACACGCGGTGGCGGGCGATCATCTCCCAGAAGCGGCCCGCGTTAGGAAAGGTGGGCACGCCTTCGAATACCACTTCGGTGGCACCGCAGGCCAGCGGCCCATAGGTGATGTAGGTATGCCCGGTCACCCAGCCGATGTCGGCCGTGCACCAGAACAGATCCTCCGGCTTGATGTCGAAGGTCCATTTCATGCTGAGCACGGCCTGCAGCAGGTAGCCGGCCGACGAATGCTGAACGCCCTTGGGCTTGCCGGTCGAGCCTGACGTGTACAGGATGAACAGCGGGTGCTCGGCACCGACCCACTCGGGCTCGCAGTCGTCGGCCTGGCCTTCGATCACCTGCTGCCAGTCGAGATCGCGGCCGGCCTGCATCGTCGCCGGCCCGCCGGTGCGGCGATAGACGATCACCTGCCGGATCGACTCGCAGCCGCCCAGCGCCAGCGCCTCGTCCACCGCGGCCTTCAGCGGAATGGCGCGGCCGCCGCGCATCTGCTCGTCGGCGGTGATGACCAGCGTGGCGCCGGCATCCTGGATGCGTTCCTGCAGGCTCTTGGCCGAGAAGCCGCCGAACACGACGGAATGGATGATGCCCAGCCGCGCGCAGGCCTGCATCGCCACGATGCCCTCGATCGACATCGGCAGATAGATGATCGCGCGTTCGCCGCGCTTGTAGCCGAGCGCCTTCAGCCCATTGGCGAAGCGGCAGACCCGGTGGTACAGCTCGCGATACGTGACGCGCGTGACAGTGCCGTCATCGGCCTCGAACACGATGGCCGTCTTGTTCTCCACCGGCGTGCCCAGATGCCGGTCCAGGCAGTTGTAGGAGACGTTCAGCTCGCCGTCCTCGAACCATTTGACGAACGGCGCCTGGCTGTCGTCCAGCGAACGGGTGAACGGCTTGTGCCAGCTCAGCTGCTCGCGTGCCTGGCGCGCCCAGAAACCGGCGTAGTCGCGTTCGGCTTCGGCGCACAGCGCCTCGTACTGCTCCATGCCGGATATCGTGGCCTGCCGGCGGAAGGCCTCGGGCGGCGGAAACAGCCGGCCTTCCTGCAGCACCGATTCGATTTGAGCGGACATCGCCCCTGCTCCTCTTCTGTTCTGTGGATGTGTCTCAAAGCCCCGGCAGCGGCATCTCGCATCGGAAATCTGACGTTTCGCTGACGGAACCCCTGCCGTCCCGGTCCGGCCCTGCTGCGCGGCGGCGCGATCGGCTGGCCGCGGCAGCCAGCGTGGGTGCCTGACGCATCTTCATAGGTTACGCCAAACCGCCGCAGCCTATCGTAGGCAGCGATCAAAAAGCGGGCATTTCACCGCCCGATGGGGGGTGGCAAATCCGCTAGAATCCGCCCCGACCCTGCGGAGTCCACCATCTTGCTGCCCCCCAAAACGCCTTACGCCCTGCTGCCGCGCCTGATCTTCGCGAGCCGCTGGCTGCAGTTGCCGCTGTACCTGGGCCTGATCGTGGCCCAGGTGGTCTACGTCTTCCTGTTCATCGAGGAACTGCTGCACCTGGTCGAGCTGCTGTGGAATCCGGCCTCGCTCGACGCGACGGTGGACCGACTCAACATCGCCGAGCGCAGCAAGGAAACGGTGGTCATGATCATCGTGCTGTCGCTGATCGACGTCGTGATGATCTCGAACCTGCTGATCATGGTCATCGTCGGCGGCTACGAGACCTTCGTCTCGCGGCTGCGGCTCGAAGACCATCCGGATCAGCCCGAGTGGCTGTCGCACGTGAACGCCAACGTGCTGAAGGTCAAGCTGGCCACCGCCATCATCGGCATCTCGTCCATCCATCTGCTGAAGAGCTTCATCTCGGCGGGCACGCTGCCGACGCAGACGCTGCTCTGGCAGACCATCATCCATGCGATCTTCCTGCTGTCGGCGATCGCGATCGCGCTGATCGACCGGCTGATGAGCGCGTCGCCCGTGCACAAGGACAAGCATCGCTCCGGTCACGGCCAGCCGGCAAGCGGCGGCCCGTCGCATCACTGAGGAAAGTTCCATGACCGTCATCAAGCAGGACGACCTGATCGAATCGGTGGCCGCCGCGCTTCAGTTCATCAGCTACTACCATCCGCGCGACTACCTTGAGCACCTCGCCCGCGCCTACCAGCTCGAGCAGAGCGCGCCGGCGCGCGACGCGATCGCGCAGATCCTGACCAACTCGCGGATGTGCGCCGAAGGCAAGCGGCCGCTCTGTCAGGACACCGGCATCGTCAACGTGTTCCTGAAGATCGGCATGGACGTGCGCTTCGAGGGCTTCAGCGGCTCGATCGCCGACGCCGTCAACGAAGGCGTGCGCCGCGGCTATCTGAATCCGGACAACATGCTGCGCGCGTCGGTCGTCGCCGATCCGCAGTTCGAGCGCAAGAACACGCGCGACAATACGCCGGCCGTCATCCAGATGGAGCTGGTGCCGGGCAATACCGTCGACGTCATCGTCGGCGCCAAAGGCGGCGGCTCGGAGAACAAGTCCAAGCTCGTCATGCTGAACCCGTCGGACTCGGTAGTCGACTGGGTGCTCAAGACGGTGCCGACCATGGGCGCCGGCTGGTGTCCGCCGGGCATGCTGGGCATCGGCATCGGCGGCACCGCCGAGAAGGCCATGCTGATGGCCAAGGAAGCGCTTATGGATCCCATCGACATGTTCGACCTGCTCGCACGCGGTCCGTCGAACAAGCTCGAGGAACTGCGCATCGAGCTGTACGAGAAGGTCAATGCGCTCGGCATCGGCGCGCAAGGGCTGGGCGGCCTGACCACCGTGCTCGACGTGAAGATCGCCATGTATCCGACGCATGCCGCGTCCAAGCCGGTCGCGATGATCCCCAACTGTGCGGCCACGCGCCACGCGCACTTCGTGCTCGACGGCACGGGCCCGGCGTTCTGTGAGCCGCCGCCGCTGTCGGCGTGGCCGGACGTCAACTGGACGCCGAACGTCGAGCAGTCCAGGCGCATCGACCTGAACACGCTGACGCGCGAGGAAGTCGCTTCGTGGAAACCGGGCCAGACGTTGCTGCTGTCGGGCCGCATGCTGACCGGCCGCGACGCCGCCCACAAGCGGATCCAGGACATGCTGGCGCGCGGCGAGAAGCCGCCGGTCGACTTCACCAATCGCATCATCTACTACGTCGGACCGGTCGATCCGGTGCGCGACGAGGCGGTCGGCCCGGCCGGCCCCACCACGTCGACGCGGATGGACAAGTTCACCGATATGATGCTGTCGGAGACCGGCCTGATCGCAATGGTGGGCAAGGCCGAACGCGGCCCGGCGGCGATCGACGCCATCCGCCGGCACCGCGCCGCGTATCTGATGGCCGTCGGCGGCGCCGCCTACCTGGTGTCGAAGGCGGTGCGCAGCGCCCGCGTGCTGGCATTCGAGGATCTGGGCATGGAAGCCATCTACGAGTTCGACGTCGTCGACATGCCGGTCACGGTGGCGGTCGACTCGTCGGGAAGCTCGGTCCACGAAACCGGCCCGCGCGAATGGCAGACGCGGATCGGCAAGATCCCGGTGGCCGTCGCCTGAACGTCCGGAGGCCGCGCGTGAACTACCTGCTCATCGATATCGGAAACACGTTCCTCAAGTGGGGCACCTATACGGCGTCGACGCAGGCTCGCTCGCTGGCCAACGAGAAGCAGCAGGCCTTCGGCCGCGTGCTGCTGGACGAGATCTCCATGGTCACCAGCGAATGGCGCCGGCAGCCCGCGCCGGCGCGCATCGTGATCTCGAACGTGGCCGGCACCGCGGTAGTCAACCCGGTGCTGCGCGCGCTCGAGGTCTGGCCCAATGCGCCCGAGCCGCACTGGATCGTGTCGCGCGCCGAACAATGCGGCGTCCATAACGGCTATCTGAATCCGGCCGCGCTCGGCTGCGACCGCTGGGCGGCGATGATAGGCGCGCGCGCGATCGTGGGCGAACGGCCGGTGCTGGCCGTGGTCACCGGCACGGCCACCACCATGGACCTGCTCACCGCCGACGGCCACTTCCTCGGCGGCGGCATCATGCCGGGCCTGGGGCTGATGGTTCGCGCGCTGCACCTGAACACGGCGACGCTGCCCGACGCGCAGGGCGAGTACGTCGACTATCCGCGGCAGACCGTCGATGCGATCACGTCAGGCTGCGCGCATGCGCAGGCCGGCGCGGTCGAGCGCCTGTACTTCCTGCACAAGCGCAATCACCCCGATCTGCGCTGCATCGTGTCGGGCGGCGCGTCGCGAACGCTGGCACCGCGGCTGACAATCGAGTTCACGTACCACGACAATCTGGTGCTCGAAGGGCTGTATCAGATCGCGCAGACGCTCGACAGCTGAGCCGGGCCGGGTGCGGGTGCGGGCCCGGGTCTGAGCCGAGGTCTGGCGCGCTTACTGCTCCTGAAATCAAGCTGCCGCGATCGCCTGCGCGGCGCGCTGCCCGCGCCCGATGTCGATCCGCACCAGCAGCAGCAGGCCGCCGATGAAGAACAGGCCGGTCACGAGGATCGCCAGCCGGTGGTTGCCCAGCGTCAGCCAAGTCACCAGCCCATAGGTCAGCGGTCCGATGATCGCGGCGACGCGCCCGGCCAGCGTCCACAGACCGAAAAATTCCGCGAGCCGGTTCGCCGGCGTCAGCGCACCGACCAGCGCCCGGCCGCAGGACTGGCTCGAGCCCATGCACAGCCCGGCCAGCACTGCCGCGACCCAGAACTGCCCAACCGTGCTGCCCAGGCCGGCGACCAGCACCATCGCGATCCAGCCGAGCAGCGTCACCGCCAGCGCGCGCTTGTGCCCGAGCCAGTCCTGCGCATAGCCGAACGCAAAGGCGCCGATCACCGCCGCGATGTTGACGACGAAGATCAGCGTCATCGTCTGCGTCTGCTTGAAATGCATGACCTGCTCGGCGTACACGGCGGCCAGCGCGATCACCACCGCGATCCCCGCCTGGTAGCAGGCGCCGCACCACAGCAGCCGGTGCAGATCGGGAAAATGGAACGAATCGCGCCAGCTGCGGCCGAGCCGGCTCAGCGTCTGCCTGAGCGTGCCGCCGGCGGCGCGGGGAGCTGCAGAAACGCCGGCAG
>JBFWXS010000032.1:51659-56358 GCA_050187175.1 Burkholderiaceae bacterium
CGTTCGCGAACGGCCGGCCTGCGGCGGCGTGTGCTCTCGCAGCAGCGCGAACACCGGAATCGCCGCCACCGCATAGAGCGTCGCGGTGATCCACATCGTCATCGGCACGAACTCGGCGGCCGTCCGGCCGGCCGCCTGCGCCGACAGCACGTAGGCCAGCGACAGGCCGAGCGCCAGCATGCCCCCGAAATAGCCGAAGCTCCAGCCCCAGCCCGATACCTTGCCCAGCGCATGCGGGCGCGCCAGTTCCGGCAGGAAGGCCGCGATCAGTGAATCGCCTATGCTGAAGAAATAGCTGGCCACGATGATCGCCACCAGCGCCGCCGCCACCGTTCCGGGCTGCGCGAAGCCGAGCGCCGCCGTGCCCAGCACGCAGCCGATGGTGCAGAACAGCAGCAGCCGCTTCTTGCGGGCGTGCGCGTCGGCGTACGCGCCTATCCCCGGCACCGTGACGATGACCAGCAGCGAGGACAGCGCCAGCGCGGCGGTCCAGGCCAGCGTGGCCCACGGCGCATTGCCGGCGACCACGCCGACGAAGTACGCGTTGAAGACCGCGGTCAGCACCACGGTCGTGAACCCGGAATTGGCGAAGTCGTACATCGCCCACGCGAACACTTCGCGCGGGGCGACACCGGGATTGAGTGCCGCGCGGTCGAAGATCGCCACGCCGCGCTTTCGTCAGGCCAGCGTCAGCGCAGCGATGCCGGCGCGCGCCACCTGCGCGTCCTCCGACGATTTCACTCCCGACACGCCGATCGCCCCGAGGCAATGGCCGTCGACGAAGATCGGCACGCCGCCTTCGAGCATGCCCTGCAGCAGGGGCGCGGACAGGAACGCGACGCGGCCGCCGTTGATCATGTCCTCGAACGCCTTCGACTCGCGCTTGCCCATCGCGGCGCTGCGCGCCTTCTCCTGGCACATGTACGAGGTCATCGGTGAAGCGCCGTCGAGCCGCGTCATGCCGAGCATATGGCCGCCTTCGTCGGAGATGGCGATCGACACTGCCCACTGGTTGCGCTGCGCTTCGGCTTCCGCGGCGGCCAGCATCGTCTTGACATCGACGGCGGTGAGAAAGGGTCGTGTATTCATGCGAGGTTCCGTGGAGTTCGGGTCAGTAATATCGGCGCAGCCAGTGATGTCCGCGCAGCCAGTGATGTCCGCGCAGTCAGTGATATCCGCGCAGACGGTACCACAGCTCACCCAGGCTCTCATGCAGGGCGAGCCAGTTCAGCTGCATGCCCCAGGTGCTGGGCATCCAGCCGTAGCGCGGCGGCGACGTCGGCATGCCCAGGTAGCCGAACGGCGCCGGCAGCGGCCGAAACCCCGCGCGCTGGAACGCGGCCAGTGCGCGCGGCATGTGATAGGCATGGGTGACCAGCAGCACCCGTTCGCGGCCCTGCGGCAGCAGCAGCTCCGCGCTGTAGCGCGCATTGCCGGCAGTGTCCAGCGAGCGCTCCTCGATCCAGGTGGCGCGCATGCCGAACTGCTGTTCCAGCGTGCGCTTCATCAGCGCCGACTCGCTGACCTGCCGGCCGATCGGCGTGCCGCCGCTGATCAGGATCGGCAGGCCGGTCACCTTCGCGACCCACACGCCGTGCATCAAGCGCTCCAGCGACAGCCAGTTCGGCTGCTCGCGATAAGGGCGCTCGCGCTCATCGCCGCGCGTGCCGCCGGCGAGGATCACGATCGCCTTGGGCGCGTCGGCCGCCGCCATCAGCGCACGCAGCTCGCGCTCGTCCGGCGCGGCACCCGCCGCCGCCTCGACCGTGCGCATCAGCCGGTGCCCGACCAGCGGCGTCGACAGCACCAGCGCGGCCACCACGCCTAGGCCAACCAGCACCCGCCCCAGCCGCGGCGCCCCGCGCAACAGGCACAGGCCAAGCACGACGCACAGGATCGGGCCGGTCGGCGGCAACAGCAGCAGCGCGGTGAGCTGCTTCAGCTCGAACGCGAATTCAGACGACAGCATCCGGTTTCGGACTCCGGCTCAGCGCCGCTTGATAGCGGCAGCCTCAGGCATTCCCCGTCACCGCGCGCCTTACCTGGTCGAGCGCAGCCGGATCCTCGATGGTGGTGAGATCGCCGGGATCGCGCGCTTCGCACAGCGCCTGGATCGAACGGCGCAGCACCTTGCCGGAGCGCGTCTTCGGCAGCGCCGCGACGAAGTGCACGCGCGCCGGCCGCGCCACCGCACCCAGCTCGCGGTCGACCGCCGCCATCAGCTCGCCCTCCAGCCCGAGCCGCTGCTCGTCGGTCGCGATCGCCGCCGGATCGCGCGGCACGGCGAACGCCACCGCGACCTGCCCTTTCAGCGAATCGGCCACGCCCACCACCGCGCACTCGGCCACCGCCGCGTGCCGCGACAGGCTCTCCTCGATCTCGCGCGTTCCGAGCCGATGCCCGGCGACGTTGATGACGTCGTCGGTACGGCCCAGGATGAAGTAGTAGCCGTCGGCATCGCGGACGCCCCAGTCGAAGGTCGAATAGACCATGCGGCCCGGAATGCTCGAGAAGTAGGTCTGCACGAAGCGCGCATCATCGCGCCAGACCGTCTGCATGCAGCCCGGCGGCAGCGGCGGCACGATCGCCACGACGCCCTTTTCGCCGACGCCGACCTCCTCGCCGGTCTGCTCGTGCAGCAACCGCAGGTCATAGCCGTACATCGGCATGCCCGGCGAGCCGTAGCGCGTCGGCGTGTCCTCGATGCCGCGCGCGATGGTGAGGATCGGCCAACCGGTTTCGGTCTGCCAGTAGTTGTCGATCACCGGCCGGCCCAGCCCGTCCGCGATCCAGCGCGCGGTCGGCTCGTCGAGCGGCTCGCCGGCCAGGAACAGCGTGCGCAGCGACGAGGTGTCATAACGGGTCAGCCAGGCCGGGTCCTGTTTCTTCAGCACGCGGATCGCCGTGGGCGCCGAGAACATGACGGTGACGCGATAGCGTTCGACGAGCTGCCACAGAATGCCGGCGTCGGGCCGCAGCGGCGTTCCCTCGTAAAGAATGGTCGCCATGCCGGCGATCAGCGGACCGTAGACGATGTACGAGTGCCCGACTACCCAGCCGATGTCGCTGGTCGAGAAATAGGTCTCGCCCGGATTGCCGCAGAAGATGTGCTTCATCGACGCGGCCAGCGCGACCGCGTAGCCGCCGACGTCGCGCTGCACGCCTTTCGGACGACCGGTCGTGCCGGACGTGTACAGCGTATAGCTGATCTCGTTCGATTCGAGCCAGGTGACCGGCACCTGCGCATCCAGATGCTGCTGCCGCAGCTGCGCATAGTCGTGATCGCGGCCGGCTAGCGGCTCGAACGGCACGAGGCCGCGATCGACCATCAGCACGGCCGCCGGCTTGTGGGTCGAAGCCGCTATCGCGGCGTCCAGCAACGGCTTGTACGGCACCACCTTGCCGGCGCGCGAGCCGGCATCGGTGCTGACGATCAGCACCGGCTCGGCATCGTCGATGCGGCTGGCCAGGCTGTGCGACGCGAAGCCGCCGAACACGACCGAATGGATCGCACCGATCCGTGCGCAGGCCAGCATCGCGAAGACCGCCTCGGGCACCATCGGCATGTAGATCAGCACCCGCTCGCCGCGGCGCACGCCCAGCGACTGCATGATCGCCGCCATGCGCATCGTCTCGCGGTGCAGCTCGTCGAACGTATAGCTGCGCTCGGCACCGGTTTCGGTGGAGACGTAGATCAGGGCCGGCTGCCCGCCGCGCTCCGCCAGGTGCCGGTCGACCGCGTTGTGGCACAGATTGGTCGTACCCCCGACGAACCAGCGCGCGAACGGAGGATTGGAGTAGTCCAGCACCTGCTTGAACGGCTGCTGCCAATCGATGAGCTGCGCCTGCTCGGTCCAGAACGCATCGCGATCCTCGATCGATCGCGCGTGCGTCCGCGCCAGTGCGCCACTGCCGGTCGTCATCTCTGTCGCCCCCTCGGATCCATGAATGCTGCTGCGCCGCCATTATCGCCAGTCTGTCGCCGCGTGTCTGCCCTGCGTTCCTGTGGATCGACCGTTCGTCGCTGCAGGGCTTTGACAGGTTCCGGAAATTCACCTACGCTGCGCGCGATGCCGGCCGCACTACTCAGACTCGTCTTCGTGCTCGCGACGCTCGCCGCCGTGAGCGGCTGCGCGAGCAGCGTCGAAGCCCGTCCGCCGCTGGCCGACCGCGCGCAGCCGACCGCCTCGAAGGCGACGGCCGGCGCCGAATCGAACGCGCCGGCCCCGTCGGACTCCTCCGAGACCTGGGCCTCGGTCGCTGCCGCGCCGGGCCGCCTGGGCGCCGAGCTGGTCATCCGCTCGCTGGCGCTGCTCGGCGTCCAGTACCGGCTCGGCGGCAACTCGCCCGAGACCGGGCTGGACTGCAGCGGACTGGTCCGGCACGTATTCCGCGAAGCCATGGGACTGGTACTGCCACGGCGATCCGAAGAGATCAGCCAGGCCGGCAAGGCCGTGAAGGCCGACGAACTGCGCCCTGGCGACCTGGTGTTCTTCAATACGCTGCGCCGGGCGTTCTCGCACGTCGGGATCTACATCGGCAACAACCAGTTCGTCCACGCCCCGTCCACCGGCGGTCATGTGCGCGTGGAGAGCATAGACAAGCGCTACTGGCAGAGCCGCTTCAACGGCGGCCGCCGGCTCGCGTCGGACGACGGCGGCGATGCGGTTTCAGCCCTGCCCGCGGGAGCGGCGCAGGC
>JBFWXS010000033.1:0-38147 GCA_050187175.1 Burkholderiaceae bacterium
ACGATCCGAAGTACCGTCCGGCGCCGCTGCTGCGCGAGATGGTGGACGCGGGGCTGCTTGGGCGCAAGACTGGGCGCGGCTTCTACGACTACTCGAAGTAGGGGGCTGGGGCTGGCGCGGCGTAACTCGCTCCGCGCCCTGTGGGCGCTGCGCTCAGACAGACGCCGCGATATTGAAAACGATGCGCGCTGCGCGCGCCGCCCCCCGGCTGCGCTGCTCGGCGCCGCATACATCCCGCCCGCCGACCCGCGCCTGCCGCTCCCTGCAACAGTGGTGGCGTGCTGAAGAAACCTAGCGGCGTCTGCAGGGATTTGTCTGTCAATCCTCGAATTGCCGCAAGCCGTCGAGCGACACTACGGTCACTGACCCGTAGTCGACCTTCACCAGTCCGTTGCGTTCGAGAAGCTGCAGCGCCTGGTTGACGCGCTGTCGTGACAGGCCTGTCAGGTAGCCGAGCTCATTCTGCGAAATCGTCAGCTTCGGGCCGATACCGGGGTACAGCTGCGGATTGAACAGCTGCTCGAGGCAGCGCGCCAGTCTCGCATCCGGACCCAGCAGCCGGTCGTACTCGACGGTGCCGATGAACTGCCCCAGTCGTTCGTTGAGCTGACGCAGCAGATAGCGGTTGAACGCGATGCTGTTATCGAGCAGTGACTGGAACAGCGGGCGCGGCATCAGCGCAATGCGGCTTTCGCGCAGCGCGACGACGTCGTAGCGTCGCGGCTCGTCCTTCAGCAGCGAGCCTTCGCCGAACCAGCCGCCGGAAGGAACGCCGGTGAAGGTGACGCTCTTGCCTTCCGGCGACACGTTGCTGATCTTGACCAGGCCGTCAACGACGCCGAACCAGTGGTCGACCTGCTCCCCCTTGCGGCAGACGAAGCCGCCGGCGGGGACGGTGCGCTCGATCAGCCCTTGCAGGACCTCGGCTTGTTGCGCCGCATCAAGCTGATGCATCCATGGCGTCTGGTCGAACAGGTCTTGAAGCCCGCGCAAGGGTTGTCCCCAGGTTTGACGACTTTGTCGGATGGACGACAACTATACCGCTGCATCTCACCTAGACTGCGCTGCGCCGATCCATGGGGGGCGGGCTTGCCCCGCAGGCGTGCCTTGCAAGCTTAGGGGTAAGCCCGAGATTCCGTATTCGCTGCGGCGCTCCCAGAATCGGGAACAGGAGACGACCATGACCGATGCGACGGTCAGGGCCGGCGCGTCGAACGCCGGCCTGACCTTTCCGCGCCTGTTGCTGCGCCACGCGGCCGAACGGCCCGCGGCGCCCGCGCTGCGCGAGAAAGATCTCGGCATCTGGCAGACCTGGTCGTGGTCGCGTCTGCGCGATGAAGTCGAGCTGCTGTCGGCAGGTCTGGCCAGCCAGGGTTTCCGGCGCGGCCAGTCGCTGGCGCTGATCGGCGAGAACCGTCCGCGGCTCTACGCCGGCATCATCGCGGCGCAGGTGCTCGGCGGCGTACCGGTGCCGCTGTACCAGGACGCCGTCGCGCAGGAAATGGTCTACGTGTTCCAGAACGCGGACATCGCCTATGCGATCGTCGAGGATCAGGAACAGGTCGACAAGCTGATCGAGATCCGCGAGTCGTGCCCGGCGCTGACGCACGTCTACTACGACGATCCGCGCGGCCTGCGCAATTACGACGAGCCGCTGCTGACGGCCTACGACCGGCTGATCGAGCTGGGGCGGGAGTGGCTGGCCGGGCATCCCGGCTTCTTCGATGCCGAGATCGAACGCGGGCAAGCCGACGACATCGCCGCCATCTTCTATACCTCGGGGACCACCGGCAATCCGAAAGGCGTGCTACACGGCCACCGCAACCTGATCGAGATGTCGAGCATCGCTTCGAGGCTCGAAGGCCTCGGCCCGGACGAGGAGGTGCTCGCCTATCTGCCTATCGCGTGGATAGGGCAGAACATCTTCTCGTACGCGCAGTGGCTGGTGTGCGGATTCACCGTCAACTGCCCCGAGTCGACCGAGACGGTGGCGGCCGACATGCGCGAGATCGGTCCGACCTACTACTTTGCGCCGCCGCGGGTGCTGGAGGCGCTGCTGACGCAGGTGACGATCCGCATGGAGGATGCGGCCGCGCCGAAGCGTGCGCTGTTCAACTACTTCATGGGCGTGGCGCGCCGCGTCGGCGGCCGCCTGCTCGACGGCGACCGCGATGTGTCGCTGCTTGACCGGATCAAGTACCGGCTCGGCAGCCTGCTGATCTACGCGCCGCTGCGCAACAGCCTGGGCATGAGCCGCGTGCGCGTCGCGTATACCGCGGGCGAGGCGATCGGCCCCGACCTGTTCGTCTTCTACCGCTCGCTCGGCATCAATCTGAAGCAGCTGTACGGCGCTACCGAGACCGCGGTGTTCAGCTGCGTGCAGCCGAACGGGCAGGTCAAGGCCGATACGGTCGGGCCGCCGCTGGACGGCGTCGAGCTGAAGATCAGCGACGACGGCGAAGTGCTGATCCGCAGCCCCGGGCTGCTGCTCGAGTACTACCGCAACCCTCAGGCGACCGCCGAGGTCAAGGACGGCGACGGCTGGTATCACACCGGCGATGCCGGCTACTTCGACGCCGACGGCCATCTGAAGATCATCGACCGTGCCAGGGACGTCGGTCGTCTCGTGCAGGGTGCGTTGTTCGCACCCAAGTACATCGAGAACAAGCTGAAGTTCTTCCCGTACATCAAGGAGGCGGTGGCGTTCGGCGACGGCCGCGACCGTGTGATGGCCTTCATCAACATCGACTACGAAGCCTGCGGCAACTGGGCCGAGCGTCGCAATATTCCCTACACCGGCTACATAGACCTCGCCGGCCGCGCCGAGATCTACCAGCTGGTCGGCCAGTGCATAGAGCAGGTCAACGCCGATCTGGCGGCCGATCCTATGATGGCTCAATCGCAGGTCCATCGCTATCTCGTGCTGCACAAGGAACTCGACCCGGACGACGGCGAGCTGACCCGCACGCGCAAGGTGCGGCGGCGAGCGATCGCCGAGAAGTACGCGCCGCTCATCGAGGCGCTGTACGACGGCCGCGGCTCGTGCTTCATCGAGACCCAGGTGCGCTTCGAGGATGGCCGTGTCGGCTCGGTGTCGGCCGACCTGCGCATCGTCGACGTCAAGACCTTCTCGGCCGACGCGGCGCGGCGGGCTGCGTGAACCGGAACCCAGCGACGATGGAACGCGGCGATGACTGACAAGCGGATCGGCGACGCCGTCCTCAGCCTGCAGGACATCTCGCTGTCGTTCGGCGGCGTCAAGGCGCTCAGCGAGATCTCGTTCGACGTCCGCGAGCACGAGGTGCGCGCCATCATCGGGCCGAACGGCGCGGGCAAGAGCTCGATGCTGAACGTGATCAACGGCGTCTATGCGCCGCAGCGCGGCCGCATCCTGTTCCGCGGCCAGACCTTCGAGCGGATGAGTCCGAACAAGGCGGCGCGCATGGGCGTCGCACGGACCTTCCAGAACCTGGCGCTGTTCAAGGGAATGAGCGTGCTCGACAACATCATGGCCGGCCGCACGCTGAAGATGCGCACGGGCATCCTGGCGCAGATGCTGCACCTCGGACCGGCGCGGCGCGAAGAGATCGCGCACCGCGAGTTCGTCGAGCACATCATCGATTTTCTGGAGATCCAGGGGCATCGCCGAACGCCGGTGGGACGGCTGCCGTACGGGCTGCAGAAGCGCGTCGATCTCGGGCGCGCGCTGGCGATGGAACCCAGCCTGCTGCTGCTCGACGAGCCGATGGCCGGCATGAACGTCGAGGAGAAGCAGGACATGTCGCGCTTCGTCCTGGACATCAACGACGAGTTCGGCACCACCATCGTGCTGATCGAGCACGACATGGGCGTAGTGATGGATATCAGCGACAGAGTCGTGGTGCTCGACTATGGCCGCAAGATCGGCGACGGAACGCCCGACGAGGTGCGCAACAACCAGGAAGTGATCGACGCCTATCTGGGTGTCGCGCACTAGGAGCGGCGGCGGCATGGGGTTCTTCATCGAGGTCGTGCTGGGCGGGCTGATGGCCGGCGTCCTCTATTCGCTGGTCGCGCTCGGCTTCGTGCTGATCTTCAAGGCCTCGGGCGTGTTCAACTTCGCGCAGGGCGCGATGGTGCTGTTCGCGGCGCTGGCCATGGCGCGGCTCGCCGAATGGGTGCCGCGCTGGCTCGGTTTCGACAGCCTGTTCTGGGCCAACCTGATCGCGTTCGTGCTGGCCGCGCTCATCATGGTCGCGCTGGCCTGGGCCATCGAGCGGCTTGTACTGCGGCCGTTGATCAATCAGGAAGGCATCACGCTGCTGATGGCGACGCTAGGCGTCTCCTATTTCCTCGACGGCTTCGGGCAGACGATCTGGGGATCGGACATCTACAAGATCGACCTCGGCATCTCGAAAGAGCCGATGCTGGTGCTCGAGAACCTGTTCGAGGGCGGCATCCTGCTCAACCGCGACGACATCGCCGCGACGCTGATGGCCGCCGGGCTGGTCGCGGTGCTGGCGGTGTTCTTCCAGAAGACCGCCACCGGGCGGGCGCTGCGCGCGGTGGCCGACGACCACCAGGCGGCGCAGTCGATCGGCATCCCGCTGAACCGCATCTGGGTCATCGTCTGGTCGGTGGCCGGCTTCGTCGCGCTGGTCGCCGGCATGGTCTGGGGCGGCAAGCTGGGCGTGCAGTTCTCGCTGGCCGTGATCGCGCTGAAGGCGCTGCCGGTCGTCATCCTCGGCGGACTGACCTCGGTGCCCGGCGCCATCGTCGGCGGCCTGATCATCGGACTGGGCGAGAAGCTGTCCGAGGTCTATCTGGGGCCGCTGGTCGGCGGCGGCATCGAGGTCTGGTTCGCCTACGTCGTGGCGCTGGCCTTCCTGCTGATCCGGCCGCAGGGCCTGTTCGGCGAACGCATCATCGACCGCGTCTGAGAGTTCCGGACTTCGACCATGCTCTACCGGGAAAACGGCCAGTTCAAATCGAGTTATCGCGCCGACCAGCAGATCTTTCCGATCGTGCAGGACCGCTACGTCATCGCGCTGCTGCTCGCGGTGGCCTTCATCGGTGTGCCGCTGTTCGCCAGCGACTACCTGATGCGCGCCATTCTCGTGCCCTTTCTGATCCTGTCGCTGGCCGCCATCGGACTGAACCTGCTGGTCGGCTACTGCGGCCAGATCTCGCTGGGCACCGGCGCCTTCATGGCGGCCGGCGCGTACGCCGCCTACAACTTCATGGCGCGCATTCCCGACATGAACCTGGTGCTGGCCTTCATCCTGGCCGGCGTGGTGTCGATGATATTCGGCGTGCTGTTCGGCATTCCCAGCCTGCGCATCCGCGGCCTGTATCTGGCGGTGGCGACGCTGGCGGCGCAGTTCTTCGCCGACTGGGCTTTCCTGCGCATCCCGTGGTTCACGAACGATTCGCCGTCGGGCTCGGTGTCGGTGCCGGACCTGCGGGTGTTCGGATTCGACATCGCGACGCCGGCCCAGCGCTACCTGTTCTGCCTGGCTTTCGTGACCGTCTTCGCGCTGATGGCGAAGAACCTGGTCCGCGGCCACATCGGGCGGTCGTGGATGGCGATGCGCGACATGGACGTGGCAGCCGAGGTGATCGGCATCCGGCCGATGTACGCCAAGCTGTCCGCGTTTGCGTTGAGTTCCTTCTTCGTCGGCGTGGCCGGCGCGCTGTGGGGGTTCGTCCACCTCGGTTCGTGGGAGCCGCTGGCCTTCGACGTCAACCGGTCGCTGAACCTGCTGTTCATGATCATCATCGGCGGACTGGGCTCGATTCTCGGCGCCTTTCTCGGAGCGGCCTTCGTCGTCATCCTGCCGATCATGCTGAGCCAGATCCCGGCCACGTTCGGCATTCCGCTGTCGACGGCGGCCGCCGCGCATCTCGAGTACATGATCTTCGGCGCGCTGATCGTTTTCTTCCTGATCGTCGAACCGCACGGCCTGGCCCGGCTGTGGTCGATCGGCAAGGAGAAGCTGCGCCTGTGGCCGTTCCCTCATTGACGGAACGGCCGAGGCGCCATGCCCTGGTCTCGAAGCTTCGGGTCTCAACACTGATGGAGGTGGAGATGAGAAAGTCCATACGCAACGTGCTGGCGGCGGTCGCGATCGCCGCCGGCGCCGGCGCGGCGCTGCTGCCGCAGGCGCCGGCCATGGCGCAGGCCAAGGAGCAGTTCTTCCCGCTGCTCGTCTATCGCACCGGTCCCTACGGGCCGAACGGCACGCCGTGGGCGAACGGCAAGCTCGATTACATCAAGCTGATCAACGCGCGCGACGGCGGCGTCAACGGCGTGAAGATCACCTATGAGGAATGCGAGTTCGGCTACCTGACCGACCGCGGCGTCGAATGCTATGAGCGCCTGAAGGACAAGGGTCCGACCAAGGCGACGGTCATCGACCCGCAGTCCACCGGTGTGGCGTTCGCGCTGACCGACAAGGCAGCGACCGACAAGATTCCGCTGATGACGCTCGGCTACGGGCGCTCCGAATCGCGCGACGGGCTGGCCTTCCCGTGGAACTTCATACTGATGGGCAGCTACTGGACGGGCGCCGACATCCTGATCCAGCACATCGGCAAGAAGGAGGGCGGGCTCGACAAGCTCAAGGGCAAGAAGATCGCGCTCGTCTATCACGATTCGCCGTTCGGCAAGGAGCCGATCCCGCTGCTGCAGGAGCGCTCGAAGATGCACGGCTTCGACCTGTCGCTGCTGCCGGTGACGGCGCCCGGCGTCGAGCAGAAGTCGGTCTGGCTGCAGGTGCGGCAGCAGCGGCCCGACTACGTGCTGCTGTGGGGCTGGGGCGTCATGAACTCGACCGCGCTCAAGGAGGCGCAGGCCACCGGCTATCCGCGCAGCAAGATGTTCGGCGTCTGGTGGTCGGGCGCCGAGCCCGATGTCAAGGACGTCGGCGACGGCGCACGCGGCTACAGTGCGCTGGCGCTCAACGGCTACGGGCAGCAGACCAAGGTGATGCAGGAGATCCTCAAGCACGTGCACGGCAAGGGGCAGGGGTCGGGGCCGCGCGACGAGGTCGGCAGCGTGCTGTATACGCGCGGCGTCATCATCCAGATGCTCTCCATCGAAGCGGTCCGGCGCGCGCAGGAGCGCTTCGGCAAGGGCAAGCCGATCACCGGCGAACAGATGCGCTGGGGGCTGGAGAACCTTGCGCTCGACCAGAGGCGGCTCACCGAGCTCGGCTTCGACGACGTGATGCGGCCGATCAGCACGTCGTGCGCCGATCACATGGGGTCGACGACGGCGCGTATTCATACCTGGGACGGCAAGCAGTGGGTGCTCGACAAGACCTGGTACGAGGCCGACGAGGCCATCCTGAAGCCGATGGTGCGCACCCAGGCGGGACGCTATCTCGCGGAGAAGAAGCTCGCAGCGCGCACCCCGGCCGACTGCAGCAAGTGATCGCAGCCGTGCGCCGCATCCCCGCTGGTGCGGCGCGCGGTACGCGATGATCGAACGAGGACGAGCCCCATGACTCAGACGCAGGCCGCGGCCGCCGGCGCGCCGGCGCAGCCGCTGCTGTCGATCAACGGGATTGAGGTCATCTACAATCACGTGATCCTGGTGCTGAAAGGCGTCTCGCTGTCGGTGCCGGAAGGCGGCATCGTCGCGCTGCTCGGCGGCAACGGCGCGGGCAAGACCACCACGCTGCGCGCGGTCTCGAATCTGCTGAAAGGCGAGCGCGGCGAGGTCACCAAGGGCTCGATCCAGTATCGCGGCGAGCCGATCGAACGGTTGACACCGGCCGACCTGGTCAAGCGCGGCGTGGTGCAGGTGATGGAGGGGCGTCATTGCTTCGCGCACCTGACCATCGAGGAGAATCTGCTGACGGGCGCCTACACGCGTCCGCTGTCGCGCGCCGACATGGCCGTCGAGCTGGAAAAGGTCTACCACTACTTTCCGCGGCTCAAGCAGCGCCGCGCTTCGCAGGCCGGCTATACGTCGGGCGGCGAGCAGCAGATGACAGCGGTGGGCCGCGCGCTGATGGCCAATCCACGCATGATCCTGCTCGACGAGCCGTCGATGGGGCTGGCGCCGCAGATCGTGGCCGAGATCTTCGGTATCGTGCGCGACCTGAACCGCAACGAGCGTGTCAGCTTCCTGCTGGCCGAGCAGAACACCAATGTCGCATTGAAGTACGCCGATTACGGGTACATCATGGAGAACGGCCGCATCGTGATGGACGGGCCCGCCGTCGAACTCGCCGAGAACGAGGATGTGCGCGAGTTCTATCTGGGCGTGTCGAAGGAAGGACGGCAGTCGTTCCGCAACATCAAGTCCTATCGCCGGCGCAAGCGCTGGTTGTGACATCGCCATGAGTCTCTTCTACGACGAACTCGAGACGCGCTCAGCCGAAGCGCGCGAAGGCGCGTTGATGGCGCGCCTGCCCGGACTGATCCGGCATGCCACGGAGCACGCACCGGGCTGGGCGCGGCGGCTGACGGGAATCGAAGCCGCGGACATCAGCTCGCGCAAGGCGCTGGCCGGCTTGCCGGTGCTGCGCAAGAGCGAGCTGGGCGCGCTGCAGCAGGCCGAGCCGCCGTTCGGCGGCCTCACCACCGTCGTGCCGGGTCGGCTCGGCCGGCTGTTCATGTCGCCGGGGCCGATCTTCGATCCCGAGGGTGACCGGGCCGACCCCTGGCGTGCCGCGCGTGCGCTATACGCGGCCGGCATCCGGCCCGGCCACGTGGTGCAGAACTGCTTCGGCTACCACTTGACGCCCGGCGCGTGGATGCTCGACGGCGCGGCACGCAAGCTCGGCTGCGCGGTGATTCCCGCCGGCATCGGACAGACCGAGCAGCAGATCGAGCTGATCCGCCATCTGCGGCCCGACGCGTTCGCCGGAACGCCCTCGTTCCTGCGCATCATCGTCGAACGGGCCGAGGAGCTTAAGCTGGACATCTCGGCGCTGAAGCGCGCGCTGCTGGCGGCTGAAGCGCTGCCGCCGTCGCTGCGCAACTGGTTCCGCGCGCACGGCATAGACACCGTGCTGCAGTGGTACGGCACCGCCGACGTCGGTCTGATCGCCTACGAATCCGAGGCCATGGAGGGCATGATCCTGGACGAGGAGCTGATCCTGGAGATCGTGCGGCCCGGCACCGGCGAGCCGGTGACCGACGGCGAAGTCGGCGAGGTCGTCGTGACCAGCTTCAATCCCGACTACCCGATGATCCGCTTCGGCACCGGCGACCTGTCGGCCGTGCTGCCGGGCATCTCGCCCTGCGGCCGGACCAATGTGCGCATCCGCGGCTGGCTCGGACGCGCCGACCAGACGACCAAGGTGCGCGGCATGTTCGTCCACCCGGGCCAGATCGCCGAGCTCGCGCGGCGCGTGCCGGGACTGGGGCGGCTGCGCCTGGTAGTAGAGGGCGAGATGGCCAATGACCGGATGACGCTGCATTGCGAGGCCGCGCCCGAAGCCGTGCAGGCGGCCGGTGGCGAGGCAGTGCTGAAGCAGCGGCTGGCGGCCGCGATCCGCGACGTCACGAAGCTGCGCAGCGAGATCGAGCTGGCCGCGCCGGACAGCCTGCCGAACGACGGCAAGGTGATCGTTGACGCGCGCAAGTACGACTGAGTAGGCGCAGAAGAGGGCCGAGAGAATGCCTGGCGGCGGCGGAACGTCCCCCCTGGCTGAGTGCCCCGCCCCTGGCTGAGCGGCCAGCCGCCCGGCCGAGCGGCGGACGTGCTCACGCCAGGCTGGGCCTTGATGCGTGTGCATCAGAACGTGCGTTGACAACGACCGAGGGTATGGGCGGCCGCTGCGCGCGGCCGCAGGCGCCATGGCCGTCGCCGTGCGCGGCTAGCTCATTGATTCGCAACGCGGATTGCTGCATCGCCTGTGCCGTGCAGGCGCGTGGCACGCGCCTTGCATGAAGGCGCTCCCCACGTCCCGCTACCGGATCGGAGCCTTCGATCATGCGCAAACTGCTTGCCTCCGGCCTCGTCGCTGCCCTCATCGGCGTCGGTTGCGCGCTGCCGACGAGCTTCGCCACGGCCGCCCCCGTCATCGAATTCGATTTCCTCGGCAGCGGCCAGACCTTCGGCCCGACCGACACCGTCGAGATCCGCGGCCGGCTGACCAATGTCGGCGACGAGACGCTGCCGGCCGGGATCTCGGGCACCGGCAGCTGGAAGCACCAGGCCTACGTCTACGATCAGTACTGGTTCGCGACGATCGACGATTGGCCGGAGTTCTGGCATCCGGACCAGCCGGCGCTCGCGCCCGGCGAGTCGGTCGAGTGGACCATCCTCACCTACACGCCCTGGCCGTACAAGCTGCCCGACGGCTCGTCCGGCAAACTCGGCGACCCGGTGCTGCCCGGCGTCTACGAGATCAAGCCGAACGAGGTCGTGTTCCGCGTGTCATGGCTGGTCGGCAACGATCTGCAATCGCTGACCGCCGTCGTGGGACCCGAGGACTCATTCCGCTGGACCGTGGTGGCGGAGCCGACCGAGCCCGGACAGGTGCCGTCGCCCGGCGTGATGCTGCTGCTGACCGCCGGCCTGTGCGGCTTGTGGCTGATGCGGCGCTGATTCGCCTGCCCGCCGGGTGGCGATAGTCATGGTCGCGGCGCCCAGCTCGTATGATCGGAGTTTTCCGCTCATGCCGGCGCCGCCATGGAAATCTTCGACTACGAGAACATTCTGCTGCTGCCGCGCCGCTGCGTCGTCACCAGCCGGCGCGAATGCGATCCGTCGGTGGAGTTCGGCGGCCGGCGCTTCCGGATCCCGGTGGTGCCCGCGAACATGCGCACCGTCGTCGACGATTCGGTCTGCGAGGCGCTGGCGCGCCACGGCTGCTTCTACATCCAGCATCGCTTCGACGTGGACACGCTCGCCTTCGCGCGCACGATGCGCGACAAGGGGCTGTTCGTCTCCATCTCGCTGGGCGTCCGGCCCGATGACCACGGCCTCGTCGACGAGCTGGCGGCCAGCGGCATAGGCGCCGACTACATAACGATAGACATCGCGCACGGTCACGCCGATACGGTGCGCGCGATCATTGCGCACATCAAGCAGCGGTTGCCGCAGACGTTCGTCATCGCCGGCAACGTCGGCACGCCCGAAGCGGTGATCGACCTGGAGAACTGGGGCGCCGACGCCACCAAGATCGGCATCGGGCCGGGCAAGGTCTGCATCACGCGCATGAAGACCGGCTTCGGCACCGGCGGCTGGCAGCTGTCGGCGCTGAAGTGGTGCGCGCGCGTTGCCACCAAGCCTATCATCGCCGACGGCGGCATCCGAGAACACGGCGACATCGCCAAGTCGATCCGCTTCGGCGCGTCGATGGTGATGATAGGTTCGCTGTTCGCCGGCCTGGAGGAGTCGCCGGGCAAGGAGGTCGAGGTCGACGGCCGCACCTACAAGGAGTACTACGGCTCGGCCTCGGAATTCAACAAGGGCACGCGCAGTTTCGTCGAAGGCAAGCGCATCCTCGAACCGGTGCGCGGCACGCTGGCCGACACGCTGCAGGAGATGGAAGAGGACCTGCAGAGCTCGATCTCATACGCGGGCGGGCGCAAGCTGTTCGATCTGCGGCGCGTGAACTACGTGATCCTGGGGCATGACAACGCGGCCGAGTATCTGATCTGACGGGGCCGTGATCGAAGCGGATGCGCGCTATTAGGGCTGGGTCGCGAACGCGATCGTCGCGAGACCACGCTCGAGGTGGCACTCCAGCTCCTGCAGCATCGCATCGAGATCATCGCCCAGCGCCGCGTCCAGCAGCTTGCGATGATTCTCCTCGAAGTCCATCTTGGGCGCGTGAACGACCTGACACACGGCGAATCCCAGCTGGATCTTCTGCGTCAGCTGCTGCCACATGGCAGGCATCAGGTGGTTGCCGCAGCGTTCGTAAACCAGGCCGTGGAAATGCGCCTCGGCGCGAATCTCTTCCTGAAGGTCGCCGCTGTTCACCGCGTTCATCATCAGGTCGAAGCGCCTGCGCAGCTCATCGCGGAACGAAGCGTCGCGGCGCGGCCAGATACTGATGTAGGCCTGCCGTTCGAGCAGCCGCCTGATCTCGTAGACGTCGCGCAGGATGCTTGCGTCGATCTCCGTGACGAAGGTTCCCGCGTACGGACGGTTGATGACGAGTCCCGTCTCGATCAGCTCGCGGATCGCCTCCCTGAGCAGCCCGCGGCTCACTCCGAGCTGCGAGGCCAGGCTGCTTTCGACCAGTTGCGTTCCCGGCGCGAGCTGCCCTGCGAGAATGGACCGCCGCAGCGCCGCCGCGACATGGTCGCGGCGCGTGACGGCAGGGATCGTCGTCAGCGTGGGCAGCGTGGACATTCAGGGTTTCGACTGTCCGATGTAGGCGCGATACAGTTCATCGAGGCGTTCGGTAATCGGCCCCGTGCCGATCGACCGGCCGTCGATCCTGCCGACGGAAGTGATTCCGCCGAGCGTACCGGTGACGAATGCTTCGTCAGCATTGTACACGTCCATCATTGTGAAATCACCTTCGTAGACCTCGATTCCTGCCTCGCGCGCGAGTCTGAGTATCGTCGCCCGCGTGATCCCGTTGAAGCAGTTCCTGCCGGACGAGGTGTAGAGCATTCCGTTGCGGACGATGAAGAAGTTCGTCGAGTTGCAGCTCGCCACGAACCCCCGCGTGTCGAGCATCAGCGCCTCGTCCGCGCCGGCGCTGATGGCCTGGATCAGGGCCTGGATGAAGTTCAGCCGGCTATGGGAGTTCAGGCGCAGGTCAAAGACGTCGGCAGTGCTGCATCTGATCGTCGATGTGAACAGCGCAAGGCCGCGCTTCTTCGCCTCCGGCGCGACGACCTTGTACTCGGCGACGCAGACGATGGTCGGCCCGCCGATCACGAAGCGCGGATCCTGGTTCGGTGTCTTCTTGATGCCTCGCGTGACCATCAGGCGCGCATGCGCGCCGTCGGTCATGCCATTGATCTCGAAGGTGTCGAGAACGATCGCCTTGATGGCCTCTCTCGACAGTCCGATGTCGATCTGTATCGTGCGGGCGCCTTCCAGCAGGCGATCGATGTGGGCGTCGAACGAGATGACCTTTCCGTTGACCAGGCGGACGCCTTCCCAGATGCCGTCGCCGCAGACGTAGCCGGCGTCGAAGACCGAGACGCGCGCCTCGGAGCGAGGAACGAAGCTGCCGTTGACGTAGACCAGAACCTTATCGTTTCTGTCGTCGGCACGGTAGGACTGTGAACTCGTCTGGGACGGGTGCGTGATCTGCATGGTGCTCTTCAGTTTGCTGCGGCGGCGCGGACGGGGAAGCGCCTGAGGTACTCCAGGCAGCTCGCCGTCGACACGACATCGGCATAGCGGCGCCGGATGTCGCGCAGGTTGTCATGATGCGGCTGCTCTTCGACGTCCGAGACGCATTCCTCCGGAACGATGGTCCGGAAGCAGCGCTGGAAGCTGTCGATGGCGGTCGCGCGGATGCATCCGCTCGTGTTGAGCCCCGTCACGATTACGGTGTCGACGCGCTCCTTCGTGAAGTACGACTGCACCGGCGTCTCGTGGAAGATCGAAGGTCCGGTCTTGGTGATCACCAGGTCGTAGCTGGCGTCGACCACACGCGGGTCGATCTCGACGTGGGGCTGACCCCTGATATTGGATTCGGCGACGTACCGGATCTTCCAGTACGGCATGTGGCGCTGGCTCGCGTAGGCATTGTTGCAGACCACGATTGGAATGCCGCGCTTGCGGGCTTCGGCAAGCAGAGGCGGCAGATGTTCCATCATTCGGAGCTTGAGCGGCGTGTTCCGGATCGCGAGCGGCACGCCGATATCAGGATAGTAGTCGGAATCGACATGCGTCCGCATGACGTCGATGACGACGATGCCCGGCCATGCGCCGTAGCCGATCTCGGCGTCGCCGTATCCGCCGGCCTGGTACAGATCATTGCTCATTGCTGCTCTCCTTGAGTGCCGGGGCGCGCCTGGACCGCGATCATCTGGATCTGGACGCGCGCATCGGGTGAGCGCATCGTGGCCTGAACGACGGTCCTGGGTGTCGGCTGGCTGGCGAAGCGTTCGTCGTAGGCCTCATTGAAGCCGGCGTAGTCGTTCTCTATGTCGCGCAGATACACGGTCGTGGAAACGACGTGCTCGAGATCGGAGCCCGCGGCCTGCAGGATGGACTCGAGGTTGTCCAGGATCGTCCGGGTCTGCGTGCGGATGTCTCCCGGCACGACCTTGCCGTCGATCCGGCTGATCGCGGTGATGCCGTATGTGTATATGAAGCCATTGGCAAGCGCCGCGGGGATGCTCGCGATCCCCAGCGAGCGGTTGACGTCCATGCCGTTGCCGACCTGGATTCTTGTCGGTCGCATGCCTAGGTCCCCGGCTGGATGTTCGCGTCCTTGATCAGGCGCGCGATGCGGGCATAGTCGTCGCGCATCAGCGCTTGCGCCTGTTCGGGGGTGGACGGCGGCGTGGGAGAGAGGTTCGCCGCCGAGAGACGCGAACGGATGCCGCTGTCGGCGAGCGCCTTGTTGATCACGGCATTGAATCGCGCCAGAACGGGTTTGGGCGTGGCCGCCGGGAAGGCGAAGATGTACCAGGTCAGCACCTGCGCGTTGGCGAAGCCTTGCTCGGTGTACGTCATCACGTCGGGCAGCTCGGGTTCGCGGGCCGCAGTCATGATGCCGATCGCGCGCAGCCGTCCGGCCTTGATGAGCGGCAGCGGCAGCGGCAGCGAGATCGCGCCGAAATCCAGGCGTCCGGCGACGAGGTCCTGCATGCCCGGCGGCAGGCCCTTGTACGCGACGCTCTGCATCGAGATGCCGGCCTGCATCTTCAGCAGTTCGGTGCTCAGATGAGCCACGGTTCCGTTGCCGGGATTCAGATAGTTGAGGGCGCCCGGCTTGGACTTCGCGAGCTCGACCAGATCCTTCAGGGTCCTGACCGGGGAGTCCGCCGGCACGACGGCCACGGTGCGGCCATAGCAGAGCAGCCCGGCGGCCGCGAAGTCGTTGATGGGGTGATATTGCGTGGGCTGCAGCAGCGGTGCCGATACATGGCTGATGCCGGCGAGCACGCAGGTGTATCCGTCCGGTTCGCTGCGGGCTACCGCCTGCGTGCCAATGGCGCTGCCGGCGCCCGGCAGGGCCTCGACGATCACCGGCTGCCCCAGTTCCGCGGCGAAGAACTCGTTGACGATGCGCGCGGCCTGATCGACGATGCCGCCGGCCGGAAACGGACTGATGATCCGGATGCGCCGACTGGGGTAGTCGGTGGCGGCGAGAGTACCGGCATGTGGCGAGGCCAGCGTCAGCGCGACGGCGCCCAGCACTTCGCGGCGTTTGAGGTTGATGGGGTTCATTCGGCTGCTCCTGATTGACGGGGGAAGCACGGCTCGGAGGCCATGGGATCCGTGGAAGTCACGGTACGCATCGCCAGATCCTGTAGTTGCCGCCGAGCAGCTTCGGTGTCTCGACCGGCTCGGGTGGCAGTTTCGAGATGACGTCCTTGACGCGGCGTCCGCCCTTGAGGATCAGCGCGATGTGGCGCCCCTGTTCCTGCAGGCAGCCGAAGTCTTCGAGCGGGTTGCCGTCGACGGCGATGAGGTCCGCGAGCATGCCGGGCCTGATGCGGCCGATGTCGCCCTCGAGGCCCAGCAGCTCCGCCGCGGTGGAGGTCGCGCTGCGGATCACCTCCGCCTTGGGAAGGACTTCGGCGCGCACCAGAAATTCCTCCGACTGGAATTCCTTCGGGGCCTTGAACAGATCGCTGCCGAACGCCATGCGGATGCCCGCGCGTTGCGCGATCTCGAGTGAGCGGGTCCCCAGCTCGAGCACCTGTCGCGCCTTCTCCATGTGCAGCTCGGAGGCACCGACCTGGTGGCCGTGGCTCACGATGCGGCGATAGACGATCAGCGTCGGGACCAGGAAGGTGCCGCGGGCGGCCATGGCCGCCGCGCAGCGCTCGTCGAGGAAATTGCCGTGTTCGATGCTGCGCGCCCCGGCTTCCACGGCCCGCATGATGGCGCGTGGCGTATAGGCATGAGCCATCAGGTACTTGTTCGCTCGATCGGCTTCGTCGACGGCGGCGTTCAGTTCGTCGGTCGAGTACTGGACGTAGTCGATGGGGTCGGCCGGAGACGAGACGCCCCCTGAGGCCATGATCTTGATCTGGTCGGCGCCGCGCCGTATCTCTTCGCGGACGGCCTTCCTGACCTCATCCACGCCGTCGGCGATCACCATGTACTTCTGCGCGCTCGAGCAGGCGACGCAATGGTCCGAAGTGGCGCGCCCATCGCCGTGACCGCCGGTCTGGCTGAGCGGGCGGCCGCTGACGCGCAATCGCGGCCCCAGGAAGAGGCCGGAGTCGACGGCGTCGCGATGGCCCGCGTCGGCTCCGCCCGCGTCCCTGATCGTCGTGAAGCCCCGCATCAGCGTGTCGTGCAGGATGTGGCTCGACTTGCCGACGGCGACGGCATCCAGCAGCGGCGAGCTGCTGGTCATCGCATCGGCGCAGACGTGCACGTGGCAGTCGATCAGGCCCGGCATCAGCGTCCGGCCGCCGAGATCGATGTGCTCGATCTGCGGGCCGTCGATCCGTTCCTTCGTGAGCTCGGCGATGCGATCGCCTGTCACGCGTAGATGAAAGCCGCTGCGCAGCTCGCCGGCGTCGACATCGAGCAGCGCGAAGTTGGACAGGACGATGCTCTTGGACATGGTCGGCGGCGAAAGGGGTTGGGGCTGTCGAGCTGGATTGTACAACAATCGACAATCGTTTCAATGAGCGGGCGAGACGGTACCGCATCGCCATAGTCGGCTGCCGTTGATGTCAGGATTGAAAACGAACACCGCCGTGACTGGCGGTGCAGTGAGCCTAGAGCGAGGCGAAGGCGAAGGCGAAGGGCGAAGGGCGAGGGGCAGGGGCAGGGGCAGGGGCAGGGGCAGGGGCAGGGGCAGGGGCAGGGGCAGGGGCAGGGGCGGGCGCGCTGAGGCCTGTCGAGCATGTCGAGGCGTGCCGAAGCGCCGCGGCGTACCGCGGCGTGCTCAAGCCGGCCCGTCGCGTTGACGAGTTTGAAGCTCAGCCGCCTAAGCGGCCCGCTGCTTTCACTGCCGCCGGATGTTTGCCGCTTCGACGTAGCTCTCGTACATCTTCGTCTGTGCGCTCAGGTACCGCGCGAGCTCGTCGGGAGGCGCCGCCACCGGGGCGTTCGTGACGAATCCCTGCGCTGTGAAATGCCGCGCCACGATCTCCGGGTTCTGAAAGACGCTCTTCGAGATCTCGGCGTGAACGCGCCTCACGATCTCCGCCGGCGTGCCGACCGGGGCGAACAGAGCGAACCAGGTCTGCACGGCGGGCAATCCGATCTCGGCGAAGGTCGGCACGTTCGGGAACTCGGGAATGCGCCGGTCGGTGTTCACCGCCAGCAGCCGCGTGCGCCCTTCACCCTGGCGCATTCCGGTCATGATGCTGTAATTGGTGAACTGGACTTCCCCCGCCAGGACGGCCCGCCATGCGTCTCCGGCGGCCTTGTACGGTACGTCGGTAAACTCGATGCCCTTGCGCTTCAGGTACTCGGCGTAGATATACGGACTGCTGGCGCGTCCCCAGCTCGCGATGTTGATCTGCCTCGGCTTCTGGCGAGCCAGCTCGAACAGCTCCGTCATCGAGTTCGCCGGAACGTCCTTGTGGACCCAGATGCCCGACGGGATGAAACCGAGCAGGACGATAGGCGTGAAGTCCTTCAAGGGGTCGTATCTCATGTTCGCGTACAGATGCGGATTGAGCATCGTCGCGAACGAGTCGGCGAAGCAAAGCGTGTAGCCGTCGGCCGCGGCGCGCGCGCATGCTTCGCCTGCGACCATTCCGCCGGCTCCCGGCCGGCTCTCGACGACGACCGGCTGCCCCAGTCCCTTGCTGAGCAGTTCGGCCACGTTGCGGATCAGCGAGTCCGACGGGCCGCCGGGTGTCTGCGCGCTCAGGATGCGGACCGTCCTGCTCGGATACTCCTGCTGCGCGAAGGCGCCGCCGGCGACGGCCGCCATGGCGGTCGCGACGAGCAGTGCGCGACAGCCACGGGCGATGTTCATGCTCATCAGTGTCTCCTTCCTCATGCGAATGGCGCTTTCGCCTCGCTGTTCAGATCGTTTCGAGAAACTGCTTGATTCGCGGCAGTACGGTCCGGCTCTCGCGGAATGCAGAGCCGTGATCGAGCCGCGGGTGGATCTCGAGCTGCGCCCCCGGGATCAGGCCGGCGGCCGTCTGGACCTTCTGCAGCATCGGGTCGGCGTCGCCGATGTAGAGCAGCGTCGGAACCCGGATCTGCGGCAGCGTTTCCTCGAAGCTCGGCCAGTCGCCCATCGAGATCGAGAGCGCCTCGAAGTCATTGGCGAACAGTTCTTCGCGCGCATCGGGCGGCAGCGCCTCCAGGCTGCTGCCTGTGCGCCGGTACATCGTCTGGATGAATCGCAGCGCATCGCTGCCGTCGATGCGGTCGCTGTCCGCCAGCACGCGTCCGTACGGGTGGACCGCGCCTATCACCAGCGCCCGCAGGCGTTCGGGTGCGTACTTGGCCAGCGCATAGGCGACCCGGCCGCCCAGCGAGTAGCCCCAGAAGATCGCGGTATCGATGCCCAGATCGTCGAGCACCGCGACGACGTCGTCGGCCTGGTTCTTCGGGTCATAGGCTTCGGCATCGTGAGGCTTGTCGCTGAGGCCGTGGCCGCGGGCATCCATCATGATCAGACGATGCGTCGACTTCAGGGCATCGGCATAGCCGTAGCCGATCCAGCGCCGGTGGCTCCAGGTGAAGCCGTGGTGCAGGACCAGCGGAGGACCCGATCCGTCCGTCACGTAGTGGATCTTCAGGCCGTTGCTGTTTGCGTAAGGCACGATGAGTGTCTCCTTGTCGGGGCGCGGCGGGGGCTCGCGAGAGGTCTCGCCTGGAGGTCTCGCGGAAGGGCGCTAGATTTCGGCTTCCACGCCGATGGTGGGAATCGCTTCGCTCGGGCGCTGCCAGTTCTTGAGCGGACGCCCCTCGGCCAGCGCGCGCATCTCCCGCGTCCAGATCCGCCGCAGCAGCACGATCAATCGGTCGCTGCGGCTCAGGTGCTCGGTCCTGCGGTCGGCGATCACCCCCTGGCCGATCTGGGCGACACAGTCCTGGATGAACAGCAGGTCCGGATGATCGACGTGGTCGGCGAGTCTCGTTTCGCCGCGCAGCACCGAGCGCGCCACCGCCTCGAAATGGGGAAGCTCCTTCAGCGCCGCATCCCGGCGCGCGATGCGGGCTCGCACTCGCTGTGCGGCCTCGCCGCTCACGTTGGCATAGCTCACGAGGAAGTTCATGTGGCTGAAGTCGTCGACCGGCACTCGCCAGCCGATGAAGTCTTTCCAGCCGCCGTCCTCGTCCTCGGGCTGGAACTTGATGTTGATCATCGTAGGCATGATGTGATGGCTGACGCGCACGCCCTCGGGCCTGCGGCTGTACTGCGCGATGCCCCAGTCCGTCTCCTCGCCTATCACTTCCGGAACGCTGACGAGCCCGTGCTCGGCGTACGACGAGACCGCATGCGTGAACGGCGTGTGCGCCGGGTCGACGTTGTTCTCGAGCACCTGGAAGTAGTTGCACGGGCGCAGCTTGTACACGACGTCGAGCACGCCGTCGCCCTCGAACTCGGGATAGCGGGGCAGCGGCGGTGCTTCGCCTTCGCCGAGATAGGCGAAGACCATTCCCATGTATTCCTCGGTCGGATAGCTGCGGATCCTGACGTTGCGATGAGCCGACGAACTGTTGCCGGGAATCTCGACGCAATGGCCGTGCGGGTCGAATTTCCAGCCGTGATAGAGACAGCGGAGGTCGTCTCCTTCGACCCAGCCGGTATGCAGCAGCGTGCCGCGGTGCGCGCATTGCGCGGCTACCACCTGCGCCTTGCCGCTGTGCCCGCGATACACCGTGAACGGCTCGCTCATGACGGTGACCGGATAGGCTCTGCCCGCCGGCAGGTCGGCGGCGCGGAGTATCGGGTGCCAGAAGGTCCGCATGTATCGCCCCGCGAGGGTGTCGGGGCCGGTATGGGCGAAGTCGGAGAAATCCTGCTCCGTATAGACCTTCGGCTCGACGCCCTTCGCCGCGGGCTTCTCGTGAGTGTTTGCCATGAGTGTCTCCTCGGTTCCTGTGATCGTCTGTCCCGATGCCTGCACGGCTGCTGCGGGAGGGGTTTCGCTCGATCCGGCTTCGCTCGATCCGGCTTCGCTCGATGCGCCCGCGCGAGGCAGCTCGTCGCGCAGCAGTTCCAGCGCGCCGCGCAGCAGGCGGTCGTAGCGCGCACGCTCGGCCGCGCACTCGGCTTCCGGCCAGTCCCGGAAGCCGGCGCCGGCCTTCATTCCGACCCGGCCATCGCTCACCATCTGCCGCAGCACCTTGGCGGGCAACGTGGCATTGCACAGCGACGGGTAGATGGTCTCGGCTGCCGCCGCGTGGATGTCCAGCCCCGCGTGTTCGCGCTGCAGGACGGGGCCCGCGGCGAGCAGGCGGAAGCCGAAGCCGAAGCGCACCGCCGCGTCGATGTCCTCGGCGCTTGCCACGCCGTCGTCGAGCAGCGAGAACGCCTCCCTGGTCAGCGCGTGCTGCAGCCGGTTGGCCAGGAAGCCGGGAAGATCCTTCTGCACGCGCACCGGCACGGTGGCGCAGCGGCGCATCAGATCGATGAGCCGGTCGGCGCATGCCGCGGCGCTGTCCTCACCCAGCACCACTTCCACCAGCGGCACGCGATGCGCCGGCATGAAGAAATGCAGACCCAGCATGCGCTCGCGCGACGGCAGGGACGCTGCGATGCGGCTGATGGGTATGCCTGAGCTGTTGCTGGCAAGAATCGCCGTCGCGGGGGCGCGCTCGACGAGTTGCGCGAACAGCCGCTGCTTGGGCTGCAGCTGTTCCGTGATGCATTCGACCACCAGCGTGGCGTCGGTCCAGTCGACCTCATCCAGATCGGACGTCACCGACAGGCGAGGCCCCCGGCCTGCCGGCCGCTGGAGCTCGGCCTCGACGTGCGCCGGCAGACGGGCGGCCCGCTCGGCGGCGGGCTCGACGACGGTCACGCGGGCACCGGCGCGGGCGAACACGATGGCAACGTCTGCGCCCATCGTTCCGCCGCCGACGACGACCACGTGAGCGTGCGATGCCTGGTTCGTGGGGATCATGGAGATCGAGTCTAGGATTGCGCCGCTGATCAGTCCATTCGAGATTTGGGATATATTGATCATCTAAGATGATCAATTGGACGCTGCGGGACATCCAGATCCTCTTGGCCCTGGCCGAGACGATGAGCTTTCGCCGCACGGCCGAACGAGTCCATCTTTCGCAGCCCGCGGTGTCCGGCGTGGTGGCCCGCATCGAGTCCGCGCTCGGCACCACCTTGTTCGAGCGCAGCACCCGCAGCGTGCGGCTGACGGAGGCCGGCGAGGCGCTGGTCACGCACGTGCGCATGCTGCACGCGCGGGCCGTAGCGGCCGAAGCCGCCGTGCGCGACGTGGTCGAGCTGCGGCAGGGCCGGGTGCGGGTCGCCGCGCTGCCGTCGCTGGCGGCGTCTGTCATTCCTGCCGTGCTGGCGCAGTTCGCGAGCAGGCATCCGGGCGTGCGGGTCGACGTGTTCGACCAGCTGTCGGTGCCGTCATTCGAGCTCGTGCGCGCGGGCGAGGTCGACTTCGCGTTGACGGCGGAGAACCCCGAGTACTCGGACCTGTCCTACACGCCGCTGGCCAGCGACCCGCTCGTGCTGCTGCTCCGCTCCGATCATCCGCTGGCGGCGGGCAGGTCGGCGCTGCGCTGGGAGCAGGTCGTTCAGCTTCCGCACATCTCGATGCCGCCGCCCACCAGCGTCCGGCAGTATGCGGATGCGGCGCTGCTGCAGATCTCGCACCGCTTCGAGCCGCGCTATGAAGTCGAGCATCTGGCGACGATCAATGCGATGGTCGCGGCCGGGCTAGGCGTGTCGGCCCTGCCCGAGCTCGCGGCGCTGGTCGCGCGCGGCCCCAATGTCGTGCTGCGGCGTCTGGTGGCGCCGGCGGTGCGCAGGCCTATCGGGCTGGTGCGCCTCAAGGAAAGGCGGCTGTCGCTGGCGGCTCAGGGGCTTGCTTCGCTGCTCGAGCAGGAGGTGCTCAGGCTGCTGCGCTCGACCAAGCGTCCGGCGGGAGCGCGCTGAACCGTGGGGCCTGAGGAGTCGCGTGTGGCCTCAGACCACCGGCTCCATGTCGATCACCCCGAAGCGCACCACCCGGTTGCGCCCTTCGGTCTTCGCGCGGTAGACGCACTGGTCGGCCAGCACCAGCGCGCGCTCGAGCGAATCCGGGCCGGCCACCGGCACGGTGCCGATGCTGGCCGTCAGCTGCAGCACGTGGCCGTCGAGCACGAGCGGGGCGCTTTCGAGGGCCTTGCGCATCTGTTCGACGACCTGCTCGGCGGCGGCCGGGCCGTCGCCGACGATCAGCGCGCAGAATTCCTCGCCGCCGTAGCGGCCGAGCAGGCCGTTGCCGCCGAGTGCGGCCTGCAGTACGCGCGCGGCATGCTGCAGCGCCTGGTCGCCGATCGAATGTCCGTGCGCGTCGTTGATCGACTTGAAGTGGTCGAGATCGATCATCAGCAGGTAGCGGACGCGGCCGCCGGCCGACGGCAGCTTCAGCTCCTCGCGCACCAGCTCGAAGAAATGGCGGCGCGACAGCAGTCCGGTGAGATCGTCGGTGGTAGCCCGCCGGTGCAGCTCGCTGGAGATGCGCGCGTGCAGCATCATCTGGATCAGCAGCGCGAGCGCGATCGGTGACAGCGCGAAGTACAGGACGAAGACGATCTGCAGCGGGTTCTCGGCGAACAGGCCGTTGCGCAGCGTCTGCGTGTCGGATGCGGCCTGCAGGCCGCGCGCCAGGTTGGCGAGGCTGAACACCACGAAGAAAGCGAACAGGCCTCTGACATAGTGGCGCTGGCCGAACTCGTTCGCGCGCAGCACGACGATGGCGGCAGCGGCTCCGACGGCGGTCTGTATGGCGGAGATCAGGGTGACGCGCAGCGCGGTCTGCTGCGGATCGGCGCCGACCCAGAACCACAGCAGCGGCAGCGCGGCGATCGGCACCGCCAGCCACAGCTGCGGCGTGGGCGAGCGGAACAGGCGGCGCGTGCCTTCATAGACGAATATGCCGCCTATCGTGATCAGCGAGTTGCTGGCCGCGAAGGCGGCCCACTGCGGCAGGGAGCCGCGCAGCGCGACCAGTCCCAGTCCCACCGTCATGCACAGCATCGACAGCGCAAAGGCATGCAGCGCCGGCAATGCCCGCGCATACATCCGATGCAGTGCAACAAACGTCAGCGCCCCGAGCATGGTGGTGCACGAGCCCACCAGATAGACGGTGCGCAGATCGAAGGGATCGGTCATTCCGAGAGTATCCTCAGCCCAGCCCCGGCGTGGTGCACCTGTTGGTGCAAAGCCGACGAGCGGTCATCATCGGCGGAAGAGCGCGGGACGAGCCGCCGGCAGGCTAGACACGGCGACAACGCAGTAAGATTCGATGATGTCTGCCAACGTCTATGCCTTCGAAGGGATCACGCCGGTCGTCGATCCCACCGCCTATGTCCACCCGTCGGCAATGCTGCTGGGTGACGTGATCATCGGCCCGGGCTGCTACGTCGGCCCTGCTGCCGTGCTGCGCGGCGATTTCGGTCGCATCGTGCTCGAACGTGACGCCAACCTTCAGGATGGCTGCGTCGTGCATTCGCTGCCCGACTTCGACTGCGTCATGTCCGAGCGCAGCCACGTCGGGCACGGCGCGATCATCCATGCCGCGCATCTGGGGCGCGACGTGCTGGTCGGCATGAATGCCGTGGTCATGGATCGTGCCCAGGTCGGCGAGCAGGCGATCGTCGCCGCCATGGCCTTCGTCAAGATCGGCGGCGTGATTCCGCCGCGCGTGCTCGCCGCCGGCATCCCCGCGCGCGTCGTGCGCGAGCTCGACGAGCGCGATCTGGCCGGCAAGCGCGCCGGCACGGATCTGTATGTCGAGCTGGCGCAGCGCTGCCGCGCGGGCCTGATTCCGGCCGAGCCGCTGGCCGCCGTCGAGCCCGATCGGCCGCGTACGCGCTGGACGTTCAGCAGGCGCTGAGCTTCGCTGGGCATGATCATTGCCCTCGCCCCGTGGCAGGAAGCGGTGAAAGGCCCTGCGCCCGAGCTGCCTGCACCTGCGCGTCCAGCGCCCGGCGCAGCCCGGGCCGTTCGCTCAGGCGTTGCCAATAAGAGGCGACGGCGGGGGTGAACCTGCCGGCCAGGCCGAGATGCTCGGCGAGCATCAGCGCGTAGCCAACGGAGACGTCAGCCGCGGTGAAGCGCTGTGCGCAGAGGAACGGCGCCTCGCTCAGCAGCGGCTCCAGACAGCGCAGCCGCGCATGGAACCATTTGGCATAGTCGTCGGCGACCTGCGGCTGGCGCCGCTCCTGCGGTTCGAGCTGCGTGTACCGCAGCACCAGGGTCTGCGGAAAAGTGAGCGTGGCTTCACCGAAGTGCAGCCAGTTCAGATAGGCGCCGAAGTCCGGTTCGCTGACTTCCACGTTCAGATTTCCCGGCGAGAAGCGGGCGGCGAGGTACTGGCAGATGGCTGCCGACTCGGTCATGCGGACCTGCCCGTCGAGCAGCGTCGGGATGGTGCCTAGCGGATTGATCTGCAGATACTCCTTCGCCAGCACGCGCGGCGGGAACGGCAGCATCTTCAGCGTGTAGCGCAAGCCCAGCTCCTCGAGCATCCACAGCGGACGGAAGGAGCGCGCACTGACGCAGTGATAGAGAACGATCGTGGCATCGTCCGAGGCGTTCAACGGGTGGGCATTCATCAGCTAGACATTCATGAGCTAGACATTCATAAGCCAGCGGCCGTCGCGCCGCAGCTGGCGCTGCTCGACCAGCTCGTCGATCGAGCCGCGCAGCAGCGCGTCGGGCTCGACGCCGAGCAGGTCCGCGCTGGTCCGCATCAGGCGCGCTTGCAGCAGGCGCTGCATCAGTTCGTCGGCATCGATCCGTTCCAGGTCCAGCATCAGGAACTTCACCAGCACCTTGATCGCGTGACGAGCGTGGCGCCTCGGCTCGCCGCGCATTGCATCGAGCCGCGCCTGCGCGCGGTCGAGCGCCGCCGGAACGTCGGCGATCGGCGGGCCGTGGCCGGGCAATGCCTGAGTCACGCGCAGTCCGGCAATCAGGTCGAGCACCGTCTGCTGCTCGGCGAAGCCCGACTCGCCTTGCAGCTCCGGAAACAGCACGCCGAAGCCGTTGCCCCACAGCGCGTCGGCGCTGATCAGCAGCCGCGCGTCCGGGCAGTGGAAGATCAGGCTCTTGGGATCGTGGCCGGGCGCGGCGATCGCCTGCCAGTCGAGTCCGCCCAGCCGCAGGCGATCGCCGGGGGCCAGCGTCGCGTCGAACGAGAAGCGCGGGCAGCGCTGGCCCGTGGCTGAATAGGTGAGTACCGTCGAGTCCCAGACCGCGACTTCCGGCGCGCTGGCCTGCGGAATGGTGGTCGTGCAGCCGAAGGCCTCGGCCAGCGCGTGATTTCCGCCGCAGTGGTCGGAATGCAGATGCGTGTTCACGATACGGCCGAGCCGCTCGGCGCCGGCCTCTTGCAGCGTCTGTTCGACCAGCGCCACGGTCTGCGGCGCATGCTTGACGTAGCCGGTGTCGACGACGGTGGCGATGCCGTCGTCGATGCCGATGACCTGGTTCGAAGACAGCCAGTCGCGCTCGATGAAGCGCAGCGTAGACGGCAGCGGGGTCCGCTCAGGCACGCGATTTGCCCGGTACGCCGGTCGCGGAAGCGGTCAGGCCGCGGCGGTGTCGGGCTGCCGTTTCGCGGCCAGTGCATTGCCGACCCGCGACACCCCTTTGCGGCCGAGCTGCGCCGAGATCCATTGCCCGGTGTCGACCAGCTGATCGAGATCGAGGCCGGTGTCTATGCCCAGGCCCTGCATCAGGAACACGACGTCTTCCGTGGCGACGTTGCCGGTGGCGCCTTTCGCGTACGGGCAGCCGCCCAGGCCGGCGATCGACGAGTCGAAGCGGAACACGCCCGCTTCGAGCGCCGCGACGATATTGGCGATCGCCTGTCCGTACGTGTCGTGGAAATGGCCGCTCAAGTGTTCCAGCGGCACGGCGCGCGCGACGGCATCGAACACCTGCACGACCTGCCGTGCCGTGCCCACGCCTATCGTGTCGGCGATGCTGACCTCGTGCACACCGAGGTCGCGCAGCCGCGCCGCGACGTCGACCACCGACTCGACCGGCACCTTGCCCTGGTACGGGCAGCCGAACGCGACCGAGACCGAAGCGCGGATCGGCAGCTTGTTCGCGTGCGCTGCCTCGGCGACCGGGCGGAAGCGCTCGATGCTGTCGGCGATCGAACAGTTGATGTTGCGCATCGAAAACGCTTCACTGGCGGCGGCGAAGATCACCACCTCGTCGGCGCCGGCGGCCAGCGCGGCGTCGAAGCCCTTCATGTTCGGCGTCAGCACCGAGATCGTGCTGCCGGCCGGGCGGGGCAGCCCGGCCATCAGCTGCGCCGCGTCGGCGAGCTGCGGCACCCATTTCGGCGAGACGAAGGATGTGGCTTCGAGCTGGCGCACGCCGGCGTCGAGCAGCCGGCGGCACAGCTCCAGCTTGGTCGGCGTCGGAATCGGCTGCTTCTCGTTCTGCAGCCCGTCGCGGGCGCCGACCTCGGTGATGAAGACGCGCGCCGGCAGCGAGCCGGACCCGATGGAAAGATGTGCTTGCGTCATGACGATGCAGAATAAACGATAGCCGTTCAGTTGGGCGCGAAATCGATCAGCTGCGCGCCCTCGTCGACCTGCTCGCCGACGGCGTAGCGGATCTCGCTGACGGCGCCGTCGGCCGGCGCATGCAGCGTGTGTTCCATCTTCATCGCTTCCATGACCAGCAGCGGCTGGCCCTTGGAGACGCGGGCGCCGCGTTCGACCAGCAGCGCGATGACCTTGCCCGGCATCGGCGCGGTCACGCGGCCGTCGCCGTGCTCGTCGTCGCCGGCATGTTCGAGCAGCGAGGCGTGACCGAAGGTCTGCGGTCCTTCGTCGGTGAACAGGTGGACCTGCTCGCCTTCTATGATCGCGCCGACCTCGAAGCCGCGCTCGCCCAGCCGGCCGCGCAGGCGGCGCGTCGCCGCCGAGCCCGTCACCGCCGTCAGCGGCAGCGCCTCGTCGCCGTCGCGCACCAGCCAGCCGTCGTGCCGGTACTCGACGTCGACCGGGCACGGCGTGTCGCCGCGTGTCAGCGGCAGCGAACGGCGCAGCGGGGCGCCGACGCGCCAGCCGTTGCGTTGCGACCAGGGATCATGGCGATCGCCGCGCGCCGCGGCCTGCCCGGCTTCCTCCGCCAGGATGGCGGCGGCGGCGATGGCGCGCACGCGCAGCGACGGCTGGGCCGCGCCCGGCAGCAGCGAGGCCCGCTCGCGTTCGATCAGGCCGGTGTCGAGCTCGGCGCGGGCGAACGACTCGTTGCGCATCAGACGCGCCAGGAAGGCGATATTGGTCGCCGGGCCGAGCACCTCGAACGAAGCCAGCGCCTGCGACATGCGCGCCAGCGCCTGTTTGCGGCTTTCGCCCCAGACGATCAGCTTGGCGATCATCGGATCGTAGAACGGCGTGATCGCATCGCCTTCGCGCACGCCGCTGTCGATGCGCACGGCCGCCGGATGATGCGGTGCTGCCGCGTCGATGCGGGTGAACTCGACCGCGGCCGGCGAGTGCAGATGGCGCAGCACGCCGATCGACGGCAGGAAGCCCTTGTCGGGATTCTCGGCGTAGACGCGCGCTTCGATCGCATGGCCATGGATGCGCAAGGCCTCCTGCGTGGCGGGCAGCGGTTCGCCGGCGGCGACGCGCAGCTGCCATTCGACCAGATCGAAGCCGGTGATCATCTCGGTGACCGGGTGCTCGACCTGCAGCCGCGTGTTCATCTCCATGAACCAGAACTGGCCCGACTGGTCGGCAATGAACTCGACCGTGCCGGCGCCGACGTAGCCGACGGCGCGCGCCGCGGCCACCGCCGCTTCGCCCATCGCGCGCCGCCGCTCCTCGGTCATGCCGGGCGCGGGCGCTTCCTCGACGACCTTCTGGTGCCGGCGCTGCACCGAGCAGTCGCGCTCGAACAGGTAGACGCACTGGCCATGCTGGTCGGCGAAGACCTGGATCTCGATGTGCCGCGGCCGCTGCACGTAGCGCTCGACCAGCACCGTGTCGTCGCCGAAGCCGTTCTTCGCCTCGCGCTTGCATGAGGCCAGCATGGCGTCGAACTGCGCCGGCTGCTCGACGATGCGCATGCCCTTGCCGCCGCCGCCGGCGCTGGCCTTGATCAGCACCGGATAGCCGATGCGCTGCGCTTCGCGCGCCAGCAGCTCCGGCTCCTGGTCGCTGCCATGATAGCCGGGCACCAGCGGCACGCCTGCGCGTTCCATCAGCGATTTGGCGGCCGACTTGCTGCCCATCGCCGCGATCGCGTCGGCCGGCGGGCCGATGAACACCAGTCCGGCCTCGGTGACGGCGCGCGCGAAGTCCTCGTTCTCGGACAGGAAGCCGTAGCCGGGGTGGACTGCCTGCGCGCCGCTGCGCCTGGCGATGTCCAGGATCAGGTCGGCGCGCAGGTACGAGTCGCGCGCGGGCGCGGGGCCCAGGCGCCAGGCTTCGTCGCAGGCGGCGACGTGGCGCGAGTCGGCGTCGGCATCCGAATACACGGCGACGGTGGCGATGCCCAGGCGGCGCGCCGTGGCGGCGACGCGGCAGGCGATCTCGCCGCGATTGGCGATCAGGATCTTGCTGAACATGGTCGTTCCCTCGTGGCGGCCGTTCAGGAGTTCTGCGGCGCCCAGGCGGGCTTGCGCTTCTCGAAGAACGACGCGATGCCTTCCTGCGCCTCGTCGGTGGCGCGCACGCGCGCGATGCGTTCGGCGGTGTCGTCCACCAGCGCGTCGTCTATGCGGCGGCCGGAGACGTCGCGGATCAGCTGCTTCGCTTCGCGCAGCGCCTGCGGTCCGCCGAGCACCAGATGGCCTAGCAGGGCATTGACCTTGTCGTCGAGATCGTCCGGCAGCGTCAGCTCGTGGACCAGGCCGATGCGATAGGCCTCGGCCGCTTCGATCACCTCGGCGCTCAGGAAGTAGCGGCGCGCGTTGCCTTCGCCCATCGCCTTGATGACGTACGGACTGATCATCGCCGGGATCATGCCCAGCTTGACCTCCGACAGGCAGAACCTGGCGTCGGTGCTGGCCACTGCGATGTCGCAGGCAGTGACCAGGCCCATGCCGCCCGCGAACGCGGGGCCGTGCACGCGCGCCACCGTGGGCTTGGGGCTTTCATGGATGATGCGCAGCAGCCTGGCCAGCGCGATGGTGTCGGCCTTGCCTTGCTCGGGCGTGAATTCGCGCGCCCGCTTCATCCAGTTCAGGTCGGCGCCGGCGCAGAACGCCTTGCCTTGTCCGGTCAGCAGGATCGCGCGCACGCTGTCGTCGTCGATCGCGCTTTCGAAGGCGTCGGTGAGTTCGGCGATCAGCGTCTCGTTCATCGCGTTGCGCAGTTCCGGTCGGTTCAGCCAGATCAGCGCGACGCCTTCGTTCAGCGAGGTTTGCAGGGTTTGATAGCTCATGTCCGTTTCCATCAGATGCGGAACACACCGTAGCGCGTGTCGGGAATGGGCGCGTTCAGGCTGGCCGACATTCCCAGGCCGAGCACCATGCGGGTGTCCGCCGGGTCGATGACGCCGTCGTCCCACAGCCGCGCCGTGGCGTAGTAGGGATGGCCCTGGCGTTCGTACTGTTCGCGGATCGGTGCCTTGAACGCGGCTTCCTCGTCGGCGCTCCAGCTGCCGCCGCGCGATTCGATGCCGTCGCGGCGCACCGTCGCCAGCACCGACGCGGCCTGTTCGCCGCCCATGACGCTGATGCGCGCATTCGGCCACATCCACAGGAAGCGCGGCTGGTACGCCCGGCCGCACATGCCGTAGTTGCCGGCACCGAACGAGCCGCCGATGATGACGGTGAACTTCGGCACCTGCGCGCAGGCCACCGCGGTGACCATCTTGGCGCCGGCGCGGGCGATGCCTTCGTTCTCGTACTTGCGCCCGACCATGAAGCCGCTGATGTTCTGCAGGAACACCAGCGGAATCCGTCGCTGCGTGCACAGCTCGATGAAATGCGTCGCCTTGTTGGCCGACTCCGAGAACAGCACGCCATTGTTCGCGATGATGCCGACCGGCATGCCGTACAGCCGCGCGAAGCCGGTGACCAGCGTGGTGCCGTAGCGGGCCTTGAATTCGTCCAGCGCCGAGTCGTCGACGATGCGCGCGATCACCTCGCGTACGTCGTAGGGCTTGCGCGTGTCGGCGGGGATCACGCCGTGCAGCTCTTCGGCCGGGTAGCGCGGCGCCACCGGTTCGACGAGGTCGAGCTGCGGCGTCTTGCGCCGGTTCAGGTTGCCGACGATGCGACGCGTGATCGCCAGCGCATGCGCGTCATTGGCGGCGAGATGGTCGGCCACGCCGGACAGCCGCGTATGCACGTCGCCGCCGCCCAGCTCCTCGGCGCTCACCTGCTCGCCGGTGGCTGCCTTCACCAGCGGCGGGCCGCCGAGGAAGATCGTGCCCTGATTGCGCACGATGACCGCTTCGTCGCTCATCGCCGGCATGTAGGCGCCGCCGGCGGTGCACGAGCCCATCACCACCGACAGCTGCGGGATGCGCCGGCTGGACATGACGGCCTGGTTGTAGAAGATGCGTCCGAAATGCTCCTGGTCGGGGAACACCTCGTCCTGGTTGGGCAGGTTGGCGCCGCCCGAATCGACCAGGTAGATGCACGGCAGATTGTTCTCCTCGGCGATCTTCTGCGCGCGCAGATGCTTCTTGACCGTCATCGGATAGTAGGTGCCGCCCTTGACCGTGGCGTCGTTGCACACGATGACGCATTCGATGCCGGCTACGCGGCCGATGCCGGTGATGATGCCGGCGCAGGGCGCATCGTTGTCGTACATGTCGAGCGCGGCCAGCGGCGACAGCTCGAGAAAGGGCGTGCCGGGGTCGAGCAGTTGCTGGATGCGGTCGCGCGGCAGCAGCTTGCCGCGGGCCGTGTGCTTGGCGCGGGCGGCTTCGCCGCCGCCGACGGCGACCTGCGCGATGCGTGCGCGCAGGTCGTCGACCAGTGCGCGCATCGCCTGCGCATTGGCGCGGAACTGCTCGTCGCGCGGATTCAGGCGGGTTTCGAGAATGTTCAAGCGGATCTCCTGTCGGAGGTGCTGCGCCGCGTCGTGCCGGCGGCAGGGGCCGTGCCGACGCATTGCATGACCATTTGCGTGTACATGTCGACGAGCTCGCGTTTGCCGACTCGTCCGGTTTCGTTGAACCAGGTGCCGACTCCGGTCAGCATGGCCAGCACCGCGAAGGTCGCGATGCGCGCGTCGGGCAGCCGGAACAGGCCGGCATGCATGCCGTCGTCGAGGATGCGGGTGAGGATGTCCTCGTAGCGCCGGCGCAGCGCGACGACGCGCCGGTAGTCGGCCGGCGCCAGGCTGCGCAGTTCCATGTTCGCGACGAACACCTCGCGCCGGCGCAGCGTGTGCGAGCGGATGTGGAAGTCGATGAACGCGCGCAGCCGCAGCAGCGGATCGTCGGTGTCCGGCTGCTCCTGAGTCCAGCGCTCGAACAGGAAGTCGAGGTGCTCGACTTGCAGCGCCGCCAGCATGCCGGCCTTGCTCGGAAAATAGCGGTACAGCGTGCCGGGCTGTACGCCGACGCGCTCGGCCAGTTCGCGCAGCGTCATGGCCTCGAAGCCGCGCTCGGCGATCAGGTCGATCGCCGCCACGCGGATCGCTTCTTCGGTTTTCGCGCCGTCGGAACCCAGCTTTCGCGCCATGCGCCGTCTCTGTTGCCGGAATCAGTCGGGCGAGTATAGCGTATTAATTGAACGGTTGTCCGTTTATTTCGGCGATGTGATCGGCAGCGTGGAGCAGCCCGGAACGGACGCGGGCCGGCGGGGCGGACGGCGGCTGCCGTGCTCGTCCCGCCGGCCCGCGGCGGTGGATCGGTCTGGCGGCGCCTGCGCGCCGGGAGCGGCGAACAGGCGGCGATCAGGGGGCGATCAGGGGGCTTATTCCGCTTCGATGCCCGCCTCGCGGATGCGCTGGCCCCACACCTTGTACTGCGAGTTGACCATCGTGCCCATCGCCGAAAGCGGCAGCGGCGCCGCTTCGGTCGCCATGTCGCGCAGTTTCGCGATCAGCTCGGGCTGCTTGGCGGCCTCGTCGACCTGGCGGTTCCACCATTCGACGATGGACTGCGGCAGACCCGCCGGACCGGCGATGCCGGTCCAGCCTTGCAGCTCGACGTCGCGCACGCCGAGCTCGGTCAGTGTGGGCACGTCGGGCAGGACCGACGAGCGCTTGCCCGCGGCGACCGCCAGCGGCCGCAGGCGTCCGCTCTTGGCGTGCGGCAGTCCGACCGCGAGGTCGGCCATCACGAAGGTGGTCTGGCCGCTGATCAGGTCGGTCAGCGCCGGCGGCTGGCCCTTGTACGGCACGCCGCGGATGCTGACGCCGGCCGAGCGCACGAAGGTGGCGGCAACCACCTGCGCCGTGGCCGAGCCGTAGCCGTAGGTCAGCTTGTCGGGATTCTTGCGCGCGTCGGCGACCAGATCGTTGACGCTCTTGTACGGGCTGTTCGACGAGACGAACAGCGCCACGTCGAAGGTCAGCAGCCGCGCCATGTGAGTGAAATCACGCAGCGGGTCGTACGGCAGCTTCTTGACCAGGTGCGGTCCCGACGAGTGCGTCGCACTGCTGCTCATCATCACCGTGTAGCCGTCGGGTGCCGCCTTGGCGACGTGGTCGGAGCCGATCTGCCCGAGCGCCCCCGGCCGGTTCTCCACGACGAAGGTGGCGCCGGTGGCCTTGCGGATCTGCTCGAGCAGCATGCGCGACATCGTGTCGGTGCCGCTGCCGGCGGGGAAGGGCACGATGAAGCGGACCGGCTTGCTGCCCGGGTACTCCTGGGCCTGCGCGGCCGGCTGCCACGCCAGTCCCACCGCCATCAGGGCTGCCACTACTGCCTTGGATCTCATGTCGATTTCTCCTCTTTCTTCGTCAGGGCACTGCTGTCACGGCGCGGAATCGGGGTTCAGGCCGATTTCGCGCAGGACTTCTTCGGTATGTTCGCCGAGCTGCGGCGCATGCCGGCGGATCGTCGCGGGAGTCTCCGAGAATCGCATCGGAATGCCCGGCATGCGCAGGCGGCCTTCGGATGGATGCTCTATCGTCTGCCAGAAGCCGACGGCCCGCAGGTGCTCGTCGTCGAGCAGGGCCTCCAGCCCCTTGACCGGCGCGAACGGAATGTCGGCCTCCTTGAGCAGATCTTCCCACTCGGCATTGCTGCGTTGCGCCAGCGCCTGCTCGACGATCTGGTACAGCTCGTCGAAGCGGCGGCTGCGTTCGGTCAGCGTGCGGTAGCGATCCTCGTCGGCCAGCTCGGGCCGCCCGGCCATCTCGAAGAAGCGCCGCCACTGCGGATCCGTGTACGGTACCACGGCCATGAAGCCGTCCCGCGTGCGGAACGGCTTGCGCCACGGATTGAGCAGGCGGCTGTAGCCGGCACCGCCGAGCGGCGGGTCGAAGCTCAGGCCGGCCAGATGCTCGACCGCCATGAACGCGACCATGGACTCGAACATCGGCACCTCGACCGCCTGGCCGCGGCCGCTGGTCGCGCGCGCCAGCAGCGCGGCCATGATCGACTGCGACACGTACAGCGCGAGGATCTTGTCGGCGACCACGCTGTTGACGAAGCGAGGATCGCCGCCGCCGCCCTGCAGGTCGGCCAGCCCCGACAGGGCCTGGATCGTGTCGTCGATGCCGGCGCGGCCGGCGTACGGGCCGCCTTCGCCATAGCCGAAGCAGGTGCAGTGGATCAGCCGCGGGTTGTCGGCGAGCAGCGCGGGTGCGTCGAGCCCGAGCCGGCGCAGCGCCTGCGGGCGCACGTTCGAGACGAAGACGTCGGCCGACTGCAGCAGGCGCCGCAGGGCCTCGCGCCCCTGCGTGGTCTTGGCGTCTATCACCACGCTGCGCTTGTTGCGGTTCAGGTTCAGGTACGTATGGCTCATCGCCGGATGACGCTGCGGCGTCACGTGGCGGAAGATGTCGCCCTCGCGCGGCTCGATCTTGATCACGTCGGCGCCGAGGTCGCCGAGCGTCTGCGTCGCCATGGGGCCCATGCCTACGGTCGTCATGTCGATGACACGCAGGCCGGTCAGCGGGCCGTCGCGCAATGCGCCGGCGGCCGGCCCGGAGCCCGCCTTGCTCGTCGTCTCCGTTTGCGATTCGTTCATTGCTCGCGCCCCAGCAGTCGCAGCGCCGCTCGCAGATGCGGCCGGTCGATCATCTTGCCATCGAGCCGGAAGGTGCCGCTATCAGGGTTGGCCTCGAAGACGGCCACGATGCGGCGCGCGAAATCGAGCTCCGCCGGATCCGGAGTGAACGCTGCATTGATCGGCGCCAGCTGCGCCGGGTGGATTGCCATCTTGCCGGTGAAGCCGTCCTCGCGCGCCTCGGTCGATTCCTGCGCGATCGCTTCGGCGGCGTCGATCTCGACCGACACGGTGTCGATCGCGCGCACGCCGGCCGCGGCTGCCGCGAACAGGCACCACGAGCGGCAGTTGCGGATGGGTTCCGTGTAGCGGCCGGCGCGCCGGTTCACCGACGCGCCGAGGTCGGCCGCGATGTCTTCGCCGCCCCACGTGATCCCCCACAGCCGCGGACTGCTGCCGGCATAGCTGTGCAGCCCGAACATGGCCTGTCCGAGCTCGGTGGCCACCGGCATGATCTGCACGCTGCCGGCCGGCACCTCGCCGGCGGTCTCGAACGCGTCCAGATAATGGCTCAGCCGTACGATGTCGGCGCTGCCGCGCGACTTGGGCAGCAGGATGCCGAACGGCCGCAGCGCCACCACCGCCCGCAGGTCGTCGAGCGCCCAGCGCGTGTCCAGCGGATTGATGCGCACCCACAACCGCTTGTCGCCGTGCGGCGCCGCCAGCATCTGCCGGATCGTGTTCCGCGCTTCGGGCTTGGCGACGTCGGCCACTGAATCCTCGAGATCGAGCACCAGCGCGTCGGCCGGCGACTGCAGTGCCTTCTCGAACTTGCGCGGACTGTCGGCCGGCACGAACAGGAACGAGCGGCTCATGACGGACGCTTGCGCATGAAGGCCGACCGGCGGCAGCTGGCAACCAGCTTGCCGTGCTGATTGACCGCGTTATGTTCGAACTCGACGATGCCCGCGTCCGGCCGGCTGCTGCTCTCGCGCTTGGCCAGCACCTTGGTGCGCACGCGCAGCGTGTCGCCGGCGAATACCGGCGACGGAAAGCGCACGTCGGTCATGCCCAGGTTGGCGATGGTGGTGCCCAGCGTGGTGTCGTTGACCGACATGCCTATCATCAGGCCCAGCGTGAAGATGCTGTTCACGAGCGGCCGGCCGAACTCGGTGTGGGCGGCGAACTCCGCGTCGATGTGCAGCGGCTGCACGTTCATCGTCATGCTCGAGAACAGCAGGTTGTCGGTTTCGGTGACCGTGCGGCTCCATTCGTGCTGGAACTCCTGGCCGACCTCGAACTGTTCGTAGTAAAGACCTGCCATTCATGCCTCCTGTGCGATGACTGAGATCCGGCCGGCTGCTGCGGACTGCGGACCATAGGACACCTTGCCGGTGATGTCGTGTTCGTAGCGAAAGCGGTCGCCGCGATAGACATTGAAGCCGGCGTAGACGATGCGCTGCGTTTCGTCGGCCAGCAGGCGAGTGACGCGCGCCACCGGCATGCCGATCGGATAGTCGAGGCGCTGCGCCTCGAACTCCGAGGCCGGGCCGACCTCGAGCAGCTCGTAGCCGCGCTGGATGTGCACCTGCGGCGCGTCGAGCACCAGCGTGGCCAGCCGCAGCCTGCGTTCCGCATCCCTGGGCCATGAGCGATAGATGTCGGTGGCGACATGGATGTCCATCCAGCCGCATGGCGATGCGTTCAGCAGGTGCCGTTTGCGGATCCGCATGTAGGCCTCGGCAGGGCGGCCATGACGGGCGATGGTCGCCGGAAGGGTCGTGGCCGCCTCGCAGGATTCGAGATCGATGGCCGGCTGCGGCTGCCCGCTGCGGTAGAAATCCAGCGCGGCGTTCAGCGAAATGCTTTCCGGAGAGCGCGCGACGAAGGTGCCGCGGCCCGGCTGGGCGCGCAGCAGCCCCTCGTCGGCCAGCAGCTGGCAGGCTTGCCGCACCGTGATCCGCGCGACGCCGTATTCGGCCGCGAGCGCCTCTATCGTCGGGATGCGCGAGCCCTGCGGCCACTCGCCCGAGCCGAGCCGTCCGCGCAAGGCGCCGGCGATGCGGGCGTACAGCGTGATGCCGGCCCGGCGGCCGGTGGTCAAGGGCACGTGCCTCCTCCTTTTTATTGAATCTATTTTTGGAATAATAGACTCGTGACTCGATGCGGGGCAAGCCGCGCCGCGTGGGCACATGGCTTGCTGCGCGTCTGGCCACCATCAAAGGAATTCTTCAATGTCCGTTCCGCCCGCGTCGCCGTCCCCCATCGAGGCAGTCGCGCCTGGTGGAGCGCGCCGCCGCCGGCGCTGGCCGTGGGTGCTGCTGGGCGTGCTGGTCGCGGTGGCGGCATTGATCGGTGCCTGCGAATGGGCCGGCTGGCCGTTCGTCAAGGGGCCGGCGCAGCGCTGGCTATCAGAGCGCCTGCAGCGCGAAGTCGCGTTCGGCGAGCAGTTCCAGCTGCGGCTGTTCGGGCGCATCCGGCTCGGCACCGATGCGTTCACCGTGGGGCCGCCGACCGGCGACGCGGCCCCGGACGGCGTGCCCGATCGTTTCGTCGATGCCAGCGAGGTCCGCCTGGTGGTGCCCTACAGCACGGTGTTCGCGGCCTTGCGGGCGGATCCGGATCGCCCGATCGCCCCGCGCATCAATGAACTCGAGGTCGCGCGGCTCGACGCGCAGCTGCGGCGCGACGAGTCCGGCCAGTCGAACTGGCAGTTCGGCGCGGCATCGCCGTCCGCGTCGGAGACTCCGACGGCGCTGCCGCAGTTCGATCGGCTGGTAGTGCGCGACGGCCGCATCGGTCTCGACGATGCCGTTTCCAAGCTGAAGCTCGATGTGGAGCTGCGCACCGAGGAAGGCGATGCCACGCCGCAGGGCGCGGGGCTGCGCGTCGCCGGCAAGGGCAGCTACCAGGGGCGTGCGCTGAGCTTTCGCGCCACCTCGTCGGGGGCATTGCCTATCGTCGCGTCGGACGCGCACTCGCCGCCGCTGCCGGTGACGCTGGCCGGCAGGATGGGGGAGGTCCGCCTCGAATTCGACGGCCAGGCCGCCGATCTCGTGCAGCTGCGGTCGCTGGACGGGCGCTACAGCCTGTCCGGCCCGTCGTTGGCGGCCGTCGGCGATGCCATCGGCGTCACGCTGCCGAGCACCGCGTCGTTCACGATGCGCGGCACGCTGCGCAAGGCGGAGCAGGTATGGTCGACCGACGTGGCCGCGCTGTCGGTCGGTGCGAGCCGCCTGGCCGGTGCATTCAGCTACGATCCGCGGCCGCGCGTGCCGCTGCTGAGCGGCGAACTGCGCGGCGAGCGGCTCGTGCTGGCCGATCTGGCGCCGACCATCGGCGCGCCGCCGCAGCCCGCGGGGGCGTCGCCGCAGCGGACGGCCGCCTCGTCGCAGCAGGCCGGCGCCTCGTCGCAGCAGCCGCGGCGCGGCGACGATGCTTCACGGCGCTCGGACGACACGGCATCGCGCGCCGGCGACGGGGCCGGCCGCTCCGATGAGGCGGCCCGTCGCGCCGAAGAGGCGGGCCGCCGTACGGCCGAGGCGGCACTTCGCTCCGGCGACATGGCATATCAGGCTGACGGCACGGAGCCGGCTCCCGCGTCCGCACAGACGGCTCCCGCGACCGCACAGACGGCACCGGCGACCGCACAGACGACACCGGCGCCGGCGCGCACGACTCCCGGGTCCCCGGCGCAGGTGCGGGCAGCGCAGGCGCGCGCGACGCCGCAAGCGGCTGCGCAGGCGGCGAATCGCGGCAGCCGCATCCTGCCGCAGCGCGAATTCGACATCCCGTCGCTGAAGGCCATGGACGCGACGGTGAAGATC
>JBFWXS010000033.1:38247-54733 GCA_050187175.1 Burkholderiaceae bacterium
GCGGGCAGCGCAGGCGCGCGCGACGCCGCAAGCGGCTGCGCAGGCGGCGAATCGCGGCAGCCGCATCCTGCCGCAGCGCGAATTCGACATCCCGTCGCTGAAGGCCATGGACGCGACGGTGAAGATCGCGCTGCGCGAGCTCGATCTGAGCACCGACGCGCTGGAACCGTTCCGTCCGCTCGAGGGCTCATTGACGCTGCAGGAAGGTGAACTGAAGATCGAATCGCTGAACGCAGGCGCGGCCGGCGGACGCGTCAGCGGTGCGCTGGCGCTCGATTCGCGGCCGGCGGCGCCGGTGTTTCGCGCCGACCTGAAGTGGGCCGGCGTCGACCTGGACCGCTGGCTCACGCCGCGCAATCCGAACCTCAAGGCGGAGTCGGAAGAGGAGTCGGGGCAGGCGTCCGGGCAGGCTTCCGGGGCTTCCAAAGGCCCATCGGCGGAGGCGCGCGAGAAGGCGCCTCAACGGCCGCCGCAGAAGGCGCCGCGGACGGCGCCGAATGCGTCGAAGGGCAAGCAGGGCGCCGCCGCCAAGGCCGGTGCGTCGCGCGGCGCTGCCGGCTACCTGAGCGGCAGCCTGGGCGGCGAGCTGAAACTGACCGGCACCGGCCGGTCGACGGCCGCGATCCTCGCTTCGCTGGACGGTTCCGCGGCGGCATGGATACGCAACGGCGCGGTGTCGCATCTGGCCGTCGAGGCGCTGGGGCTGGACCTGGCGCAGGGGCTCGGCCTGCTGATCGTCGGCGACGAACCTCTGCCGCTGAACTGCGCCGCGGCGCGCTTCGTCGCCAAGCGCGGCGAGCTGCAGAACGAAGTCGGCGTGTTCGATACGCGCGACAGCACGATCTTCACCAGCGGCTCGTTGTCGCTGGCCGACGAGCGTCTGGCGCTGGTGCTGACCGCGCGGCCCAAGGATTTCTCGCCGCTGACGCTGCGCGCGCCCTTGCGCGTGGAGGGATCATTCGCGAATCCCGACGTGCGGCTCGACGGCAAGACCATAGGCCTGAAGGTGCTGGCAGCTGCAGCGCTGGCGGCGGTCAATCCGCTGGCGGCGCTGATTCCGTTGATGGACCTCGGCGATGCCGAGCAGCGGAACTGCCGCGAAGCGCTGGCCGAGCGGCAGTTCCGCGGCACGCGGCGCTGAGCCGCGATCCGCGATTCGCCGATGCGCCGATTCGCCGATTCGCCGATTCAGGCCGGCGCCGCCCCGGTCGACGGCTGCTTGGGTGACGCGGCGGCCCCCGCGGCCGATGCGTCGGTACGGCCGCGGCGGCCGGCGGCCTGCCCGCAGGACGGGCAGAACTGGAAGAACGCATTGTGCCGCGTGCTGCAGGCGCCGCAGCGTTCGAACAGCAGCAGGCCGCAGTGCATGCAGAAGTCCGGGTCGCCGTCGTTGCCGAAGCGCACGCTGCGTTCGCAGCTCGGGCAGACGCCCTTGCGCATCTGTTCCAGCGCCTGCTCGTAGCGGATCTCGTCGCGGCGGTCGGTCTGCGGGCGCGCCTGTTCGGCCTGCTTCTCGGCCAGATAGCGCTGCATCGCGCGGATCAGGTACAGGCCGGCGAGCAGCGTGAGCGCGATGCCGACGACGTAGCGGACGTAGCCGCCGTAGCTCGGCAGATAGGGCACCAGCTCGACGAAGAACGCGAACGCGGCGAAGAACACGAAGCCCCAGACGAACGGCCAGTACGGACCATGCCGCTTCTTGACGAACAGCCATGCGGCGACGGCCAGCAGCGGCAGCGTCAAGGCCAGCCGCAATCCGAACACGCGCAGCTGCTGGTTGAACGACGCGCGCTCGAAGCGGTCGTAGGCGGCGACCTGCAGCTCGTTCAGCCGCGTCTGGGCTTCGTCGGCCGCCTGCCGGTTGGCGAGCATCTTCTCGTCTATCGCTTCCAGCTCGGTCTGCCGCGCGCGCTCGGCGCCCTTCAGCGCGTCGAGCTCGCGTGTGCGCTGCAGCAGCTCGGGGTCCTGCGCGGCCTGATCGGTGGCGCGTCGCGTCGCGATCCAGTTGCTGAAGCTCTCGCGGGCTGCCCGGTACGAATTGGCGGACGCCGTGTGCGCGAGGCCGGCGCGTTCGCGCTGATCGCTGAGCTGGCTGTGTTCGTCGCGCAGCCGCTTGACGCTGTCGCGCAGCGGGTCGGCGGCGGCCTTGTCGACGAACTGCTCCGGCGACAGGCGGTCTTCGAGCCGCGGCAGGTCGCCGATGACCAGGCCGCCCAGGCCGATGAGAAAGCCGGCGAACAGGACCGCCACGATCCAGAGGATGAAGCGGAACAGGCGCTCGCGGACTCTCAGGCTCTTCGACATTGCTGCATTCCTTTCGCGGCGCGGCGCCGGTTTCCGACAGGCTCAGAACGCCTCGTTGGCCAGCGCGCGTCCGATGAGGATGCGCTGGATGTCGCTGGTACCTTCGTAGATCTGGCATACGCGCACGTCGCGCCAGATGCGTTCGACCGGATAGTCGCTGACGTAGCCGTAGCCGCCATGGATCTGGATCGCATCGGAGCAGACGCGTTCGGCGATCTCGGAAGCGAACAGCTTGGCCATCGCCGCCTCCTTCAGGCAGGGCTTGCCGGCATCCTTCAAGGTCGCGGCATGCAGGATCAGCTGGCGCGCGGCTTCGATGCGCGTGGCCATGTCGGCGAGCCGGAACTCGACTGCCTGATGCTCGATGATCGGCCGGCCGAAGGCCTGCCGCTCGCGCGCATAGCGCATCGCCGCCTCGAACGCGGCGCGCGCCATACCCACCGATTGCGAGGCGATGCCGATGCGTCCGCCCTCCAGGCCAGACAGCGCGATCTTGTAGCCCTGGCCCTCGTCGCCGATCAGGTTCGCGGCGGGGATGCGGCAGCCGTCGAACACGATCTGCGCGGTGTCCGACGCATGCTGGCCGGTCTTCTCCTCGAGTCGTGCGACGACGTAGCCCGGCGTGCCGGTCGGCACCAGGAAGGCCGAGATGCCGCGCTTGCCGGCCGCCTTGTCGGTGACCGCCATCACGATGGCCACGTCGGCGTGCTTGCCCGAGGTGATGAACTGCTTGACGCCGTCAAGCACCCAGTGATCGCCGTCGCGCACGGCGCGCGTGCACAGCGCCGATGCATCGGAGCCGACCTGCGGCTCGGTCAGGCAGAACGCGCCGAGCATGCGGCCTGCGGCCAGCGGCCGCAGCCATTGCTCCTTCTGCGCGTCGCTGCCCCAGGCCATCAGGATAGAGCAGACGGGGCAGTTGTTGACCGAGATGATGGTCGACGTGGCACCGTCGCCGGCGGCGATCTCCTCCAGCACCAGCGCCAGCGACACGTAGTCGAGGCCGGCCCCGTCCCAGCTCGGCGGCACCGCGATGCCGAAGCAGCCGAGCCGGGCCAGGCCCTGCAGGGCTTCGGCCGGAAACGTCGATTCGCGGTCCCAGCGCGCCGCGTGCGGCGCGATCTCGGCCGACACGAAGGCGCGCACGGCGTCGCGCGTCATGGTCTGGTCTTCGCTGAGCAGCATGGCGGTATCCGGTGCGGTACGGTACGGTACAGGCGCTTGCCGCTACCAGGCCAGCGACTGGCCGCGATAGTCGTAGAAGCAGCCGCCGGGGTAGGCGGCCGGGTTGTCGATGATGCGGCGCATGCCGGCGATGCTGTCCGCCGTCTCGACGTCGGCGTTCGGACCGCCCATGTCGGTGCGCACCCAGCCGGGGTGCAGCGCCAGCACGCGCACGCCCAGCGTCGCATATTCGGCGTGCGCCAGCTTGGCGACCATGTTCTCGGCCGCCTTCGATACGCGATAAAGCATGCCGTAGCTGGCGCCGGCGTCGGCGATCGAGCCCATCCGGCTCGAGATGATGGCCAGCGTGCCGCGCGACGGACCCAGCAGCGGCGCGACCAGCGGCACGAGCCGCATCGGCGCCAGCACATTGGTCCGCATGACGAGATCGAACTCGTCGGGCGTGGGCGGCTGCCGCAGATTGCTGGTGCGCGGGCCGTAGACGCCGGCATTGACGATCAGCACGTCCAGCTTCTCGCCGTCGAGCTGCCACGACAGGCCGGCCAGGTCATTCGTGTCGAGCACGTCGAACTTCAGCGTGTGCGCGCCCAGCTCGCGCAGCCGCACGCGGTCGGCTTCCGACCGGTGCGTGCCGAAGACGTTCCAGCCGTCGCCGAGGTACTGCCGGACGAACTCGAGGCCCAGGCCGCGCGACGCGCCGATCACCAGCGCCGTCGGCATCGTCAGATCAGCTCCACCGCGACGGCCGTGGCTTCGCCGCCGCCGATGCACAGCGACGCGATGCCGCGGCGCCCGCCGGTCTTGCGCAGCGCGCCGATCAGCGTGACGATCAGCCGCGCGCCCGACGCGCCGATCGGATGGCCCAGCGCGACGGCGCCGCCGTGCATGTTGACCTTGTCGTGCGGCAGGCCGTGCTCCTTCATCGCCGCCATGGCGACGGTGGCGAAGGCCTCGTTGATCTCGAACAGATCCACCGAGCCGCTGTTCCAGCCGGTCTTCTGGTAGAGCTTGGCGATCGCGCCGACCGGCGCCGTGGTGAACCACTGCGGCTCCTGCGAATGCGTGGCGTGTGCCACCAGGCGCGCCAGCGGCTTCAGTCCGAGCTTGTCGGCGGTGGACGCGCGCATCAGCACCAGCGCCGCGGCGCCGTCGGAGATCGACGACGAAGTAGCGGCCGTCACGGTGCCGTCCTTGCGGAAGGCGGGCCTCAGCGTCGGGATCTTGTCCGGGCTGGCCTTGAACGGCTGCTCGTCCTTGTCGATCTGCACGTCGCCCTTGCGGCCGGCGACGGTTACCGGCGCGATCTCCCACTTGAAGCTGCCGTCATTGTTCGCCGCCACCGCGCGCCGCGTCGATTCGATCGCGTAGGCGTCCTGTTCTTCGCGCGTGAATCCGTACTTGCTGACGCAGTCCTCGGCGAACAGGCCCATCGACTTGCCGCCGCCATTGGGCTGCTTGTCGTAGGCGTCTTCCAGGCCATCGAGCGCCATGTGGTCGTAGATCGTGGAATGACCGTAGCGATAGCCGCCGCGCCCCTTCAGCATCAGGTACGGCGCATTGCTCATGCTCTCCATGCCGCCGGCGACGACGATGTTCTGGCTGCCGGCCGTCAGCAGGTCGTGCGCAAGCATCGCGGCCTTCATGCCCGAGCCGCAGACCTTGTTGACGGTGGTGGCGCCGGTGGACGGCGGCAGGCCGGCGCCGATGGTGGCCTGGCGCGCCGGGGCCTGGCCCTGCCCGGCCGGCAGCACGCAGCCCATGATCACTTCTTCGATCTGTTCCGGCTTAAGCCCGGCGCGCTCGACGGCGGCGCGGATGGCGATGGCGCCGAGCTGCTGGCCGGCCAGACCGGACAGCTCGCCCATCATGCTGCCGATCGGCGTGCGGGCAGCGGAGACGATGACGATCGGATCAGACATGGAGGACTCCTCACAGAAAGGATGCCGGGCGCGCCGCCCGGCGTAGCTTGTCAGTCACGGTAATGAAAGGATGCGACATCCGCTCGCGCTTGTCGAATCGCCCATGGCGGTCGGTGCATGGCGGTCAGCCGGGGCTGGCAGCCGCGTTCCCGGCGTCCGTGGCCGCAGGCCCGGCCAGCCGGTGCCGGAAGCGCGTCGACTCCGGATAGGGAAACACGTCGTCGAGCTTGCCTTCACGGATGGCGCGCTGACGCTCCTGCCAGAACTTCACGTCGAGCAGCTCGGCGTGATGCCGCATGAAGGGCTCGCGGACTTTGGGGCTGCCCAGCAGGAAGGTGGCGAATTCCTCGGGAAAGACGTCGTTCGGCGCCACCGGGTACCAGGGCTCCGAAGCCATCTCGTCTTCCGGCGTGCGCGGCGGCGGCACGCGGCGGAAGTTGCAATCGGTGAGATAGGCCACTTCGTCGTAGTCGTAGAACACGACGCGGCGCTGGCGCGTGACGCCGAAGTTCTTGTACAGCATGTCGCCGGGAAAGATGTTCGCCGCCACCATCTGCCGGATCGCATCGCCGTACTCGATCACTGCCTGCTCGCGTTCTTCCTCGTCGGCGCGCTCCAGGTAGATGTTCAGCGGCACCATCCGGCGCTCGATGTACAGATGCCGGATCACGATCGAATCGCCGTCGTCCTCGACCAGCGACGGTGCCATTTCGCGCAGCTCGGCCACCAGCTGCGGATCCAGCCGGTGCTTGGGAAAGGGAACGTTCGAGTATTCCCAAGTGTCGGCCATGCGGCCGACGCGATCGTGGAACTTCACCAGCTGATACTGCTGCTGGATGAACTCGCGCGTGATGTCCTTGTGCCGCTTGTCCTTGATGATCTTGAAGACGTACGGGAACGAGGGCAGCGTGAAGACCAGCATCACCAGTCCCTTGATGCCGGGCGCGGTGACGAAGCGGTCATGCGAATGCCGCAGATGCTGCAGCAGGTCGCGGTAGAACAGCGTCTTGCCCTGCTTGTGCAGGCCGAGCATGGTGTACAGCTCGGACTCCGGCTTGGTCGGCATCAGCGAGCTCAGGAAGCGCACGTAGGCCGCCGGCACGTCCATGTCGACCATGAAGTAGGCGCGCGAGAAGTTGAACAGTGCCTCGATCCGCTCGGCGCCGATCAGTATCGTGTCCAGGAACTGCCGCCCCTGCGAATCGCGCAGGATGGGGATGGAGAACGGCAGCAGTTCGCCGTCGTTGACGAAGCGTCCGATCAGGTAGGCGCCCTTGTTGCGGAAGAACAGCGTGCGCAGCACCTGCAGCTGGCAGTCGCTGGCCGCCTCGAGTCCGGCGCCGAAGTGGTCGCGCGCGGCATCCAGGACCCAGCCGAGGTCGCGCTCGATGTCGACGAAAGGGCTGGCCAGGCCGAAGTCGATGATCATCTGCCGCAGCGCGCCGCGCCAGCCGACCTGCAGCGGATAGTAGGGCCGCCAGCTTGGCGGATCGGCGTCGAGATACTCGGTCGATACTGCCGGCCGCACGAAGATGAAGTCGTTGTGGAAATAAGTGCGGTGCAGCAGCTTGCAGCACACCGAGTTGAAGAAGGTCTCGGCCAGCTCCGGCTGGCGGTGATTGGCCAGCAGCGCCACGTACTCGCGCTTGACGCGCGTCCACAGCCGGTTGTCGATCAGGCGCCGGTCGTGCTCGCCGGGCGCGAACTCCGTCTCGATGCGCTGCACCGCCTCGGCGACGCGCTGGTCGTAGAACGCGATGCGGTCGCGCGCGAGCCGCCGGATGCCATGCCAGTTGCCGCGTTCATACTGCGCCTTCGCCTGCTGCGCGTTATAGCGGAACAAGCCGTAATGGCGGTCGAAGCCGGCCAGGATCGCCTGCGCGATGGCGGCCGAGCGGTCGCTGCCGCGTCGTTCGTGCGTGGGCGCCGTGGCTGGCGCTGCGGCGGCCGCTGCCCCTGCGGCGTCTGGAGGTCGATCCATCGTGTCCTTGCAGGCGTCTATTGCGTTTCGCCGAACAGTTCGCGGCCGATCAGCATGCGGCGGATCTCCGAGGTGCCGGCGCCGATCTCGTACAGCTTCGCGTCGCGCCACAGCCGCCCGGTCGGCGCCTCGTTGACGTAGCCGTTGCCGCCCAGGCACTGGATCGCCTCGCCGGCCATCCAAGTGGCTTTCTCGGCCGAGAACAGGATGGCGCCGGCGGCGTCCTTGCGCAGGCTGCGGGCATCGACCAGGCCGGCGCGCGAGCGGTCGCACTGGCGGCCTACCTCGTATACGTAGGCGCGCGTGGCCATCATCGTCGAATACATGTCGGCCAGCTTGCCCTGCATCAGCTGGAACTCGCCGATCGGCTGGCCGAACTGCTTGCGTTCATGCACGTAAGGCACCACCACGTCCATGCAGGCCGCCATGATACCGAGGGGGCCGCCGGACAACACCGCGCGCTCGAAATCGAGCCCGCTCATCAGCACGTTCACGCCGCGGCCCAGGCCGCCGAGCACGTTCTCGACCGGCACCTCGCAGTCCTGGAACACGAGCTCGCCGGTGTGGCTGCCGCGCATGCCCAGCTTGTCGAGCTTCTGCGCCACCGAGAAGCCCTTGAAGCCCTTCTCGATCAGGAATGCGGTGATGCCGCGCGGGCCGGCTTCGATGTCGTTCTTGGCGTAGACCACCAGTACGTCGGCGTCGGGGCCGTTGGTGATCCACATCTTGGAGCCGTTCAGCACCCAGCGGTCGCCGCGCTGCTCGGCGCGCAGCTTCATCGAGACCACGTCCGATCCGGCATTGGGCTCGGACATGGCGAGCGCGCCTATCCATTCGCCGGAGATCAGCTTCGGCAGGTACTTGCGCCGCTGCGCGTCGCTGCCGTTGCGGAAGATCTGGTTCACGCACAGGTTCGAGTGCGCGCCATACGACAGGCCGACCGAGGCCGAGCCGCGCGAGATCTCCTCCATGGCGACGATGTGCGCCAGATAGCCGAGGTCGGCGCCGCCGTACTCCTCGCTGACCGTCATGCCGAGCACGCCCAGCTCGCCGAGCTTGCGCCATAGGTCCATGGGGAACTGGTCGCTGCGGTCGATCTCGGCGGCGCGCGGCGTGATCTCCTTGGCGGTGAACTGCTGCAGCGAGTCGCGCAGCATGGCGACGTCTTCGCCCAGGTCGAATTGCAGTCCGGGAAGGTTCAGCATGATCGTGTCTCCTCGTGGAGGGTCGTCAGTGTGGGGTGCGGTACGCGGCGGGACGTTGCGGTGAGGCGCGGCTCAGTCTCGCACGTCGCCGCGGTCGCGGATCGTCATCAGCGTGGCGGTCATCGTCGCCACCAGCTTGTCGGTGCCGTCGGCCGAAGCGGCGAGCGCGTCGCCCTCGGCGAGCAGGATCGTGCGTCCCGGCTTGCGCACGCGGCCGATCAGCCGGAACCGCTCGCCGATGGCCGGCGACAGCAGGTTCAGCTTGTACTCGACGGTGAGCACGCCGGCGTCCACCGGCATCAGCGTCAGGGCGGCGAAGCCGCAGGCCGAGTCCAGCGCGGCGCCGATCATGCCGGCATGCACGAAGCCGTGCTGCTGCGTGATGTGGGATGAGAAGGGCAGCTCGATGTCGACTTCGCCGGGCGCGACGTGCAGCAGCCGTGCGCCGATCAGGCGCATCGCGGCCTGGCGCTCGAAGGCGCCGCGGATGCGGGCGGCGAAGTCGGGGCTGGAGGCCTGTAGCGGGCTGGCTGGCTTGGCGCTGGCGGACATGGCGGTTTCCGGTGGCGGCCGACTAGGCTAATTTACGTTGACGTAAACGTCAATTCCGCTGCCCGGCGGGCATCCGTGCCGTTCGCGCGGTCAGCAGGGCCTGCGCGCGCTGCTGGTGCGATTCGATTTCGCTCAGAGTTTCCTGCAGGTCGAGCAGCTGCTGTTCCAGCGCGCTGCGATGGCGCGCCAGCACGTCCAGGAAACGGGTCAGCTGCGGCACCGTGTCGGCCGGCGACTCGTACATGTCGATCAGGGCGCGGATCTCCGACAGCGACAGCCCGAGCCGCTTGCCGCGCAGCGTCAGCTTCAGCCGCGTGCGGTCGCGCGGCGAATACAGCCGCTGTCGGCCGCCGGTGCCGATCCGCTTGGGCGACAGCAGGCCGTGATCTTCGTAGAAGCGGATCGCGCGTGGCGTGACGTCGAACTCGCGCGCCAGTTCGCTGATGCTGTAGGTAGGCATGAGCCGAATGGTGGGCGGGGTTTACGCGGACGTCAATCGTGCGGCGCGGCGGGCTGCCTGCATATGAGCCGCAAGCGCCGGAGCGTGCCGGCGGCGGAGTCAGGCCCGCGAGTCAGCCGCCGGCCCCCAGTGAGCAGGCGGCTGGCACCTCAGCCCGCGGTCCCGCGATCAAGCAGATCGCGCCGCACCATCGCATGGATGCCCTTGTTGCCGTCGACCAGCTGCGTCACGTGCAGGTCGCAGGCGAGGCTGCAGAACGTATAGGCTTCGTCCGGCTGCCAGCCCTGCATGTCGACCAGCCAGGCGATCATGTCGCGCAGCGCCTGCTTGGCGGCGTCGTCCAGGTCCGGATCCAGCCCCAGCGTGATGTAGTGCGTAGGCGTCACCGCGCGCGGCATGGCCAGCCGCAGGTCCTTGTGCAGCACCAGCGTGAAGCGGCCTTTCAGGCAGGTCTCCAGCGCGGTCAGGCAGACCTCGCCGTCGCCCTGCACCGCATGACCGTCGCCCACCGACAGGTTCGCGCCCGGCACGAACACCGGCAGGAACAGCGAAGTGCCGGCGACGAACTCCTTGCAGTCGACGTTGCCGCCGTATTCGCGCGGCTCCACCGAGGACACGCGGCCGTACTCGGGCCGCGGCGCGGTCGCAATGATGCCGAAGAACGGCTGCAGCGGCACTACCGGTCCCCAGTCGAGCCGCGCCTGCATGGCGGCGCGGTCGATCTCGATCACGCGCTTGCGCAGCAGGGGGAAGTCTTCGGGCAGCGTGCCGCGCAGCGGGCGGATCACGTTCCAGCCCCAGTCGGCGGTCAGCTCGATCTGTTCGATGCGCACTTCGAGCGTGTCGCCGGGCTGCGCGCCGCGGACGGCGATGGGGCCTGTGAGTATGTGCGGTCCCATCACCGGCTTCAGCGTCGTCGCGATCTGCCGGTGGACCGGCGTGAACCGCGACAGGTCGGCCACTTCGCCCCAGCCCGACAGCGTGTCCACGACGACCGTGTCGCCGGATTCCACTTCCAGACGCGCCGGCAGGGCGGCGTCGAGGAAACCCCAGTGAACGGTTTCCAGCGTGGGGTCGAGGCTGTGAGTGCGCGGCATCGAAGTTCCTTTGGCTGTGTATGTCCGTGTGCGCCTATGTGCGTCTACGTGCGTCTGCGTGCGTCGAGGCCGCGTCGTCCGCGCGGGCGCTCAGCCGCGCGTCCGGCGGTGCGTCGATGTGGCGATGCGCGCCGCCTCGGCCTCGTCGCCGTGCGTGGGCACCCACAGCACCAGCGCATCCTGCTCGCTGACCGAGATGCAAAGATGTCCCATGCGCGCATCGAAGTAGGCGCTGTCGCCGGCCTCCATCCGCACCGGTGCATAGAACTCGGTGTGCAGCTCGACCGCGCCTTCGAGGATCAGCAGGAAGTCCTCGCCCTCATGGCGCACCCAGCCGCTGAAATCGGATAGCGCGCGTGCGTGGATGCGCGCCTTGGACGGCACGATGTTCTTGCTGGTGAGGTCCGTGCACAGGAATTCGTGACTGTATAGGCCAGTATCCTGCCGCTGTCCCTGGTCGTTGCGCGTGATGCTGCGCCGGCCCGACGGCGGACTGCTGCGCGGCAGCGTCAGCAGCTCGTCCAGGGCCAGGCCGAGGCCGTTGGCCAGCTTCAGCAGCACCTCGAAGGTCGGCGACGTGTGGTCGTTCTCGATCTTGGACAGCGTGGAGCGCGCCAGGCCGGCGCGAACGGCGACGTCTTCCAGCGTCAGACCGCGCTCGGCGCGCAGCCGGCGCACGCGCTCGCCGAGCTGGAATGCGCCGTTGCCCGGGGCCGCTGCCGGGGAGCCGGGGAGAGCGGGCGCGGGCATCGTGGGGCCGGGTGTCGCGGAGCCGGACAGCGCGGAGCCTGGCATGCGTGCGCTGCGCCGCCGTGGCGCGTCACCGTCGTCGGGGGTTCCGGTCGCGCTACGCTTCGGGCGCGCGGCCCGCTTCACGACGGGAGGCCTGGCGGCGGCCTGCCTTGCTGCTTTGGAAGACGCTTCGCTCATCAAGTACGGTCTGCGGTCGTCAGGCGGATTCGTCGCCGCGGGCGGCGCGGTCCGCCAGCGTGGCGTGGTCGAAGCCGGCCACCTTCTGGTAGCCGAGCGTGATCGCGTCGATCTCGTCCTGGGAGATCAGCGCGCGCACGTCGTCGCGCGCGCTTTTCACGCGTTCGCGCGCCAGCTGCAGAACGGCTTCCGGACCCTTGGCCCGGTTGCTCGCGACCACGCGGGCGGTCGCCGGCAGGCGCCGTTCCTCGTACAGCCGCAGCGCGCGTTCGGCATCGTCCAGCCCGGCTTCGCGGAACGCTGCCTCGAGCGCGTCCGCGTCCAGAATTGCCTGTGAAGCGCCGTTCGCGCCGATCGGATACATCGGATGGGCGGCGTCGCCGAGCAGCGACACCCTGCCTCGTCCCCAATGCGGCAGCGGATCGCGATCTACCATCGGATACACGAAGACGTTGCGGCTGGCGCGGAACAATGCCGGGACGTCGATGAAATCGAAGCGGAACGATTCGAACTCGCCGATGAATTCATCGATGACGGCCGGGCGGTTCCAGTCCTCGGGCAGATAGCTCGCTTCCTTGCCAATGTGGATCTCCGCGGTGAGATTGATCAGCGAGCGGCCGCGATCGTACGCTTCGCGCGAGATCGGGTAGATGACCATTTTCCGGTCGTGATGGCCCGCGATGACCATCGTCTCGCCGTCGAGGAACGGCTCAGCCTCGACGGCGGCCCGCCACATCATCGTACCCGAAAACGCCAGCGTGCCGCTGTACGGATGCAGCTGCCGGCAGACCGCCGAATGGATGCCGTCGGCGCCGATCAGCACGTCGGTCTCGCGGCGCACCGGCGTGCCGTCGCTTCGCCGCAGCAGCGCGACGACCGGGCCGCCGTCCGGCTGCTCGAAGCCTTCGATCCGGTGATCGGTGATGACGTGTCCGTCCGGCAGTTCATCGCGCGCGGCGCGCAGCAGCAGTCCATGAAGTTCGCCGCGATGGATGGAGAACTGCGGCCACGGCGAGCCGGCATGGCGGCCGCGCGGATCGCTGAGGATCAGCTGGCCGAATTCGGTGCGGTACTCCACCGCGCGCGTCTGGATGCCCGTGGCTTCCAGGCCGGCGCCCAGGCCTAGCTGATACAGCACGCCCGCGCCGTGCGGCAGCAGATTGATGCCGACGCCCAGCGGCTTCAGCTCCTTGGCGGCGTCCACCACGGTGACGCGCAGTCCCAGTCGATGCAGCTTGATGGCGGCCGCGAGTCCGCCGATGCCGGCGCCGGCGATCAGGATGTTCATTTTGTTTCCTATTGAATATGTATAAAGCATAAACGGAAACAAGATTCGACTTCAATGGGGCAATGGCAGCGGCGTTCGCCGCGATGGTGCGCGAGTGCCCGGGCGAGGGGCGCGACGTTCCTGAATAGGGCGTCTCTCCCTCGCAGAGGGCGTGACGTCGGTCTTCGCGGTGCAGTACCCATCCCGGATGGGGTTCGGCGGGATGTCGACCAAGCATGGATCACGATGGCACTTTTTGCCCGCCGACAAAATTTCTTTACATCCTCTGTGTTTCCAAAATAACATCCGTAGACCTTTATGGGAAACAAGCCGCCGCATTCCGCGGCGCGACCTTCAAACAGGGGAATCACGCCATGACCTTCCGCCTGCTCCAGTCGCTCCTCGTCACGACCCTGCTGGGCGCCGCCGCGCCGGTTCTGTCGCAGCCCGTCGTGCTCAAGGTCCATCACTACCTGCCGCCGTACTCGCTGGCGCAGAAGCAACTGATCGAACCGTGGTGCGAGAAGGTGAGCGCCGAGTCGAAGGGCCGGCTCACTTGCCAGATCTTTCCGGCGATGCAGCTGGGCGGCTCGCCGCCGCAGCTGTTCGACCAGGCCAAGGACGGCGTGGCCGACATCGTCTGGACGCTGCCCGGCTATCAGGCGGGCCGTTTCCTGATCTCGGAGGCCTTCGAGCTGCCGTTCGCGACCATGAGCGCCGAGCGCAGCAGCCGCGCGCTGTGGCGCTACATGGCGCAGCATGGCAAGAGCGAACTGGCCGGCGTGCGGCCCATCCTGCTGCACGTCAACGACGGCTTTCTGGTGCACACCACGAACCGCCAGATCACCAAGCTGTCCGACTTCAAGGGCTTGAAGCTGCGCGGCGCGACGCGTCAGAACAGCCGCTTGATCGCAGCCCTCGGCGCGACGCCGGTATCGATGCCCATGCCGCAGGTGCCGGAGTCGATGTCCAAGGGCGTGATCGACGGCGCCTTCCTGCCGTGGGAGATCATCCCCGCGCTGAAGATCCAGGAGATCACCAAGTTCCACAGCGACGTCGATCCGTCGATGCCCAGGCTGGCCAATACGGTGTTCGCGTTCGTGATGAATCCGGCCAAGTACGACTCGCTGCCTGCCGATCTGAAGAAGGTGATAGACGCGAACAGCGGTGAAGAGGTGTCGGCCTGGGCCGGCAAGGTCTTCGACGGCGCCACGCCGGCCGCGCGCCAGGTCGCGCAGGCGCAGAAGAACAAGTTCCACACGATCGCGCCCGACGAGGCGGCCAGATGGCAGAAGATCGGCCAGAGCGTCGCCGATGCCTGGGTGAAGGAGGTGACCGCCAAGGGGCATGACGGCGCCAAGCTGCTCGAAGCCGTGCGGGCGAGCCTGAAGCAATGAGTGCGCCGGCGGCGGGCGAAGCGCGGCGGCCCGTGCGCGCGCTGCTGCGCGCCGCGGCGGTGGTGCTGGCTCTGTGCGGCGGCGCGATCGCCAGCGCGGCCGCGCTGCTGACGACGGCCAGCATCATCGGCCGGGCGCTGTGGTCGTCGCCTATTCAAGGTGACGTCGAGCTGACGCAGTGCGGCATCGCGATCGCCATCGCGATGTGCCTGCCCTGGTGCCAGTTCCAGAAGGCGAACATCATCGTCGACTTCTTCACGCTGCGCGCGGCGCCGGCTGTACGCCGCCGTCTCGATGCTGCCGGCGCCTTGCTGCTGGCGCTGATGATGGCGCTGCTCGCGTGGCGAACCTGGGAGGGCGCGCTGGCCGCGCTGTCTTCGGGCGAGACGACGATCATTCTCGGCGTGCCGATGTGGCCGGTCTATGCGGTGCTGGCGCCGGGGCTGGCGCTGACGGCGGTGATCGCGCTGTACCAGGCTTGCGTCGAGATGGGGCCCGCGGCCGCGCAGGATCGTCCCGCATGAGCGGCGCCGCCCTGGGGCTGGCGATGTTCGCCGCCATGCTGGTCATGATGGCCGTTCGCGTGCCGATCGCGGTGGCCATGTTCGTGCCCGGCGCGATCGGCTACTGGGCGATGACCAGCGACGCGAATCTGCTGGCGCTGCTCAAGGGATCGGCGGTGGCGCGGCTGTCGGTCTACGATCTGTCGGTGATTCCGCTGTTCCTGCTGATGGGACAGTTCGCGTCGCACGGCGGGCTGTCGCGGGCGCTGTTCGAGGCGGCTACCGCTTTCGTCGGCCATGTGCGGGGCGGGCTGGCGATCGCCGCCGTGCTGGCAGGCGCGGCGTTCGGCGCCGTCTGCGGCTCGTCGGTGGCGACCTCGGCGACGATCGCGCAGGTGGCCTATCCCGAGATGCGCAGGCTAGGCTATAGCGGTCGGCTCAGCACGGCCACGCTCGCCTGCAGCGGCACGATGGGCATCCTGATTCCGCCTTCGGTGCCGCTCGTCGTCTATGCGATCCTGACCGAGCAGAGCATCGCCAGGCTGTTCGCGGCGGCGCTCGTGCCGGGTCTGCTGGCGGTGCTCGGCTACGTCGTCGTGATCATGGTCTGGTGTCGTCTGCGGCCCGACATGAGCATGCCGGCGCCGCGCATGGCCTGGCGCCGGCGCTTCGCGGCGCTGGTCGGCGTATGGCCGATCGCCGCGATCTTCGTCGCGGTGTTCGGCGGCATCTATGGCGGCGTCTTCACGCCGACCGAGGGCGCCGCGGTCGGCGCCATAGGCACCTTCGTGGCCGGCGCCGCCGCCGGTGATCTGCGGCTGAAGCAGCTGAAGCTGTCGTTTCTCGGCGCGGCTGAGACCTCGGCCATGGTGTTCATGATCTTCCTCGGCGCCGACATGATGAACTCGGCGCTTGCGCTGACGCGCATGCCGGCCGACCTGGCGCAGCTGATCACGCAGCTGGACCTGTCGCCGATCTGGGTGATCGCCGGTATCCTCGTCTTCTACGTGCTGCTCGGCTGCGTGATGGACGAGCTGTCGATGATCATGCTGACCATTCCGGTGCTGTTTCCGTCGGTGATAGCACTGGAGCTGATGGGTCTGGGTCCGCAGGACAAGGCGATCTGGTTCGGCGTGCTGGTGCTGGGCGTGGTCGGCATCGGACTGGTCGCGCCGCCGATCGGCCTGAACGTCTACGTCGTCAATGCGCTGTGTCCGGGTGTGCCGATGATGGAAACCTACAAGGGCGTGCTGCATTTCCTGATCAGCGATGTGCTCAGGATGATCGTGCTGCTCGCCTTCCCCGCGGTGACGCTCGCCGCGGTCTGGTGGCTGTTCTGATTTCGACAGGAGGATTGCATGAGTGCCATCGATTTGCTGGACATGTTCCGACGTGAGCTGGAACTGTGCAAGGTCGGGCCCGGCCAGGTCATGGCCGTGCTGACCGGACCCAATTCGCGCGAGGACTACGCGACGGCCTTCGTCGCCGCCGGCCGCCAGCTCGGCGCCGAAGTGTTCCGTCTGGATCTGCCGGCGGCCGCGCAGGACGCCAGCCAGACGCCGACCACCGCGCAGGGCGCCCTGTGGGGCCGCACGCCGCTCACCGGCCATCGCTCGGGCGTGGACATCCTCAAGCGCGTCGACATGCTGGTCGATCTGGTCGGCCTGCTGCACTCGCCCGAGCAGG
>JBFWXS010000034.1:0-33208 GCA_050187175.1 Burkholderiaceae bacterium
CCGGAGGAGCCGGGAATGGAGGAGCCGCCGGAATGCACGGTGGTGATCATGCCGTGCTTGCGCGCCCAGCCGACCATCTCGGCGTACTCGAACGGCGACTTGACGGCGCCGAAGCCTGCCTTGGCCAACCACACGCCCTGCGAGGCGACGTCGGCGAGGTCCTGCTCGGTCAGCCCGGGTTCGAGGATGATAGACCCGGCGTACACCCGGATGCCGCCGGGGCGGAAATGCTCGAAGCATTTCAGTGCGGCCACGGCGAGCGCCTTGACGCCGGCCGGGTCCTTGGGCCGGCCGGGCACATGCACCTCCGAGGCGCTGATCGCGGTGGTCACGCCGCCGTGGACATAGCTCTCGAGGAAGCCCACCGTCTTCTGCCGCGGCGTGTAGTCGCCGAAGGTATTGTGGACCTGCGAGTCGATCAGGCCGGGGATCGCCGTGGCGCCGTCGGCGTCTATCAGCACGTCACAGCCTTCGACGGCCTGCGGCGAGGCGCTGCCGACGCAGGTGATGAGGCCGTTCTCCGTCAGAATGGAGTCGCCCCGGGCATGCGGATCGCGCCAGTCGCCGGTGACGATCCTGCCGATGTTGACGATCGCGACTTTCATCGCTGCCCTCAGACGAGGCCATCGCGGCCGACGGCGTCGGCCAGAGCCAGTCCGCCGACGCGCGCATTCAGCCGCCCGCGGTTGGCCACCGCGAAGATGATCGCGATCTCGTCGGGAAGCGGAGCGCCGGCCAGGCAGAGGCTGAGGCCGTCGTAGTGCGAGCGGACGTACAGCGCATCCTTGCTGGCCAGCGGAATGTCGATGAGGGTTCCCGGTCCGCCGACCTTGGTCATCGACGAGATCCATGCCTTGCCGCCGCCGACGGCTTTGCGAAGCGGATCCGCGAACGTGGTGGTCAGCAGCGCGTTGGCATGCTCCTGTTCGCCCGCCGTGCCGACGATGCCAGCCTTGCCGTAGCTCTGCACTGGGTACGGGCCGAAAGCGCTCAGCAACTGCTGCGCCAGTTGTTCGCCGAGCTGCTCGCTGGCGGCGATGCCCGCCGAAAGATCCGCCCGGTAGCCGTCACCGAATGGATTCTCGATGACCGCCGCGACGGCAACCTTGCGCAGCGGCTCTGCATGCGTCTGGCCGGCCTCGACCAGTTTGTGCTCGACGTGGGTGAGCCATCTGCGAATCGATAGTTTCATGCCTTGGACCTCAGGGCTGCGTGGTCGGGGAAGCTGCAAGACGGACCGCTGCTTTCAGATGCGTTTCGTACGCGTCTTCCCAGGTCAGTTGCTCGTCCTCGATGAACGAGCCGCTGCGCGCATCCCGCGCCACGGCGGGCTGCCATGCGATGTCGGGCAGCGCGCCCTGCTGTTCGAGCTCGCGGATCGCCCTCAGGATGCGCCGGCGCGTGCGCACGACCATGATGTCGCTAGGAGCGAGATGCTCCCGCGTCCGGTCGCAGATCGGCCCCATGCTCTCTCCCATGGCCTGGTCCTGCAGCGGCACGCTTTCGATGCCGGTGAAGCTGACGGTGCGCTGGGCTTCGCGGTCGATCAGATAGTCGTTGTGCGCATTGGCCGCGGTCCGCCAGCGGCCGTGCCAGTCCGTCGTGTTCGGCAGCAGCTCGACGCGGCCGGCTTGCGCGTCGAGCTCCAGGCCGGGAATCGGCTTGCCGTCCTTGGTGTGCCGCAGCGGCTGCGCGCGGTCCTTGTAGAAGAACCCGAACACCATGGTGTGCGTGTCGTCCATGGGCACCCAGGCCTGGGCAATCAGGTTGTCCCTGAAATCGCCGTCCGGAAACATCGTCCAGCACGGAAAGAGGAAGTGGGAGATCCGGTGATAGACGCGGCCGGCCTCGGCCGCTCTATAACCGCAGTACATCGTCCCCCACGACGTGTCCTTCACGCTGTATTCGGGCGCCCGGTTGTAGATGGCGAAGCGGTGCATGCTGTCGGGCGGCACGTCCTCGGCCGCCACGCTGCCCAGATGCAGGAAGCCGAAGTGGGACGTGTCGATGTCGCCTTCCAGCGCCTGCAGCCAGTTGCACTGCCGCTGCGCCTGCACCAGCCGGACCTCGTCCCGCGGCAGCAGTGTGGCTTCGATCTCGGGCATGGGCGGGATCTTCGTCTGGTCGCCCATGTAGACCCAGACCAGTCCGTTGCGTTCGCGGACTTCGTAGGCCTTGGCGCGGATCTTGGCGCTGAAGCCCTGCGAGTCCGGGACGTTGGGCGTCTCCAGGCACTTGCCTGTCACGTCGAACATCCAGCCGTGGTACGCGCAGCGGATCCCTTTGCCTTCGTTGCGCCCATAGAACAGCGAGGCGCAGCGGTGCGGGCATTGATGCTCCATGATGCCGACGCGGCCCTGCGCGTCGCGGAAGGCGATGAGCTTCTCGCACAGCAGCAGCAGCCGCATCGGCGCCGCGCCGGCGGTCAGCTCGTCGGAATGACAGGCGGGAAGCCAGAACTGGCGGAACAGCGTGCCCATCGGCGTGCCGGGGCCGACGCGGGTGATCAATTCATTGTCTGCTGCAAGCATTCGAGGACCTTCATTCCCTGCTGCGTTCTGGCCGAATCCTAAGTGGCGGGGCGGAGCTTGTGCCATCATGTATGTGATATATGCCCAGGCCCGGAGAGGAGGCGAATGGCGGTCAAATCTGCGCAGCGGGTGCTGGAAGTGCTCGAGTACTTCGCCAGTACGCACCAGCCGGCGAACGTCGCGGAAGTCTGTCGCCACCTGGGTTATCCCCAGTCGAGCACGTCGATGCTGCTCGACTCGCTGGAGGCGCTGGGCTACCTGACTTACGACAGCCGGAGCCGGCGTTTCCGGCCGACGGTGCGCGTGATGCTGCTCGGAACCTGGATCCAGGACGAGCTGTTCGGCGAAGGCAGCCTGGTTTCGGTGATGGACAGGCTCAGGCGAACCACCGGCCAGACCGTGATGGTCGGGCTGCGCCAGGGCATCTACGTGCGCTTCGTCCTGGCGCTGCGCGGCACCCGGGCCGATGCGCTGCAGGTGCGCGCCGGGGCGCTTGCGTCGGTCTGCCTGTCATCGGTGGGAAAGGTCCTGCTGGCCAATGAGACCGATGCCGACATCCTGCGCATTGCCCGGCATGCGAATGCGGTGGACCCGCTTTCGCGAAGCCGGGTTCATCCGCGCTCGCTGGTCGAGGAAGTTCGTGCGAGCGAGCAGCGCGGATGGGCGGAGTCCTACGAGTTTCCTTCGCCCGGACACTGCGCGATCGCGGCGCCGCTGTCGCCGATTCCGGGCCAGCCGCCGATGGGGCTATGCCTGGGCACGCATACCGCCTACATGCAAAGGGAGCGGCCGGCGCTGGTGGCCGCGCTGAAGCAGGCGTGCGAGAAGCTGGAAAGCATGACGAGGCGCACGAAGAAGCTGTCTTGATCCCTCGGCGCGGCGACCGGTCCGCGCCGCCGATGATCGGAGCTCAGACCGGTGTATCGCCGAGGATGGTCACGCGGTTGAGCACGCGCTCCGCCTCGCCGTAGTCGTGGACCGCGTAGTGCATGGTGCAGCGGTTGTCCCACATGACGACGTCGCCGGCCTGCCACATGTGGCGATAGACATTGTCCGGCGAGGTCGAGTGCGCATAGAGGAAGTCGAGCAGCGGCCGGCTTTCCGCTTTGCTCATCCCTTCGATGCACTGCGCCGTCTCGGGATGCCCGACGACGAGCGCCTTGCGACCGGTTTCGGGATGGGTCCGGACCAGCGGATGGTCTGCGCTCGGCAGCGCGCTCATGTCGGCGCCCAGCATGCGGCCCAGCCGAAGGCCGACGAAGCGCACGCGCAGGCCTTCGATCACGCGCTTCATGGTCTCGGAAAGCCGGTCATAGGCCTCGTACTGGTTCGACCACATCGTGTCGCCGCCGTGCGGCACGATGACCGCCGACAGGATGGATAGTGCCGGCGGCGTCGGCGTGTAGATGGTGTCGTAGTGCCAGGCCTCCGTCGACGCGGTGGCCTTAGGGATCTTGGTGACCTGCACGATCTCGGGAAAGCCGTCGAGGCTTTGCAGCAGCGGATTCTGCTGTCCTGTCGAGCCCCAGCGCTTCGCGAAAGCCACTTGCGCGGCCGGGGTCAGATGCTGACCGCGGAAGACCAGCATGCAGTGGTCGAGGAAGGCGCGGCGGATGGGCTCGAAGTCCGCGTCGCTCAGCGGCTGGTTCAGGTCGACGCCGGCAACGGCGGCGCCGACGGTGCCGGTCAGCGGAGTCACCGTGATGGTCATGAAAGTCTCCTGCCTGCTTGGCTTTGATTTGGGGAGCTGCGCCCGCGGTGGGAGGGCTCAGCCCGCGGTGAGAACGATCTTGCCCACGTGCCGGTCGTCGAGCATGTAGGCATGCGCGGCGGCGATGTCCGACATCGGGAATGTGCGGTCGACTAGCAGCTCGATGTCGCCGCGGCTCAGCGCGGGCAGCAGATCCTGCGCGCATGACTGGATGCAGGCGAGGCGTTCCGCTTCCGTCCGCGTTCTGAACGTGACGCCGATCAGCTGCAGGCGCTTCAGCCAGAGCTGGGTCAGGTCCAGCGAAGCGATCGGCGAGCCGAAGCGGGCGATGTGTATCAGTCGTCCCTTGACGGCGAGGCTCTGAATGTTTTCCTCGAAGACCGATGCGCCGACCGTGTCGATGATCACGTCGACGCCCCGGCCTTCCGTGGCGCGCGTGACGAGGTCGACCTGAGAGCCTTGCGAGACGTCGATGCCGACATCGAGTCCGTAGCGGGACAGCTTCTCCAGCTTGGCCGCCGAGCGCGAGGTGCCGATGATGGGCGTGGCGCCGATCAGCTTGGCGATCTGGATGGCTGCCATGGAGACGCCGCCCGCGGCGCCGTTGATCAGAACCGATTCGCCGGCGCGCAGATGTGCGTTCGTCACGACCGCATCGTGCGCCGTGATGTAGACATTGGGAAACGCCGCTGCGTCGGTCCAGGACAGCCGGTCCGGCACGGCCATCAGCGCTCTTTCATCGAGCACCGCGTAGTCGGCCTGGCAGCCCCTGCCGTGCCCCATGACGCGGTCGCCGGGGCGCCAGGCGGAGACGCCTTCGCCGACGGCCGCGACTTCACCCGCGCATTCCACGCCCATCGTCACGGCGCTTCCCGAGCGCAGCTCCCGGGCCTGCTTGATCTCGCCGCGATTGAGTCCGGCCGCTTGAACCTTGATCAGCACCTGGCCGGGGCCCGGGGCCGGCGTCGGCAGCTCCTGTATCGCCACGGTTCCCCCGTCGGGTCCGGGCAGTGCGCGGATGGCTTTCAAAGGTCTCCTCCAGTTCCGGCTTCCGGCGTTTTCATTGGGCGCAGCGTAGTGCTTGTCCGTTTGCGTGTCAATCAAGTTCTATATAGGTCTTGTCGCACCGCACCACGAGGTAGATCAAGAAACAGCCTTTAGAAAGCGCAGTTTCGTTGACACTGCATGGCTAAGTTCTCTATAGTTCTCTACAAATCTATGTAGGAATTTGGCCCCTACCGGTGTCCGGTGCGGGGTGGCAACGATCTGGACGAGAGGTAGTGCGATGGCAGCCAGCTTCCTGGGATATCGACGCGAGAACGGCACGGTGGGAGTGCGCAACTGGGTCGCCGTGGTGTCCGTCATGGACAACTGCAATCCGGTCACCCGCTCGATCACGCGCTCGGTGAGCGGCTGCATCCCGGTGACCACGCTGTTCGTGCGCGGGCAGTTCGGCGCCGATCTGGAGTTCGCGTTCGAGTCGCTGGCCGGTCTGGCTCGCAATCCCAATGTCGCGGCCGTGCTGCTGGTCGGGCTGGAGGAAACGTCGACGTCGGAGGTGGCGCGGCGCATACGCGCCAGCGGCAAGCCGGTCGAACGCGTGCATCTGCAGCCGAACGGCACCGTGCAGTGTCTCGCCGACGGCATGCGCATCGCCGCCCGTCTCGTGCTTGCCGCGTCGCGGCAGCGCCGCGAGCCCTGCCCCGTCTCGTCGCTGGTGATCGGTGTCGAATGCGGCGGTTCGGACACCACTTCCGGCCTGAGCTGCAATCCGGCCATCGGCCGCATGGTGGACCGCCTCGTGGCCGAGGGCGGCACCGCGATCATCTCCGAGACCTCCGAGTTCATCGGCGCCGAGCACCTGTTCGCCGAGCGGGCCAGCGATCCACGCGTACGCGACGCTTTCGTCACCGCTGTGCGCAACATGGAGCATCTCGCGATCGAACGCGGCGTCGACATGCGCGAGGATCAGCCTTCACCCGACAACAAGCGCGGTGGACTGACCACCGTCGAAGAGAAGGCGCTGGGCGCGATGGCCAAGGCCGGCGGCAGCCCATTGGTCGGTGTGCTCGGCTACGGTGAGGCGCCGAAGAGGCCGGGCCTGCACTTCATGGATGCGCCGGCGGCGGCCGTGGAGAACCTGACTGCGCTCGCGGCGGGCGGCTGCCAGCTGATCTTCTTCGGCACCGGGGTGGGCAATCCGATCGGCAACATGGTCGCGCCGACGGTCAAGGTCTGCGGCAACGTCAATACGCTGCAGACGATGGCGGACAATATCGACTTCGACGTCAGCGGCATCCTGCAGCGCGGCGAAAAGCTCGCCGACGCAGGCGCCCGGTTGTTCGACTACGCGATCGACGTCGCGTGCGGAACGCTGCTGACCAGCGAGGTCTTCGACATCCGGGAAACGGCCGTCAGCCGTTTCGCCCCCAGCCTTTGAACTGACATGACCAAGCACGGCAGCGTCTCGGAAGCGATTCTCCAATCCATCGAATCGGGCGAGCTGCGCGTCGGCGATCGCCTGCCTTCCGAAGGCGAGCTCGCCGCGATCCATGGCGTCAGCGTCGGCACCGTGCAGAAGGCGCTTGCGCATCTGACGCACTCGGGCGTGATCATCCGCGAACAGGGGCGCGGCACCTTCGTCTCGGGCACGCGGGTGGCGCCGGCCGACGTCCGCTATCTGCGCTTTCGCGACGAGTCCGGGCACGATCTTCCCTCTTACGTGCATGCACGCTCGGTCAAGCGCTTCAAGCGCCGGGGGCCGTGGTCGGAGTTCCTGCAGGACAGCGGCTACGTCCGGATCGAACGCGTGATCAACGTCGGCGGCCGCTTCGATCTGTACAGCGAGTTCTGGCTCGGCGAGACGGATTTCGCGGAGCTGGGCGGGCTGAGCCGCGACGCGCTCGAGAGGAACCTGCGCGAGCTGATCGGCCAGCGGTTGTCGCTGCCGACGCTGCGCGTCGACCAGTGGATCCGCTTCGGCGCCGCGCCCACCGCCGTCGCGCGCGAGCTGGGACTCGAGCCGAATGAATCGGTTTTCATCATGGAACTGCGCGGCTACACGCTGCGCGACCGGCCCATCTATTACCAGGCGCTGTATGCGCGTCCGTTCGCCGAGCGCCTGGTGATCCTGCGGGAATAGCCGCCTGCAGCCCGCAAACCTAGACGATAGCTAGACGAGGAGACAAGCATGACCACTATCCGTAATCGCTGGGTCAGGGTCCTGGCTGCGTTCGCGCTGCTGAGCTGTGCCGGCGCCGCGTCTGCCCAGAGCGGAAGCGCCCAGGGCAGCTTTCCCAATCGGCCGCTCAAGATCATCGTGCCCTGGCAGGTCGGCGGGGGTCCGGACACCGTGACGCGGATCCTTGCAGAGAGAATGTCCGCCAGCCTGGGACAACCGGTCGTCGTCGAGAACAAGCCTGGTGCGGCCGGGAACATCGGCGCCACCCAGGGCGCCAAGGCGTCGGCGGACGGCTACACGCTGCTGGTGAACAGCGCGCCGATGGTGCTGAATCATCTGCTGGACAAGAGCCTGTCGTTCGACCCGATCAAGGATTTCGCGCCGCTGGGCCTGATGGCCAGCTCGCCGTACGTGCTGGCCGCCAATGGCAACTTCGCCGGATCGGTCGGTGAACTGGTCACGCGGGCGAAGTCGAACCCGGGCAAGTACAGCTATGCGTCGGTCGGCCCCGGCACGCAGCAGAACATCGTCGGAGAAGTGTTCAAGAGCATGGCCGGCGTGGACCTGACTCACGTTCCCTACAAGGGCGCTCCGCAGGCGCTGACCGACATGGTCGGCGGCACGGTCCACATGATGTTCCACGGCGTGCCCGTCGTGCTGCCCATGATCAAGAGCGGCCAGCTCAAGGGCATCGCTGTGGCCACCAAGGCTCGTCTGCCTCTGCTGCCGGAGGTGCCGACGCTGGCCGAAGCGGGATTTCCCGGCATCGAGGCTGCCGAGTGGTACGGCCTGGTGGTGCCGGCGGGCACCCCGAAGCCCATCGTCGATCTGCTGGGCAAGGAGCTCGGCAAGGCTCTGGATGCGCCCGGCATCCGCGAGCAGCTCATCGCCAAGGGTTTCGAGCCGGCGGCCTCGGTTCCGCCCGAGGTCTTCGGCGCGTTCATCGCGTCGGAGCACAAGCGCTGGGCGCAGGCGATCGAAAAGACGGGGTTCCGCCTGCAATAAGTCTCTGATCCGGCGGCCCGCGGGCGACAGCCATGCGGGCCGCCGATTTCCCATGGGATGGGAAATCGCGGCGGTTCCGCTTGTGCGGCCGGTGTCCGGTTTCGTCAAATGCACGGAACGGAGGAGACACCGAATGACACCACGTCGCAGGAGCATGCTGATCCAGATGTCCGCCGCGGCTTGTGCAGGGCTGGCGGCAGGAACCACCCGGGCGCAGGACTACCCGCGCCGGACGATCAAGATCCTCGTCATCACGCCGGTGGGCGGCGGCACCGACTTCGCCGCACGTACGATCGCCAAGCAGCTCGAAGAGGCGCTGGGCGTCAGCGTGATCGTGGAGAACAAGCCGGGCGCCAGCGGCATCATCGCTTCCGACCTGGTGGCCAAGTCGCCGGCGGACGGCTACACGATGCTGTTCACCGGCCCTTTGCTGGTGCAGGTGGCCGGCCTGTTCAAGAAGCTGCCCTTCGATCCGCTGAAGGACTTCATTCCGCTGACCGACGTCATCCGGACCCCGCTGTGGTTCGCGGTGAACACGAGCCGCGTACCGGTGCGGACGCTGAAGGAGTTCTCCGAGCTGGCGCGCGGCGGATCGCGCAACGACACCTATGCGTCGATCGGCTCGGGCTCGTCGCTGCATCTGTTCGGCTTCGGCCTGAACGAGGCGGCCAATCTGAACATGATGCACGTGCCCTACAAGGGCGGTGCTCCCGCGATGGTCGCGCTGGTGAGCGGCGAAGTGTCGTCGGTGTTCATGGATTACGCGACGCTCAAGCCTTACGTCGCGGACGGCAAGCTGCGGCTGCTCGCGGTCACCGGCACTCAGCGCTCGCCGCTCACGCCGGATGTGCCGACGCTGGCCGAACTCGGTTATGCCGGCTTCGAGTCGTACGGCTGGGGGGCGCTGTTCCTGCCTGCGAACACGCCGCCCCAGATCGTCGCGCGGCTGTACAGCGAAGCCGAGAAGGCGCTGCGCAAGCCGGACGTGGTGGCCAGCCTGAAGAACATGGGCTTCGAGGTCGGCGGCACGCCGCAGGCGGAGTTCGCCGCGCAGGTCGTTCGCGACCACGGCAAGTGGACCGAACTGATCCGGCGGTCTAAGGTCACGCTGGACTGAGGCGGGATGCAGCATGAGAACACTGAGCCAGCTGTACAAGGACTTCCTCGACGCGTGGAGCCGGGGGGACATCGAGGCGATGTCGGCCTACTACCACGACGATATCGTTTCCTATCCGAACCGGTCGATGCGGCCGCTGGTCGGCAAGGCGGCCGTGCTCGAGTTCCTGGGCAAGTTCGGCAAGGGCATGAGCGCGCCGAGCTTCGAGCAGACGCTGATGATGGAGAACGGCGATACGCTGTTCGTCGAAGGCACCGAGAGCTACGTCAAAAACGGCCGGCACATCTGCATCCCCTACGCGGGCGTGGTCGAGTTCCGGGACGGCAAGATCATTGCCAAGCGCGACTACTTCGATCTGAAGTCGCTGGAGAAGCAGCTTGCAGGCTGAGGTTCTCGTTCGTATCGACGACGGGGTTCTGACGGTGACGCTGAACCGTCCGGATTCGCTCAATGCGCTGACCGTTTCCATGACGCGCCGCTTGAACGAGCAGCTGCGCGAGGCCGCGGCCTCTCCGGAGGTACGCGCCGTGGTGCTGACCGGCGCCGGCCGCGCCTTCTGCGCCGGCGGAGACATCAAGAGCTTCGGCGCCATCGACGAGCAGGACGCGCAGTGGGTGCGATGGCGCGACGATGCCGTGTGGAACGATGTCGACCATGCGGCAGAGCGCGTTCGCGGCCACAGCGAGGGGCCGCTGCTGCTGCATCGGATGCCCAAGCCCACCGTGGCGATGATCCGCGGTGCCTGCGCCGGCGCTTCGATGGCGCTGGCCTGTGCCTGCGATTTCCGCATCGCCTCCGAGACGGCGTTCTTCACCACGGCCTTCGCGCGCATCGGCGTGTCGGGCGAGCTGGGCGTCAGCTACTACCTGACGCGGCTGCTCGGGACGGCCAAGGCACGCGAGCTGTTCTTTCTCGCCGATCGAGTCGGCGCGGCCGAGGCGCGTGACATCGGCCTGCTGAACAAGGTCGTACCCGACGCGGAGCTCGAAGCCGAGACGGCCCGCCTCGCACGCCGCCTTGCCGACGGCCCGCCGCTGGCCTATCGCTACATGAAGGCCAATCTGAACCTGGCGGAGACGGCCGGCGCCCAGGAAGTCGTCGCGATGGAGGCCATGCACCAGGTGCGTTCGATGCGCAGCGCCGACGCCAAGGAGGCGATCGCGGCCTTCCTGGACAAGCGCACGCCGACGTTCAAGGGCCGCTGAAAGCCGCCGTCATGTTCATAGAAGGCGACTTCAACCCGCCGTGGTTCGATCCGTCCATGCCTTCGCGCGAGCGCTGCGTGCTCGCACCGCTGCTCGATCGCTGGGCGGCCGAGACGCCGGAGCGCGTGTTCGCAGTGTTCGAGGACGGCGAGCAGTGGACCTGGGCTCAGACGCAGGCGAAGGTGCGCGCCGCCGCGCTCGGGCTGCACCGGCTCGGCGTGCGCAGCGGCGACGCGGTGAACGTCTGGCTGCCCAATGGCAAGACGATGCTGCTGGCCTGGTTCGCCAGCAACTATCTCGGCGCCTTGTTCTGCCCCATGAACACCTCGTTTCGCGGCGGCTTGCTGTCGCACGTGATACGCAATGCCGGCGCGAAGCTGCTGATCTGTCACGACAGGCTGCTGGAACGCCTGTCCGCCGCCGACCTGGCGCATTTCGAGACGCTGGTGGTGACGGGCGAAGCGCTACCTGCGTCGCACGACGCCCGGTGCGTGAGCGCGGCGGCCGTATTGCATGAGCGCAGCAGCAGCAGTGGCAGCAGTGGCAGTGGCAGTGGCAGTGGCAGTGGCAGTGGCGTCAGCGGCGACGGCTCCGGCTCCGAGGGCTCCGGCAGCTCCGGCGGCTGCGGTCGCTCCCGCGACAGTCGTTGCGATGAGGCGCCGCTGCACGTCCCGCCCCCGCTGGAGCCGTGGGACACGTTCGGCATCATCTATACCTCGGGGACGACCGGCCCGTCCAAAGGGGTGATCATCTCGTATCTGCAGCTGTATGCGGCCAGCCTGGGCGGCTTCGGCTACATGGGGCCGGACGACCGCATCCTGGTGAACCTGCCGATGTTCCACGTCGGCGGCACGAACACCATCTTCGCCGCGCTGGTGCGAGGCGCGTCCTTCCTGCTGGTGGACGGCTTCGATACGCGCAAGTTCTGGCCGCAGATCCGGCAGCATGGCTGCACCACGGCCGCGCTGCTCGGTGCGATGACCGAGTTCCTGGCCAAGGCGCCGCCGGCCGACGGCGAGAAGGACAATCCGCTGACCCGCGTGACGCTGGGGCCGGTAACGCCGCAGACGGTGATGCTGGCCGAACGCTACGGCTTCAGCTACAAGACCGGCTTCAACATGACCGAGGTGTCGGTGCCGCTGGTCGCCGAGTTCGACACGCGGGCGTTCGGCAGCTGCGGCAGGCCGCGCGACGGCATCGAGTGCCGGCTGGTCGACGAGAACGACCAGGAAGTGCCGGATGGACAGACGGGCGAGCTGATCCTGCGAGCCGACCTACCATGGGTCATCAGCGCCGGCTACCACCGGATGCCGGAAGCCACCGCCGCGGCCTGGCGCAACGGCTGGTTCCATACCGGCGACATGTTTCGCAAGGATGCGGAAGGCAACTACTTCTTCGTCGATCGAACCAAGGACGTGATCCGTCGGCGCGGTGAGAACATCTCGTCGCAGGAAGTCGAATCCGAGGTGCTGGCCCATCCGGCGGTGCAGGAAGCGGCTGCGCTTCCCGCGCGCAATGAGGCCGGCGAAGACGATGTGATGGTGGTGCTCGCCGCCAAGGCGGGCGCGACGATCGAACCGGCGGCGCTGCTGCGCTTCCTGCAGCCGCGCATGGCGCACTTCATGCTGCCGCGCTACGTGCGCATCCTGCCGGTGCTGCCCAAGACCGTGACCAACAAGATCCGCAAGGCCGAGCTGCGGCGCGAAGGCGTCACGCACGACACCTGGGATCGCGAAGCCGCGGGTATCCGGATCAGGCGCGAGAAGCTGGGTGGGTCCGCCTAGCCGTACGGTTGCCAGCTGAACGCCGCGAGCTCGCCACCGAGCTGCTCGCCGAGTTCCGCCATCCGCTGCGGCGGCATGCGGGCATTGGTGGCCGCGATGCTGACGCCGGCCATGCAGTGGCGGGTGAGATGGAAGGCGCCGCCGACGCCGCGCGCGCCTTCGCCGCGGAAGTGCGTCGCCTCCGAGAAGCCGGTCTTGCGGGCGCGGCCGATCAGCTGCTCGAGCTGCGTCAGCGATACGCCCAGGCGTTCGTATTCCCGGACGGTGCGCGCATAGACCTGATGCACCTCGTCATCGCTCATCTTGGCCAGCATGGCGATGCCGACGGCGCTGATGCCGAGCGGGCGGTGCGCGCCGCGGTCGGTCACGAAGGCCTTGATCGCATGCGAACCTTCCTCGCGGTGCAGGCACAGCGCGAAATCGCCGCTGCGGACGAACAGGAACACGGTGTCTTCGGTCTGCCGGCTCAGCCGCTGCATCATCGGCCGGAAGCGCGCCGCTACCGCGGTCAGGCTGTTCGACGCGAAACCCCATTGCAGCGCTTCCAGGCCCAGCCGGTACAGCTTCGTGGAGCCCATGCGTTCGACGAAGCCCTCCTCCACCAGGCACGCGAGCAGGCGGTGCGTGGTGGAGCGGTCCAGGCCGGACAGCAGAGTCAGGTCCCGCAGGCGTACACCCGTCTCGCCGTGGGCGCCGACGAGCCGCAGCAGCGACAGGATCCGACCCGCACTCTTCGTTCCGACGACGGGCGATCTCGGTTCTTCACCCATGGCAGGGATGCGACGCAGCGGCCGAATGGCGCGATAAACCCAAGTGTAATGGCCGCGGCCGCGGCGGGTCCAGAGGGTCCGCCGGCGCAGGAGCTCGGCGCGTCAGGATTCCGCGGGATTCGCCGCGCCGGCGGCGGACGGAACAGCCGGTGCCTGCGTCAGATGATGCGTCAGCGCATTGAAATGCACGACCGGATTGGCTGCGTTGCAGGTCGTCTTGCGGATCTTGCCCACCACCATCCGGTGCGTGCCGATCGACTGCGTGAAGACGATGTCGCACTCCATGCTGGCCAGCGCATCGGTCAGCACCGGCAAGCTGCCGTGGCCTTCGCGCCAGTTGCCGACGGCGAAGCGCTCGGGGCCCTGAGCGCGCTTGAGGAAGGCGGTCATCACGTCGCTGTGCGTCTCGCCGATCACGTTGGCCACGAAGCGGCCGCTCTGCATCAGCGTCGGATAGCAGGACGAGTCCTGATAGATGAAGAAGCCCACCAGCGGCGGCTCCGCCGAGATCGACGTGAGGCTGGACACGACGATGCCGGCGACCGCCTCGCCGCTGCCGGTGGTGATGACGCTGATGCCGGCCGGCAGCGAGCGCATGGCGGCCTTGAATTCGTCGATAGTGACCACTTCCTCGGCTTCGTTCGGTGTGATGTGGGCACGAACTTCGCCGCGTTCGTCGATCCAGCCCGAGCGCGTCGCGTAGTCGAGCATCTTGCCGAAGCCGGTCTCCCAATCGGGGTCGCCGGCATGGCCGGACAGGAAGCGCAGGATGGCGGGAACCAGCCGCACGTGCTGCGCGTCCTCGCGCCGGCCGATGCGCGCGATCGAGCGCCTGAGCTGCTCCTCGGACTGCGCGTCGATCAGCACGTCGAGACGGCGGAAATCGGTGGCGTCACGCAGCGTGATGGCGCCCGAGTTGGTCAGGTGCAGGCGCATGGCGGAATCCTCGTCCGGGTTGCTCCGACGTCAATTATGGGGCCAATGGCAGGGCGCCGCCTGGAGCGGTCCGGCCGCGCGGAGGCGCCGCGGGCGGGCTGCGGCGCCGCAGAGGGCCGCGCGCAACGACCACCGCGGCCGCTCAGGCAGACACAGCGCCCTATCGGCCGATCTCCTGGCCTCAGGCGGCCAGCGCCTGCCGGCCGATCTCCTTGCGCACGGCCGGGATGATTCGGCTGCCCCACAGCTCGATCTGCTTGAGCATGGTCTTCTGGTCGAAGTCGCCGAGCTGGGTCTGCAGCGCGATGTGCTTGGGCCGCAGCACGCTGATCTCTTCCAGCAGCTTGTCGATGACCTCGTTGACCGAGCCGACGGGCAGGTTGCGGCGCATCTGCTCGAGGTTGAGGTCGGTGTCGGACGGGACTTCCTTGATCAGGTAGCCGTCTTCGGCCATGAAGCGCGACGGGTGATACAGCGGCAGGATGCAGACGGCGGTGCATGGAACGGCGCTCGGCGCGAGCGTGTTCGCCGAGCTGAGCGCGGCGGCGGCCTCAGACGGATAGTCGATAGACCCGCGAGGCCGTGCTCTCGAACAGCGCCGTTTTCTCTGGCTCGCTGCATCCGGCCGCCAGACGCTTGAAAGCGTTCCACAGCACGCGATACGAGCAGGAAGCCTTGTCGACCGGGAAGTTGCTCTCGAACATGCAGCGGTCGGCGCCGAACGCTTCGATGCAGAACTCGACGTAAGGCCGCCAGGCTGTAGCGAGCGCTTGCGAATCCGGTGGCGCGGGCTGTTGATGGAAGTGATGGCCGCTGATGCGCATCGCGAGGCCGCCCAGCTTGACCACGACGTTCGGACAGGTAGCGAGGCCGGCCATGTCCCGCCGCCAGTCGCGATACACCGCCGCGGTATCGGCAGCGAAGCGGCCGATGCCGAGCGGCCCGCCGGCATGGTCGAGCACGATCATGGTATCGGGGCAGGCGCGCGCCAGCGCGGCGACGTCCGGAATCTGCGGGTGGTAGACCCAGGCATCGAAACTCAAGCCCATGCGGCCGACGCAATCGACGCCTGCCTGGAAGGCCGGCATGCGCAACATATGCTCGACGGCCCCCAGTTCGGGATTGAAGATGACGGGATCGTCGCTCCAGGCGGCGCTGTGCCGGATGCCGCGGAAGCGCCCGCCGCCGGCCTGCAGATGGGCTTCCAGCACTGGCTGCACCGCTGCTCCGAGCCGCATGTCGGCATAGCCGACGATGCCGGCGCAGGCGCGCCGCGACGGATCGGCGCGATCGACGGCCTCAGCCGCGTCGACGACGTACTCGGTCTCTCCGATCGGCCGCAGTTCTTCCGGCCCGCTGTCGCGATAGCGGCTGCGGCACTGCACGAAGACCGTGGCGCGGATGTCATGGCCGCTCTGCAGATCGGCCAGCAGCGCAGGCGCCTCGTACTCCATGCCCGGCCGGTTCCACAGATGGTGGTGAGGATCGACGATGCGCCGATCCGGTTCGATGACCGGTTCGTCGTGCCTGGACAGCCATTCATCGTTCACGTGCGGATGCGCGGCCTTGGCCGCGTCGACCGGGCTTCCGGCTTTGCCTTCGGATCGATTCATGGGCCCTCCATGCGCGTTCAAAGTCCAAGGACCCGCTTGGCCAGCACGTTGCGCTGGACCTGGCTGGATCCGGCCGAAATGGTGGTGGATCGGGAATCCAGGAAGGGCATCAGCACGTCGACCGACCCCTTCGCGAACGACTGCTTGCCCATCAGATAGCCTTGATCACCGAGGACGTCGATCAGCAGTTCGGTAAGCCGCTGCAGGGTTTCGGTGGCCCAGATCTTCATCACGGAGACTTCGAAGCCCGGATTGGCGCCGCCGCGCACGGCCTGGACGAAGCGTTCGTACATGCTGGCGAGGTCGGCCACGTCGAGCCAGGCCTCCACCATGCGATCGATGAAGGGCGCGCGTTCGGCTTCGGACAAGCTGTCGATCGCGATGTCGAGCCGCTCCAGCGCGGCCAGGCAGGTCCGCGGCGAGCCGACGGTATTTCGCTCGAAGCCCAGCAGCGTCCTGGCCACGTTCCAGCCGTCATTCAGCTCGCCGACCAGATTCTCGCGCGGCGCGCGAACGCCGTCGAGGAATACCTGGCAGAACTCTTCGTGCCCCGCGATGTTGCGGATCGGCCTGACCGTGATGCCGGGTGAGTCCATCTCCAGCAGAATCAAGCTGATACCGGCATGCCGCTCGGCGCTCGTATCCGTGCGCACCAGCGCGTACATGTGAGTGGCGTAGTGCGCCATCGTGGTCCAGATCTTCTGCCCGTCGATCACGAATCCGTCGTCGTCGACGCGGGCGCGCGTGCTCAGACCTGCGAGATCGGAGCCGGCATTCGGTTCGGAATAACCCTGGCACCACAGATGTTCGCCGCTCAGGATCCTGGGAAGGTACTTGGCCTTCTGCGCTTCGCTGCCGCGCGCGATCAACAGCGGTCCGATGTAATTGATCCCTTGTTCGAGATGGCGCGGCGCGCCGCTGCGGCCCATCTCTTCGTGATAGATCATCAGCTTGGCGGCGTTCAGTCCCATGCCGCCGTGAACCGTCGGCCAGGCGGGCGCCAGCCAGCCGTGGCGGGACAGCTCCAGATACCAGGGCTTGACCTCATCCCAGCTCGGACGCCGCGGCAGGAACTTCAGCTCGGCTGGCAGGTGGTCGCGGAAGAAAGTCGCCGAGATCTGCCGGAAGACCTCGTCGTCGATCGCATTCCAGTCGCGCTCGGAAACGTCTCGCGCCATCTGCTCACGCCAGGCGCTCCGAGCCTGTTCGTCGATGCCGTCGCGCGGCGCGCCTGCGCGTATCAGGTGGTGAACGCCGCTGTCGCGGACGCGAGCCTTGTGGAGATCGGCATTGCCCAGCCATCCCGCCAGCACGAGCGCGCGTTTCAGGTACAGGCCTATGTCGCACTCGTCCGTGAAGCCCATGGCCCCGTGCAGCTGTATCGAGTCGCGCGCGATCCGCATGCCGGCCTCGGCGCAGCGATACTTGGCGCGGCTCGCCGCCAGGCGGCGCTCGAGCGTCGGCGCTTCGCGCTGCAGCACGCGCAGCGCGGCAGCCACTGAAGCGGCGGCCAGCTCGCGATGCAGATACAGGTCCGCCGCGCGATGCTGCAGGGCCTGGAAGCTGCCGATCGGCCGGCCGAACTGCTGGCGGGTCCGCAGGTAGGCCAGCGTGATCGACAGCGCCTCCGACATGACACCCAGCGATTCGGCGGCGGCCATCACGGCCGCTTCATCGAGGGCGCGCGCCAGCGCTTCCGGTGCCGCGGAAGCCGACGCGGTGAGCTGCGTGCGCGGCACGCGCAGTTCGGTCAGGCTCAGGCGCAGTGCTGGTGTGCCGTCGGCGCGCCATTCGTGCTCGCGTGCCAGCCCGGGCGTATCGCTGGGCAGACATAGCAGGATGGGGCCGTGGTTGGTTCGTGCGCTGACCAGGAACAGGTCGGCGTGTGCGCCGTTGATGAAGCGCTTGGTGCCGGTGACCAGAAAGTGATCGCCGTCCTCGCGTGCGACCGTCTCGATGGCGAGCGGATCGATGTTCGTGCTGCGCTCCTGCCAGGCCAGCGCTGCATGGGCCTTCCCGGCGGCAAGCCGCGGCAGCCACTCGCGCTTCAGCGCTTCGTTGTCGCCGTGCAGCAGCGCGCGGGCGCCGAGCACCGCGGTGCCGACGAAGGCTTCGCCGAGCAGGCCGTGGCCCAGGGCGGTGACGATGGCGGCCATGTCGGCGAAGCGCAGTCCCAGGCCGCCGTAGGCTTCGGGAATCAAGGCGCCGAACCAGCCGGCCTCGCTCATCTGGCCTTGTGCATTCTCATCGAAGCCGGGCAGCGTGCCGCGGCGCGCACGCAAGGCCGTCAGATCCTTCTCTCCATCGACGAAGCGGCGAGCGCTGTCGGCGATCAGAGGATCGGGACCGTCGGGCGATCGATCGATCGCCGGGCCGCTGGACGGGGCCGGCATGGGTGATTGGGCGGGCGAAGAGCTCATGGGTGTCAGACGCGGAGTCGGGTGGACGAATGCAGTGCGGGCCGGCGCATCCGGCTCAGTCCTCGATGATGAGCAGGCCGTCGACGGCGAGCGCTCCGGAAGCGTCGCATTTCACGGGATTGAGCTCGAGCGTGAATCGAGGCCACGGCGCCGATACCGCCAGACGCGAGAAGCGCTCCAGATAGTTCGCCGCATGGCGCAGCGCATCCGGGGACAGCGCGGTCTTGGCGTCGCGCGACATGCGCAGCCGCTCTATCATCCGCGCGGCGTCGGCGGCGTCGAACGGCGCGCGCCCGACGACGACATCGTCGATCAGCTCGGTCAGGTTGCCACCTGCGCCGCAGGTGATCATGACGCCGAAGCTGCGGTCGCGGAAGGCCGAGAACAGCAGCTCCTTGCCGCCGGGTGCCATCTGCTGCACGTATATGCCGTCGAGCGTCACGCCGAGCGAACGCGCCTGCCCGGTCATGACATCGAAGGCTTCGCCCGCGCTCGCAAGGTCGGCGATATGCAGACGAAGCAGGCCTGCCGCCGCGCGATGCGGGATCGCCGGTGAGATGCCTTTCATGGCCCACGGGAACGGCAGCCGCGCCGCCAATCCGGCCAGCGCGTCCCGGCTGAGCGACAGTTCGCCGGCCGCAACCGGCAAAGCAGCGGCGCGCAGGATCTGCGCAACCCGGTCTTCCGGCACCACGCAGGCTGAGGCGCCGGCGTGGCAGGCCGACCAGTCGAAGGGCAGCGGATCGGGAGCGTGCGTGGGCCCATGCCCACTGCGACGCCGTGCCAGCGCGGCGAGGGCGCGGGCCGCGCGGGCGTTCTCCGGAAAGGCGTAGACGCCGATCGCGCACAGCTTCTCGAGCGCATTGGCGCTGGCCAGCGGCCAGCTGACGACGACCGGAACGTCCGATTGATCACGCAGCGATTCGATGACCGGTACCAGTTCGTTCTCGCGATTGCGCATCGCCGATGACAGAAACAGGATCGAGTCGAAGTTGCCGTCCCGCGGCAGCGCCGACAGCGCCTGCGCCAGCTGCCCGCGCCATTTGGGATCGTTGACTGCCTGCGGCGTCAGGTCGATGGGGTTCCCGATGGCGGCGATCGGCGGCAGGCGTGTTTCGAGCCAGGCCGCGGTGAGCGCGCTGGGTAGCGGCGTCTCGAGGCCGGCGCGTTCGCATTGGTCGACTGCCAGCACGCCGGCGCCGCCGCCGAAGGTCGTGATCGCCACGCGCGTGCCCTGCGGCAGGCCTCGCGGTGAGCTGTGCTGCAAGCCGGTCGGCGAGCCGGCCGGAGGGCGGCCATGCAGCGAGGTCGCCAGCAGCGCGACATCGATCAGCTCTTCCAGCGAGTGCACCCGGATCGCGCCGGCTTCGTGAATGACCGCCTCGAACGCGCTGTCGGAACCGGCGAGCCGTCCGGTATGGGCCAGCGCGGCGCGGCGCGCGGCCTGGCCCGAGCCGCCTTTCAACAGGATGACCGGCTTGTCCCGCTGCCGGGCGTACTGCAATGCGTTCAGGAAGGCCGGGCCGTCCTCGATGGCTTCCACGTACATGGCGATCACGCGGGTCGCGGCGTCGTCGGCGACTGCGCTGACGAAGTCGGCCACGCTCAGGATGGCTTCATTGCCGCAGCTGATGACATAGCGGAAGCCGAAGCCTGCGCGCTGAGCCAGCGCCATCGAAGCGGTGGCCAGGCCGCCGCTCTGGCTGACCATGGTGATCGCGCCCGGCAGCAGACGGTCCATGTCGAGCAGCGAAGTAGTGAAACTGCCGGTGAAGCCCGTGTGCGTATTGATGATGCCAAGACAGTTGGGACCGCACAGGCGGATCCGGTGCCGGCGGCAGGCTTCGGCCAGCGCGTCCTGCCGGGCGCGTCCTGCGGCGCCCTCTTCGGCGAACCCGCCCGCCCACGCGATCGCGTTGCGAATGCCGTTCGTGCCGCACTGCTCGACGGCGTCCATGAGGCCCGCGGCGGGAATCGCCAGAATCGCGACATCCGGCGTCGCAGGCAGGGCTCGCAGGCTGGCGAAGCAATCGAAATCCGCGACGCTGCGCTCGGTCGCGTGGACCGGCCAGACGGCGCCGGCGAATCCGAAGCGGCGCAGCATGCGGGCAGCGGCGCCGCCGAGATTGCCTTCGCGGTTGGAGGCGCCGACGATCGCGACTGAGCGCGGCGCCAGCAGCGCCGACAGGTCATCCGCCGGCCATGCGGCGGGAGCGGAGCGGGTGCTCGTGGAGGGCATCAGCGTTTCGAGTAGACCGGAGAGCGTTTTTCGAGGAAGGCCTGGATCCCCTCCTTGGCGTCGGCGCCGGCGGTCAGTCGGGCCGAGTACTCCTGCGTGAAGCGGCGTCCGTCCTGCGGGCTCATGTGTTCGACCGCGTTGCAGCAGAGCTTGGTCGCTTTCAGCGCTTCGAAGCTCTTCGACGCGATGCGTTCGGCCAGGCGCAGCGAAGTGTCGAGCACTTCGTCGCGTGGCACCACGGCATTGAAGAAGCCCGTATCGGCCAGCTCATCGGCGGTGAACCTGCGCCCGGTGAACAGCAGCTCACGCATGCGTGCGGCCGGGAAGTTCAACCGGTTGAAGGGTGCGCCGCCGCCGCTGGTGGTGCCGCGGTCGATCTCCGGCATCGCGAACAAGGCTCCGCTGGCGGCGATCCGCAGGTCGCAGATGGCGGCGAAGGTCATGCCGGCGCCGATCGCGTGCGAGCCGATCGCCGCGATGACCGGGCGCTGCAGGCCGTAGAAGCGGTCATTCGCTTCATTGACCAGCTCATAGCGGTCCAGCCTGCTCTGGTAGTCGAGTCCCACGAAGTCATTGAGGTCGGCACCGCCGATCCAGGCCTTGCATTTCGCGGAGCCGGCGAACACGACGGCGCGCGCGTTCTCGTCGGCCTCCAGGCCGTCGGCGAGGCGGATCAGTTCGCGATAGACATCGAACGAGAATGCATTGACCGGCGGCCGCTCGAAGGTGACCAGCGCGATGCCGCGATCGATCGCAACGCGGAAGAACTCGAGGTCCATGCTGAAGTCCCCTGCTGGATCAGTCCACCTGGGCGCCGGAGGCGGCGACGATCTCGGCCCATTTGGCGATCTCGTCTCGCAGGAACTTGTCGAAGGCCTGCGTGCTCATCGGGGCGGGTTCGGCGCCGAGCGCGAGCAGCGTGCTGCGCGCCGCGGGATCGTTGAGAATCTCGTTGATCTGCTGATTCAGCATGTTGACGATCGCGGCAGGCGTACCTGCGGGCGCCACGACCGCGTACCAGACGCTTGCTTCGACGGACGGAAAGCCGGATTCCGCCATGGTCGGCACGCCGGGCAGCACCGGTGAACGCTGGCGGGTGGTGACGGCCAGCGCCTTCAGCCGGCCGGAGTCGGAATACTGTTTGCCGACCACTACCGAGTCGAAGCCCACGGGGACCTGGCCGGCGACCATGTCGGCCAGCGATTGCGCGCTGCCCTTGTACGGAACGTGCACCATCTGCACACCGGTCTTGACCTTCAGCAGCTCGGTGGTCAGATGGGGGGCGGTGCCGTTTCCCTGGCTCGCGTAGTTGAGACGGCCCGGATTCTTGCGCGCATAGTCGACCAGCTGCTGGACGTTGCTGGCCGGAAACTGCGGATTGGCCAGCAGAACCATCGGTGCCGTGCTGAGCAGCGCGACCGGCACGAAGTCGCGCTGGATGTCGTAGGACAGTTTCTTGTACAGCGACTTGTTGATCGCGTGCGCGGCGCCGATGACGAGCAGGTTGTAGCCGTCCGGCGCCGATCTGGCGACCACCTCGGCGCCGATGTTGCCGCCTGCGCCGCCTCGGTTCTGCACCACGAACGACTGCTTGAGCCGCTTGCTGAGCTGCTCGGAGACGAAGCGGGCCGCGATGTCGGTCGGGCCGCCCGCGACGTAAGGCACGACGACCTGGACCGGGCGCTCGGGATACTGCGCCTGCGCGTGGGCCGCGGGCGCCGCAGCCCAGGCGGTGGTCAGCGCGACGGCGGACAGGATGACCTTGAAAGACATGGCGGTGCCTCCTCAGCTCTGTTTGTAAAGATCCTAAGTTTAGGATCTTTTGTCCGGATCGGCAAGACGCGCTGTGTCACGGCCTGGCGCAGGGCGCGCCGCCGTGATTCAGTGCGAGGACTCGTCTTCGGGTCTGTCCGAGGGAATCATGCCGGCGGCGAATTCGCCGGCTTGCAGGCCGCTGCTCTGGATGTCGAGCACGAACCGGTCGCCCCGATAGAGGTTGACGGCGGCGTAGACGATGCGTCCGTCTTCGTCGGCGCGCCAGCGGCGGACTCGCACCAGGACGCTGCCGACCGTGCAATCGAGGCGCTGCGCGACGATCGGGTCGGCGTATGCGATGGTCAGTTCCTGACGGTTCAGGCTTATCTGGACGCCGCCGTGATCACGCAGCAGGCGCGCCGTCTTCGAGTGCGCATCGGCGCCTTTCGGAAAGCGTGCGTAGACGGGCGCGGCCACGTAGGTATCGACGACCTGGAACGGCTTGCCGTGCAGACAATGGATCTTGTGGATCCGCATGTACTCCGGGTACTGGGGCGAATCCGTCGCGAGTTCCGCCGGTAGATGACGCGCCTTCTGACGGCGCAGGATCTTCATCGTCTCGGACGGCCCGGTGCGCAGGGGATCGTTGATCGCGCTGCGCAGTTCAATCGATGACGTAGCGTGGCTGCGCGACTCGTCGACGAAAGTGCCGCGGCCGCGCGTGCTGGTCAGCAGGCCTTCCTTGACCAGGGCCTGCAGCGCCTGACGGACGGTCACGCGCGCGACGCGGAACTCCTCGCAGAGCTCGGGAATGGTCGGAATCTGGCTGCCCGCCGGCCAGCGGCCCGCGGCGATATTGTCGCGAAACAGGTTCGAAAGCCGCACATACAGCGGAACGCCGCCGATTTCCATGAGGCGCTTGCGCTGCGTCGGCGATCGGGATGAGGGCATGGGCAGGAGCGGCGACTGCTGTCGGAGGCCGGGATCGAGGACCGGGAATCATAGCTCGCTGGCGGGGGGGCCCGGGGGAACGCTGTCGGGGGCGCAAGCGGCGTGCGGCGCAAGAGGCGGTAGCGAGGCCCCCGCCTGTGCGTCGAGCTGCCGCAAGGCGGCCGTGATCTGCGCCGACGCCTCGCGCAGATCGCCCAGGTGGCGCCGCACCGCCTCGTCGACGCTCATGGTGGAAGAGAAGAAGGTCATGCCGATGGCAGCGAACACGCGGCCGCCATCCATCACCGGCACCGCTAGCGTATTGGAGACCGGCCGCACCGAAGGTTCGCGCGACGCATAGCCCTGTGCGCGGATCCCGGCCAGTACCTCTCGCAGCGAGTCCAGGTCGCGCGCCGGTCGATCTTCCGGGTCGTCCGAGGCCTGCAGCGCGCGGATGATCGCGTCGGCTTCGTCCGGTTCACAGAACGCGAGGTAGGCGCGGCCCAGCGCGCGGCTGACCAGGCTCAGGCGCCGGTTGAGCGTCGAATGCAGCAGCGACAGCGGCGACTTCGGGATGGTGCTATAGCGGACCACGACTGCGTCGCCGTCATGGACGGCCAGTGCCAGCGGCCATTTGATGCGCTCGGTCAGCTCGTCGAGGATGGGCGCGGCCGCTTCCACCGCGCGTGGTTCGCTGTGATAGCCGGACGACAGCGAGCGGACCTGCGAGGTCAGATAGTAGGCACCGTGCTGCGGGGCGTGCCGGACCAGTCCCAGCCCGGCCAGCGTCTGCAGCAGCCGCACCAGCGACGGCTTGGGAATGCCTGTCTGACGATGCAGCAGATCGAGCGTGGAGACCGGCTGGCCGTTCAGCGCCTGCAGCAGGCGCACCGCGCGCACCACCGATTCGACGGGTGGAAAGGATCCCATGGCGTCTGTCTCGTTCCGCGCCCGGATGGCGCACAGCCGACATTTTCGCAGGACGAAAAGCAGTAAAACAGTCGCTCGCGGCGAGCGAACCCATGCTTACATTGGCCCATCGAAATGCGGCGCTGCAGGCGCCCGGGGAGCCTATTGCCGATGTCAGCAGCCGTCAATGATCCGCGGTCTTTCCGCAGCCGCTTCGCCGCCGGCGAGCGCCTGGCGGGAACCTTCATCAAGACGCCGACCACGCACGGCATCGAGATCCTCGGCGCCGTGGGCTACGACTTCGTCGTCGTCGACGCCGAGCATGCGCCGTTCGACCGCGCGGCGATCGACGTCTGCCTGCTGGCGGCGCGCGCGGCGGGCACGGCGGGGCTGGTGCGGGTTCCGGACGCATCGGCGGCGGCCGTCGGCAACGCGCTCGACTGCGGCGCGGCCGGCGTCCTGGTGCCGCACGTGGCGTCGGCGCAGCGCGCGCGCGACATGGTCGCGGCCGGGCGTTTCCGCGGCGGCCGGCGCGGCTTCTCGGGTTCGCCGCGTTCGAGCGGCTACGGCGCGGTGCCGCTGGCGCGCAGCGTGGACGAGCAGGACCGCAGCACCACGCTGATTGCGATGATCGAGGACGTCGAGGCGCTGGACGTCATCGACGAGATCGCCGCGGTCGATGGCCTGGACGGCCTGTTCATCGGGCGCGCCGATCTGGCGGTGGCGCTGGGCGCGGCCGGCTCCGGTGCTGAGCCGGTGGTGGCTGCCGTCCGGCGGATCTGCACCGCAGGCCGCGCGGCCGGCAAGCCGATCTGCGTGATGGTCGGTGATGCGAGCGAAGCGGCGCCGTTCGCCGAGCTCGGCGCGACGGCGTTCATCGTTTCGTCGGATCAGGGCTTCATGCGCAAGGCCGGTGCGGCGGCGCTGAAGGAGCTGGCCGCGCTGAAATGACCAAGGCCTCCGATCAGGACGGACGCGGCCCGCGGCGGCGACGCTGCCGCGCCGCGGGTCCGGCCGACGGCTCACTCCGGCATGATGCCGGCGGCCTGGATGACCTTCGCGGCCTTGTCCGATTCCTGCTCGGCGAAGGCCTGGAACTGCGGCGCCGTCATGATCGTCGGCTCGCCGCCGGTCTTGCGGATCCGCTCCATGACCTCGGGCGACTTCAGCACCGCGTTGATCTCGGCGTTGAGCTTGTCGACGATCGCCTGCGGCGTATTGGCCGGCGCGGCGAAGCCGAAATACGAGAAAACCTCGAAGTTCTTCATGCCGGCTTCGATCATGGTCGGCACTTCGGGCAGGAAGTCCGAGCGCTTGTTCACCGTCACCGCCAGCGGACGGACGCGGCCGGTGCCGATGAACTGCTGCGCGGTCACGATGTTCTCGAACACCATCGTGATGTGGCCGCCGGCCAGCGCCGTCATGGCCGGTGCGGCGCCGGCGAATGGCACGTAGGTCAGCTTGATGTCGGCCTGCTGCGCGAACATCTCGCCGGCCAGGCGGGCGCCCGAACCGTTGCCGAAGCCGCCGAAGTTCAGCGCGCCGGGCGACTGCTTGGCGGCAGCGACCAGTTCGGCGACGGTCTTGTACGGCGACGCGCTGTTCACCATCAGCACCTGCGCGGTGATCGCGATCGGAGCCACCAGGCGCAGATCCCGCTTCATGTCATAGCCGGGATTCTTGAAGACGTGGTGATTGACGGAGAAGGTGCCGTTCGTACCCAGCAGCAGCGTGTGGCCGTCCGGTGCCGCGCGGCCGACGAAGGCGGCACCGATGCCCGACGATGCGCCGGGCTTGTAGTCGACGATCACCGGCTGCCCGAGACGCTTGGACAGCGGCTCGGCGACGGCGCGCGCGAGAAAGTCGCCGGACCCGCCGGCGGGGTACGGGACGATGATCTGCACCGCCTTAGACGGGAACTTGTCCTGCGCCATCAGCGCGCCGGATACCAGAAGAGCCGAGAAGAAGACTGCTGTACGCCGCATCATTTTTCCTCAATCACTAGTAGAAGATTCGCAAGCCTGCAGGCCGGCCAGAATGCGGTCGCAGGCGGTCGCCAGGAGATCGTCGCTGGTCGCGATCGACATCCGGAACCAGTCCGGCATGCCGAAGCCGGCACCGCCGATGACGGCGACGCCGTGCGCCAGCAGATGCACGTCCAGGGTGTCGGCACGCTGTGCCGCGCGTCCGCGCGGGCGCGCGAAGACATAGAACGCGCCGGACGGGCGGAACAGCTCGATCAGCGGGCTCGCGCCGAGCCGTTCGAGCACCAGGTTGCGCCGCCGCTCGTAGACGTCCGAGCGCTGCCGCGGCAGCTCGGCGCCCATGCGCAGCGCGGCCACGGCCGCGGCCTGGCTGATCGCACAGGCGCCGCCGGTGGTGTGCGACTGCAGCTTGCTCATGGCCGCGATCAGCGCGCGCGGTCCGGCGCCGTAGCCGATCCGCCAGCCGGTCATCGCGTAGGCCTTAGACACGCCGTTCAGCAGCAGGCTGCGCTCGCGCAGGTCCTCGAAGGCGCCGAACGACGCGAACGGCAGGCCGTCGAAGCGGATGTGCTCGTAGATCTCGTCGGACAGCACCAGGATGCGCGGATGCCGCCGCAGCACCTCGGCGAACGCGGCCAGCTGCGCGTGGCTGGCGATCGCGCCGGTGGGGTTGTTCGGGTAGTTCAGCACCACCCAGCGCGTGCGCTCGGTGATGGCCGCTTCCAGCGCCTCGGCGGTGGGGAAGAAGCCGTGCTGCGGCTGCGTCGGCACGATCACCGGCACGGCGCCGGCGAGCTGCGCGATGGTGGGATACGAAACCCAGTACGGCGCGAAGATGATGACTTCGTCGCCGGGATCGAGCGTCGCGGTGAGCGCGCCGTAGATCAGCTGCTTGGCCCCGTTGCCGACGATGATCTCGTTGCGCGGATCGTAATTCAGGCTGTTCTCGGTGCGGAACTTGTCCGCGGCCGCCTGGCGCAGCTCGAGCGTACCGGGCACCGGCGTATAGCGCGTCTCGCCACGCCGGGCCGCCGCGTAGGCCGCTTCGATGACCTCCGGCGGCGTGGCGAAGTCGGGCTCGCCTATCGTCACCGAGATGAGGTCGGCGCCCGCCGTTTTCAGATCGCGCGCGCGCTGCGCGGCGGCGATGCTCGGCGAGGACGGCACCGCCGCCAGCCGGGCGGACTGTATCGAGTCGGACATTCGCTTCGGTTCCCGTGAACCTTCCGCGCCGATCGTCGATCGGCGCCGGACGTTCTTCTGCGTTTAAAATCAGCCGTTCAAAATACGAGCTAGATTGCTTCAATATCGCACATATGTGCGATATCGTCAACAAATCGCCGTGAGTTTTGCCGGCTCGGCGCTGATTCTGATGGCGATCAAGCCGTCGTTTGTGTACCATCCGATCCAGCGCGTGTTCAAAAACGCACAAATGTTCGTTTCTAACGGATGGACGCAATGAAGAGCTATTCACTGGGGATCGACATCGGCGGCACGTTCACCGATCTGGTCCTGCTGGACCTGAGCACGGGCTCGCACGCCAGCCACAAGGAGATCACTACCCCCAAGCAGCCCGAGGAAGGTGTGCTGCGCGGCGTTCAGCGGCTGCTCGCGGCGAGCAACGTGTCTGCCGGCAGCATCGTGCGCGTGGTGCATGCGACCACGCTGTTCACCAATGCGCTGATCGAACAGCACGGCGCCAGGACCGGCCTCATCACCACCGCGGGCTTCGCCGATCTGCTGGAGATCCGCCGCGAGCGGCGCTACGACCTCTATGACAACTTCCTCGAGCTGCTGCCGCCGCTGGTGCCGCGGCAGTGGCGACTCGAGGTGGCCGAACGCATCGCGCCGGACGGCTCGGTGGTGACGCCGCTGGACGAGGCCGAGCTGCGTGCGACCGCCGCGACGCTGCGTTCGCAGGGCGTCGAATCGGTGGCGGTCGGTTTCCTGCATTCGTTCCGCAACAGCGCGCACGAGGATCGTGCGGCGCAGATCCTGCGCGACGAGTTCCCCGAGCTGGCGGTGTCGACGTCGGCCGAAGTGGTCGCCGAGATCCGCGAGTACGAGCGCCTGTCGACGACCGTGGCCAATGCCTACGTCAAGCCGCTGGCAGACCGCTATATCACGCTGCTCGAGCAGCGGCTGCGCGAGATCGGCATCGAGGCGCCGCTGTTCCTGATGCAGTCCAATGGCGGCCTGGTGCACACGCGCGAAGCCAAGCGTCTGCCGGTGCAGCTGCTCGAGTCGGGCCCGGCCGCCGGCGCGCTGGTCGCCGCCTACTACGGCCGCCAGTCGGGCGACCCGAAGATCCTGGCCTTCGACATGGGCGGCACCACCGCCAAGCTCAGCGTCGTCGACGACGGCGAGCCGCTCGTGGCCTATACCTTCGAGGCCGCGCGGCAGAAGCGCTTCCGTCCCGGCAGCGGCCTGCCGATCAAGATCTCGACCATCGAGCTGATCGAGATCGGCGCGGGCGGCGGCAGCATCGCGCACGTCGACCGGCTCGGCCTGCTGAAGGTGGGACCCGAGAGCGCCAGCTCGCAGCCGGGGCCGGCCTGCTATCAGCGCGGCGGCGAGCTGCCGACGGTGACCGACGCCAATCTTCTGCTCGGCTACCTGAACGCGGCGACCTTCGCCGGCGGCACCATGCGCATTTCGCCGGATGCGGCCGAGACCGCGCTGACGCCGGTGGCGCGCGCGCTGAAGCTCGAAACGATTGCGACGGCGGCCGGCATCGTGGACGTAGTCAACGAGAACATGGCGGCGGCGGCGCGCGTGCACATCGCCGAACGCGGCAAGGATGCGCGCGACTACTCGCTGCTGGTGACCGGCGGCGGCGGTCCGCTGCACGGCTACAGCGTGGCGCGCGCGCTCGGGCTGCGGCGCCTGATGTGTCCGCCCGCGGCCGGCGTCGCGTCGGCGCTGGGCCTGCTGATCGCGCCGCCCAAGGTGACGCGCGTGCGCACCGTTTCGCTGCGGCTGGGCAGCGCCGACATGGCGCGGCTGGAGTCCGAATACCGCGAGCTGGAGGCCGACGCGATCCGCACGCTGCAGGAGAGCGGCGTGCGCCACGAATCGCTGCGCATCCGCCGCTTCGCCGATATGCGCTACGTCGGCCAGGGCTTCGAACTGGTTGCCGAGCTGCCGGCCGGTCCCTACGACGATGCGTCGCGATCGAAGCTGCTGGCGGCGTTCGAGAGCGCCTACCGCGCGGTGTTCACGGTCAAGCCGCCGGTGCAGGATGCGGAGATCGTCAACATGCGCATCTCGGCCGAGGCGCTCGATGACGAGTCGGTGGAGGTCGGCGGGGCGGGCTTCGAGGCGGCGCAGGCCGGTCCGCGCGCGCAGCGCCGCGCGTTCTGCCCCGACCTGCGCGAAGTGGTCGAGATGCCGGTGGTGCAGCGCGATCAGCTGCGCGCCGGCACGCGCGCCGAAGGGCCGGTGATCATCGAGGAGCCGGCGTCGACGCTGATCGTCGGCTCGCGCGGTTCGTACGAAGTTCTTCCGTCCGGTGTCATCGTCGTGAACATCGGCAGCAAGGAGCAAGCATGAAACAGTTCGATCCAGTCACCATCGAGATCATCTGGCGGCGCCTGATCTCGGCGGCCGACGAAGCCGGCGCGGCGCTGCTGCGCTCGTCGTTCTCGACGATCGTGCGCGAGTCGTACGACTTCGCCTGCATCGTGACCGACGCGCAGGGCCGCTCGATCGCGCAGGCCTCGGAGAGCATTCCGTCGTTCATCGGCACCCTGCCCCGGACCGTCAAGCACTTCATTCGCGAGTTTCCCGCCGAGACGCTGGCGGCCGGCGACATCCTCGTGACCAATGATCCGTGGATGGGCACCGGGCACCTGCCCGATCTGTCGCTGGTCAAGCCCATGTTCGCCGGCGAGCGCCTGATCGGCTACGTGGCCACCACCGCGCATGCGCCCGACATGGGCGGCAAGACCGGCTCGGCCGACGTGCGCGACGTGTTCGAGGAAGGCCTGCAGGTGCCGATGATGAAGCTGATGGCTGCCGGCACGCCCAACGAGACGCTGATCGCGATGCTGCGCCAGAACACGCGCGTGCCCGACCAGGTGCTCGGCGATCTGTGGGCGCAGATCGCCGCGCTCGAGCTGCTCGAGCGGCGCACCAAGGAGCTGATGGGCGAGTACGCGCTCGAGGACCTGAAGCCGATCGCCGACGAGATCGTCGGCCGCACCGAGGCGGCGATGCGCGCCGCGATCCAGCGCTTCCCCGACGGCAACTACCGCTACGCCGTCTATGCCGACGGCGTCGGCCAGCCGCTCAAGCTGAACGTCAGCATCGACGTGATCGGCGACCGCATCGCCGTGGACTACGCGGGCTCGTCGGACCAGGTCGACCGCGGCATCAACGTCGCGCTGTGCTACACCGCGTCGCAGACTGCCTATGCGCTGAAGTGCCTGCTGTCGCCGGATCTACCGAACAATGAAGGCGCGCTGCTGCCGATCGAGGTGCGCGCGACCGAAGGCTCCATCCTGAACCACCGCTACCCTGCTTCGGGGCAGAGCCGCACGCTGGTAGGACACTATCTGCCGTTCGTGATCTTCGGCGCCTTCGCCGATGCGGCGCCGGACAAGATCATGGCCGGCGCCGGCTCGCCGCTGTGGAGCATGCAGGTGACCGGCGTCGACGACGCCGGCGTGACCTTCGTCAACAAGATCTTCTTCAACGGCGGCGTCGGCGCCACGCATGACCGCGACGGCCATGCCTGCCTGAGCTGGCCCAGCAACGTGTCGAACGTACCGCTGGAGATGACCGAGCAGCAGTCGCCGCTGCGCTACGTGTTCAAGCGGATCCGCAGCGGCTCCGGCGGCGAGGGCCGCTTCCGCGGCGGCGACGGCCAGGAGGTGCTGCTGCGCCATATGGGCGTGCGTCCGGTCATCATCGGCTTTCATGCAGAGCGGACCGAGATCGCGGCGCCGGGCGTGCACGGCGGGATGCCGGGCAAAACCGGCATCATCCGGATCAACGGCCGCGATCTGAGCCCGGAAGAGCAGAAGAAGCAGCACAAGGTGATGCCGGGCGACGAGATCTTCCTGGCGACCCCCGGCGGCGGCGGCTTCGGCGCTCCCGCCGAGCGCGCCGCGGCCTGAACCGGCGTCCACAGGAATCACAGGAGATCCCACGGTGCAAACGATGCGAGCGGTCGAGATCGCAGCCTACGGCGGTCCTGAACAACTGCGTCTGGCCGAGCGCCCGATGCCTGCGTGCGGGCCCGGCGAGGTGCTGCTGAAGGTGGCGGCCGCCGGCGTGAACCGGCCGGATGCGACGCAGCGGCGCGGACTGTACCCGCCGCCGCCGGGGATCACCGACATTCCCGGCCTGGACGTGGCCGGCCAGGTGGTCGAGGTCGGCGCCGACGTGGTCGGCATCCAGCGCGGCCAGTTCCTGTGCGCGCTGGTTGCCGGCGGCGGCTACGCCGAGTATGTGAACGTACCCTGGCAGCAATGCCTGCCGATCCCGGGCCATCTCGATCTGGTGCAGGCGGCTTCGCTGCCCGAGGTGTTCTTCACCGCGTGGAACAAGCTGTTCCTGGTCGGCCGCCTCGCGCACGGCGAAACGGTGCTGATCCAGGGCGGCACCAGCGGCGTCGGCATGGCGGCGATCCAGCTGGCGCGCGAGGTGGCCGGCGCGCGCGTGATCGCGCTCGCCGGTACCGACGAGAAGTGCGCGCAGTGCGAAGCGCTGGGCGTCGACCTGGCGATCAACTACCGGACGCGCGACTGGGCGGCCGAGGCCAAGGCCTTCACCGGTGGTGTCGGCGTGGACGTGATCCTCGATGCCCAGGCCGGCGACTACATCGAGCGCGAGCTGGATCTGCTGGCGACCGGCGGCCGGCTGGTGCTGCTGGCCACCCATGGCGACACGCACGCCACCGTCAATTTCCGGCAGGTGGTGCGGCGCCGGCTGACGATCGCCGGTTCGGTGATCCGCGCCCGCTCGGCGGCCGAGAAGGGCGAGATCGCCCGCGAGCTGCTGGCGCATGCGTGGCCGCTGATCGCCGCGGGCCGGATCCGGACCGAGATCCAGCGCACGCTGCCGCTGGCCGAAGCGGCCGCGGCGCACGAGATCCTCGAGCGCAACGAGCAGCAGGGCAAGCTGGTGCTCGTCGTCGACCCCGCTCTGGTCGAGCTCCACCGACGGACGCTGCCTTAGAATGCCCACCGGACGAACCGGCACCCCCTCCATGACCGAACCGAGCAAGACCACGCGGCGCCCCAGATCCCTGGTGCAGCGGCAGAAGGTACAGGCACGCATGACGGCCTCGTCCGAGGATGCCGATTCGGCCATCGGCGTCCGCGCCTTCGAACGCGGGCTGGACGTGATCCGCGCGTTCTCGTCGCAGCAGCGCGCGATGACGATCACCGAGGTCGCCGCGCAGACCGGCCAGTCGCGCGCGTCGGCGCGTCGGCTGCTCGGTTCGCTGGTCCGGCTGCGCTACGCGGCCACCGACGGGCAGACCTACTGGCTGACGCCGGCGGTGCTCGAGCTGGGCTATGCGTACCTGTCGTCGAACCTGGTCTGGGACCGCGTGCAGCCTTATATGCAGCAAGTGGTCGCCGAGCTGAACGAGAGCTGCTCGCTGGGCGTGCTCGACCTGCCGGCGGTGGTCTACGTGGCGCGCGTGCCGGCGCGGCGCATCGTGATGACGGTATCCATCAACATCGGCACCAAGATCCCTGCAGCGGTGTCGTCGATGGGCCGGCTGCTGCTCGCCTATCAGCCGCGGTCGGTGGTCGAGTCCTATCTCGACGAGCATCCGCTGCAGAAGTTCACGCCGCACACCGTGGTCGACCGCGAACGCTTCTTCGAGATCCTCGACCAGGCGCGCACCGACGGCTGGCTGCTGATCGACGAGGAATTCGAGGAGGGACTGCGCTCGATCGCGGTGCCGATCCGCGACCGCTCCGGGGCAGTCGTCGCCGCGATCAACGTCGGCGCGCCTACGTCGCGGGCGACTCGCGAGCAGATGATTTCGCGCTTCCTGCCGGTCATCAAGGAGGCGGCGACGCGCGCGAACCATTCGCTGTCGCTGGGCTGAGCGCGGCCATTCGCGTCGCAGTGCGCGTCGCGCTTTGCGTCCGGGTTT
>JBFWXS010000034.1:33308-53406 GCA_050187175.1 Burkholderiaceae bacterium
GCGTCCGGGTTTCGCACCCCGGTTTCGCGCCGCGAAACTTCGCGAGTCTCCGATTGCCGCCGCCGCGACGGCCGCCTATCGTTGGCGGCCGCCCTTTGACATCGGGTTGATCATGTTCTTCGATCTTGCCGCTACGCCGGATTTCAAACGCACGCTGTTCAATGCCATCGTGGCGCCCCGCCCGATCGGCTGGATCAGTTCGCTCGGGCCGCAGGGAACCGTCAACCTGGCGCCGTTCTCGCATTTCAACCTGGTGTCGACGGCGCCGCCGGTGCTGATCTTCTCGTGCAATACGCCGGCCGACCGCGCGCGCAAGGACACGGTCGAGAACGTACGGGCGAGCGGCGAGTTCGTGGCCAATCTGGTGACGCGCGGGCAGGCCGAGGCCATGAACGCGACTTCGGCGCCGGTGCCGTACGGCGTCGACGAGTTCGAGCTGGCCGGCATCGAGAAAGCGCCCAGCGTGCTGGTGGCGCCGCCGCGCGTCGCCGGTTCGCCGGCGGCGCTCGAGTGCCGGGTGCTGCGCTTCGTCGAGATCGAGCCCGAGGGACCGGGCGAGACGATGAGCACGGTCGTGTTCGGCCGGGTCGTCGGCGTGCACATCGCGGACGGCTTCCTCGACGAGCGCGGCCGCTTCGATACCGCCCGGGCGCGGCCCTTGACGCGGCTGGGCGGCAACCAGTACGCCGAGGCCGGCCCTGTCTTCGAGCTGCCGTCGGCCTTCGTCAAAGTGTGATTGACCACCGCAAGGATCTCTTCATGTCCGCTGCCGTAGAAACCGCCGTGCGCGAACCTTCGCTGATCTCGTTCGCCGACCATCAACCGCTGTCTTCGCCCGGCCTGCGCCGCTGGACCGCACGCGCGCAGAACATCCGCGTCGACTGTCTGCGCGGCGAAGCCGGCGGCGCCGGCTTCGAACATGCGTCGTCGGACGAGACGATGCTGATCGTGCTGCGCGGTCCGGTGACGATTGCTGGCGTCGATGCGGCGGCTGGGGCGGCATCGGCCGCCGGGACGGGAGCCGCCGGAGCGCCGGCCGCCGGATCACCGGCCGCCGCGTCGTCCGGCGCAGAGCCGAGCGAGGCGCCGGCGCGCTCGGTCTGCATCCTGCCGCCCGGCCGCTGGCGCCTGCAACCCGCCGCCGGCACCGACTGCGTCGTGCTGTCGTCGCTGCGCGGCGGCTCGGTGGCCGAGGCCATCAACGACGGCGCCTATGCGCCGCCCGACGCGCGCATCAAGCCGGTGGGCCGGCCGTACACCTCGCTGAACGGCGAGCGCGTGCGCATCATGGCGATCGATCAGATCAAGGCACCGGCCGACAACCCGCGGCTGAAGATGCTGCAGACCGCGACCATGTCGATCAACTGGGTCGAATACGAAGGCGAGCGCGATTCGTCCGCGCTCAGCCCGCATTCGCATGCCGACTTCGAGCAGGGCTCGCTCGCGCTGGCCGGCGACTTCGTCCACCATCTGCGCACCCCGTGGGGGCGCAACGCGCGCGAATGGCGCGACGATCAGCACCCTCGCCTGCCGTCGCCGTCGCTGATGGTGGTGCCTGTCGGCATGATCCACACCAGCGAGGGCGTGGGCGGCGGCCACCATCTGCTGATCGACCTGTTCTCGCCGCCGCGCGCCGATTTCATCGCCAAGGGCTGGATGGCGAACGCGGCGGACTATCGGGCGCCCGACGCGGCCTGACGGTCGCCCGACGCGGCCTGAGCATTCAGCGCGACTGCGCCGCGCGCGACGCGGCGCCGGCCTTCTTCGGCCACCATGGATAGAAGCGGTTGGTCCGCGCCATGTAGTCGGCATAGCCGGGCTTGTTGGCCGCCATCTTCTGCTCCAGCCAGACGATGCCCTTGCGATACGCCATGCGGTGGTGCATGCGCAGCGGCGAGAGGATGGTCAGCAGGCCGATCGGATGCTCGCAGGCGATCAGGAAGATGCCCCACCAGACGAGCGCTTCACCGAAGTAGTTCGGGTGCCGGCTGTAGCGCCACAGCCCCGCGTCGAGCACCTTGCTGCGATTGGCGGGGTCGGCCTTGAACAGGGCGAGCTGGCGGTCGGTCCATGCCTCCATGCCGAAGCCCAGCGCCCATACCGCGACGCCGACGTAGGCGAGCGTGCCCAGCGTGGTCGGCTCCAGATAGAACTGCGCGACCTGCAGCGGCAGCGAGGTGATCCACATCATGACGCCCTGAATGCCGAAGACGCGGCGGTACATGACCCAGCCCACCGACTGACCGCGTTCGCGCGCTTCCTTGCGGTAGTTCTCGTAGCGGTCGAGTTCGCGCCATTGATCCCGGCGGCTGCGCTCGATCAGGTGCCATGACAGCCGCAGGCCCCAGATGCCGGGCAGGATCACCATCAACAGCTTGCGCGCCTCGACGCCGAGGCCCCATGTGTGGACGTAGGTGATCAGCGCGATCGACAGATAGCCGAGCCCCCACCACCAGTCGGCCAGCGTGGCATCGCGCGTGCGCATGCAGACGGCCCACAGCAGCAGCTGTACGCCCAGCGAGACCACCGCGGTGAGCAGCAGATTGGTGCCGAGGCCCGGGGCCAGTCCGGCGAACATAGAACTCGTCTCCATGACCGTCCTTCAGTTCAGCGTGATGCCGAGGCGCTTGATCAGAGCGCTCCAGCGCTGCTGGTCGGCGCGCACCAGTGCGGCAAATTCGGTCGGGCTGCGGCGGCCGGGGTCGTAGCCGAGCTCGCGGAACTTGTCCTGCGCCTCGCGCGTCGCGATGACGCGTGTGATCTCCCGGTGCAGCTGATCGACGACGTCATCAGGCGTCTTTGCCGGCGCGAAGAAGCCGGCCCACGACTGCGATTCGAAGCCCGGATAGCCGGATTCGGCGAAGGTCGGTACGTTCGGCGTGATCGTCGAGCGGCGCTCGCCGCTGCTGGCGAGCACGCGCAGCTTGCCGGCTTCGACGTGCGGCCGCAGCGTCACGTAGTCGAGGAAGGCGACGCCGATGTCGCCGGCCAGCAGCGCCAGGATGCACTGCGACGAACCCTTGTACGGCACGTGCACCAGGTTCAGGTTCATCGTCTCGTTCAGCATGTGGCCGAGCATGTGGCCCGACGAGCCCTGCCCGATCGAGCCGTAGCTGCCGGGCGCCGACGGCCGGCGCAATGCCGGGCCCAGCTCGGCCAGCGTCTGCGCCGGAACGGTCTGGGCATTGGTCGCCAGCCACAGCGGCGAAGTGACGATCTCGCTGACCGGCCGCAGGTCGCGCACCGGGTCGAAGGCAGGCTTTTCCTGCATCGCCGGTGCCTGCACGAGCAGCGGCACGTTCAGCAGCAGCGTGCGGCCGTCGGGTGCCGCGTTGACCACCTCGCGGCTGCCGATCAGCGTGCTGGCACCGGGCCGGTTCTCGACGATCACCGGCCCCAGCGAGGCCGGTAGCTGCTGGGCGATGAAGCGCGCCAGCACGTCGCCGCCGCCGCCCGGGGCGAACGGCACGATCAGGCGCAGCGGCTTGTTGCCGGATTGCGCTCGCGCCGCCGGAGTGAACGCGGGGGTCAGTGCGAGGCCGGCGGCGGGCAGGCCCCGCAGCAGGCTGCGGCGGGAGAGATTCATGACGGGTGCTCCTCGATGTCTATCCGGGCTGCGAGGCCCGTGTTCTGCGCGCGAACGGCGCTGCCACCGCAGTGAAATCGCTGGCCGTTCGACACTGCAACGGCATTTCGGCTTTAATTCCACGATATGGATAATTTGGCCATCAAAGGGGCGCAGAGCTCGCACCGGCTGCTGCAGCTGCTGGTACGCGTGGGCCGTGCTCATCCGGCGGGCATCCGTCTGCGCGATCTGGCCGAGCAGACGGGCCTGACCGCACCGACCGTGCACCGGCTGGTGAGCTGTCTGCTGCAGGAGGGCTTCGTCGAACGCGCGCCCAGCAGTCGCCGCCTTCGCCTGGGGCTTGAAGCCATGCAGCTCGGCCTGGCGGCCACGCGCGACATGCCGCTGGCCGATCGCTTCATGCCGGCGATGAAGCGCGTCGCGCGCGAGACCGGCGATTCAGTGTTCCTGATGATGCGGATCGGCCCCGACGCGCTGTGCCTGCACCGCGAGGAAGGCAGCTTTCCGGTCAAGGTGCTGACGGTGGCGCCGGGCACGCGCCGGCCGCTGGGCCTGAGCGGCGTCGGCCTGGCGATTCTGGCGCTGCTGCCCGACGAGGCGCTGTGGCCGCTGTTCCAGGCGCGCCGCAACGACTATGCCGCGGTCGACATGCCGCTGGCCGCGCTGCAGCGGCTGGTGCGCGCCGCGCGGCGCGACGGCTATGTGCAGCATACCGAGCACCGGCAGGCGGAGACCTCGGGCGTCGCCTGCGCGGCGCGCTTCGGTCATGGCACCTACGCGGGGCTCAGCGTGGCGGCGATCAATTCGCGGATGGGCCAGCGGCGGCGCGTGGAGATCGCGGCGCTGCTGCGCACCGAGGTCGATGGCGTGCTGCGCGAGATGGCCGGCGGATGATGGACGGTGAGTGACGGACAGCGGGTGACGGACAGCGGGTGATGACCGGCATGGCTGCCGGGCCCCTGCCCGCCTCAAGTGCCGGAGCGCGGCTCGAAGTAGTACGCCCCGTCTGGCCGGCCCGCGGGCGGCGTGCCGAAGACCAGCCTGACCGGCATGCCGCTGCGCATCGCGGCGGGGTCGGCGCGCACCTGTGCGAATAGCCGGGGCCCTTCCGGGAAATCGACCAGCGCCACCACGTACGGCACCTGCCAACCCGCGGCAGCGCGGTGGATCACCGTCCATGAGAAGACCTGTCCGTCCGGCGACAGCGGGACGCGGTCGAGCTCATCGGCGCCGCAGGCCGCGCACAGGCTGCGCACCGGGAATGCGATGCGTCCGCAGCGGCGGCAGCGCTGCGCGAACAGCGAGGTCCGTCCGTCGACTTCGCCGACGCTGTGCTCGAGCAGAGCAGGCAGGCTCATGCCGCGACTCCGGGATGAACGCAGCGGCGTGCCGGCCCCACGCTGGCGTCGGCGGCGCCGATGACCGCCAGCGCGGCCGGATTCAATCGCACGCCCACCTGGCTGCCCGGTACCGGCCGCGGCTGGCCGCTGTCGAGCGAGGCCAGCAGCGAAGTCGCGCCGGCGGCCAGCGCCACCTCGATGCGCTCGCCGAGATAGCTGCTGTCGACGACCGTGGCGCAGCCCGCGTCGGGCGTGCCGCGCGCCACCACCGTGACCTCGGCCGGATGGATGGCCAGCTGGACCGGACCGCTCAGCGGCCGCTGAGCGTGGAGCTCGAAGGCGAGCCCCAGTTCCGGTAGTTCGAGCTGCGGCGCGCCGGCGGCGGCGCCGGCTGCCAGGGTGGCGCCCAGCACGTTGGCGCCGATGAAGCTCGCCACGTAGGCGGTCTGCGGGTGCCGGTAGATCTCGTCCGGGGTGCCTACCTGCGCGATGCTGCCGTTGTCCATCACCACGACCCGGTCCGACATGGCGAGAGCCTCCTCCTGGTCGTGGGTGACGTACGCTGCGGTGACGCCGGCCTGGCGCTGGGCGCGGCGGATCTCGGCGCGCATCTCGCGGCGGACCTTTGCGTCGACGTTCGACAGCGGCTCGTCCAGCAGCAGCGCGCGCGGCTGCATCACCAGCGCGCGGCCGAGCGCGACGCGCTGCTGCTGGCCGCCCGACAGCTGCGCCGGGTGGCGGCCGCCCAGACCTTGCAGGCCCAGCGACTGCAGCGTCGCGGCGACGCGGCGTGCGCGCTCTTCCGGCGCGAGGCCGGCGATCTCCAGCGGGAACGCGAGATTCTCGTCGACCGTCATGTGCGGCCACAGCGCATACGACTGGAACACCATGCCGAAGCGGCGTGCCTCGGGCGCCACGAAGCGGGTTTCGCTGGCCAGCACTTCGCCGTCGACGCTGATCTCGCCGGTGTCGGGGATCTCCAGTCCGGCGATGATCCGCAGCAGCGTCGTCTTGCCGCAGCCGCTAGGCCCCAGGAAGCTGACGAACTCGCCGTCGTTCAGCTCGAGCGATACCTCGCGCAGCGCCGTCACGGCGGAAAACGACTTCGAGATCCGTTCGATGCGCAGCATTTCATACCCCTCTGGACCAGCTGACGCGCTCGAAGCGCCATGTGACGATACGCCGCAGCAGCACGGCGGCGCCGATGACGAACATCATGTAGCAGCTCATGGCCGCGACGATGCCGAAGGCACCCGAGTTCCACGAGTCGATGACCAGTACCGACAGCACGACCGAATCGGTGGTGTAGAGCAGGATGGACGCGCCCACCTCGCGGATGATCATGATGAACACCAGCGTCCATGCCGCGATCAGGCTGGGCCGCATCAGCGGCAGCAGCACGCGCCGCCACAGCGTGCCGAAGCGTGCGCCGCTCATGCGGGCGGCCTCCTCCAGCTCCGGGTCGAGCTGCACCATGGTCGCCGACAGCGCGCGCAGCGCGAACGGCAGCGTGACGGTGACGTAGGCCACCACCAGGATCCAGCGCGTGCCGTACATCCACGACAGCGCGGGTGTCCCCAGATAAGCCCACAGCAGCGCCAGGCCGATGACCAGGCCCGGGATGCTGATCGGCAGATAGGAGACGAAGTCGATCACCTGCCGGCCCGCGAAGCGCGTGCGGTGCACGACGTAGGCGACCAGCACGGCCCAGGCGCAGGTGAGCGTGGCGCCTAGCAGACCGAGCACGATCGAATTGATCAGCCCGCGCCGCAGCAGCGGCGCCGACAGCACTTCCTGGAAATTGGCGATCGTGAAGTTTCCCGGCGCGAACGAGCCGAACACCTTGCTGACCGACGAGATGGCGATCGTATAGAGCGGCAGCACGAGCACGACGACGCCGTACAGCAGGCACAGCGCGAACAGCGGCCAGCGCCAGCGGCCCAGCCGTGTGAGCCGCGTGACGTGGCCCTTGCCCTTGATGGTGACGAAGCTGCGCTGATTGCGGCTGAGATAGCGCTGCAGCGGCAGCACCATCGTAGCGGTGACGATCACCAGCAGCATCGCCAGCGCGGTGGCGCGCGCGTAGTCGGCGGGCGGCGTGAAGGTCAGCGCCGCGTAGATCTCGGTAGTGAAGACGTTGATGCGCGAAGGCATGCCGAGCAGGAACGGTACCTCGAAGGGTTCGAGCGACTTGATCGCCATCAGGATGCCGACGCCGAGTATGGCCGGCGCCAGCACCGGCAGCGTCACCCGCCGCAGCGTCAGCCACGACGACGCACCGGACATGCAGGCCGACTCCTCGATGCTGCTGTCCACGTTGCGGAACATCGGCACCATCAGCAGATAGGCCATGGGCGCGATGTAGCTGACCAGGACGAAAGCGATGCCGACGTGGCTGTAGATGTTGATCGGCGCGACCTGCGTGCCGAGCAGCGCCGACAGCCAGTTGTTGAGCAGGCCGTTCCGCGGATTGGCCAGGATCGCCCACGACACGCCGGAGACCACCGCCGGCAGGAAGTACGGCGCGATCGCCACTACTTCGAGCACCGGCTTGCAGGGTGCGTCGGTGCGCGTGATCAGCCAGGCGAAGAACAGACCGACGAGCATGATGCCGGCCAGCGCCATGCCGCCGATCAGGAAGGTGTTCAGCACCAGCTTCCACGTATGGGCGTCGCCGTACGCGTCCAGATAGCCGGCCAGCGTCCAGGCCGCGTCCGGCTCGCCCCAGGGCGCGGTGCGCACGCTGCCGATCACGAACATCAGGATCGGATACAGCACCAGGCCGGCCGTGCCGGCGGCGACGATCGCGAACAGCCAGCGCTGCGCCGGGCTCGCGGCCGTGCGGCGGCGGCCGGCGCCTGCCTCCGTGGTGGGCGGATGTGCCCCGCGCGGCGCGCGCGTGTCCGAACTGCGCAGGGGCGGCGTGCCTAGCGAGGCTGCGCTGCGGGCCATGAGCGGGTTCCGCCTCTGCCGCGTCAACGCAGCTGGAAGCTCTGGTTGATGGCGTCGATGTAGGTCTTCAGCTTGGCCACCTGCTCGTCGCTGACGCCGCTTGCGAACAGCGGGATGCCGTCGGCCTTGACGCCTTTCGGATTCAGCTGGGCCTTCTGGTTGACCGGCGACACGTAGGTCGCCGCCAGCGCTTCCTGCCCTTCCTGGCTCATCATGAAGTTGATCAGCAGCCGCGCGGCGTTCGGGTTCGGCGCATGCCGGCTCACCGAGTCGAAGGTGGCCATGATGATGCGGCCGTCGCTGGGCATGACGAAGTCGACCGGCTTGCCGGCGTCGCGCGCCGGCAGCGCGACGTAGTCATACGCGACGACGTTGATGTCGACCTCTCCCAGTTCCACGGCCTGCTGCAGCTGGACGATGCCGGGCTTGACCAGAGGCTCGTTCTGCTGCAGCGCGCGGAAGAAGTCGGCGCCGTAGCCGGGGCGGTCCCACAGCGACATGAACCACAGCTGGGCACCGCCGCCGACGCGCGGATCGGCGATGCCTATGCGCCCTTTCCAGCGCTTGTCGGTCAGGTCCTTCCAGGTCCGGGGCGCGTCGCCGGCCTTGACCTTGCTCGTATTGTAGGCAATGCCGATCTGCAGGATGCGGCTGGGGAACTGGAAGCCGTTGAAGCCGGACTTGAACGGCTCGGCCCAGTTCTGGCGGCTCGGCACGTCGAACTGCGTCAGCATCTGCGCCTTGTGCAGCACGGCGAACGAGGCTTCGTTGCTGGAGATCACGTCGGCGATGTTGCGCCGCGCGCGGTTCTCCGCCATGACGCGCTCCAGCGTCTGGCCCAGATCGGCGCGCACCAGCTGGATTTCGATCTCGGGGTAGCGCTGCTTCCACGCCGCCGACAGCGCCTGGAACTGGGCCGGCACCATCGACGTGTAGTACGACACCCGCTTCTCGCCGGCGGCCTTGGCCTTGGCGTACAGCTCGTCGCCGAACGCGTCGGCGCCCTGCGCCGCGGACGGAACCGGCGCTGCGCCCAGCAGCAGCATACAGCCGGCGGCGGCCAGCGCCTGCAGCAGCGTCCGGCGCGGAACGTCACGGGAGAAAATGCGGTTCATCATGTCTCCTTCGATCCGCCCGCAGCGGGGCGTGTTTGTCGTGGACTGCGGCGGCCTGGTCGAGCCGCACGGCGGCTTCCGGCCGCATACTGCTTGTCAACCTCAAGTATGTACCCGTCAAACTAACAGGGCGATACGAGAGGTCATCGGGGAAAACGCCTACGGGCGGCGCGCGCCGCCCGTATCGGCGTCAAAGCGGTACTTTCTCCGCCTCGGCGGACACTTTCTTGCGCGCCGACTGCTGCATGCCGCGGTCCATGGCGGCGCCGATGTCGAGCGCGCGCAAGCCGAGGGCATCTAGCACAAGCTGCATCTCCGCATGGAAGGCGGCGCGCAGCTGGTCGTTCGAGTGCAGCTTCAGGCCCCACTGGCGCCACATGCGGTTGTTGTGCGAGTCCGAGCCGCCGAACGCGGCGATGAACATCGGATAGAAGAAATCGTCGAGCCGCGCCTGCAGCTCGGGGCGGATGGCGCCGCCGCTGCGCTCGATGGCATCGCGCACGTGCAGATATCCGTAGTTCGCGTGGCCGCGCTCGTCCTTGACGACCTGCAGCGAGACGCGCGCCAGCGGGCCGTACGAGGACTGGACCCATTCGAATCCCTGATACACGCCGAAGCGGTCGGCCAGCGTGTGGAACAGCGCGCGGTCGACCCAGTCCTGCCGAGGCTGCACGTCCTGATAGGCGCGGAACACTTCCTGTTCGCGTTTGTAGATGCGCTGCGGGATCTCCGGGTCGAACTCGTTGTAGACGTGATAGAACTGGTACTGGTGCTTGTACTCTTCGGCCGTGAAGTTGTTGACGCGCAGCCGCGATTCGGCGTCGGGGGCCACCGCCAGCGTGAATTCGTCGATCGTGTAGTAGTGGCTGCGCTGGCCCAGCGCTTCCTGGCCGAACACCGGGAGCATGCATTCGCCGTGCGCGAAGAACAGCTTCTCCAGCCATTGGCGATACTCGGCCGGAAACGCTGCGCCCGGCTCGAACTGGCCGGGCTTGACCTTGACTTCCACGTCGCCGGCCGGCCGGTGGCCGTCCAGGAACATGTCGGGAATGCCGGCCATGAAGGTCTGCCTGGCCTTGGGCAGCGGGCCGTACGGTTCGCTGAAGTGGCGCTCCATCGACCAGATGAAATCCCACTTGCGCGCGCCATGCCGGCTCAGGTACGGCTCGATCGCGTCCGCCAGCTCGTACAGGTCGGTGTGCTCGTTCCACAGCTCGGCCGGCACTTCCTCGAGCGCGTAGCACAGCTGCGGAATCACGTCCGGGGCGGGATACCAGACCATCTGCGCCAGGCGTTTGTCGATGGCGAACATCGAAGCTCCTCCGTCGGGTTGCTGCTGCCGGCGGCGCCGGCGGTGCACAGTTAAAGACAGATGATTGAGTGTGTCAAGTATTTTTGATCCCCGCGGATGCTTGACATATGCAAGCATGCGGCGTTAACTGCGCGGATCAGCGAACAGGTCCGACTCCGGAGGCAGACAGAATGCGCTCGTACGTGCTCGGCGCAGGAATGACGCGTTTCACTCGCCAGACCGAACGCAGCGCCGAGTCGCTGGTCGTCGAGGCGGTACGGCGCGCGCTCGATGACGCCGGCGCCGACTGGAACGACGTCGATGCGGTGTTCGTCGGTTCCTTCTATCTGCACCAGGGGCTGGGCCAGCGGCTGCTGATGCAGACGCCCTTGCTCGGCAAGCCCGTGGTCAACGTGGAGAACGCCTGTGCCAGCAGCGGCACCGCGATGCGCGAGGCGCTGGCATGGCTGGAAGCCGGCTTCTGCCGTACCGCGCTCGCGGTGGGCGTGGAGACCTTGACGCGGATGGACTCGTCGGGTCTCGGGCCGCCTGACGAGGACCTGATGGGCTGGTTCGGCGGTACCTTCGCCAGCAGCTACGCGTTGAAGGCGCGGCGCCATATCGATGCCTACGGCCTGCGTCCGGAGCAGCTGGCCGCGGTCACCGTCAAGAGCCGCCGCCATGCGCAGCACAATCCGCTGGCGCATTTCCGCGAGCCGACGACGGTGGAGGCCGTGCTCGCTTCGCCCATGATCGCCGATCCGCTGACCCGCCTGCAGTGCTGTCCGAACGTTGACGGCGCGGCCGCCGTGCTGCTCGGCGTCGACGAGGTGCTGCCGCGCTTCGCCGCGCCGCCGCTGCGCGTGCTGGCCTCGTCCATGGTTTCCGGGCGCCGCCGCGATCACCGCGACAGCGAATGGGATGCCGTGCGTCGCGCGGCGCAGGCGGCCTATGAGCAGGCCGGGCTGGGCCCGTCCGACCTGGACCTGATCGAGGTGCACGATGCCTGCAGCATCGCCGAGATCACCCACTGCGAAGACCTCGGCCTGTGCGCCGCCGGCGAGGGCGGCGCCTACGTGGCCGGCGGCAAGGCGACGATAGGCGGCGGCGGCGTCGCGGTGAACCCCAGCGGCGGACTGCTGTCGCGCGGCCATCCGATGGGGGCTTCGGGTCTCGCGCAGATCCACGAGCTGGCGCTGCAACTGCGCGGACGTGCCGGTGCGCGGCAGGTAGCAGATGCGCGGACGGGACTGGCCCACATCATGGGCGGCAACGTGTCGGAGCTGGATTCGAACGCGTGCCTGGTCCACATCCTGCAGGCGGCGTCACCGTCATGAGCGACCACCCTCCCCCCGAGATCGGCCGGCGCTTCGCGCCGTTCTCGTTCGTCGTCGAGCAGGCCAAGGTCGACGAGCTGTGCCTGGCGCTGCACGACGACAACCCGGTCTTCAAGCGCGGCGCCGGACGCACGCCGGTGCCGCCGACCTTTCTGAACAGCAGCATCCAGACGCTGGTCACCGGCAGCAACCCGGTCGATGTGCTGGGCATCTCGCGCCGCCGCGCCTTGCATGCCGGCCAGGAGTATGAGTATCTGCAGCCTATCCATATCGGCGATACGCTTCAGGGCGTCACCACCTTGACCGAGGTCGTCGACAAGCAGGGTCGCAACGGCGCGGTACGATTCCTCACGCTGGAGACGCGCTTCGAGCGCGACGGCGAGCTGGTGGCCGTGGTCCGCAACCGCGTCGCGGAGCGGCTTGGCGCAAGGAGCGGCGGATGACCGCCGCGGACGGTCCGCAAGCGGAGCAGAGGGCTGCAATGATAGAGACCGCGGCGCAGGCACGCGCCGTCGAGCCGGGCACCGTGGTGCTGTCGCAGCGGCAGCCGCCTGTCACGCGCGTGCAGATCGCCTGGTACCTGGTGGCCAGCTGCGATCTGAATCCCATCCACGTCGACGAACCGTTCGCGCGGCAGGCCGGCTTCCAGACCGTGGTCGGCCAGGGCATGCTGCCGCTGGGCTTCCTGGCGCGTGAGCTGGTGCGCATCGTGGGCCTGCAGCGGATCCGCCGGCTCGGCGGCGATTTCGTCGGGCCGGTGCTGCCCGACGATGCGCTGACGATCGAGTTGCGTGTGCTGCAGCGGCACGAGGCGGCCGACGGCCTGGAGCTGCGCTGGCAGCTGACGGCGAGCGGCGACGACGGCAAGCCGCGCGTGCGCGGCCATGCTTCGACGTGGCATGAAGAAAGCCCTGCCGAACTGTCTTGAATTGAACGCGGAGACTGCATCGATGCGCATGACGGATGCCGATGTGCAGCGCTGGGCGAGCCTGGACCGGCTCGACCGCGCGCAGATCACGGCGCTGCAGCTGGCCGGCCTGCAGCGGCAATTGCGCCGGCTGGCGGCCAACCCCTGGTTCGCGCCGCGGCTGAAGGCGGCGGGCGTGGATGCCGAACGCATTCGCAGCCTTGACGACGTGCGCCGGCTGCCGACGATGAGCAAGGCTGACGTTCTGGCCGACTCCGAGGCGGCGCCGCCGTTCGGCACCCGGCTGGGCGTGCCGCTGCCGGTGATCCGCGAGATCATGACCAGCGGCGGCACCTCCGGCCGCACCCCCGAGGTGTATGCGTACACGGCGGCCGACATCGACTACACGACCGACCTGTACGCGATGGACCAGTACTGGAAGGGCGCGCGGCCTGGCGACGTGGCGATGATGGTCAGCCACCTGGGCATGCTGACTTCGCCGCCGCTCAACGTACGCGCATGGGAGCGCATCGGCATGCCGGTGCTGCGGGTCGGACCCAACTCCACCGAGGAACGGGTGGTGGCGTTCGAGCGCTTCCGGCCGGCGGTGCTGAAGCTGCCCTACGCGTACTCGCTGCGCTTCGTCGAGGCGCTGCGCGCCGCCGGCATCGACCCGCGCGCCGGCGCGGGCATGAAGTACCTGTTCATCTCGGGCGGCGCCTATCCGCTGGACTTCGTCGAAGCCATCGAAGATTTCTTCGGCGCGCCCATGCACGAGGTTTACGGCTGCAGCCAGGCTGGCGCGGTGGTCGCGGGCACCTGCGAGCACGGCGTGCGCACCGGCCCCCAGCGGGGCGTGCTGCACTGCTACGACCAGGCCTTCATTACTGAAGTGCTGGACCCGCAGACCGGCGAGCACGTTCGCGAAGGCGACGAAGGCGAGCTGGTGATCACGCAGCTGTGGCGCGAGGCCTCGCCGGTGCTGCGCTACCGGATGGGGGACCGCGTCCGCTACCTGGGCCACGGCCAGTGCCGCTGCGGACGGCAGTTCACCGCGCTGGAGTGCGGCACGATCGCTCGCTACGACGACATGCTGCGCATCAAGGGCGTCAACCTGTGGACGCACGAGCTGGACGCCTACATCCTGGCCGATCCGGGCGTGGACGAGTTCAACGCGACGGTGCTGCTGGATGAACGCGGGCGCGAACGCGCTGTCGTGCGTGTCGAGGCTCACGGCGACGCGCGGGCCGAGGGGTTGGCGGCGCGGTTGAGCGCCGGGCTGAAGGCCAGCTTCCACGTGAGCTTCGACGTGCAGCTGGTGCCGCTGGGCAGCGTCGAGCGGTTCGAGCTGAAGCAGCGTCGCTGGAAGGACCTGCGCGGCCGCAGCCTGGCGCAGCTTTCGGGGCAGCGCGGAACGGAGGCCGGGCTGGCGGACGGCGGGGGGACGCATGGTGAGACGCCGGACGGAGGGGCGGCACACGGCGGAGCGGCACACGGCGGAGCGGCGAGCCAGACCGCGGCGGGCCGGGCCGCGCCGGGCGCCGCCGGGAAGGCCGCGCCGCTCGCTTGCGGGACTCAACTATGATTGCGTCAACTGATATCGCAATCAGCATGGAGCAAGCTTGAACATGGCCAGCACTTCCCGCGTCGTGCGGATCGATCCGAGCCAGGCGGATCTCGATCATTTGTTGTCTTACCGCCTGTCCGTCGTCTCCAACCTGTTGTCTCGCAGCCTGTTGAAGCGGCTGGAGTCGGCGGCCGAGATCACGCTGCCGGAATGGCGGGTGCTGGTGCTGGTCAACACCTATGGGCCGCTGTCGGTGAAGGCGCTGTCGCGGCACGCCGGCCTGGACTTCGGCCAGGCGAGCCGGCTGGTCAGCCGGATGTGCGAGTCGGACCTGATCGTGAAGAAGCCGACCGACGATGCGCGCAGCGTCGATCTGCAGCTGACCGCGCAAGGGCGCGCGCTGCATCGCAAGCTGTGGACGATCGCGATGCGCAGCAATGACCAGTTCCTGGCCAGCCTGAATCAGGCGGAGCGCAAGCTGCTGTATGGGGCGCTGGACACGCTGGCCGCCGCGGCGCGAGTGCCGGCCGACGAGCCGCGCGCGAAGCGCGGCGGCGCCGCGGCCGCGGCGGGAGCCGGCGCGCGGCGGGCCTGAACGTCCGGAGGGAAGGCCCTCAGCCTTCCTTCGGCGGCGACGCGATGACGTCGCAGACGACGACGCGCTTGTCCTGCAGCAGCGCGTCCTGCCAGGCATGCGTGTGGCCGGGCTTGTTCTGGTGCGCCTCGATGGCGGCGCGGTCGCGCCACAGCTCGATCAGCAGCACGCGGCCGTCCGCCTTCTGCGGCGTGGCCAGCTCCATGCGCAGGCAGCCTTCGTCCTCGCGCATGCAGGTCTCGCCTTCTTCGCGCAGACGGCGCACCAGCTCGTCGTAGCAGTGCGGGTGGGGCGTGTATTCGATGTAGATGCCTATAGGCATGACGATGCTCTCGCGGATCAGCGGACAGACAGCCAGCCAGGCGCGGATGCGCCGAACCGTTCGTCGAGGATACCCTCGATTGCGCCGGCCAGCGCCAGCAGATGGTGATCGTCGCCGGGCCGCGCGATGGCGGTGACCGCGAAGGCGGCGCCGTCGCGGTCCTTGCCGGCGGGAATCGCCGCCACCGGCGCGCCGGCCTTGCCGGTGATGCGGGCGGCGACGCTCATCGGTGCCAGCAGCAGCTCCACGCGCTGTGACGCGAAGGCGGCGTCGATGCCGCCCTGGCGAGTCAGCAGCAGGTCGAGCGCGCGGTCGCGGCGGTAGGTGTCGCTGTCGAGCTCGGGGGCCTGGCTGGCCGCGATCAGCAGCGACTGGCCATAGGGAATCGCCTCCGGATGCGCCTCGTTCCACGCGATCAGATCGCGCAGCGAAGCGATGCCGCAGGGCGCGCCGTGGTCGTGCAGGAATGCATCGAAGGCGGCGTGGAACTCGGCGGGGAAGACGCAGGAGCGCGTGCCGCGCAGCGTCGGCGCGCCGGGCAGCTCGCAGGGGTCGACGATGACTGCGCCGGCGGCAGCCAGCGCGCGCAGCACCGAGTCGAACGCATCGGCCTGCGCGGTGGGCAGGCCGTCGCCGACACCCAGCCGGGGTATGCCGATGCGCACGCCGGCAAGCCCGCGGCCACGCGGCCGTCCGTCTTCAGGGCCGCTGCCGCGGGAGAAATCGCCGGCGGGCCGGTCGCCGGCGGGCCAAGCCTCGGTAGACCACGCGCCGGCGGACCATGCGCCGGCAGACCAGGCGCCGGTCAGCGGCGGCCAGCCGAGCGTTGCGGTGTCGCGGCAGTCCGCGCCCGCCATGCATGCGAACGCCAGCGCGGCGTCGTCGAAACTGCGCGTGATCGGGCCGGCGGTGTCCTGGCTGGGCACCAGCGGCACCATGCCGGCGCGGCTGATCATGCCGACGCTGGGCTTGAAGCCGGCCACGCCCGAAACGGCGCACGGCGTCTGGATCGAATTCTGCGTTTCGCTGCCGATCGCCAGCGGCACCAGCCGCGCCGCAACGGCGGCGGCCGAGCCGACGCTGGAGCCCTGGCCGCGCTCGTAGCCGCGCTTCGTCAACGGATTGACGACCAGCCCGCCGGCGCCGCTGAAGCCGGCCGGCATCACATCGGAGACGTAGTCGGCGAGCTCGCACAGATTGGCCTTGCCGACGATGAGCGCCCCCGCGCGTTCGAGCTTGCGGACCAGCGTCGCCTTGTAGGACGGCCGCCATTCAGCCAGCGCGCGAACGCCGGCGCTGGCCGGCATCGTCGGGCCGGCGAGGATATTGTCCTTGAGCAGGACCGGAATTCCGAACAGCGGCGGCAGCGAGCTGCCGTCACCGAACGCGGCGTCGGCGCGGCGGGCGGCCTCGACCGCGTCATCGGCGATCGCTCGCACGGCATTGCAGCCGGCCGCGCCGCGATCGAGTGCCTCGATGCGCCGCAGAGTCCAGTCGAGCAATTCGCTGACCGACAGCGCACGCCGGCGCAGCAGCGCGCCAATGTCGCGGATCGAGCCGTGCGTGAGAGTTTGTTCGAAGTCGGTCGACATGGCGGCGATGGTCAGATCAGATCGTCAGTTCGCGCCGCTCCTCGGCGGCCTTCCACGGCGTGAGCTTCTGCTCCGCGTACTTGACGGCCTGGTTCAGCACGAAGGCCAGCAGCATGATCGCGACCAGCGATGCGAACACGCCGGCGGTGTCGAGCTGCCCCTGCGACAGCACGAGCAGCGAACCGAGCCCCTGATTCGATGCCATCAGCTCACCGACGATGGCGCCGATCAGCGCGTACGGGACCGAGATGCGCAGGCCCGCGAAGACCCAGGTCACCGCCGACGGCAGCACCACCTTGGTCAGCACGTGCCGCTCGTTGGCGCCCATCAGATACAGGATCGATTCGAGTTCGCGGCTGACGTTGCGCACGCCGGTATAGGTGTTCAGGAACACCAGGAAGAACACGATCGCCGCAGTCAGCGCGATCTTCATCTCCAGGCCGATGCCCAGCCACAGGATGAACAGCGGCGCCAGCGCCACTTTCGGCAGGCTGTAGAAGGCCATGATGAACGGGTCCAGCAGATCGGCCAGCGCCTGCGAGCGGCCGAGGGCGGTACCGACCAGCATGCCGAGCGCGCCGCCGATCGCGAAGCCCGCGAAGGCTTCGAGCGCCGTGATCGCCATGTGGAAGAACAGGCTGCCGTCGCGGATCCAGACCCACAGCGCCTGCGCGATCAGCGACGGCTTGCTGGCGAAGAACACCGGCACCAGCCGGCCCGAGGCCAGCTCCCAGCCGCCGAGGATCACGACCAGCAGCAGCAGGCGCGCGAGGTGTTTGCGCCACTGGACGGGACGTGCCGGCGGCGCGGCGTCCGGCACGCCGTCCGGTGCCGCGTGGGACCCGCCAGTGGCGGTGCTGCGCGGCGAGGACGATGCGGGGCTCATCGACATGGCTGAAGTGCTTGGGGTCGTGCTCATCGGACTTCTTCGACTTCGGGAGCCAGCAGCTCCCACAGTTCGGCGGTCTGCTCGGTATAGGCGTGATTGCGGCGCAGCGACATCAGATCGCGTTCACGCGGCAGCGTCGAATCGACGACGTGCCGGATGGCGCCGGGGCGGCCGCTGAAGATGACCACGCGATCAGCCAGCGCCACGGCTTCGTCGAGATCATGCGTGACGAACAGCACGGTCTTGTTCAGCTTGCGCGCGATCTGGCGCAGCTCGATCTGCATGCGCAGCCGCAGTTGCGCATCGAGTGCCGCGAACGGCTCGTCGAGCAGCAGTGTCTCGGGGTCGTAGGCCAGCAGCCGCGCCAGCGCCGCGCGCTTGCGCATGCCGCCCGACAGCTGCACCGGATACGAGCGCTCGAAGCCGGTCAGGCCCACGAGTTCGATCAGCGGCCGTACGCGCTCGGCGGCCTGCGCCTTGGTGAGGCCCGCGATCTCGAACGGCACGGCGATGTTGCCGGCCACGTCCCGCCATGGCAGCAGATGGTCGTTCTGCGTCATGTAGCCGGTGCGGCGGTTGTAGCCGGCGACGCGCTGGCCGTCATAGCGCACCTCGCCGCTGGTGGGGGCGAACAGCCCCGCGGTCATGTTCAGCAGCGTCGACTTGCCGCAGCCGGACGGCCCGACCAGCGTCACGAACTCGCCGCGCTGCACGGCCAGGTCGATGCGCTGCACGGCGTGCACGGTGCCGGTCGGCGTGGTGAACGACTTGCCGACGGAATCGAACTCGATCAGGGCAGGCATGTCACGCTCCTCGACGTGGGGCCGATGGCGGCGCTCAGCGCGCGCCGGCCTTGGCCAGCTCCGCGGCGGCGCGCTGGGCGTAGGTATTGGTCCAGCTCGCCTGGACCAGCGCGGGCGGCACCGGCTCGGTCTGGAACATCGATACCAGTTCGGCGGCCTGGCGCAGCTGATGCTCGTTCATCTCGACGCTCTTGGGAAACGCCGCCAGGTTGCTGTCCCAGACGAAGGCCCAGAACTCGGGTTCCAGCTTCGAGAAGTAGGCGGCGTGCAGCGCGTCGCGCGCCTTCACCGACTGCACCGGATCATGCAGCGCGTTCAGCGCGCGCTGCTGCGCACGCAGGAAGCGCACCAGCAGATCGCCGTTCGACTTGATCCAGCTCTCGCGGCCGACGAAGGCGGTGTAGAGGAAGCCTTGCAGCGGCTTGGCGTCGCCCTTGCTCATGTTGAACAGCATCACGCCGCTGTGATCCTTCACGGCGCGCTCGCCGATCGGTGCCGAATGCACGAAGGCCTGGATGCGGTTCTGCATGAACGCCGCCAGCGTCGCGTCGGACGTGCCCATGGCGGTGATGTTCATTTCGCGGTCCGCGTCGATACTGCCTTCGCGGGCCAGGAAGCGGACCAGCTGCTCGTGGCCGCTGCCGCGCGACAGCACGCCGACGGTCACGCCCTTGAGCGCGCGCAGCTTGTCCTGGTACGTGCTGCGCTCGTTGATGCCGTGCTTGTCGGCCCAGGCGCGCGAGGTGACGATATTGGTCGCGTACTCGGTCATGCAGGCGCCGACCAGCTGGACGTCGGCGCCGCGAGCGCGCGCCTTCAGCGCGAAGCCCGCGTCGGTGCCGAACAGATCGACGCTGCCGCCGGCGAGCGCCGCCGCGGCCTTGGCGCCCCCGCCCGTATTGATGATCTCGACGTCGACGCCTTCCTGCTTGTAGAAGCCGAGCTTCTCGGCCACCAGCACCGGCACGTAGGACCAGCCTATCGTGGTGATCGCCAGTTTCAGCTTGTTGCTTTGAGCGGCGGCCGGAGCGGTGCCGAGCAGCGCGGCGGTGGCAGCGACGACGGCGGCGGCGCGCAGGCGCCAGGGCATGCGGATCATGACGGTTTCCTTGGAAGGGCGCCGCCGCCGGCGTCGGCGGCGGTCAGGGGGCGGGCGACGGCCGAAGGATCAGACGGGGATCGGGGGATCGGAGCCGGGGTCAGACAGCGGCTTGCAGCGCGATTTCGATGCGCAGCGAATCGGGGCCGACCAGCGGCGAGCCGACAGTGGCGCGGGCCGGGGCGCAGCCGGGGGTGATCCAGGCTTCCCAGATTTCGTTCATGGCCGCGAAATCGTCGCCGTGGCGCAGCCAGATGTTGGCGAACAGAATCTTGGATTTGTCGGTGCCGGCGAGCTTCAGCAGGCGGTCGATGCTGTCCAGCACCTGCCGCGTCTGGCCCTGGATGTCGACCGAGGTGTCGTCGGGAATCTGGCCGCTGATGAAGGCCCGGCCGTCGTGGACGAGGACTTCGCTGAGGCGTTTGCCGGATTCGATTCGCTGGATGGACATGAAGGTCTCCAATTTCGTGCAGTTGAAAAACGCTTGCGGCGTTGGACGATAATTATCATCTCATTGAAATTACAGACTGTAAATAGGGTTTATTCGGGTGCGGTTTCAATCCGGATAAAAAGATCGGGAGTGCGGCGGTCGTGTGGCGTGCCACGGTTGTGGCGGGCAAAGGCGTGGGCGGGGCGCTGCGGCTGGGCGTCGCACGGGCGCGCTCGGCGCGCATGGCGTGTGGCCCCAGTGGGCGCGGCGCTG
>JBFWXS010000035.1:0-35640 GCA_050187175.1 Burkholderiaceae bacterium
TCGCCACCGACACGCCCACCGGCAGCGGCATCATGCCGCTGGGCATGATGTACACCATCACGCATCTGGCCAGCCTGACCGACATGCCGGTCGAATGGGCGATCGCGGCCGCCACCGGCAACAATGCTCGCGTCTACGGCATCAACAGCGGCTTCCTGCAGGTCGGCAAGGATGCCGACCTGGTGCTGATCGACGCCTGCGTGGGCGGATCGAAGTCAGATCCGCTGGATGCGCTGCGCAACGGCGACATCGCGGCGGTCTGCGCGGTGATCACCGACGGCACACCGCGCTTCGTCGGGCGCAGCCGCAATACGCCGGCGGGCAATCGACAGGTGCGCGTGGCGCGATGCACCGTCCCGCAGGATTTCTCCGGCGCGGCGCACTGAGAAGGGCCGACGACGGCGGCGCCCCGTCAGCGGCGGCGGCGACGCCCGGTCAGCGCCGGCAGCGAGGCCCGGTCAGCGCCCCTTGGTCACGCCCCAGAACACCGTGCTCTGCGCCTCCACCAGATTGGCCAGCGTATTGCGATAGGCCACCGGCGTGAAGAACTGGACGATGGGCACGAAGGGCACGCTGTCGACGGCCTGCATCTGGATCTCGCGCTCGACCGCGCGCAGCTTGCCGGCGTCCGTCTCGGCCATCCAGCGCTCGCGCAGCGCTTCGAGTTTCGGATCGCAGGGCCAGCCGAACCAGCCACCGCCCTGGCACGGCGCCGCCAGGAAGAAGTTGAGCGCCGGCGAAGCCATGTTGAACGAGTAAGTTTGGCTCAGGAACGCGTTCCATCCGCCGGCGGACGGCGCTTCCTTCTTCGCGCGACGCTGCGTGACGGTGGCCCAGTCCATGGACATCGCATTGACGTTGAAGCCCGCCGCTTTCATGTGCTCGATGGCCACCGAAGTCAGGTCGGTGAGCGGCGGCAGGTCCATCGGATGCATGAACAGGACCGGCTCGCCCTTGTAGCCCGATTCGCGCAGCATGCGCCGGGCTCGCTCGCGGTCGAACTTGCGCAGCGACTCCATGCCGGCCTCGCTGAAACCGGGGAAGCCGCAGCCGAGGAACGCGAAGCACTCCTTGGCGTTCGCGGGATCGCCGGCGCCGGCGACGGCTACGTAGTCCTGCTGGTTGATGGCGGCCAGCAGCGCCTGGCGGACCTTGGGATTGTCGAACGGCGGCTGTGTATGGTTGATGCGGATGATCCCCGAGATGCCGCCCTTGTCCAGCACGCGGACTGACAGCTTGGGGTCGCTCTTCAGCTCGGTGATCAGGTCGGGCGGCGGGGACTCGTAGATGTCGATCTCGCCGGCCTTCAGCGCGGCGACGGCGGTGCCCGCATCGCGGATAAACCTGAAGATCACGCGGTCGACGTTCACCCGCTTGCCGCCCGCGAGATAGCTCGGCGGTTCGGCGCGAGGCACGTAGTCGGGGTTGCGCTCGTAAACGATCTGATGCCCCGGCTGATACTCCTTCGCGACGAAGCGGAAGGGCCCGGAGCCGATGTTCGCCGTGACCTGCTGCGTAGGCTCCTTGGCCGCGTCGACGGCGCGCATCACGAACACCGAGCTCGACGTCGGCTTGGCGAACGCGGACAGCACCAGCTGCGTCGGCTGCTTGGTCGCGACGGTGAACGTCAGGCTGTCGACTGCGTCGACCTGCAGACCCATCTCCACCAGCTTCTTGCCAAGCACGTCGCGCTTGGCCCAGCGCCGTATCGACGCGACCGCATCGTTCGCGGTCACCGGCGAGCCGTCATGGAACTTCATCCCCTTGCGCAGCGTCATCGTGTAGACGCGGCCGTCCGGAGACAGCGTGTACGCATCGACCATCTGCGGCTGCGGTTTGCCGTTCACGTCCTGCGCGAACAGCGTGTCGTAGATCATGTAGGCGTGCGCATTGGTGGCGCGCGTCACTTCCATGATCGGGTCGAAGTTGGTGGGTTCGCCGAACGGTACGAAGCGGATCGTGCGCGACGCATCCGCGGCCGGTTGCGCCGATGCGGCGGCGGCAAGCGTGAACAGCGCGACGCAGCCAGCGCGGCGCGCCGCCTGGACGAAGGGCCTGAGTGCCATGATCTCTCTCCTGGTCGATACGCGGTCTGCGAACCGGCCTTCAGTGGGTGAAGGAGCGGATGATCTGTCCGGCCCGCGCCGCATCCTGGCGCACGCCGCGGCCGTCGGCGATCTGCCGGCCATTGACCCATACGCCATGCACGCCCGTGGGGCTGGACGTCAGGCGCGACGCAGCGCCGGGAAAGTCGCGCACGCGCCGGCTGGGCGCACGTCCGACGGTGGCCGGATCGAACAGCAGCAGGTCGGCCGCATAACCCGGCAGCAGCCGGCCCCGGCCCGGAAAGCCGAAGATCGACGCCGGCTGGCCGGTCAGACGGAACGCGGCCTCCTGCAGCGTCATCACGCCCTTCTCGCGCACCCAGTGGCCGAGCAGGTGCAGGCCGAAGCCGGCGTCGCAGAACAGCGAGGTGTGCGCGCCCGCGTCGGACAGCGAGATGTAGTTGTTGCGATCGGTCAGCAGCGGCGCGACAGCTTCTTCATCGGCGTTCTGCAGATGGACGACGAAGGTCGTCCGCAGGTCCTCGGCGATGCCCAGGTCCAGGAAGCAGTCCAGCGGATGCACGCCGCGCTCGCTGGCGATGGACTGGATACTGCGCCCTTCCAGTGCCGCGTTCCGAGGCAGCGCGGCCTCGACCACCAGCACCTTGTCCCACTGGCTGCTGAAGGCCAGCGAGCCGCGCATGGCGTCCAGGTCGCGCTTCATCGCTTCGCGGAACGCGGTGTCGCGATACAGTTCCTTCAGCGCGGCCCCCTTGACCTTCATCGCCGGCTTCCAGGCCGAGTAGGCCTCGAGGAAGTACGGAAACTCCAGCGTGAAGTCCATCGTCAGCGGGCAGCACGACACTTCGCCCCAGATCCTGCGGCCGGCGGCGCGCGCCTCGGCCACTTCGCTCAAGTCCTTCAGATGGCCGTCCGGGTAGGCCGGGTTGTAGAGGAAGCCGGCGATCAGCACGGGGCGGCCGCAGCTCTCGGTGAACTGCGCCACCTGGCTGACGCTGACCGTCGCGCCGGAGCCGCGCGTGATCATGAACACGCCGCGGCCCGCGCTGCCCATCGCTTCGGCCAGCGCCTGCATCTCGTCGAAGCCCGCCAGCCGCGACGGCATCGGGTGGCCGCCGTCGCCGTTGTGATTCTTGGCGATCGTCGTCGAGAACCCGACCGCTCCCGCGGCCATGGCCTCGCGCACGAGCTGCGCCATCCGGTCCAGCTCCTCCGGCGTGGCGGTACGCTGGCTCGCTTCCTCGCCCATCACGTAGGTACGGATCGACGAATGGCCGGCGAAGGAAGCGACGTTCGGCCCCACGCCTACCTGCTCCAGCATCGCCAGGTACTGCGGAAAGGTCTCGAACTCCCAGCGGATGCCGGCGCGCAGCGCCTCCAGCGGCATGCCCTCGACCTGCGTCAGGTTGCGCATCGTCAGGTCGCGGTCGGCGGGCTTGCAGGGCGCGATCGTGAAGCCGCAGTTGCCGATGACGACGGAGGTGACGCCCAGCGACGTGCACGGATCCGCGAACGGGTCCCAGGTGAGCTGCGCATCCAGATGGGTATGGCCGTCGATGATGCCCGGCATCAACGCCAGTCCGCCGGCGTCGACGACGTTCCGCGCCGCGCCGAGGTCCGAGCCGATGGCGACGATCTTGCCCTGCGAGATCGCCAGGTCACCGTTCACCGGCGCCGATCCCGTGCCGTCGACGATAACGGCATCCTTGATGACAGTGTCATGCATGCCTTGCTCCTTGCAACGCTGAAGGGGTCGGGGCCGCGGCGCGCCGCCCTATTTCGCCGTCTTGCGGACGTTCCAGAACACGGTGGCCGGAACCTCCATCAGATCGACGATGTTCTTGCGGTACGCCACCGGCGAGAAGCTCTGCGACACCGGCACGTAGGGCAGCGACTCGCGCGCCTGCAGATGGATCTGCCGTTCGATCGCCGAGCGCTTGCTCAGGTCGACTTCGGCCATCCACTCGTCGGTCAGCGCTTCGATCTTCTTGTCGCACGGCCAGCCGAACCAGCCACCGCCGCCGCACGGCGAGGCCAGATAGAAGTTCAGCGCCGGCGAGGCCATGTTGAACGAGTAGGTGTAGGTGAGGAACAGGTTCCAGCCGCCTTCCGGCGCGGGCCCGCGGTTCGCACGGCGGGCGGTCAGCGCGGCCCAGTCCATGGACATCGGCTGCACGTTGAAGCCCGCCTTGCGCAGCTGCTCGACCGCGACAGAGGTCTGGTCGGTGATCGGCGGGTACTCCATCGGATGCATCACGATGATGGGCTCGCCCTTGTAGCCGGCCTGCTTGAGAAGCGCCTTGGCCTTCTCCGTGCTCGGCTTCTTGAACTCGTCCATGCCGGCCTCGCTGTATCCCTCGAAGCCGCAGCCGAGGAACGAGTGGCACTGCCGGGCAAATTCACCTTTGGCGCCGCCCATCAGCTGCACGTAGTCGGACTGGTCGACCGCGTGCAGCAGCGCGCGCCGGGCCAGCACGTTGTCGAACGGCGGCTGCAGCGTGTTCGGACGGATCACGGTCATGATGCCGCCCTTGTCGATCACCTTGGTGACGACCTCCTTCGAGCGCTGCAGCTGCGGCAGCAGATCGGCCGGCGGTGCCTCGTAGATGTCGACCTCGCCCGAGGCCAGCGCGGCCGTGGCCGTCGACGGATCGGTGATGATGCGGAACTCGACGCGGTTGACGTGCACCCGCTTGCCGCCCGCCAGGAAGCTGGCCGGCTCGGCGCGCGGAACGTAGTCCGCGTTGCGCTCGTAGACGATCTTGCTGCCGGGCACGTATTCGCCGGCCACGAAGCGGAACGGGCCGGAGCCGATGTTGGCCGTCACACGCTGCGTCGGCTCGTTGGCCGCGTCCTTCGCCCGCATGACGAACAGCGGGCTGCCGGTCGGTTTCGCGAACGCCGTGAGGACCAGCGACGAAGGCTTGTCGGTCGTCACCGTGAAGGTGCGCTCGTCGACGACCGCCGCCTTCAGGCCCAGGGCGGCCAGACGCTTGCCGAGCGTGTCCTTCTTTGCCCAGCGGTCGATCGATGCCACCGCGTCGGCGGCGGTCACCGCGCTTCCGTCATGGAACTTCAGGCGCGGCCGCAGCACCATCGTATAGGTCCGGCCGCTCGCGTCGGCCTTGTAGCTCTCCACCATCTGCGGCTGCGGCACGCCGCGCGCGTCCAGGCTGAACAGCGTGTCGTAGATCATGTAGCCGTGCTGCGACGAGCTTCGCGTCACCTCCATGATCGGATCGAAGTTGACCACTTCCGACATCGGAATGAAGCGGATCACGGAGGCGGGATTCTGCGCTTGCGCGAAGCTCCCGAGGCAGGCCATCGCCAGACCGCACGCGGTCAGCAGTCGGGTCGTCGAAGCCAGTTTCATGAGTCACCTTGGCAGTCGGATGAAATGAACCGCCGCAGACCCTCGGCGGCGTGCCGCAGCCGGGCCTTCACGGCGGGATTAGCTGAAAGCGTCAACGCATGCCGCGAACCAGCCTGCCGGGATGCAGGCCGGTCTCCTCTCCGTCGAAGTGAACGGGCACGCCGGAGAGCAGCGTCGTCACGTAGCCGCGCGATCGCTGGATGAGCCGCTTGCCGCCGCCGGGCAGGTCGTACAGCACCTGCGGAGGCGTGATCTCGAGCCGGTCGTAGTCCAGCACGTTGAGATCCGCCTTCATGCCGACCGCGATCCGGCCGCGATCGCTCAGGCCGATCGCCTGCGCGCCGTCCGACGTGAGCCGCCGGATGACCCACGGCAGCGGCAGGCGTCTGCCGCGCGACCGATCGCGCGTCCAGTGCGTGATCAGCTGCGTCGTCGAGCTGGCATCGCAGACCGTGGCCACGTGCGCGCCGGCATCGCTGAGCCCGATCAGCGTGTGCTTGTGCTCGAGCATCGCGCAGACCGGATCCAGCGAGCCTTCGGCATAGTTGATGATAGGCCGCTGCAGGATGGCGCGGCCATCGTCCTGCATGAGCAGGTCGTAGCACAGGGCGGCCGGATCGACCCCCAGGCGGCTCGCCTGCGCCGCGATGCTCAGCTCGGTCGGCGGCTCGTAGTTCGGCGGGTCGCCCAGCGGAAAGATGCGGTCCCACGAGTTGAAGCGCGCCGCAAGCTCCGGGGTCCGCGGCTGCTCCGCGAGAAGACGCGCGCGATACGCAGGATCGCGCAGATACGTCATCTTCTGCGCCAGCGGCAGGTTGAGGATCGCGTCGTAGCTCGGCCGGCCGCTGAACGGGCACGACGCGAGCTCGAAGCCGAACATCAGACCTATGGGCCGGCCCATCACCTGCCCGCGGATGTCCAGACCCTCGGCATTGGCCTCTTCCATGTAGCCGAGCAGGTCGCGCCAGAGCTGCGGATACTCCTCGCGCTGCAGCAGCGACACCACCAGCGGCTGTCCGGTCCGCCGCGCCACGTTGCGCAGCATCTCGAACTCTTCCTTCGGCTGATCGAAGTCGCAGATGACCTGGACCCAGCTGCGCCCGAATCCGTTCAGCGCGCGGCCTATCGTGGCGATCTCGTCCTCGGCGGCATGCAGCGTCGGCGTCTGCCGGCCATCGAGCGTCTTGTGACGGCTGGCCCGGGAGGTGGTGAAGCCCAGCGCGCCGGCCCGCATGCCCTCGGCGGCCAGCTCGGCCATGCGCGCGCACTCCTCGGGCGTCGCGATCTCGTGGTTCATCGCGCGCTCGCCCATCACGTACAGGCGCAGCGGCGAATGCGGCACCTGCGTACCGACGTCGATGTCATAGCGGCCGGCGGCGAGCGCGTCGAGGTACTGGGGGAAAGTCTCCCACGTCCACGGCACGCCTTCGATGAGGATGGGCTGCGGAATGTCCTCGATGCCCTCCATCAGCTCGACCAGCATCTGGCGCTGCTCGGGACCGCAGGGTGCCAGGCCGACGCCGCAATTGCCCATCAGCGCCGTGGTGACGCCGTGCCACGACGACGGCGAAAGCTCCCCGCCCCAGGTGACCTGCGCATCGTAGTGGGTATGCACGTCGATGAAGCCCGGCGTGACGAGCTTGTCGCGCGCATCGATCTCCAGCTCGCCGCGCGCCTTCACGGTGCCCAGCTCGACGATCTTCCCGTTCTCGATCCGGACGTCGGCTTCGAATGGATCGCCGCCGCTGCCGTCGACTACTGTTCCGCCGCGAATGACGACGCTCGTTGGCTCTCGCATCTATTGATTCCTCGGATACCGCTCAGAATTGGATTCACGATCTAGCCGTTCGAGTATCGGCAGGCTGCCGCGCCGTGTCTTGACCGCAATGCCCCGCAGGGCCGCAGAAAGGTGCACAGGAAGGCTCACCGCGATCGCCCGCATCACGCCGTCTGCGACAGACGCAGCTTGTACGGCACGCCTCCTCTCATGATCATCGACAGATGCTCGCCCTGATTCGACAGCAGGCCGATGTCTTCCAGCGGATTCCCGTCGACGGCCAGCATGTCGGCATAAGCGCCCGGCGCGATCACGCCCAGCCGTCCGGACATGCGCACGATCTCGGCATTGACGATGGTGGCGCTGCGGAGGATCTCGGCCGCTGGAACGGCCTGCGCGCGCACCAGGAACTCGTCGCCCTGGTAGACCGAGGTCTTCTGCGGCAGATCGCTGGAGAAGGCGGTCTTGACGCCGTAGCGCCTCGCCAGTTCCAGTCCGCGCGTCCCCTGCGCGAGGATCTCCTTGCCCTTCGCGATGTGCGTCGAGTTGTAGCCGAACTCTTCGCCGCGTTCGGCGATGAGGCGGTAGACCAGCAGATTCGGCGACAGGTAGGCGCCGGCCTCGGCCATCAGCTTCGCCGTCGGCTCGTCGAGCAGGCTGCCGTGCTCGATGGTGCGGATGCCGGCTTCGATGCAGCGCCGGATGCCTTCGGCGGTGTAGACGTGCGCCATCACGTAGCGGTTCGCGCGCTTCGCCTCGTCGACGATCGCCTCCAGCTCCTCCATCGAATACTGCAGATGATCGATGGGATCGGCCTCGGTGGCCACGCCGCCGCCGGCCATGACCTTGATCTGGTCCGCGCCTTGCCGGATCTCGTCGCGCACGGCGCGCCTGACCTCGGGCACACCGTCGGCGATGCGGCCGATGCCGCCCATCAAATGCGTGCACGCGCACAGCGGCATCTGGTCGGACATCGCGCGTGAATCGCCGTGCCCGCCGGTCTGGCTGATGGCGCGCCCCGCGACGAACAGCCGCGGACCCGTGAAGAGCCCGCATTCGACCGCCTTGCGATGGCCGGCGTCCGCACCGCCCGCATCGCGCACGGTGGTGAAGCCGCGCATCAGCATCTTCTGCAGCGAGGCTCCCGCATGCGCGCTCAGCAGCGACGGCAGCATGGTCGGATGCGTCGGCAGGATGCTGGGATGGATGTGGACGTGGCAGTCGATGAGGCCGGGCATCAGCGTCCTGCCGCCCAGGTCGATGACTTCGGCGTCGCGCACGTCGATGCGGCCGCGCTCGACGCGAGTCACCAGCTCGTCCTCGACCAGCACCTCGCAGCCCGACTGCAGGCGGCCGAGGTCGGTGTCCAGCAGCGCGAAGTTGCGCAGGGCGTAGCGGCTCATGTCAGTTCCCTCTATGGATGGCGGGCAGTTCGTCGAGATGGCAGGCCGCCATCTGCCCGGATGCGCCCAAGGGCCGGAGCATCGGCTCTTCCACGCGGCAGCGCTCGAACGCATACGGACAGCGCGTGTGGAAGCGGCAGCCCTGCGGCGGCGCCATGGGGCTGGGCACGTCGCCTTGCAGCACGATGCGGCGGCGCACGGCCCGCGGATCCGGAAGCGGCACCGCCGACAGCAGCGCTTCGGTATACGGATGATGCGGCCGCGCGAACAGCGCGCGGCGCGGCGCGACCTCGACGATCTTGCCGAGATACATGACGGCCACATCGTGCGTCAGATGCTCGACGATGGCCAGGTCGTGGCTGATGAAGAGAAGCGCCAGTCCGAGCCGGCGCTGCAGGTCCGACAGCAGGTTGACGATCTGCGCCTTGACCGAGACGTCGAGCGCGGACACCGCCTCGTCGCAGACGATCAGGTCGGGCTCCGGCGCCAGCGCGCGTGCGATGCCGATGCGCTGCCGCTGGCCGCCGGAGAATTCATGCGGATAGCGCGACATCGCGTCGGCGGGCAATCCCACCATGGTCATCAGCGCGGCGATGCGTTCGTCCAGGCCGGCGCGCCCCTTGGCCACGCCGAAGTTGACCAGCGGCTCGGCCAGGATGTCGCGCACGCGCAGCCGCGGATTCAGGCTGCTGAACGGATCCTGGAAGACCACCTGGATGCGGCGCCGGATCGGCCGCAGTCCGCGCGCCGACAGCCGGTCGATGCGCTCGCCGTCGAGCCGGATCTCGCCGGAGGTCGGTTCGGTCAGCCGCAGCACGGTGCGGCCGATGGTGGACTTGCCGCAGCCGCTCTCACCGACCAGCGACAGCGTGCGCCCGCGCCGGATGGCGAACGAGACGCCGTCCACCGCGTACACGCGGCCGGTCTCGCGGCGCAGCAGGCCGCTGTGCACGGGGAAGTGCTTCTTGAGTTGATCGACCTGAAGCAGGGCCGGGCTGGAGGCGCTCATTGCGGAGTCATCCGGGGCTCGAGGGATTCGAGCGGCTCGCGCGAACCGAGAGACCCGAGGGGCTCGGCGGGCTCGACGAAGTGGCAGGCGACCAGGTGATCGGCCACCCACGGACGCACGGCGGGAGCGACCTGGCGACAGACCTCGCGCTCCCTGGGGCAGCGCCCGGCGAATGCGCAGCCCTCGATGCGGCGGTTCAGCGGCGGCACCGAACCGGGAATCTCGGCCAGCCGGCTCGTCACGCCTCCAGCTTCGGTCCCGTCGCCTTCGCTTCCACCGGCCCCGCTTCCGCCGGCCTCGGACTGCAGCGACGACCCCAGTCGCGGCAGCGCGCCGAGCAGGCCCTGCGTGTACGGGTGCAGCGGATGATCGAAGAGATCGACCGCATCGGCTTCCTCGACCTTGCGGCCGGCGTACATGACGACCACGCGCTGCGCCATCTCGGCGACGACGCCCAGGTCGTGGGTGATCAGCAGAATGGCCAGGCCGGTCTTCTGCTGCAGGCCGCGCATGACGTCCAGGATCTGCGCCTGAATGGTCACGTCGAGCGCGGTGGTCGGCTCGTCCGCGATCAGCAGTTTCGGCTCACAGGCCAGCGCCATGGCGATCATCACGCGCTGGCGCATGCCGCCGGACAGCTGGTGCGGATAGTCGTCCACGCGCCGCTCGGCGGCCGGGATGCCGACGGCGCGCAGCATGTCGACGGCACGGGCGCGCGCCGCGGCCTTGGACAGGCCCTGATGCAGCCGCAGGCTCTCGCCGATCTGGTAGCCGACGGTCAGCACCGGATTGAGGCTGCTCATCGGCTCCTGGAAGATCATGCTGATCTCGTTGCCGCGGATGCGGCGCATCGCCGCTTCGGATGCCTTCAGCAGATCCTCGCCGTTGAGCCGCACCGCGCCGGCCATATGGGTGGTCTGCGAGGGCAGCAGCCTGAGAATCGACATCGAGGTGACGGACTTGCCGCAGCCGGACTCGCCGACGATGGCCAATGTCTGACCCGCCTCGATGCTGAAGCTGAGGCCTTCGACGGCGCGGACCAGGCCGCGCTCCGTTTCGAACTGCGTCTGCAGCCGGTCGACTTCGAGCAGGGCCATCAGATCCTCCCCGCCTGCCGCGGATCGAGCGCGTCACGCAGGCCGTCGCCGAGCAGGTTCACGGCGAGCACGGTGAGCGACAGGAAGACGGCCGGGAACAGCAGCACATGCGGCTTGACCTGCCACAGCGTGCGGCCTTCGGCCATGATGTTTCCCCAGCTCGGCACCGACGGCGGCGTGCCGGCGCCGACGAAGGACAGAATGGCCTCGATGATCATCGCGGCCGCGCAGATGTAGGTGGCCTGCACGAGAATCGGCGCCACCGTGTTCGGCAGGATGTGGCGCAGGATGATCATCGGCGTGCCGGTGCCCGCGGCGATGGCGGCCTCCACGTACGGCTGCTCGCGCAGGCCGAGCACGACGCTGCGCACCAGCCGCGCCACGCGCGGGATCTCGACGATGGTGATCGCCAGCACGACATTGCCCAGCGAACCCTGCGTCAGCGCCATCAGTGCGATGGCGAGCAGGATGGAGGGAATCGCCATCAGGCCGTCCATCACGCGCATCAGCACCGCGTCGAACCATCGCACGAAGCCGGAGACCAGGCCGATGGCCAGGCCGGCCAGCGTGCCGAACAGCGCGACTCCGAAGCCCACCGCCAGCGACACGCGAGTGCCGTACAGCACGCGCGAATAGAGGTCCCGCCCCAGCATGTCGGTGCCGAACCAGTAGTCCGCCGACGGCGGACGCAGCCGCCGCGCCGGCGAGATGCTGGCCGGATCGACCGTTCCCAGCCATGGCGCCAGCACGGCGAGACCTACGAGAATACAGAGCAGCGCGCCGCCCACGGCGATGGTGGGATGCCCGCAGACGAGGCCGAGCAGCCCGCTCCGACGCGACGCGGTTTCGGTCAGCGCGGGAAGTTCCGGCGCGGCGAGCACGGTCCCGGCACTGCTTTCGGGAGCTATCGCGTTCAATAGCGGATCCTCGGGTCGAAGGCCGAGTACAGCAGGTCCACGGCCAGATTGATGAGCACGTACGAGAAGCTGAACAGCAGCAGCACTCCTTGGATCACCGGGTAGTCGCGGCGCAGGATCGCGTCCACCGTCATCCGGCCCAGCCCGGGAATCGCGAACACCGTCTCTGCCGCCACCGACCCGCCGATCAGCAGCGCGACGCCGATGCCGACGACCGTGACGATGGGCACCGCCGCGTTCTTGAGCGCGTGCAGGAACAGCACCGCGAAGCGGCCCAGTCCCTTGGCTCGCGCCGTGCGGATGTAGTCCTGCGACAGCACTTCCAGCGTGGTGGCGCGCGTGATGCGCGCGATCAGCGCGGCGTACGCCGCCCCTAGCGTGATGGCCGGCAGCGTCAGACTGCGGATCGCGTCGATGAAGCTTTCCGACATCGGCGTGTAGCCCTGCACCGGGAACCAGCCCAGCTCCAGCGCGAACACGTAGGCCAGCAGATAGCCGATGACGAACACCGGCACCGAGAAGCCGAACACGGCCAGCGCGGTGATCGCCCGGTCCACCGGCGAGCCGTTGCGCCACGCCGCGATCACGCCGGCGGGAACCGCCAGCGTCACCGACACGCACATGGTCATGATCATCAGCAGCACCGTGGGCTCGACGCGCTGCAGGATCATGTGCGTCACCGGCAGGCCGCTGAACACCGACTTGCCCAGATCGCCGTGCATGACCTGCCAGGCCCACTCGCCGAACCGGACCAGATAGGGCCGGTCGAGGCCGAGCTCGGTGCGGATGCGCGCGATGTCCTCCGCCGTCGCGTGCTCGCCGGCGATGATGGCCGCCGGATCGCCCGGCGTGACGTAGAGCAGGCTGAACACCAGCAGCGCCACCATCGCCATGACGGGCAGCGTGGCCAGGATTCGCCGGACGGCGTACGCGATCATCGAGGGCTCCGGAAGGCTGCTTGCGTCATGGATGCTGCGCGCGGCACCGGCCGGTGCGCAGCGCGTCCGATCGGAACTGCGACGGCGTCATTCGCGTCGCCGCCTTGAACTGGCGCGTGAACGCGCTGTGGTCGGCGTATCCGCATTCGGCCGCGATATCCGTGATGCTGATGCCCGGTCCCGTCAGCAGCCGGCACGCCCGGTCGAGCCGGCGCTTCATCAGGATCTGCTGCGGCGTGAGGTGGAAGACCTCTTTGGACAGCCGCTCCAGCGCGTCGAGCGAGATGCCCGCGTTCGACGCGGCTTCGGTGATCAGCGAACCGCCGTTCAGATGCTCGTCGAGATAGTCGAGGAAGCGCCTGAGCCGTTGATAGGCCGCGTGCCTGACCTCCGCGCGCGGCAGGTCACGGCAGGTGCCCACCAGGCCGACCACGGTGGCGCCGTCCTCGTCCAGCAGCGGGAACTTGGAGCTCATGCACCAGAACCTGCGGCCGCCGGCGCCGCGGTACATCGTCAGTTCGTCGAGCACGGGATGGCGACGCTGGAACAGGGCGCGCTCCTGCGCCAGCGTGAGCTCGGCGTCGAGCTCGAAGATCTGCGGCGCCGAAAGACCGACCGCACAGGCGCGCTGCGCCAGTCCGCCGCGCTGCAGCAGCGTCCGGTTGACCCACAGGTAGCGTCCCTGCCCGTCCTTCACGTAGACCAGCGCATCGTGAAGACAGTCCAGCACGTTCTCGAACTGGCCGATCGCACGCAGCACCGCGGCCAGTGAGTCCGCGGCGGCGACCGGTTCAGGCTCGACGGCCGGCGCCGGCCCGCTGTCCGCCACGGCGCGCGCCTGCGGCATGCCGCGCGCTATCGCGGCGCTTGCACAGGAATGGTTGCCTGTCGCCCAAGGCAGGGTTATAGTTCCGTTAAACGGAACACTGATTCCGCTCATAGGTGCAATGTTGTTTGACATATTGATCTCTGTCAACGGGGAGACCGCCCTTTCATGGCCAATGCCGAAGCAGTCGAAACAGCTGCCACGCCCGCGAGCAAGGGCCGCGGCGAACACCAGAACATCGCGCGAGCGGCGCTGGTGCTGGACGTGCTGGCCAAGTCGGGCAGCGACGGGCTGCGCCTGGCGGCCATCGTGAAGCAGACACAGCTGAGCAAGACGGCCGTGCACCGCTGTCTAGCGGGCCTGGTCGCGCACGGGCTGGCCACGCTGGACGAGCAGGCCTCCCACTATTTCCTCGGCGATCGCATCCTGAACTGGGCGCACGGCGCCAGCGGACGCTTCGAGCTGGCGAAGCGCGCCGTCCCCTACCTGGAGCGACTGGCGGAGGCCACCGGCGACACCGCCTACCTGCTGGTTCGCAGCGGCGCGCAGATGGTGTGCTTCGGCCGCGTGCTCGGCTCGTATCCGGTGAAGATGCTGTCGCTGGACGTAGGCGGCAGCCGGGCCATGAGCATGGGCGCCGGCGGCCTGGCGCTGCTGGCCGCGCTGCCGCCCGAAGAGGCGGAACGCATCATGATCCAGAACGCCAGCGACCCCGCGGAAGGCAGCGTCCCGCTGTCACAGACGCGGCGGCTGGCCGCCGCGGCAAGACAGCAGGGCTTCGCGCAGTCGAACAGCGCCCTGCTGCCCGGCATGGCGGGCATCGCGGTGGCCGTTCGCGAGCCCGACGGCGCCCCCGTCGCCGCGCTCAGCATCTCCGCGGTGGCGCAGCGGCTGGCCGCGCCGCGCGAGCAGCTCGTGGTGAAGCTGCTCAGGACGGAGGCAAGCCGGATGGAAGGCGAGCTGGGGACGCTGCTGCAGCGCTATCGTCAGGCGTAGCCGGCAGCACCCACTGCGCCGCGAGCGCGTCGCAGGCCTTCACCATGATGCCCAGGTCGGCGCCGAGGCACAGCATCGTCGCGCCGGCATCAAGATAGCGCTGCGCCGTCTCGCCGGCGGCCACCACGCCGGCGAACTTGCCCGCCTTGCGAACGCGGCGGATGCCGTCCTCGATGGCCGACACCACCGCCGGGTGCTCCGGCTGGGCCAGGTAGCCGAGCCCGGTCGAGAGATCGGCCGGACCGAACAGCACGCAGTCCACGCCGGGCACGGCGCAGATGGCTTCGAGTTCCGCAAGGCCTTCGCCGCTTTCGACCTGCACGATCAGGCAGGCGCGTTCCGCGGCCGCCGCGTAGTACGACGCATCACGGCCGTAGCGCGTGGCGCGTACCGTACCGCCGATGCCGCGCTGCCCGGCGGGCGGATAGCGCATCGCGCCCACCGCCGCTTCGGCCTCGGCGGCCGATCTCACGTTGGGTACCATCAGCGTGTCGACGCCCATGTCGAGCACCGGCTTGAACACGACGGCGTCATTGGCGATCACGCGCACGATGGGCTGCGTCGGCCCGCGGCCCAGGGCCAGCAGCTGCGAATACAGCAGCGTCAGCCCGGTAGGCGAATGCTCGGTATCGAACAGCAGGAAATCGAAGCCGCAGTCGGCGAGCGCATCGGCGGCCTGAGCGGACAGCGAGAAGCAGAACAATCCGGCCAGGCGCTCGCCGCGCAGCAGCCGGAGCTTGAAACGATTGGCGTGCATGGACATCATTCACGCCGGGCGACACCGGCGCTCCAAAGTGAGAATCGGGCGATGGACATCAAGCAACTGACCTATTTCCTGCACGTGGCCGACGCGGGCAGCTTCAACCAGGCGGCCGCGCGCATCGGCATCGCGCAGCCGGCGCTGAGCCGGCAGGTCGTGCAGCTCGAGCGCGAGCTGAACGTCCAGCTGTTCGAGCGCGACGCCCGCGGCGTCCGCCTGACCGACGCCGGCCGCAGCTTCGAGCTCAAGGCGCGCGACCTGCTGCGGCGCGTGGACGAGATCACGGCGGAGATGCGCGCCGGCAGCGAACAGCCGTCGGGCACGCTGACGGTGGGCGTGCCGCAATCGCTGCGCTCCATGCTCGTGCTCGGCGCGGTCGAGGAGTTCTCGTCGGCGCATCCCGGCGTCTTCCTGCGCATCGTCGAGGATACGACGGCAGCGCTGCGCCAGTCCATCGCGCTGCGCCAGGCCGATCTGGCGGTGCTGTCGACGGTCGAGCCCGAAAGCACGCTGGCCACCTTGCCGCTGCTGAGCGAGCGCATGTTCCTCGTCGGCCCCCGGCAGGCCGCGCTGGATCCTGCCACCGAGACGCCGATCGGCGCCCTGGCGCGCCTGCCGCTGATCCAGCTCGGATACCCGAATGCACTGCGCGCGCTGCTGGAGACGGCGCTGGCCCGCAAGAAGATCCGGGCCGACGTGCGCTTCGAAACGAATACGCTGCTGATGCTGGACATGGCGATCCGCGGGCTCGGCTATACGGTGCTGCCCTACTGCGCGATCGACGAGGTGCTGCGCGCCGGCCGCGTCACGGCGTCGCCGGTGTCGGGGCTGCGCATCAGCTGGGTGCTGGCGCATTCGCGCGAGCTGCCGCTGTCGCCCGCGGCGCGCGAATTCGTACGCATCGTGCGCGAGCGGGTCGCCTCCTTGGTCGCGCAGCGCCGCTGGCAGACGGCGAGCATCGATTTCAGCTGAGCCCGGCAGCAGGGCCGCGCTCCGTCCAGCCCTCGACGATCTGCACGCCCGCGCTGCGCAGCAGCGTCGAGATCGGACAATAGCGGTGCAGGTCTTCGAGCAGCGCGGCGCGCTGCTCGACATCCTGCAAGGCCGGCGCCGACAGCGCGAGCTCGATCCGGCGCAGCGGCAGCGGCACCTGTTCGGCCAGCTGCACGCCCGCGGTCAGCAGGCTGGCCTCTGCCTGCAGGGCCAGCGGACCGAGCACGATGCCGCGTGCGTCCGCGATCCGGTGCAGCATCACGTTGAGACAGCCCAGCCACGCAGCCAGCAGCGTCTGCACCGGCGTGGGACCGGCATCGCCGCCGCCGAGCGCGAGCGGTTCGTCGATGACCAGTGCGTGCGACGCAGCGGCGATGTCCGTCCGCGAGGCGCTGCCCGAGCGGCCGCTGACCTTGAGCGTGACCACCGGCGGCAGCGCGTGCCCGCTCATTTCGGCACGCCCAGGAAGCTGAAGCCTATCGATTCGAGCTGCTGCGCGACGCCGTTGCCGAACTTGTCCAGGAAGACCTGGCTTTCGCCGGGCGCGAAGCCGATGTCGTTGTAGTCCTCGTCGGAACCGCCCGTGATCAGCACCAGCAGATAGGCCGTCTGATCGCTGACGTTCGTGAAGTCGCGGCATACGCCCTTGGGCACCGCGATCATGTCGAACGGATCGAGATGAGTCTCGTGCTCGCCGTCATCGCCCCAGCGGATGCGGAAGCGGCCGTTCAGGCAGAAGAAGTGCTCGATGGTATGAAAATGCGCGTGCAGCATCGGCCGATCGCCGGGCGGGCATTCGGCGATGATGACGCTGAGCTTGTCGTTCGAGACGATGGCCGGCTTGGCCGACATCGGACCGGCCTTGCTGGACGGCGCCATTACCGTGTACAGCGTCTTGGCCGTCACCATCTCGTAGGCCTCGTCGGGAATCCCGTTCTCGCGGCGGTAGTACGAACTCTGCGGGCGCAGGTCCTTGAACCGCGCCACGAAGCGTGCCATCTCAGCGGGCGAGACTTGCACGGTTTTCTGCGTCATCGATCACCTCTTCGTTCAACGGATCCGGAATGCGCCCGGCGGGGTCGCCGAAGCGCTGCATCATGACCTCGGCGAACGGCAAGTCGTCGGCCGCAACGTGCGAGCCGGAGCGCACGCGATAGCCGAGCGGACAGGACGCCGCCGGCGGCTCTTCGCCGTGCATCAGGGCCCGCACCTGATCCAGGAAGATCCGGCGGAAACGTACGACACCGGCGTCGGTGGCCACCAGGTTCTCGTCCGTGCGATCGGCGATCGTTCCCTGGCTTTCCTGGATGCACTGGTCCTGCTCCGAGATGCCGGTGATGCCGGTGTAGCTGCGGTACTTCTGCTCGACGCGATCGATCTGATAGTCGTTCGACCGGTTGCGCACCGGAAAGCCTTCGCCGTCGGTCTCGGCGTGGACCACCGCGCCCTGCTCGAAGCTGGCAACCTCCTCGGCGCTCAGCGGACGATCCGGGTTCCAGGTGTAGCAGTAGACCCAGCAGGAGTCATCGTCGATCGGAATGCTGGTCTGGCCATGATAGTTCTCGCCGGCCACGGTATTGGGCGCATAGAAGTGGCTGGGCAGCAGGAACTGCGAGACGCGCCAGTAGCGCTCGCCGGGATCCGCATGACGCGATCCGCCGATGGCCATGCCGACCTCGTGCTCGACGATGGAGAAGCGCGGCACGCCGTCGGCGCGGATCCAGCGCAGGCGATCGGCGTTCATGCTGCCCTTCGCATAGCCCTTGGTCAGGCGCTCGATGCCCGGACGGTTCTCCTCCTCGTCGCCGACCGGCGAATGCAGGAACGAGAAATGCGCCGTGTCCAGGCCGCCTTCGCAGGTCTGCGCCCAGTTGCAGACGTGGTACTTCTTCGACACGTAGCGGTGCGAGGCCGGCACCGTGGCGAACTCCATCTCCGGCAGATCGGGCATCCGCTCCGCCGGGCCCATGTAGACCCAGACCAGATCACCCCAGTCCCGCGCCGGATAAGCCGTGATCCGCATGCGCGCGCAGATCTGCTCGTAGTTGGCATTGCGCTCGACGTTCGGCATGTCCACGCACTGGCCGCTGGCGTCGAACTTCCAGCCGTGGAACGCGCAGCGGATCCCCTGCTGCTCGTTGCGGCCGAAGAACAGGTCGGCGCCGCGGTGCGGACAGCGGCGCGCCACCACCGCCGGCCGGCCGTCGGTGAGGCGGATCGCCATCAGGTCTTCGCCGAGCACACGGATGCGCTTCGGTGCGCTGTCCGGTTCCGGCAGTTCGCGCGACAGCAGGACCGGAATCCAGAAGCGACGAAACAGCTCGCCGCCCGGCGTTCCGCGCCCGGCGCGCGTCAGCAGGTCGTTGTCTTCGGTACTCAGCATCGAGGGGGCTCCGCTCGCTCGGCGCGTCAATTCGCCGTGATGCCGGCGTCGCGGGCCACCGTCGCCCATTTCTTCGCCTCGGCGGCGACGAAGGCGGCGAACTGCTTGGGTGTATCGGTGCGCGGCACGGCACCCAGGCCCTTCAGCCGGTCGACGATCTCCTGCACCTTCATGACCTCGCGGATCTCGGCGTTCAAGCGATCGACAATCTCGGGCGGCGTCTTGGCCGGCGCGAAGACGCCGAACCAGACGTCCACCGCGTAGCCGGGCACGCCGGACTCGGCGATGGTCGGCAGATTGGGCGCAAACGGCGCGCGCTCCGGCGTGGTGATCGCCAGTGCCTTCATCTGGCCCTTCTCGACGTAGGGCATGGCGGTGATCGTGGTGTCGAACATCATCGTCAGCCGTCCGCCCATCAGATCGACCTGCGCCGGCGCCATGCCCTTGTACGGCACGTGCACCGCCTCGACGCCGGCCATCGTCTTGAACAGCTCGGCGGCGAAATGGTTCGACGTGCCGGACCCGGCCGACCCGTAGCTGAGGCCGCCCTTGCTGGCCTTGGACAGCGCGATCAGCTCCTTGATCGACGAGGCCTGCACGGCGGGATGAACCACCAGCACCATCGGCATCGACGCGACCAGCGAGACCGGCGCGAAGTCGGCCACCACGTCATACGGCAGCTTCGCGGCGATGGCCGGATTCATCGCGTGCGAGCTCACCGTCCCCATCATGATCGTGTAGCCGTCGGGCGGAGCCTTGGCGACGATGTCGGTGCCTATCACCGTGCTGCCGCCCGCCCGGTTGTCGATGACCACCGACTGCCCTATCCGCTCGGTCAGCCGCTGCGCCACCAGCCGGCTCAGCACGTCGACCGGACCGCCCGGCGCATACGGGACGACGATCTTGATCGGACGGTTGGGATAAGGCTGCGTCTGCGCCTGCGTCGCACCGCTGAATGCCAGCAGACAGGCCAGCCACAGCGCCAATCTCGCTTTCATGAAGGTCTCCTCGTCGTACCTGGTTGGGCCTGTTCGAGGCTCATCATAGGCACGCGGGTAGACCCCGGCAATGAGGGCTACGGCATCGCGGTCATGCCGAAATTGTGTAGGGCAGCGTCAAGCGCCGCATTACTCCGGCACGACCGCCGTGCACTCGATCTCGACCTTCGCGCGATCCTCGATCAGCGCCTTCACTTCCACCGCCGTCATCGCGGCGTTGTACGAGCCTATCAGCTCACGGAAGGCCGCGCCGATTTCGCGCCCCGCGGCCAGATACTCGCGCTTGTCGGTGACGTACCAGGTCATCCGCACGATGTGCTCGGGCTTGCCGCCGGCCTCGGTCAGTACGTCGACCACGTTCTGCAGCGCTTGGCGGACCTGGCCGGCGAAGTCGTCGGTATGGAACACGCCCTGCGCGTCCCAGCCGATCATGCCGGCGATGAACACCATGCGGCCGCTGGCGGCGACGCCGTTCGAATAGCCTTTGGGACGCGGCCAGCCGGGGGGAAGAAGTACTTGCATAGTGGTCACCTCGGGATTCAGGGGGATTCGCGGAAGCGCTCTATGGCGGCCCGCAGATCGGGGGGAATGTCGATCGACTGGTGCGTCTGCTGCGAGGTCGTCACCAGCACCTGCCGGATGCTGACGCGGCGTTGTCCGGCCGCTTCGCCGGTGCCGTCGCAGCTGACCTGGAGGCTGATCGAACGGCTGCCGAGCCGCTCCACGCCGAGCGACAGCACGACATGATCGCCGATCCGGCTCACGGCGCTGAAATCGCTTTCGAGGTGGACGGTGGGCAGGCCGACGCCGCGGCCGACGATCAGCCGGCTGTAGCCGATGCCGAGCTCCTCTTCGATCCAGTCCTCGACCAGGCCGTTGAGCATGACGAAGTACTGCGGAAAGAAGACGATGCCGGCCGGATCGCAATCGGAGAAGCGGATCATCCGCCGCCGCTGGAACAGCTTCATGCGGACCGGCCCTTCAGCAGCTCGCGTGCGATGATCAGCTGCTGCACCTCGGTCGCGCCTTCGTAGATGCGCAGCGCGCGGATCTCGCGGTACAGCTTCTCGACCGGCTGGCCGCTGACCACGCCGAGTCCGCCCCACATCTGCAGCGCCATGTCGATGACGCGCTGCGCGCCTTCGGTGGCGCTCATCTTGGCCATCGCCGCCTCGCGCGTCACCGGCCGGCCCTGGTCGCGCTGCCAGGCCGCGCGGTAGGTCAGCAGCGCCGCGCTGTCGATGGTGGTGGCCATCTGCGCCAGGCTGGCCTGCGTCAGCTGGAAGTCGGCCAGCGTCTGGCCGAACATGCGCCGGCCGGTCGCGCGCGCCAGCCCCTCGTCGAGTGCGCGGCGCGCGAAGCCGAGCGCCGCCGCGGCCACCGAGGTGCGGAACACGTCCAGCGTGCGCATCGCTACCTTGAAGCCTTCGCCCGCGGCGCCGACGCGCTGCGTGGCCGGTACGCGGCAGCCGCTGAAGCGCAGCCGCGCCAGCGGATGCGGCGCGATGACGTCGATGCGCTCGGCGATCTCGAAGCCGGGCGTGCCGGCATCGATGATGAAGGCCGACAGGCCGCGCGCGCCGGGCGCTTCGCCGGTGCGCGCGAACACGACGTAGAAGTCGGCGATGCCGCCATTGGAGATCCAGGTCTTCTCGCCGTCGAGCACGTAGTCGTCGCCGTCGGCGCGCGCCGCGCAGGCCATCGCCGCGACGTCGGAGCCGGCCTCCGGCTCGGACAGCGCGAACGCCGCGATGGCTTCGCCGCGCGACACGCGTCCGAGATAGGCGGCGCGCTGCGCCGGCGTGCCGGCCAGGCTGATCGCGCCCGAGCCCAGGCCCTGCATCGCGAACGCGAAGTCGGCCAGGCCCGAGTGCCGCGCCAGCGTCTCGCGGATCAGGCAGATCGCACGCGTGTCTATGGTCTCGCCGGCGCCGCCGTCGGCGGTGCCGGCCACCGCATGCCGCAGCCAGCCGCCGGCGCCCAGCGCCTTGACCAGGGTGCGGCATTCGGCATCGACGCTGGCGCGGTCCTCGGCGCCGTGCGCGCCGTGTTCGCCGAGCTGCGCCGCCGCCCAGTTCTCCAGATCGGCCGCCAGCTGCCTGTGCCGCTCGTCGAAGAACGGCCAGTTCAGATAATCGGTATCGCTCATTCGGCGGCCCGCCTCAGTTGCCTTCGAAGACCGGCTTGCGCTTGGCGACGAAGGCCTGATAGGCGCGGTTGTAGTCCTGCGTCATCATGCAGATCGCCTGCGCCTGGGCCTCGGCCTCCAGCGCCTGTTCTATCGTCATCGCCCATTCCTGGTGCAGCATCGTCTTCGTGATGCCATTGGCGAAGCTGGGGCCTTGCGCGAGGCTGGCAGCCAGCTGCGTCGCCTCGGCAAGCAGCGCCTGCGGGTCGACCAGCCGGTTGAAGAAGCCCCAGCGCTCGCCTTCGTCGCCGCCCATGGCGCGGCCGGTGTACAGCAGCTCCGACGCGCGGCCCTGCCCGATGATCCGCGGCAGCATCGCGCAGGCGCCCATGTCGCAGCCGGCCAGGCCGACACGATTGAACAGGAAGGCCGTCTTACTGCGCGTGGTGCCGATCCGCAGATCCGAAGCCATTGCGAGAATCGCGCCGGCGCCGGCGCAGACGCCGTCGATCGCGGCGACGATGGGCTGCGGGCAGCTGCGCATCGCCTTGACCGCGTCGCCGGTCATGCGCGTGAACATCAGCAGCTCGGGCGCCGGCAGATCGATCAGCGGCCCGATGATCTCGTGCACGTCGCCGCCCGAGCAGAAGTTCTCGCCGGCGCCGATGATCACCACCGCCTTGACGTCGGTGGCGTATTTCAGCCGGCCGAACAGGTCGCGCAGTTCGGCGTACGACGAGAAGGTCAGCGGGTTCTTGCGTTCGGGCCGGTTCAGCGTGATCACGCCGACGCCGCCGCTCACCGACCAGGCGAAGTGCTGCGCGGCATAGCCGGCCAGCTCGACGCGGTTGCCGGCGGCCAGCGCCGCGTCCACGGGTTTGCTCGGATTGCTCATCAGGCGTTCTCCTCGTTCTTTTCCATCCGCACCAGATGCACGCGCAGCACGCCGAGCGAGTGGTGCAATTGTTGAATCGTCTTTTCGTCGAGGCCGCCGAACAGCTCGAGCATCCAGCGCTCGTGCTCGGCCGCCATCGCCTCGAAAATGCGGCGGCCCTTGGGCGTGAGCCGCACCAGCCACGCGCGCCGGTCCGACGGATCGCTTTCGCGCGCCACCAGCTCGTCGCGCTCGAGCTCGTCGGTCAGGCCGGTGACGTTGCCGCCGGTCACCATCAGGTAGCGCGACAGCGCTTTCATCTTGAGCCCGTCGCGGTGCCGGTACAGCTGCGCCATGTAGTCGAAGCGCGCCAGCGAAATGCCGAACTGCGCGCGCAGCCGCCGGCGGATCTCGGCCTCGATCTGCGTGGTGCAGGCCAGCATGCGCAGCCACAGCTTCAGCGCCGCGTGGTCGTGCGACTGCAGCCGGGCCTCGTGGCCCAGCTCCTCGGCTTCATGCAGCAGCGCGCGGCTGCTATCGGTCTTGATCGTCACGGCATCACCTCGCCTCCGGAAACGCTGATCGATTGGCCTGTCATCGCGGCCGCGCCGTCGCCGCACAGCCAGCGCACCGCGTCGGCGACCTCGGCCGGCTGCACGATGCGCGCCTGCGGATTGCCGGCCGTGAACTCGGCGCGCGCCTGCTCGGCGCTGCGGCCGGTCTGCGACATGACGTTCGCGATGCTTTCACGCAGCAGGTCGGTCTCGGTATAGCCCGGGCACACGGCATTGACGGTAATGCCGCGGCGCGCCGTCTCGAGCGCCAGCGAACGCGTCAGCCCGACCACGCCGTGCTTGGCCGCCGCGTACGCCGCGACGTAGGCATAGCCGACCAGCCCGGCCGTGCTGGCGACATTGATGATCCGCCCGCTGCGTGCGGCCAGCATATCCGGAAGCGCGGCGCGCGAGCACAGGAAAGTGCCGGTCAGGTTGACCGCGATCATCCGGTTCCACAGCTCGAGCGAGGTGCGCTGCAGCGGCGCGCTCTCCGCCTGCCCGGCATTGTTGACCAGGATCTGCACCGGACCGAAGCGCGCGCGCGCTTCGTCGAAGGCAGCCGCCACCGCGGCCTCGTCGCAGACGTCGGCGACGACGGCGTGATGCGGCCCGCCCGGCAGCTGCTGCGCCAGCGACTGCAGGCTGTCGAGCCTGCGCCCGAGCAGCGTCAGCCGCGCGCCGTCGGCGGCCAGCACGCGCGCGATCTCGGCGCCTATGCCGCGCGCCGCGCCGGTGATCAGCGCGTGGCGGCCCGCCAGCGTAGCGGCGCTCATGCTAGACCCCCTGCGCGCGGTTGGCCTGCTCCAGCGCCGACAGGCCGGCGTTCTGCGCGGCCATCGCGCGCTCGCGCTCGAGATTGCGTTCGAGCTGCATCTTGGCCGAACGATACTGCTTGGGCCAGTCGAGCTCGAAGTAGCCGATCTTGGCGGCTTCCATCAGCGTCCATGCCGGATTGGCCAGATGCGGCCGCGCCACCGCGCACAGATCGGCGCGGCCCGCGGCGATGATGCTGTTGACGTGGTCCGCCTCCGAGATCGCGCCGACCGCGATCGTCGCGATGCCGGCCTCGTTGCGCACGCGGTCGGCGAACGGCGTCTGGAACATTCGGCCGTAGACCGGCTTCTCGGCCTTGCTGACCTGGCCCGACGAGCAGTCGATCAGGTCCGCGCCGGCGGCCTTGAACGCACGCGCGATCTCGACCGCGTCGTCCGGCGTGATGCCGCCCTCGACCCAGTCGTGCGCCGAGATGCGCACCGACATCGGCAGCTGCTCGGGCCAGGCCTGGCGCACCGCCTGGAACACTTCGAGCGGATAGCGCAGGCGGTTCTCCAGCGAGCCGCCGTACTCGTCGGTGCGCTGGTTGGTCAGCGGCGAGATGAAGCTAGACAGCAGGTAGCCGTGCGCGCAGTGCAGCTCCAGCCAGTCGAAGCCGGCTTCGGCGGCCCAGCGCGTGCTGCGCACGAAGTCGTCGCGGACGCGGTCCATGTCGGCGCGGGTCATTGCGCGCGACCAGGCGCTGACGCCGTCCAGATACTGCTGCGGCGAGGCCGAGATCAGCGGCCAGTTGCCGTCGTCCAGCGGCTGGTCGATGCCGTCCCAGGCCAGCTTGGTCGAACCCTTGGCGCCGGCGTGGCCGAGCTGGATGGCGACCTTGGCGTCGGTCTGCGAATGGATCAGGTCGACGATGCGCTTCCAGCCGTCGCGCTGCGCCTCGCTCCACAGTCCGGGGCATCCCGGCGTGATGCGGGCATCGGGCGACACGCAGGTCATCTCGGCGACCACCATGGCCGCGCCGCCCATCGCGCGCGCCCCCAGGTGCATCAGGTGGTAGTCGTCCGGCTGGCCGTCGACGCACGAATACTGCGCCATCGGCGACACGACGATGCGGTTCTTCAGCTCGACGCCGCGCACGCGGAACGGCGTGAACATAGGCGGCGTCGACTGGTGCCCCGCCGCGCGCGGTGCGCCGGCGCGCTCGGCGAGCCAGTCCTCGTACTGCTCCAGATACTGCCGGTCACGCAGCCGCAGGTTCTCGTGGCTGATGCGCTGGCTGCGCGTCAGCAGCGAGTAGGCGAACTGCTCGGGCGGCAGTTTGACGTAGCGCGCCACGTTCTCGAACCACTCGGTCGAGTTGCGCGCCGCGTTCTGGATGCGCAGCACCTCGACACTGCGCACCGCCTCATAGTCGCGCAGCGCCTGCATGATGTCGCCCGGCTGGCGGCCGATGCAGCGCGACAGCTCGATCGCGTCTTCCAGCGCCAGCTTGGTGCCGGAGCCGATCGAGAAATGCGCGGTGTGCGCGGCGTCGCCCATCAGCACGACCGGCGCGCGGCCGTTGTGATGCACCCAGCTCTGGCAGACCACGCGCGGAAACTTGATCCACTGGCTCGAACCGCGCAGGTGCGAGGCGTTCGACATCAGTTTGTGGCCGTCCAGATACTTGGCGAACAGCTTCTCGCAGAACGCGATCGCCTCTTCCTTCTCCATCTTGTCGAGGCCGGCCTTCAGCCAGACGTCCTCGGGTGTCTCGACGATGAAGGTCGACGTGTTCTGGTCATAGCGGTAGGCGTGCGCCTGGAACCAGCCCCATTCGGTTTCCTCGAACGCGAAGGTGAACGCCTCGAACAGCTTGTGCGTGCCGAGCCAGACGAAGCGGCAGCGGCGCACGTCGATGTCGGGACGATAGCTGTCCTCGTGGCGGGTGCGGATGCGGCTGTTCAGGCCGTCGCTGGCGATGATCAGGTCGGCGTCGGGGAACTCCTCGTCGCTCTGCACGTCGGTCTCGAAGCGCAGCTCGACGCCCAGCTCCTCGCAGCGCTCCTGCAGGATGTTCAGCAGCCGCTTGCGGCCTATGCCGCAGAAGCCGTGCCCCGATGAACGCAGCTTGTAGCCGCGGATGTTCGTCTCGATGTCGTCCCAGTGATTGAACGAGTCGAGGATCTCGGCGGCCGTCTTCGGATCGGCGGCCTGCAGGTTGCCCAGCGTCTGGTCCGAGAAGACCACGCCCCAGCCGAAGGTGTCGTAGGGCCGGTTTCGTTCGATGACCGTGATCTGATGAGCGGGATCCTGCAGCTTCATCAGAATCGCGAAATACAATCCGGCCGGGCCGCCGCCGATGCAGACGATTTTCATAAACGCTCCACTCAGAGGGGGCGCCCGCCACGGCCCGCCGGGGCGCTACCGGTCATCGGTTGCAGCGGATCCCAATTGCTCAAATCATAAATAGTTTACAACTAAACTAATACTGGGGGAAATACCTATCCCCTGCCGCGGGCGCACACGGATCCGCCGGGCCCTCCCCTTTCGCGGTGCAGCACAAGTTCTTGTCGACGCACCCAGGCTGCGGGCGTAGAATCGCCAAAAAGATAAGTACACTTATTATTTGACGGAACCTACCGGAGGCCGCATGCACCCCTTGCCCGTCCTCGTTTCCGGCGGCGGTATCGGCGGCCTGGCGGCCGCGCTGGTGCTCAGCCGGCTTGGCTACGCCGTCGAGGTCTTCGAGCAGGCCGACCAGTTCCGCGAGATCGGCGCCGGCATCCAGCTGGGGCCGAACATCGACAAGATGTTCCACCTGCTGGGGCTGGACGAGGCCGTGCGCCGCGTCGCGTACTACCCGCAGGCCATGGAAATGCGCGACGTGCGCAGCGGCGAGCTGGTGGTGCAGGCCCCGCTCGGCCCCGTCGCGCGCGCCGCCTACGGCCACGACTACGGCGTCATCTACCGCGTTGACCTGCACAACGTATTTCTCGATGCCTGTCGCGCCGAGCCGAACGTGCGGCTGCACACGCTGAGCAAGGTCGACGGCTTCACACAGGATGCCGACAGCGTCAGCGCCGGGCTGGCCGACGGCCGCCGCGTGCGCGGCGCGGCGCTGATCGGCGCCGACGGATTGTGGAGCCAGATCCGCGCCGCCATCGTCGGCGACGGCAAGCCGCGCGTATCGGGCCACATCGCCTACCGCGCGGTGCTGCCGATCGACGAGGTGCCGAAGCACCTGTACAGCCCGCACGTCGTGCTGTGGGGCGGCGAGAAGACTCACCTGGTGCACTACCCGCTGCGTCGCGGCGAGCTGTACAACCTGGTGGCGGTGTTCCACAGCGACCGCTACGAGGAAGGCTGGAACACCTTCGGCGACCCGCAGGAGCTGACGCAGCGCTTCGCGAAGGCTCACCCGAACGTCAGGGAGCTCCTCGGCAAGATCGAGACCTGGAAGATGTGGGTGCTGTGCGACCGCGAGCCGGTGGCAGACTGGTCGCAGCAGCGGGTGACGCTGCTCGGCGACGCCGCGCATCCCATGCTGCAGTACCTGGCGCAGGGCGCCGGCATGGCGATCGAGGACGCGGTCGTGCTGGGCGCGGCGCTGCAGGCAGCCGGCGGCGACTTCGTCGGGGCCTTCCGCCGCTATCAGTCGGCGCGCTATCTGCGCACCGGCCGCGTGCAGCTGACAGCGCGCTTCTACGGCGACATCTATCATGCAAGCGGCGTGACGCGCGAGCTGCGCAACCAGATGTTCCAGTGCGGCACCGAGTCGGCCGGCTTCGCCGGACTGTCCTGGCTGTACCGCGGACTCGACCCGGACGATCTGCTCGCGCCGACACCGGCCGGCAAGGTCGGCTGACCTTCTCAAGACCTTCTTGCTACCGCCTTCACCCAGTAGAGTCCCGCCATGAACGCGCCGCAGATCCCTCAGCCCGCCAGCGCCCGCCAGGCGCTGTACGACGAAATGAACCCGCTGCACCTGACGCCGCTGTGGGAGTCGCTGCACCAGCTGGTGCCGCCGCAGCCGGCGACGCCCTGTGTGCCCGCGCTGTGGCGCTACGACGAGGTGCGCCCGTTCCTGATGCGCTCGGGCGAGATCATCACCGCCGAGGAAGCCGTGCGGCGCGTGCTGATCCTGGAGAACCCGGGCCTGCGCGGCCAGTCGGCGATCACGCAGTCGCTGTACGCCGGGCTGCAGCTGATCCTGCCCGGCGAAGTGGCGCCCAGCCACCGCCACGCGCAGGGCGCGCTGCGCTTCATCGTCGAAGGCTCGGGCGCCTTCACCGCGGTCAATGGCGAGCGCTCGACCATGCATCCGGGCGACTTCATCATCACGCCGAGCTGGACCTGGCACGACCACGGCAACGAGGCCGACGGGCCGGTGGTCTGGCTGGACGGGCTCGACATCCCTACGGTGCGCTTCCTGGACGCCGGCTTCGCCGAAAACGGCAGCGCCGCGCAGCAGCAGGTGCTGCGCAGCGAAGGCAGCAACTTCGCGCGCCACGGCGCGAACATGGCGCCGCTGGCACACGACCCGCTCGCGTCGCCGCACGGTATGTCGTCGCCGCTGTTCAGCTACCCATACGAGCGCTCGCGCGAGGCGCTGGAGCGGCTGCTGCGCGACGCGCCGGTCGACGCGTGGGACGGCATCAAGCTGCGCTACGTCAATCCCGCCACCGGCGGCTGGACCATGCCGACCATAGGCGCCTTCCTGCAGATGCTGCCGGCCGGCTTCGCCGGCAAGCCGTACCGACAGACCGACGGCGCGGTGTTCAGCGTCGTCGAGGGCCGCGGCCACGCGGTGATCGAACGCTGCGAACGCGACGGCAGTACGCGACAATGGCGTCTCGAGTTCGGACCGCGCGATCACTTCGTCGTGCCCTCGTGGCATTCGCTGCGGCTGAACGCGTCGGAGACCGCCGTCCTGTTCAGCTTTTCCGACCGGCCGATCCACAGCGCCCTGGGGCTGCTGCGCGAGCAGCGGCTCGAGGCCTGAGTCATTCAACCATCGCTTTCAACCGGAGTCGCTCTTGGCTTACGTCGTCACCGCTCCCGCTCTTCCGTCGCTGCCCGTCGTCGGCAGCGCCGACCGCTTTCCGGTCCGCCGCGTCTACTGCGTCGGGCGCAACTACGAGGCGCATGCGAAGGAAATGGGCTTCACCGGCCGCGAACCGCCGTTCTTCTTCCTGAAGCCGGCCGACGCGGTCGTTCCTGTCCCGGCCGACAGCGTCGGCAGCATCGACTACCCGAGCCAGACCAAGGATTTCCACCACGAGATCGAACTGGTCGTGGCAATCGGAAAGGGCGGCAAGAACATCGCCGCCGCGAACGCCGTCAAGCACATCTACGGCTACGCCGTGGGTCTGGACATGACGCGCCGCGATCTGCAGGGCGACATGAAGAAACAGGGCCGGCCGTGGTGCATCGGCAAGGGCTTCGACCAGTCGGCGCCCATCGGCCCGGTCACGCCGATCTCGACCAGCGGCGAGATCACGAGGGGCGCGATCACGCTCAACGTCAACGGCAAGCCGCGCCAGGCCAGCGACCTGTCGCTGCTGATCTGGAACGTCAACGAGGTGATCGAACACCTGTCGGCCGCCTGGGAACTGGCGCCCGGCGACCTGATCATGACGGGCACGCCGGAAGGCGTCGCGGCGGTCGTCAGCGGCGACCGCATGTCGGGCCGCATCGACGGGCTCGGCTCGCTCGAAGTGGCGGTGCGCTGAGCCGTTGCAGATTCGCTGAGCGAGTGCCGCCGCGCCCCCGCGCGCGCTGCCGCTCAGCCTCGCCAGGGCTGCGCGATCTCGACCTTGTAGCCGTCCGGATCCTCGATGAAAGCGAGCACGCGCGTGCCGTGCTTCATCGGACCCGGCGGCCGCGTGATCTTCACGCCGGCGCGCGCCAGATGCTCGCAGAAGCCGTAGACGTCCTCGACGTCGAGCGCGATGTGGCCGTAGCCGTCGCCGTGCGTATACGGCTCTTCGCGGCCCCAGTTCCAGGTCAGCTCGAGCGCCGGAAACTGGCTCTCGGGCCCGTAGCCGATGAAGGTGTTCGTGAACTTGCCGTCCGGATAGTCGGTGCTGCGCAGCACCTGCATGCCGAGCAGGTCCACGTAGAAGCGCAGCGAACGGTCCAGGTCCTTCACGCGCAGCATCGTGTGCGCCAGCCGCGGCTGCCAGGTCTGCGCGGCGCGTGCATCGGTCGAGGAAGTCGCGGTCGAGGAGCTCATCGTCTTGCTCGTCACAGGATGAAGCTGTTGTTGCCCTGAGGCTGGTCGCAGTCGAGCAGCTCGATGATCCGCGTGCTGATCGCGAACGAATCGCCGCGCGGCAGCAGCTGCGCATGCAGGCGGCCGACGAAGACCTCGGTCCGCCCGCGCCGATGCGAATGGATGGTCAGGGCCGCCGCCGCTTCCACCTTGCCGTCGTCGCCGGCCCAGGCCTGCACGTTCGACAGCGCACGCAAGGTGCGCGACGACGGCATCTGCGCGATCTGCACGCCGGACGTGGTGAACGCGATCCGATCGAGGATGCGGCGCCGGTCGTCGAAGTTGACCGACACGTCGTCGTGCAGCGAAGCGCGGCCCCAGGTGCTCGGAATCCAGTAGACGAAGTCGTCGGCCAGCAGCTCGAACCAGTCGCGATAGCGGCGCGCGTCCAGCAGCTGCGCTTCGTGATAGAGGAACTGCGCGACGCGATGCAGCTCGGCCGGGCCGCAGGCGCCGGCATCGCTGCGCTGCCTGATGCGCACCGCGAATGCTTCCGCTGCTTGCAGGCGGGCGGCGTCCAGATAGCGGCCGTCGTCATTGAAGCTCGACAGGCTGCCCGCGGCGGCGGGCGTCGGAGAGGCGGGGTTGACAACCGTGTTCATGGCAGGGAGTCCGGCTAGGCAGGGGGTCGGGCTAGATCACCGACGTACGGACGTCGCGGTTCATCAGGTGCTTCCAGTAGCCGTAGGCGCCGCGGATCGCCGTATCGTCGGTCTTGTTGCTGGTGATCACGCCGGTCTGCGGATCGACCGTCTGCCGCACCATGCCGCGGCTCACGTCCAGCCACTCCATTTCGGGAACCATGGTGAGCGTGTGCTGCACCAGCTCCATGACCTCGCTGTCATCGCGCGAGCCGACGTTGTGGAAGTCCTCGTCGAAGCGGATCCGCAGCTGGTTGACCTGTGGCGGCGCGTCCTTGATCAGCGTCGTGAAGTAGCGCACGTTGGTCAGGTCCACGGCTACCGGCTCGAACACGGCGAACGTCCCGTTGCCCATCACGAACAGGTTGGGATACAGGATCAGGTTGATGCCGGCGCGTCCGACCAGTTCGAGATACTCGTGAGCCATCTCTTCGCCGACCTGCTCGATCAGCGAATCAGCGAACGCTTCGCGTCCCGGAATCGGCCGCGACTGGTTCCATGCCGAACGCAGCTCCGCCCGATGATCGCCGAGCTTGTGGCCGTGGCCGAGATACTGGCAGACCATCTCGGTCTTGTCGCTCACGTGCGACAGCCACTTGCCCGGACCGTGCCGCAGGCGGTTCATCACATTGGTCGCCTTGTGCAGGAAGGGCGTGTGATAGCCGTCGGTATTGTTGTCGTTCTGCTGCTTCCAGTTACCGCGGTAGGTCATGCGGATGCCTTCGATGACCTTCACGCCGCCGGGACCGGCCTGATCGCGATCGATGCTCCAGTCCAGCGTCTCGCGCGCCGGACCCATCCATTCGAGCAGCGGCTCGACGTCCGCGTTGAGCGAGCCGAACACGAAGCCGCGATACGATTCGACGCGCGGAAAGCGCCCCAGGTTGTGGGCCTTCATATCGAAGTCGGGACCATAGCCTTCGGGAAAGGCCACCGACAGCAGCTCGCCGCTGTTCGAGAAGATCCAGCCGTGATACGGACAGGTGAAGCGCCGCGCATTGCCGCCCTGGTCTATGCAGACCGGGCTGGCCCGGTGCGTGCAGCGATTCAGCAGGGCCACGATCTCGCCGTCGCCGGTGCGCGTGACGATCGTCGGCCGGCGGCCCACGGTGATCGTCTTGTAGTCGTGCGGATCGGGGATCTCGCTCTCGTGCAGCAGGAACACCCAGGTGCCGCCGAAGATCTTCGTCATCTCTTCCTCGAAGATCTGCGGGTCGGTGTAGACGGTCCGATGCACGCGCCCATCGGGCAGCACCAGTCGATCGTAGCGGCCACCGGCGTCGCCCGGCGAGAGTTTCAGTACGCTGGACATCGAATCATTCCTCAAGCTGGTTCGTTCGCACCGTCGAGCCGGTTCGCATCAGTTGCCGATCCACGCCAGGGCGTCGACCTGCACCGGCGCATTGCCCGGCAGGCCCTCGACCACCGACACAGTGATAGACGGCGCTGCCGCGGCGGGCCACAGCGCGCGCAGGCTGCGCTGCAGCGCCTCTGCGTCGGCAGGGCCGGCATCAGGGAGAGCGGCTTCACGCCAGGCCGGCCGCGCCACGAACGCAGTCAGCCGGCAGACATCGCCGGCGCTGCCGCCGGCTTCGGCAATCGTGCGCAGACAAGCCCCGGCACTGGCGAGCAGGCAGTCGGCCAGCGGCGCGGCAGCGCCGGCTGCCGGTGCCATGCTGTGGCCGCCCGTCTGCAGGTAGCGCCCGCGGATCGACGCGGTGGGCGCGACGGAGGCGACCGACGAGATCGACGAGCTCGACGAGATCGACTCGTCCCGTCGATCGACGCGCGCGCCGCTCGCGGCGCTGGCGTCGATCTCGAGCAGCAAGCCCTCGTACAGCAGATTGACGCCGAAGGCCGTGATCGCCGGCACCGCGTCGCCGTATACCGCATCGATGCGCGCCTTGATCGCCGCCAGCCGGCGCTCGGCCGCCGCTGCGTCACCATCGTGCAGATAGCAGATCTTCAGGTGCAGCAGCTGCTCCGCTGCCATGCCGCCATCGCGCAGCACGTTCGAGATGTAGCGCAGCACGGTATCGGTCTGCGCCTCGAGCTGGCCCAGCGACACGGCACGGCCCTGCCGGTCGGCGCATACCTGGCCGCCGACCCAGACATAGTCGCCGTGCCGCCAGCCTTGCGACAGCGGCACCGGCACGCTCCAGTCCCAGCTGTCCGCCGGCATGATGCGCTGGCGGGCCGCCCGCTCGGACGGCAGCAGCGCCTCGGCTTCGAGCTGGATCAGCGCGCCGTCGCGCGCCGTGCCGGCCACCCGCACCGCCGTGCCCACCGGCCCCGGATCGGCGAAGTACTGAAGACGCACCGCCGTCATCCGCTCCCAGTAGCGCGTGGCGCCGTCCTCCGGCCCCTGATAGACGTAGTAGGTATTGATGCGCACCAGATCGGCCAGCTCGGCGCCGGCCGACGCGAGCGCGTCGCGCAGCCGCTGGAATGCGAGATGCGTCTGCGCGCCGATGTCGGCATCCGCCGCGAAGGCGCCTGTCTCCGACACCGGCAGCACGTTGCCGATGTACAGCCGCTCGCCGCGGCGCCTCACTTGCGGCAATGCCCAGCCGGCCGGTCGTTCGCCGACGTTCGATCGTTCGCCGCTGCGCGGTCGTTCGCTGCTGCTCGGCTGGCCGCCGCCGTTCATGTGGAGGCTCCTTCGGGTTGCACCGCCGCCGACGGCGTTTCATCCAGGCACCAGCTGCGCAGCAGCTCGTCGTAGATGGCCAGCGCCTCGTCGATCTGCGCGATCTCGCAATACTCGTCGGTCTGATGCGCCATCTTCGGATCGCCGGGACCGAGGATCAGGATAGGGGCATCGCCGCTGGCCGGCCCCAGTACACAGCAGTCGGTGAAATAGCTGGCCCCGCGCAGCGGCACCGGCCGGCCGCGGCGCTGCGCCAGCCGGGCCAGCACGGCGCTGATCCACGGCTGCGCCGGATCGGTCCAGACGCCCGGCAGATCGAGCACACGCTGCATCGAATAATCCGCCGGAGCGAGATGGCGCGACAGCTCGTCGACCACCTCATCATGCGCCATCCCGGGCGTGGTGCGGATATCGACGCCGACCTCGGCATGGTCGGGCACCATGTTCACGCTAGACCCGGAATGGAAAGTGCCGACGTTCAGCGACGGCAGCCCGAGTTGCTGGTGCACGGCGGTCTCGAACCGGAACTGCGCCAGGCGGGTCGCCAGATAGGCGCCCTTGAGCAGCGCGTTCTCGCCGCGTTCGGGCATCGACCCGTGCGCGCCGACGCCGCCGGTCGACAGCTTCAGCCACAGCGCGCCCTTGTGGCCCAGCAGCGGCTCATTGGCGGTCGGCTCGGCCACCACGATCGCGCCGGCGCGGCGCATGTCGAGCCCGCGCCGGATCATGTCGGCCGCCCCCTGGCACCCGGTCTCTTCGCCGGCCGTCAGCACCAGCATCACGCCGGCGGTCTCGCGCAGCAGAGCGGCATTGGCGATGGCGCTGATCGTCAGCGCCGCCACACCGGCCTTCATGTCGCAGGCGCCGCGGCCGTACAGCTTGCCGTCGCGAACGGCCGCCGACAGCGGCGGCACCGACCACGGAGCCTGTCCGAACGGCACGGTGTCCAGATGGCCGGTGAAACAGAGCGGCTTGCCGCCCCGGGCCGGCGCGTCTGCGCGCGATGCGCGCCCCAGCTCGGCCACCAGGCCGGTGCGCCCCGGCGCCAGCTCGTAGTAGCGGACCCGGAAACCGGCCTCGGCCAGCAGCGCGCCGAGCAGCCGCGCGCAGCCGTCCTCGGCGCCGCTGTTGCTGCTGTCGATCGCGATCAGTTCCCGCGCCAGCTCGAGAGCGCGCTGCTCGAGCGTCATGCTGTGCTTCCCCCTTCAGGCATTGCAGGTTCCCGTCGCCTGCTCCGAGTCGCCATGTTGTGCCCTACATGCATTTAAGTCAAGTTACTTGAATTACATGAATATCCGACGGCCGGCGACGCCGGATCGGCTAAGATTCCCCTCATCGCCCGCTTTCCGGAGACCCGCCGTTGAAATCGACCGAAGACGCGCCGCTGTCCGGCGCATCCGGCGCGCCCACGCAGGGGCTGCCGCGCGCCGCCCGCCGCACTTCGGCGACGGCCCGCCGGTCCGCTGCGAAGGAATCTGCTGCGAAGGAGTCCCAGGCAAAGGAATCCGCCGCGAAAGAGTCTGCCGCGAAGGAGTCTGCCAGGGGTGCCGCCGGCAAGGCCGCCAGAGGCGGCGCGGCGATGCGCGCCGACACGCGTGCGGCGACGGTCGATGACGAACATCCGCAGTACGTCGGCCGCAATCTGCGGCATGCTCGGCTGGTGGCCGGCCTCACGCTGCGCGACCTGGCGGACCAGGTCGGCTGCTCCGAGAGCCTGCTGTCCAAGATCGAGAACGAGCGCGCGGTGCCGTCGCTGCAGATGCTGCACCGGATCGTCAAGCGGCTGGACACCTCGATCGGCTTCCTGTTCACGAACCCCGCGTCGCAGACCCGCATCGTCATGCGCCAGGGCGAGCGGCCGGAGATCAAGACCAGCCATCCGCACCGCGGCGGCCACGACGTCGGCGTCAGCATCGAATGGCTGGTGCCCTATCCCGAAGGCAAGCTGCTGTCGGGCTCCATCCACAAGATCGCCCCGGGCGGCGGCAGCCAGGGAGCGATCACGCACAAAGGCGAGGAAGTCGGCTATGTGCTGAAGGGCCGATTCGAGCTGAACGTCTCGGACGAGCTGCATCAGCTGAACGCGGGCGACTCCTTCTTCTTTCCGTCCGAACTGCCGCACAGCTATCGCAACCCGGGCGAGGTCGAGACCTGGGTCCTGTGGATCAATACGCCGCCGACGTTCTAGCCGGAGGCGCCTGACGGCGCCGGCTCCGGCTCCGGC
>JBFWXS010000035.1:35740-52950 GCA_050187175.1 Burkholderiaceae bacterium
CCGGCTCCGGCCCGGCTCCGGCCCGGCTCCGGTTCTGGCCGCGGTTGTGCCGCGCTCGGCCCTGGCGGGCCCTAGTCGGCCGAGATGTTCGCCGTCTTCGCGATCACCGCGAACTGTTCCAGCTCGTTCTTCACCTGTTCGCGGAACTCCACCGGTCCCAGCCCCTTCGGCTCGGCGCCCAGCTTGATCAGCTTGGCCTTGACGTCGGGCTTGGTCAGCAGCTTCTGCATCGAATCGTTGATGCGCCGCGTGATCTCGGGCGGCAGGTTGGCGGGACCCAGCACGCCGAACCAGGTATCGCTCTTCATGCCCGGCACGCCGAGCTCGGCGAAGGTGGGCACATTGGGCACGAGCGCCGAACGGCTCTCGCTGGCCACCGCGACGATATGCAGCTTGTCCGGCGCCACCAGCGGAATGGCCGCGCTCACCACCGACCACGAGGACTGCACGGTGCCCGACAGCACCGCCAGCACCACGTCGTTCGCGCCCTTGTACGGCACGTGGTTCAGCTTCAGGCCAGCCGCATGCGCGAACTGCTCGCCGGCGAAATGCAGGATGCCGCCGACCGCCGACGTCGCATAGGTCACTTCGCCGGGCTTGGCCTTGGCCGCGGCCAGGAAGGCCGGCAGCGTGCGCAGCGGCGAATCGGCGCGCGTCACCAGCGCATTGGGCGCCGACGCGAACAGGTTGATCGGCGTGAAGTCCTTCAGCGAATCGTAGGGCAGCTGCTTCTTCAGTGCGCCCAGCGCGGTATGCGACGCGGTCGTGACCAGCAGGTTGTAGCCGTCCGGCGGCGACTTCGCCACCATGTCGGCCGCGATGGCGCCGCCCGCGCCCACGCGGTTCTCGACGACCACCGTCTGGCCCCATTCCGGACGCAGCTCTTCGGCGAGCAGCCGCGCCACCAGGTCCGCCGATCCGCCGGCGGAGAAGCCGACCAGCAAGCGCACGCTTTTGCTGGGAAACGGTGCCTGCGCCTGCGCCAGACCGGCGCTACAGACGCAAGACAAAGCAGCCGCCGCAAGCGCCGCCCGGCGCGTAATCCCTCTGAGCATGGTTCGACTCCGTCGTTGTCGTGCAAGACCGAGGCGACAGATTGCATGACACATTCACTGTAGTCAAGAGACTTGAATGATCTTCGACATCCATGCACAGACTTCGTGCAAGCGCACCGCCGCAACGCACCCGCCGCACCGGACGGCACCGCCGGTGCACGGGATTTCACCTCCATTCGCCCTCCACGGAACGCGGCACTGCGGCAAGCGTCACTGCTCCTCGCCGATTCGACGCTATGCTTACGGACATGGCTTGGATGGACCCCGCCGCCGTCGATACAGACTGGGTGTTCGGCTACGGCTCATTGATCTGGAACCCGGAAATCGAGTTCGACCGCGCCGAACTGGCGCGGCTGCGCGGCTACCACCGGGCTTTCTGCGTCAGCTCCACGCGCTACCGAGGCACGCCGGAGCAGCCCGGCGTCGTCCTGGGCCTGGACCGCGGCGGCAGCTGCATCGGCGTCGCCTACCGGCTGCCCGCGGCCAGCCGCAGACTGTCGATCGCGCGGCTGTACGAGCGCGAAGTCCCGTTTCCGCAACAGCGCATCTACCATCCGGCGATCGTCACCGTGCGCTGCGCCGATGGCGAATCGGTGCGCGCGCTGACCTTCATTGCCAACCGGCAGGTCGCCACCTATCAGCGCCTCAGCGACGAAGAGATCCTGTGCAAGCTGACCGGCTGCTACGGTCAGCGCGGCCCGAACCGCGACTATGCGCTGAACACCTGGCGCGCCCTGGAGCAGCATGGCGTGCGCGACGCCTGCCTGGCACGCATCGCGCAGCGGCTGCTGACGGCACCGGCGATCGCTGCGGACACCACCGGGCCGCTCTGCATCGACCCGGCCGGCGTCTGATCAGCGCTCCCGTGCCGGCGGCCGGCCCGGACCCGTCACCGGCAGCGGCTTGTTCAGCCTGATCGATGCCGCATGCCGCGAACGCACGCGGATGTTCAGCATTTCGACAGCCACCGAGAAGGCCATCGCGAAGTAGACGTAGCCCTTCGAGATGTGCTGGCCGAAGCCTTCCGCCACCAGCAGCACACCGATCATCACGAGGAAGGACAGCGCGAGCATCTTCACGGTGGGATGGCGATCGACGAAGTCGCCGATCGGCTTGGCCGCCACCATCATCACCAGCACCGCCAGCACGATCGCGGTCATCATGATCGGCAGTTCGTCGACCAGCCCGACGGCGGTGATCACCGAGTCGAACGAGAAGACGATGTCGATCAGCGCGATCTGCACCAGGATGCTGCCGAACGAAGCCACCGCCACGGACGCCGCGTCGGCGTTCGCGTCGGTATTCACCTCAAGCGCCTTGTGGATCTCGTGAACGCTCTTCCACAGCAGGAAAAGGCCGCCGAAGATCAAGATCAGGTCGCGGCCCGAGATGCCGCGGCCAAGCACTTCGAACAGCGGCTCGGTCAGCCGCATGATCCAGGCCAGCGACAGCAGCAGCAGCAGGCGCGTACCCATGGCGAGCGACAGCCCGAGAATCCGCGCGCGCTCGCGCTGATGCGGGGGCAGGCGGCCGACGAGAATCGAAATGAAGATGATGTTGTCGACTCCCAGCACGATCTCCAGCGCCGCCAGCGTCGCGAGGGCGATCCAGGCCTGCGGGTCGGCCAGCCATTCCATTGCGTCTTCCCCTCAGGCGGCCGCAGGCATGCCGTCGTCGGCGTGCAGACGCGAACTGGCCGGCACACCGGCCATCAGAAACTCCATCTGGTCCGCCAGGATGCGACGGTTCCGGAGGATGAAGGCCTCGTGCAGGCTCGGCACATAGGGCACGTACAGCAGCGGCATGCGCGCCTGCTCCGGCGTGCGATTGCCCTTGCGGAGATTGCACGGCTTGCACGCACTGACCAGGTTGGTCCACGTGGTGCGGCCGCCGCGGCTCTGCGGCTTGACGTGCTCGGCCGTCAGGTCGGCTGCGCGGAAACGGCCGCCGCAATAGGCGCAGACGAAACGGTCGCGCGCGAACAGCATGGGCCGCGTCAGTGCCGGCGTGTGCTCGAAGCGCGCCCGCCGGCTGCAGTCGCCGCGCACCGCGACGATAGAGCGCAGCGTCAGCGACGAACGCTCGCCGGTGGCACGATTGACGCCGCCGCGCAGCGTGAACGCATGCTCGCCGAGATCCCAGGCGACCTGGCGCTTGTAGTAGTAGCCCACCGCCTCCTCGACGCCGATCCAGCGGCGCGGCGTCCCCCCGGCATCCAGAACGAGGATGCTCACCGACGACGAGACTCCGATACAAACCGAATCCGGACGCACTGACCGCTCTCCTGAGTGGCGAGAGTCGTCCATTGTGCAGCACGGCGAGACAAATTTGTGGTTCGGGCCGGAATGGCGTGTCAGGTATCCGGGGCGGGGAGCGGCGGGTGTGGGCTGGCGGCTGGGATGGATGCGGCGGTCGGCCCTGTGGCCGACTGCCCTGCGCTGCTCGTCTTGGGGCTGGCGCGGCATGACTCACTACGCTCCCCTGCGGGGAGCTCCGTTCAAACAGACGCCGCGATACAGAAGACGATGCGCGCTGCGCGCGCCGCCCCAAGACTGCGCTGCTCGGCGCCGCATACATCCCAGCCGCCAGCCCACGCCCGCCGCTCCCTGCAACAGGGGTGGCGTGCTGAAGAAAAGCAGGGTGCCGATTCGAGCGAAGAGCGGATTTGGGCAAGCGGATGCCTTGAACAACCGGCGAGCTTCCGGGCGAGCAATTCCCTGTTCAAGAATCCGGCCGGCCCACGCCTTGGCCCGCACCCCCAGGCACGCAGCAGAAAACGACCGTAAGCGGTATAATACGAACAGGGCTAAAAGCTCTGCCACCATCTTTTGAGGTGTCCCCATGTCAATCCGTGCTTACCGGCGCGGAGGCAACGCAAGGCACCCGATCTGCGTGATCCTCCTTGCGTTCTGCCGCCCCGTCGACGACGGCTCTTAGCGCCGCTCGCCCGCCAGTCCGCTGATTCATTCGCGTTCGTCCGCGATCGTTCGAGCCAATCGATCGATCCGCCTCGATTCGCCTTGATTCACCTTTTGCGCGCCCTGAGTCGCCGCGCCCGCGCTCCGCTGTCCGCGGAGCGGGCGGGTCGGCATGCGCGCGTCGGCCGGCTCTGCCGGCCTGGAACGACAGGAGGTTCCCATGACGTCCCTGATCCTTGCCTCGCGTTTTCTTTCGTCCTCGCGCCTGCTGGCGTACTTTCGTTCGCTGCTGCCGGAGCCGGCGCTGCGGCAGCTGCTGTTCATCGCCGCCGTACGCACGGCGGTGCCGATCGGCTTCGTACTGATACTGCTGCTGATCGGCGCGCCTGACGGCGCAGCGCCGCTGCTCGCCGCGGCGCCGGCGGCGCCCTGAGCGCCGAGGGGTACACCCCCCTCGACGCGCTTGGCTGCGTTAACATCGCCATCCGTTCTCCGCAGCCGCCGACGTGCCATGATCGAAACCACGCTCGAACGATTCCAGACCGACGTGATCGACGCGTCGATGACCGCCCCCGTGCTGCTCGACTTCTGGGCGCCGTGGTGCGGCCCCTGCAAGACGCTGGGTCCGATGCTCGAGAAGCTCGAGCAGCAGTACGGCGGCCGCTTCACGCTGGTCAAGGTGAATACCGACGCCGAGCCGGAACTGGCGCAGCATTTCAAGATCCGTTCCATCCCGACCGTATTCGCGATCGTCGGCGGCCGGCCGGCCGACCAGTTCCAGGGCGCCATGCCCGAGGGCCAGCTGCGCGAGTTCATCGACCGGCTGCTGCCCAATCCCGGTGACGCCGAACTCGATCTCGCCATGCAGGCGCTCGACCGCGGCGACGCGGCGGCCGCCGTCGAGCATCTGAAGACGGCGCTGGCCAACGATCCGGGCAATGATTCGGCGCGGCTCATGTACGCGCAGCTGCTGCTGCAGGACCAGGATCCCGGCGCGGCGCAGGCGCAGCTCGATCAGCTGTCGGCGGAGGCGCAGCGCGACCCGCAGGTCCAGGCGCTGGCCGCGCAGGTCAAGGCCGAACTCGATTCGCGCAGCGGGGCGCCGCCCGAGCTGCTGGCCCGCGTGGCCGCCAATGAGGGCGACCTGCAGGCGCGGCTCGATCTCGCGGAGCACTTCATCGGCAACAAGGCCTGGGCGGAGGCGCTCGAGCAGCTGCTGCAGATCGTCCGCCGCGACCGCCAGTTCGGCGACGACGTGGGACGCAGGAAGATGATCGAGGTGTTCGGGCTGGCGCAGGCGCAGCCGCAGCTGGTTTCGGAGTGGCGGCGCAAGCTCAGTTCGGTGCTGTTCTAAGTCCGGGGCCACCGGCCCCACCAGAGGAGACGAACGATGATCCGGCGCAGACAGATCCTGCTGGCGGCGGGCGCCGCCGCGACATCCGGCATCGCGCCGGGCCTGGCCACCGCGCAGAGCTTCCCATCGCGCGCCGTGACGCTGTATTGCGCGTTTCCCGCCGGAGGGCCCACCGATCAGGTGTTCCGCGGCCTGGCCGAAGCAGCGGCGCGCCATCTGGGCCAGCCGGTGGTGGTCGAGAACAAGCCGGGCGCCGGCGGCACGCTGGCGGCGCAGGCGCTGCGCGCGGCGCGCCCCGATGGCTACCTGCTCGCGCAGATGCCGATGGGCATGTTCCGCATCCCGCACATGCAGAAGTCGCCGAACTTCGATCCGATCCGCGACTTCACCTACGTGATCAACCTGACCGGCTACACGTTCGGCCTGGTCGTGCCCACCGATTCGCCGTTCAAGACGGTGCAGGACCTGGTGGCCTACGCCAAGGCCAACCCCGAGAAGATCAGCTACGGCTCCACCGGTGTCGGCACCTCGCCGCATCTGGCGATCGAGGAGTTCGCGTCGCGCGCCGGCATCAAGCTGACGCACGTGCCGTTCAAGGGCAGCGCCGACCTGATGCAGGCCACGCTAGGCGGACACGTGATGGCCGCCAGCGATTCCACCGGCTGGGCGCCGCACATCGATTCAGGCCGCCTGCGCCTGCTCGCGACCTACGGCAGCAAGCGGACCAAGCGCTGGCCGAACGTGCCGACGCTGCACGAACTCGGCTACGAGACGGTCTCGGACTCGCCGTTCGGGCTGGGCGGTCCGCGCAACATGGACCCCAATGCCGTCAAGATCCTTGCCGAGGCATTCCGCAAGGCGCTCGAAGATCCCAAGGTTCAGCAGCTGCTGGAACGCTACGACCAGCCCGTGGTCTACATGGGACCTGATCAGTACTCCGCCTGGGCCCGGAAGACCTACGCCGACGAGGCAGTCACGATCGAACGGCTGGGCATGAAAGGCTCGATGTAACCCTCAGACAGAAAGGAGATTCACAGATGGGCAGCTTCATCGAACTCACCTCCGGCGACGGCCACCGCTTCCGCGCCTACCGGGCCGACCCCGCCGGCAAGCCGCGCGGCGCGATCGTTCTCGCACCCGAGATCTTCGGCATCAACAGCCACATCCGCGCGGTCGCCGACGGCTACGCGGCCGACGGCTATGTCGCGATCGCGCCGGCGCTGTTCGATCGCGTCCAGCGCGATTTCGAGAGCGGCTATTCGCAGGACGAGATCCAGGCCGGCATCGCGCTGATGCAGAAGATCGACATGGCCGACGCGATCAAGGACACCGCCGCCGCGGTGGCCGCGGTCTCCGACGCCGGCAAGGTGGCCATCGCCGGCTACTGCTGGGGCGGCACCGTGGCCTGGGTGGCGGCGGCACGCGTGCCCGGGCTGGCAGCGTCGATTCCGTATTACGGCGGCGGCATTCCGAACTTCGCCGACGAGCAGCCGAAGTGCCCCGTCATGTTCCACTTCGGCGAGGAAGACAAGTCGCCGACGCCCGAGGCAGCGCGCGCCGTCGTCGCCAAGCATCCCGGCACCACCGCGCATTTCTACGCGGGCGCCGGCCACGGCTTCAATTGCGACCAGCGTCCCTCCTACCATGCCGAGGCTTCGGCACTGGCGCGCAAGCGCACGCTGGAGTTTCTGGCGCAGCACGTCGGCTGAGCCGGGCGCCGCGGCGGCGGAGAAGCTGCCGCCGGCACGCCGCACGTCTGCTGCAGTGCACATGCACCAGACAGCAGCGCCCGGTGTGGCGCCATTGCCGACACCGCGTTTAATCCCTAGTTACACGCGGGGAGAATTCGCATTAAATCCAACATCCGCCCTCTACACTGAATCGATGAACGCCGCCTCGCGCTTCGCCGCTCCGTCGCAGAACGCCACGCCCCCATCGACCGGAAAGGGGGAGACGGACAGCCCGCCGGCCGCGGCGCGTCGCCGCTTCCTGGCCTGGGCGCCGGCCTGGCTACTGACGGCCTCCGCCTGCGCGTCGCCGCCGCGAGTACAGGCTCAGGCCCCGGCGGCGGACGGCGACTACACGCCGCGCCGCGGCCAGTCCGGCAAGGACGTCATCTGGGTGCCTACGCCCGATGCGCTGACGACGCGGATGCTGGCGCTGGCCAGCGTCAAGCCCAGCGACTACGTCGTCGATCTCGGCTCGGGCGACGGCAAAATCGTCATCGCCGCCGCGCGCGAGTTCGGCGCGCGCGGGCTGGGCATAGAGTTCAATCCCGAGATGGTCGCGCTGTCGGAACGACGGGCCGCCGCGGCGAACGTCGCCGACCGCGCCAAGTTCCAGCGCGGCGATATCTTCGCCTCGGATTTCTCGACCGCGACGGTCGTCACCATGTATCTGATGCCGCACCTGAACCTGCGTCTGCGGCATACGCTGATGGCGCTGAAGCCGGGCACGCGCATCGTGTCCCACGAGTTCCGTCTCGGCGACTGGCAGCCCGAGGAAAGCTCCAGCATCGGATCGCAGACGGCACATCTATGGATAGTGCCGGCCAATGCCGGCGGCGAATGGTCGCTGCGCTTTCCATCGACAGGTGCCGGCAGCGGCATGCTGAACGCGTCGCTGTGGATCGAGCAGTCGTTCCAGACCTTCCGCGGCCGCGCCGGCTTCAAGGACCTGCAGACGACGCTGCGCGAGCCCCGGCTCCTCGGCGATCAGATCAGTTTCGGCTTCACCGATCCGAGCGGGCAGCCACGGCAGTTCGTCGGCCGTGTCGGTCCGCAACGAATGGAAGGCCGCGTCACGGGCGGCGGACGCCAAGGCGACTTCGTCGCCGAACGCGTCGGCAATGCGCCTCCGATCAACGGTTCCACCCCCGTCTCCCAAACCGAAATCTATGGCGGCTGAATCCAGCGCCCGACCGGGCACCGCGCGGCAGATGCCGCAACCGACCCTCGCACTGCGCCATGCGGTAGCGATCATCGTCGGCATCGTCATCGGCGCCGGCATCTTCAAGGCGCCATCGCTGGTGGCACAGTTCACCGGCTCGACCGATTGGATGTTCATCGCGTGGGCGCTAGGCGGCCTGGTATCGCTGATCGGCGCGCTGTGCTACGCCGAGCTGGCCACCACCTATCCGCACGCCGGCGGCGACTACCACTTCCTGCTGCGCGCCTACGGCAGGCGGGTCGCGTTCCTGTTCGCCTGGGCGCGCTTCTCGGTGATCACCACCGGTTCGATCGCGCTGCTGGCCTACGTGTTCGGCGACTACATGAGCCAGCTGCTGCGGCTGGGCCCGTACAGCGAAGCGCTGTACGCCGCCGCCTCGGTGATCGTGCTGGGCTGGATCAATCTGCGCGGCACGCGGGCCGGCGCAGCGACGCAGGGATGGCTCACCATCGCCGAAGTCGGCGGCCTGCTGCTGGTCATCGTCGCCGGCCTGTACCTGCTCACGCAGGGCATGGGCGCGCCAGCCGCCCCGCCGGCAGCGGATGCGGCGGCATCGGCGCCGAGCTGGTCGATGTTCGGCCTGGCGATGGTGTTCGTGCTGCTCACCTACGGCGGCTGGAACGAAGCCGCCTATCTCGGCGCCGAGCTGGCCGACGTCAAGCGCAACATGCTGCGCGCACTGCTGCTGAGCATTTCGCTGATCACGGTGCTGTATCTGCTGGTGAACTGGGCCTATCTGCAAGGGCTCGGCCTGAAAGGCATGGCGAGCAGCAATGCCGTCGCGGCCGACCTGATGAAGGTGGCATTCGGCCGCACCGGAGAGACGCTGATCTCCATCATGGTGGCAGTGGCCTCGCTCACCTCGATCAACGCCACCATGATCGTCGGCGCGCGCACCAATTTCGCCGTCGGCAACGACTGGCCGGCGCTTGAGAAGCTCGGCCGCTGGAACGCCGAACGCGCCACGCCGACCAATGCGCTGCTCGTCCAGGGCGCGGTGGCGCTGGCGCTGATCGCGCTCGGCAGCACCACACGCAGCGGCTTCCAGACGATGGTCGACTACACGGCGCCCGTCTTCTGGACCTTCTTCCTGCTGTCCACCATCGCGCTGATCGTGCTGCGCTTCAAGGACCCCGCCACGCCGCGGCCGTTCCGCGTGCCGCTGTATCCGGTAGTGCCGCTGCTGTTCGCCGCGGTCTGCCTGTACATGCTGTGGTCGTCGCTGGTCTATGTGAAGGTCGGCGCGCTGGTTGGCGTGGCGGTGCTGGCGATTGGGGCGGTCATCATGGTGATCGTGGGGGCGCGGGGGCGGGCGCGGGTGGTTGCTGATCGCGTGACCTGACGGTTGGTGCGGGCAAAGGCGCGGGCCAGGAACTGGGGCGGGCCGGGGCGCGGCTGGGCGGAGTGGGCCCTGGCGCTGGATGCTTGCCCCTTTGCTACGCAAAGGGGTTCCCTGCGATGCTCGGAAGCTTGGCCCACGGCGTAACTCGCTGCGCTCCCCTGTGGGGAGCTCCGCTCAAACAGACGCCGTAAGTCAGAAGTGGTGGCGCGCTTTGCGCGCGGTCCAAGCTTCCTGCGCTTCTCGGCTGCGCATACAGCGCCAGGGCCCACTCCGCCCAGCCGCGCCCCGGCCCGCCCCAGTTCCTGGCCCACGCCTTTGCCGATACAGCGATGGTAGGTGAAGACGTTCGATTGGCGGCCACTATTGCTGCCTGTCCAGATGCTGGATGCGCAATCGCCGCTCGACGATCTCCGGCATGACGCTCCTTTCATGTAGTCCGCGATAACCCGTAATTGTCCGGACATTTTAGTCGCTGCAGGACGCTAGCTAGCCTCGCACGCCATCGTTCCAGTCGTTCCCCAACTTCACGTCGCCGAACGTTCAGGCGCCGGTGCCGCGCCCATCTCCGGCTGCTTCGACCCCCGGCTGCTTCGGCGCCGCCATGGGCTTGGCGGTTCTCAACGTTGCGAGTCCGGGACATACGCAACGAGACAGCGAGTGCTTGCTTCCAACCTTCGGCCAGACAACCGTAGGGAACCTCCTTCATTGCCACCCGTTCGCCGTAGGACGGGGCCCGCCAGCGCGGACTGATCACACGCGGCTCAGTAGCGTGGCGTGGCTTGGCGGGTTGCGAGGCGGTAGGGCGGCGGGTGGCGGCGCAGCCGCGCGGCTCGTGACGCCCGATCCGCGGTCCGTGGGGCAGCCATGCCGCTGCCGGCCGCCTCCGCCGGCGCTTGACCAGTCGTTGTCCGGACAATACAATCTAATTGTCCGTATAATTAAACAGCGGCCGGCTGCGGCTGCCCTGCACGCTTCCCGCCGGCCTCACGCCGCCATACCGGAGACAAGGATGAGCCTTCCGCGTTCACAGCCCCCGCATCTGCCGCGCCGGCGCTTCGCCATGGGCGCGCTTGGCGCCGCCGTGGCCACGGCCGCCCCGCCCGGATTCGCGCAGGCGGCCTGGCCGTCGCGGCCGATCCGCATCGTCGCGGCCACGGCGCCAGGCGGGGCCATCGACGCCACGGCTCGCGCCTATGGCGATCACATCACGCAGCGCACGGGCGCATCGATCATCGTCGAGAGCCGCCCCGGCGGCCACAGCATGATCGCCGCCGATCAGGTCGCCCGCGCCGCGCCGGACGGCTATACGTTCCTCTTCGCGGTGAACTCGGCGCTGACGCAGGCGCCCATCCTGCTCAAGCAGGCGCCGGTCCAGGACCCCGCCAAGGCCTTCGATATGCTGGCCGGCTTTCATCCCGGCCCGGCGCTGTTCCTGGTCAAGCGCGATCTGCCGGTGCAGCGGCTGCGCGACTTCGTAGAGCGCGCGCGCCAGGAGCGCACGCTGATCGGATCGATCGGTGTCGGTTCGCGTGCGCACATGATCGGCGCCCAGATGAACGCGCTGCTGGGCACCAAGATAGACGTGATCCATTACAAGGGCGCCGGTCCCGCGCTGCAGGACCTGGCCGGCGGCCAGATCGACTGCACGGTCGGCAGCTATACCGGCGCCCACCCGTTCATCCAGCAGGGCCGCATGCGCCCGATCGCCATTGCCTCCGGCGCTCGCACACCCAAGCTGCCCGACGTGCCCACGTTCGCGGACGAAGGATTTCCGCAGCCGGTGTTCCGCCTGCGCGACTGGCTGACGCTGGCAGCGCCGGCCGGCACGCCGCGCGCGGTGATGCAGCAGATGGCGCAGCTGCTGCAGGAAGCCACCAGCACACCCGCCGTGGTTCGCGCCCGCGACGCGATGGCGGTCAGCGAAGCGCCGCTGCTGCTCGACGAGTTCGAGCAGGCGCTGGCGCAGGAGCGCCCCGTCTGGCAATCGGCGACGCGCGCGCTGGGTGTCACGCTCGAATGATCTTCGAATGACGCGCGCATGAGCTGCGACCCAGCCGCCGACGCCGCCTGCCGGCTGCTGATGCAGCGCATCGGTCTCGATGCCGATCGCTGCGACGCCGACATCGAATTCACCGGCAGCGACCCCGTGGTCTCCAGCCGCCACCGCTACGGCGCCGCCACGGCCGCCGCGCTGGCGGCGCAAGGCGCGGCCATCGCCGGCATCTGGCGGCTGCGCGGCGGCGACCGGCAGCGCGTCACCGTCGACCTGGGGCGCGCTGCCAACCTGGGCCTGCGCACGACCTTCCATCTGCGGCAGCACGGCCATTCGTTCAATGTCGGCAGCTTCAGCCGCGCATCGAACTACTTCCGCACCGCCGACGATCGCTACATCTATCTGCTGCGCAACAATGGGCGCGGCACGATCACCGAGGACCTGATCGGGCTGCTGCGCTGCCCCAACTCCACCGAGGGCATCGCGCAGGCCGTCGCGCGCTGGCCGGCGGCCGCGCTGGAGGAGGCGCTGGCCGAACGCAAGCTGCCGGGTGTCGTCGCACGCACGCGCGCCGAATGGCTGGCGCATGCGCAGGGCCGATGGCTGGCCGAACGGCCCGGCGTCCACATCGAGAAGATCGGCGACAGCGCGCCCGAACCGCTCGCCGCCGCCGAGCGCCCGCTGGCGGAACTGCGCGTCCTCGACGCGTCGCACGTCATTGCCGGTCCGGCGACCGGACGCCTGCTCGCCGAACAAGGGGCGGAGGTGCTGCACGTGACCAATCCCGCCGAACGCGAGACGCAGGCCATCACGATGGACCTCGGCTTCGGCAAGCGCAGCGCCTACATCGATCTGAACCGCGTCGCCGACGTCAGTCAGCTCCACCAGCTCGCCCGCGACGCCGACTTCTTCATCGAGTCATGGCGACCTGGCGCGATGAGGCGGCGCGGCTTCGGCCCCGCCGACCTGGCCGCGCTGCGGCCCGGCATCATCTACGTTTCGATCAGCTGCTACGGCCACGAAGGTCCGTGGGCCGAACGCGGCGGCTACGAGCCGATCGGACAGGCCGCGTCGGGGCTGGCGCTGCAGGAAGGTGGAGACGGCGTGCCGCGCAACGCGCCCACCATCACGATGAACGACTATCTCGCGGCGTACCTGGCCGGCGCCGGCGCGCTCGGCGCGCTGCTGCGGCGCGCACGCGAAGGCGGCAGCTATCACGTCAGCACCTCGCTGACGCAGGCCTCGATGTGGGTGCTGTCACTGGGCCAGCTCGACGAGCTTGGCGCGCCGCCGGAGCTGCGCGCGCCGCCAGCGCCGTATCAGCCGCGGCCGGGCGAGCTGCTGCGCGCCGCGACGCCGTTCGGTGAACTCGAGCATGTCGCGCCGATCACGCAGTACTCGGCCACGCCGGCGTTCTGGTCGCGTCCGCCGCAGCCGTTCGGCGCATCGCCGCCGGTCTGGGACTAGCACCCGGCCACAGATGCTCATGCGGAACCGGCATGAAGCGCCGCCGCAGCCCAAGCCGTGACACAATGCCCGCCCGACCCTGAGGAGGCAGTCATGCGCATCGAAACCCTCGCCGTCCACGCCGGCTACAGTCCAGAACCGACGACCAAGGCGGTCGCCGTGCCGATTTACCAGACCGTCGCCTACGCGTTCGACAACGCGCAGCACGGCGCCGATCTGTTCGACCTGAAGGTGCCGGGCAACATCTACACCCGCATCATGAACCCGACCGAGGACGTCCTCGAGCAGCGGCTGGCAGCGCTGGAAGGCGGCATCGGCGCCCTGGCGCTGGCCTCGGGCATGGCCGCGATCACGTACGCGATCCAGACGATCGCCGAAGCGGGCGACAATATCGTCTCGGCCAGCACGCTGTACGGCGGCACCTACAACCTGTTCGCGCACACATTTCCGCAGCTCGGCATCGAGACGCGCTTCGCCGACCCGAGCCGGCCCGACAGCTTCGCCGCGCTGATCGACGCGCGCACCAAGGCCATCTTCTGCGAATCGATCGGCAACCCGCTGGGCAACGTCACCGACTTCGAGGCGCTGGCCCAGGTCGCGCACGCGCACGGCATCCCGCTGATCGTCGACAACACGGTGCCGAGCCCCTACCTGTGCCGTCCGTTCGAGCACGGCGCCGACATCGTCGTGCATTCGTTGACCAAGTATCTCGGCGGCCACGGCAACAGCGTGGCCGGCGCGATCGTCGACAGCGGCAAGTTCCCGTGGGCCGAACACAAGGCGCGCTTCAAGCGGCTGAACGAGCCCGACGTCAGCTATCACGGCGTCGTCTATACCGAGGCGCTGGGGCCGGCCGCGTACATCGGCCGGGCACGGGTGGTGCCGCTGCGCAATACCGGCGCGGCGATCTCGCCGATGAACGCATTCCTGATCCTGCAGGGCGTCGAGACGCTGCCGCTGCGCATGGACCGCATCTGCGACAACTCGCTGGCCATCGCGCACTACCTGCGCGACCATCCGAAGGTTGCGTGGGTCAACTATGCCGGCCTGCCCGACCATCCCGAGCATGAGCTGGTCCGCAAATACATGGGCGGCCGCGCTTCCGGCATCCTGTCGTTCGGTCTGAATAGCGGCGGCCGCGAAGCCGGCGCGCGCGTGCTCGACGCGCTGAAGCTGTTCACGCGGCTGGTCAACATCGGCGACGTCAAGTCGCTGGCCACGCACCCGGCCTCGACCACGCATCGCCAGCTCAACGCCGACGAGCTGGCGCGCGCCGGCGTCCGCGAGGACATGGTGCGTCTGTCGGTGGGCATTGAGCACATTGACGACCTGAAGGCGGATCTCGACCAGGCGCTGGCCGCAGCCTGAGGGCGCCCGAGGGGGCGGGGCAGCCGCAGGAGCGGGAAAGCCGCAGGAATCTGGGAGCCGCGAAAGGCCGGGGAGTCGAGGCGGCACAGGGGTCTGCGGACGGCCCCGGGACGGCCCCAGGACGGCCGCGGGATGGCATGCTTGCCCGATTCGTCAGCCTCTGACAGAATCCGCCGCCCAGGGTAGTCCTGGCTGGACGCTCCAAATGACACAACTGCCCCCCGATCCGACCCTGCCTCCGCCCCCCGCAGACACCCGCGCCGTCCCGCTCCGCTTCACCGGCCGCGGCGGCGAGTACTTCGGCATCTGGATCGTCAACCTGCTGCTCAGCATCCTGACGCTGGGCATCTACTCGGCCTGGGCCAAGGTGCGGCGGCTGCAGTACTTCCACCGCCACACGCTGCTGGCCGATTCGCCGTTCGACTATCACGGCCGCCCCGGCGCGATCCTGATCGGACGCATCATTGCCCTCGTGCTGCTGATCGTCTACAACGTGGCGGTGGAACTGTCGCCGGTGCTGGCGGCCGTGGCCATCGTGGCGCTGGCGCTGATCTTTCCGCCGCTGCTGCTGCGCGCGCTGCGCTTTCGCGCGCACAACACGAGCTGGCGCGGGCTGCGCTTCGCCTTCGACGGCAAGAACGGCGGTGCCTACGGCGTCTACCTCGGTTGGCTGGTGCTCAGCGCGATCACGATCTGGCTGCTGGCGCCGGTCTGGTATCAGCGGATGAAACGCTATCAGCAGCAGAACCTGCGCTTCGGCGCCACGAACTTCTCGTTCTCGGCCGGGGCCGGCGCGTTCTATCGCGTCTATCTGTCCGCCTTCGGGCTGATGCTGCTGGTCGTCGCCGCGGCCGTGGCAATCGTGCTGACCGTCGGCCCGACGATCAGCGCCGCCGTCCTGGGGCCGGCCATGGTCGTGCTGGCCATGCTGGGCGTGGGCCCGTATCTGGTGGCACGCCTGCAGAACCTGGTCTGGAACAGCACACGCATCGGCCCGCACCGCTTCGAGTCGCGCGTCAGCGCGCGCAAGCTGTACGCCATAGGCATCACCAACCTGATCGGCATCGTGTTCACGCTGGGCCTGTTCATGCCCTTCGCGGCGATCCGCAGCGCCCGCTACCGGCTCGAATCGGTGACGCTGATCACCGAGGGATCGCTGGACGATTTCGTCGCAGGCCAGTCGACGGCCGCCGGCGCCGCCGGAGAAGGCGCGACGGATCTGTTCGATGTCGACGTCGCCCTCTGATCCGCACGAACCCGCACGCCCGGTGCCGGCCGACGCCCCATCGGCCGCCGCCGATGCAGCATCGCCTTCGGTCGAAGGCCTGTATTTCGACGGGCGCAGCACGCGTCCCGCGCCAGTCGTCCTGACCCTGGTCGGCGACAGCCTGCAGATCAGCGGCGGCGTCGAACGCAGCGAGCCGCTGGCGGCGCTGCGCTTGTCGGAGCCGATGGGCACGGCGCCGCGATTGATCAGCTTCGGCGACGGCGCGCAGATCGAGGTGCGCGACCACGCCGGTTTCACCCGTCTGCTGCAGGCCAGCCGGCAGCGCGACAGCGCCGTGGTGCGCTGGGGGCGCACGCCGCGCGCCGTAGCAATGGCGCTGATCGGCCTGCTGCTGCTCGGCTGGTTCGGCTGGCAGCACGGCCTGCCGTGGGCGGCCCGCCACGCCGCGCCGTGGATCCCGCAGAACGTCGTCGAGGGGCTGTCGCAGCACACGCTGCAGCTGCTCGACTCGCAGCTGCTGAAGCCGAGCAAGGGCGACGAGGCCCGGCAGCGGGCGATCGAAGAAGCGCTGCGGGACATGGCATTCATCGATGGACGGCCGATCGAGCACCGGCTGCTGTTCCGGGCCGCGCCCAGAATAGGCGCCAATGCCTTCGCGCTGCCCGACGGCACGCTGGTCGTCACCGATGAACTGGTCGAGCTTGCCGACGGCAACGAAGAGGTGCTGGCCGTGCTCGCGCATGAGCTCGGCCACGTTCATGAACGGCACGGCCTGAGGCTGCTGCTGCAGAGCACGGCAGCCGCGCTGCTGATGTCCTGGTATCTGGGCGACTTCAGCGGCTGGCTGGCCACGGGCTCGACGGTTCTGGCCCAGGCCGCTTACTCGCGCGACATGGAAACCGCGGCCGACGATTTCGCGGCACGGCTGCTGAATGCGCAGGGACAGTCCAGCGAAGCCCTGGCGACGATGCTGGAGAAGCTGCTAGCCAGCGACGAACGCAAGACCGACGACACGAGCTGGCTGAGCAGCCATCCGCAGACGGCGCAGCGCGTGCAGCGGCTGCGCGACGCGCAGCGTGCGGCTCAGCGGTAACATTCGGTCATCCCGGCGCGCCGCGTGCCTCCCTGCCGGGACGGTTCCGCGGACACTTCCATGAGACAGAAGGATCCGAACTACGTACATGCGCTGGCCAAGGGACTCGACATCCTGTCGGCCTTTTCCGAAGGAGACATGCTCGGCAACCAGCAGCTCGTCGAGCTGACCGGGCTGCCGAAGGCCACTGTCTCGCGCATGACCAGCACGCTCGTCCAGCTCGGCTATCTGCGCGAGGACGTCCGCTCGCGCAAGCTGACCATGGGCACCCGCGTGCTGGGCATGGGCGCCGGCGTTCAGCGCCGGCAGGGCTTGCAGCACATCGCCCGGCCGCTGATGCAGGCCTTGAGCCGCGAAACCGAGACCACCGTTTCGCTCGGCACGCGCGACCGGCTGGGAATGCTGATCCTGGAGGTCGCACGGCCGCCGCGAACCACGCTGCC
>JBFWXS010000036.1:0-10311 GCA_050187175.1 Burkholderiaceae bacterium
CAGCATCAAGGGCCGCAAGATCGGCCTGACCTCGCGCGCGATGCAGCTTTCCAGCCAGATCGACGAGCCGGACTACGCGCCGCTGATGGACGACATGTTCTTCGCAGCCGGCGGCGACATCGCCATGGCCCATTTCATCGCGCCGCGCGTCGAGGTGGAGCTGGCCTTCATCCTGTCCAGGCCGCTGCGCGGCCCGAACGTGACGCTGTTCGACGTGCTGTCGGCCACCGAGTACGTCAGCCCGGCGATCGAGATCATAGACTCGCGCATCGAGCAGTTCGATCGCGAGACCAGAGCGATGCGCAAGGTATTCGACACCATCTCCGATTTCGCCGCGAACGCCGGCATCGTGCTGGGCGGCCGGCCGGTCAGGCCCATGGACGTCGATCTGCGCTGGGTCGGCGCAATGCTGTACAAGAACGGCGTCATCGAGGAGACGGGCCTGGCGGCAGCGGTGCTGAATCATCCCGCCACCGGAGTCGCCTGGCTGGCCAACAAGCTCGCGCCGCACGACGAGCAGCTCAATGCCGGCGATGTGGTGCTCGCCGGTTCGTTCACGCGCCCGACGCCGGCCGTCGCCGGCGACGCCTTCCACGTCGACTACGGCCCGCTGGGCAGCGTGGCCTTCCGTTTCGTCTGAACAGGATTCGCAGCCGATGCAGATCCCACGCAATTCCTTTCGCGACGCCTTGCGCGCCGGCAAGCAGCAGATCGGCCTGTGGGTCGGCCTGGCCGACGCCAATGCCGCCGAAGCCCTGGCCACCTGCGGCTTCGACTGGCTGCTGTTCGATGCCGAGCACGCCCCCAATGACGTGCGCAACGTGCTCGAACAGCTGCGCGCCGTGGCGCCGTATCCGGTGCATCCGGTGGTCCGCCCGGTGCAGGACGACGTGGCGCTGGTCAAGCGCTATCTCGACGTAGGCGCGCAGACGCTGCTGGTGCCGATGATAGACACCGCCGAGCAGGCGGCGCTGATGGCCAGGGCGATGCGCTATCCGCCGCAGGGCATTCGCGGCGTCGGCGCCGCACTGGCGCGCGCCTCGCGCTGGAACAGGATAGACGGCTACCTGGATCGCGCCAATGACGAGATGTGCCTGCTGGTGCAGGCCGAAACCCCGCTGGCGCTGCGCAACCTGGCCGCGATCGCCGCCACCGACGGCGTCGACGGTGTGTTCTTCGGTCCGGCCGATCTGTCGGCATCGATGGATCTGCGCGGCCAGCCGGGGCACCCCGACGTGCAGGCGGCGATCATGGCCGGCATCCGGACCGTGCGCGACGCCGGCAAGGCCGCCGGCGTGCTGATGGCTGACCGCAAGCTGGCGCAGAGCTATCTGGATGCCGGCGCGCAGTTCGTGGCCGTGGGCGTCGACACGACGCTGCTGGTGCGCGCGGCGAGCGAACTGGCCGCCGGCTTCAAGAGCGGCGGCAGCACGGCCAAGACGGCGGCGGGGCAGGTCTACTAGCGCTGTCCCCGGTAGCGTGCGACATCGACGCTGCCCACTGCCGAGCCGCGGTTGCCCCAGGCGTTGCGGATGTACGAGACCACCGCCGCGATCTCATCGTCACCGAGCTCGGTGGCGAACGGCGGCATGCCGAACGGCCGCGGATTGCCCGCGGTGGCTGGCGCGTAGCCGCCGTGCAGCACGATCTGCAGCACGTTGGCCGCCGGTTCGAGCGTCACCGCGCGATTGCCTGCCAGCGGCGGATAGGCGCGCGGCACGCCCTGCCCATCGGCGCCGTGGCAGTCGGCGCAGCGGCGCTCGTAGACAGCCGCGCCGCGCTCGAGTATTGCCTGTGACGGCGGGGTCGAATCGGCGCGGCGCGACGAGACCGGCGGTTCGGACGAGGACAGCGCGCGCAGGAAAGTCGCCATTGCCTGCAGATCGGCGTCGGACAGATGCTGCGTGCTACGCACCACCACCTCGGCCATCGGACCGCTGACCGTGCCGCGCGCGGTCACGCCGGTCTTCAGCAGCTGCACGATCTCGTCTATCGGCCAGTGGCCCACACCAGCCTGGTCCGCTGCGGCCAGCGACGGCGCATACCAGTTCTGCGCGGCGATCATGCCGCCGCCGAGCTCCAGCGCGGCGCCGGTGGCGCCGAGCAGATTGCGGCCGGCATGGCAGGCATTGCAATGGCCCAGACCGCCGACCAGATAGGCGCCGCGATTCCATTCCGCCGATTGCCCCGCGTGCGGCTCGAACACGCCGGGCTGGAAGAACAGGGCCCGCCAGATGGCGAGCGCCGCCTGCGTGTCGTATGGAAAGCGCAGCGCATGCGGACGGTTCGGCTGCGCCGCCGGCGCCAGGCTGCGCAGATACGCATATAGCGCATCCGAATCCTCGCGCGTGACCTGCGTGTAGTTCGGGTACGGAAAGGCCGGATACAGCAGCCTGCCGTCGCGCGAACGGCCATTGTGCATCGCGCGCCAGAAGTGATCGGCGTTCCAGCGGCCCAGGCCGGTGCCGTCGTCGGGCGTGAGATTGCTCGAGTAGACGACGCCGAACGGCGTGTCGATCGGCCGGCCGCCGGCATACGGGGCGCCGCCGCGCACCGTGTGGCAGGCCGCGCAGTTGCCGGCCCGGGCCAGATAGCGGCCACGTTCGACGAGGGCCGGATCAGACGAAGCCGGCATGCCGGCGGCGCCGAACGCGCCGCTCGCCTCCGGCGAGCCGATCGGCGTTTCATCGCGCAGATTCAAGCCGACGACGAGCGCCGCGGCGGTAGCCAGCAGGATCGCCAGCGCGAGCAGCGCAATCAGCAAACGGCGCAGCGGGCGGCTCATCGCTGCGCTCCTGTGCGGCTGGCTCCGAGCCCGGCCGCCGGACCGGCAACGCCACCGCATCGCATCGGCAGCGGCGCCGGTAGCGCGGACGCCGGACGCGTGTCGCGAGGCAGAGGCTGCGCGGCCAGCCAGCCGGTCAGCGCGGCGATGTCGTCGGGTTTGAGCCGCTGCGTGATGTCGGCCATGCAGTCCGGGGCATGCGCGCGACGCTGATCGGCCTTCCACGCACCGAGCTGGCCGTTCAGGTAGTCGCGCGGCAGGCCGAGCAGGCCGGGAATGGCCGGCGCGACGCCGGTGAGCGCCTGCCCGTGGCAGGCGGCACAGGGCGGCAGCCGGCGCGTCTCATCGCCGTCGAACACCAGGCGTCGGCCGTGTTCCAGCAATGCGGCGGAAACGGCGGCCGGCTGCGGCGACGGATACGGCAGCTCGAGCCCGGCGAAGTGCTCGGCGATCTCGCGCAGATAGTCGTCGCCCAGATGCTCGAGCAGCACCGCCATGGGCGCGTACTGGCGGCGGCCGTCGCGGAAGTTCTGCAGCTGGTGCAGCAGATAGCCGGCGGGCTTGCCGGCGATGCGCGGATAGTAACCGTCGGGTCCGGCCCTTCCCTGCTCGCCGTGGCACAGCGTACAGGAGCGAACGCGTTCGGCGATCGTGTCCTCGAAGGCGGCCGCGCTGCGTGGCGCGGCGGCGAGTGCCGCCAGAGTCATCAGAGTCAGCAAGCTCGTCAGCACCGTGTGAGTCGTCCGCATCGCGAGTACCGCCAGCGCCATGCGCCTCAGCATTGCGAACGCTCCAGCGCCTGGTCGATGTCCCACAGCAGATCGTCGATCGACTCCAGTCCCACCGACATGCGGATCATGTCGGGCGCCACGCCGGCGGCCCGCTGCTGCGCTTCGTCGAGCTGCCGATGCGTGGTCGAGGCCGGATGAATGATCAAGGTGCGCGCATCGCCGACGTTGGCCAGGTGGCTCATGAAGCTGGCCGCTTCGATGAAGCGTTCGCCGGCGCGCTGCGCGGCCTGCGCATCGCCGTCGCCGGGCGCCTTCACGCCGAAGGCCAGGATGCCGCCGGCGCCGCGCGGCAGATAGCGCGCGGCCAGCGCGTGATAGCGGCTGCCCGGCAGGCCCGGATAGTCGACCCAGGCGACCAGCGGATGCGCGGCCAGATGCTCGGCGATGCGCTGCGTGTTCTGCACGTGGCGGTCCATGCGCACCGGCAGCGTCTCGATGCCCTGCAGCAGCAGCCAGGCCGACATCGGCGACAAGGTGGGGCCGAGCGTGCGCATCGTCTCCATGCGCGCCTTCATCGTGAAGCCGAAATCGCCGAAGGTCTCGTAGAAGCGCACGCCGTGATAACCGCGCGACGGCTCGATCATCTCGGGAAACTTGCCGTTGTCCCAAGGAAAGCGCCCGGACTCGACGACCACGCCACCCAGCGTCGTGCCGTGGCCGCCCAGGTACTTGGTCGCCGAATGCACGACGATGTCGGCGCCGTGATCGAGCGGCCGGCACAGATACGGCGAGGCCAGCGTATTGTCGACGACCAGCGGCACGCCGTGCTCATGCGCAATCGCCGCGACGGCCTCGATGTCGAGCACGTTCAGCCGCGGGTTGGCGATCGATTCGGCGAACAGCGCCTTGGTGTTCGGCCGCAGCGCGCGGCGGAAGTTCTCGGGCTCGTCGGGCTCGACGAAGCTGCAATCGATGCCGAAGCGCGCGAAGGTGACGGCGAACTGCGAATACGTGCCGCCGTACAGCGTGTTCGCCGCGACGATATGGTCGCCCTGGCCGCACAGCGTCAGCATGGCGACCATCTCAGCGGCCATGCCGCTGGCCGCGGCGATCGCGGCGCGGCCGTTCTCGAGCGCGGCTACGCGTTCCTCGAGCACCGCAACGGTGGGATTCGACAGCCGCGAATAAACGTTGCCGAAGGTCTGCAGATTGAACAGGCTGGCGGCGTGATCAGCCGAATCGAAGACGTACGAGGTCGTCTGGTAGATCGGCACCGCGCGCGCGCCGGTGGCGGGGTCGGGAATCTGCCCCGCGTGCAGGCACAGCGTCTCGATGCCGAAACGGCGGTCGACCATGAGGAACTCTCCATCGAATCGCGGCGAGGCCGCGATTGCGACGCCGCCCCGCGCAGTGTAGCGCGGGACCGGAGTTCAGGGCCGCACGCCGCCGCGCGACTTGACGCCCAGCGTCGTCCGCAGGCCGATCTGCGCGGCATCGATGAAGCGGCACAGGTAGCGGCGCGTCTCGCGCGGATCGATCACGTCCTCGACACCGAAGGCTTCAGCGGTGCGGAACGGCGAGGCCAGCTCGCGCAGCTCGGCTTCGATCTCGCGTTCGCGCGCGGCCGGATCAGCGGCCTGTGCGATCTCGCGGCGGAACGCCGCCGCCACGCCGCCCTCGATCGGCAGCGAGCCCCATTCGGCCGAAGGCCAGGCCAGCTTCAGTCCAATGCCGTTCTTGTCGGTTGCCGCCATGCCGGCCATGCCGTAGCACTTGCGTACGACGACGGTCATCATCGGCACGGTCGCCTGCAGCCCGACGTAGACGCTGCGCATGCCTTCGCGCAGGGTACCGGCCAGCTCCGCCTCCTTGCCGACCATGAAGCCCGGGACGTCGACGAAGAACAGCAGCGGAATGTGGAAGGTGTCGCACAGCTCGATGAAGTGCGTCTGCTTGCGCGCCGCCTTGCCGTCGAGCGCGCCGCCGTAGATCATCGGATTGTTCGCCACCACGCCGACCACCTTGCCGTTGAGCCGCGCCAGGCAGGTGATGATGGCCTTGCCGAAGCTCGGCTGGATCTCGAATACGGACCCGCGGTCGACCACCATGGCCAGCAGCTTGCGCATGTCGTACGGCTTCTTGCGGTTCTTCGGCACGATGGTCGCGAGCGCCTCGTCGCGCCGATCGGCGGGATCGTCGCAGGGCAGCGCCGGCGGCAGCTCCCAGACGTTGGTCGGCATGTAGGACAGATAGCGGCGGATCATCGCGAAGCATTCGGCCTCGCTGTCGGCCAGATTGTCGATCGAGCCGGCCTGCGCGACGGCGACGTGCGCGCCGCCCAGATCCTCCTTGCTGATCTTGTGGCCGAGCGAGCGCTCGACGACCGGCGGGCCGGCGGCGAAGACGTGCGAGCTGTCCTTGACCATCAACGACCAGTGCGACAGCATCGCCCGGCCCGCGGGTCCGCCGGCGGCCGTGCCGAGCACGACGCTGACGACCGGCGCCACCGACATCAGCGCGACCGAGGTCTCGAAGCCGTGCACGCCGGGAAACACCGTGTGCCCGCGCCGCTTGGCCGATGTGACGCTGCCGCCGACGCCGTCGATCAGGTTGACCAGCGGAATGCGGTACTTCAGCGCCAGCTCCTCGACGAAGCCGCCCTGGCCGCCCTTCTTGCGGTCGCCGCTCCAGCTCGAGCCGCCGCGGATCGTATAGTCCTCGCCGCCGATCGCGACGGGCCGCCCGTCGATCGCGGCCAGTCCCATCACGTACGGCGCCGGCGTCACGCCGGTGAGACGGCCGTTCTCGTAGTGCCCCTGCCCGCTGAGCTTGCCGACCTCCTGGAAGCTGTCGGCATCGGTGAGCCCGGCGATGCGCTCGCGCACCGTCAGCCGCCCGCTGTCGTGATGACGCGCCACGGCCTGCGGTCCGCCGAGCGCGTCGGCCCATTCGCGGCGCTGCCGCAGTTCGTTCAGTTCATCGTGCCAGTCATCGGCGGCCGCCGTCCCGGCGGGTGTGGCTTGCTGCGTGCTCTGCATCGTTTCGTCCTCAGGCCGCGGTATCGATGACCGCCACCGTCTGTCCTTCGGCCACCGGCTGCCCTTCCTCGACGCGGATCACGGTGATCACGCCGTCGGCCGGGGCCTCCACCGGAATCTCCATCTTCATCGATTCGACAATGACGATGGACTGGCCCAGGCTGACCCGCTGCCCCACGGCGGCTTCGATCTTCCAGACCGACCCCGTGACTTCGCTGATGATGTTGTGTGTCGACATGGCAAGGCTCCGAGAAAGAATGACTAGGATCCGGGCGATGGCGGGCAGAGACGCCGCGCCGATAGCGTCAGCCGGGACGCGGATGCACGGATTGCACGGATTGCGCGGACGGCGCGGACTGCACGACCCGCGCGGGAGGCGCTGACGGCACCGCCGCGCACGCGACGATCTGCCGCGCGACGAGCGCCTCGATCTCGGCCTCCGTCATCGCCAGCAGCCGTGCCAGCACCGGACGCGTATCGCGGCCGACCGCGCCGCCTGCGTGCCGGATGCGGCCCGGCGTCGCCGCCAGGCGCGGCACCACCTGCGTCAGCGTCACCGAGCCGAGTTCGTCGGACGGCACCGACGGGAGCATCTCGCGCGCGGCGTAATGCGGATCGGCGAAGATGTCGGCCACGTCGTAGATGCGCGAGGCGGGAACCTCATGCCGCAGCAGCGCCGCTTCGATCTCCGCCAGCGGCCGGCTGCCGGTCCACTGCTCGATGGCGGCGTCGATGGCAGCGGCATTGGCCACGCGCAGCGATGCCTTCGCGAAGCGCGGATCGTCGGCAAGGCCGGCGCGTTCCATCGCCGCGCACAGCCTTCGGAACACCGGGTCGGCCATGGCCGTGATGTGGATGTGCCGGCCGTCGGCGCAGCGATACAGATTGTTCGGTACGCTGCCCGGCAGCGCCGAGCCGGCGCGCTGCGCGATCAGGCCGAGCTTCTCGAAGGCGGGCACGTGCGGCTCGAGCAGGCTGAACGCGCATTCGTAAAGCGCGGCATCGACCACCTGCCCTTCGCCGGTGCGGCCGCGCAGGTTCAAGGCCATGACGGCGCCGAACGCGGCGTACAGGCCGGTCAGGTAGTCGCCTAGCGAAGTGTTGATTCGTGCGGGTGGCCGATCCGGATCGCCGGTCAGTCCGCGCAGGCCGCTCAAGGCTTCGCCGATCACGCCGTAGCCCGGGCGCCCGCTGTACGGGCCGTTCTGGCCGAAGCCGCTGATGCGGACCATGACGATGCCGCGGTTGACCTCGCGCAACTGCTCGTAGCCGAGTCCCCATCGCTCCAGCGTACCGGGCCGGAAGTTCTCGATAACCACGTCGCAGGCCGCCGCCAGCCGCAAGGCGATCTGCCGGCCCTCGGGCTGCCGCAGATCCAGCGCAAGCAGCGACTTGTTGCGCAGCAGGCTGGCCGCGTACAGCGACACGTCACCGACATGGCTGCCCATGGTGCGCAGCGGGTCGCCTTCCGGTGCTTCGATCTTGACGACCTCGGCGCCGAAGTCGGCAAACAGTCTTCCGCAGAACGGACCGGCGATCGTCGAGCCCAGCTCGAGCACGCGGTAGCCGGCGAGCGGGCCGGCGGTGCCCGCGGCGTCTGCGGCGTCTGCGGCGTCTGCGGCGTCTGCGGCGTGAGCGGCGTGAGCGGCGTCCGCAGTGTCTGCTGCGTGAACGGCGTGGACGGCGTGGGCGGCGTCTGCGCTGTCCGCTGCGGCGAAGCGATCGCGCATCAGTTCAGGCTCACGCCGGCATCGCGCGCGATCCGCTTCCACTTGGTCACTTCATCGCGCAGCATCCGCCCGAAGCCCTCGGAAGTCTCGCCCGACATCGTAATGCCGCCCGAGTCGGCCAGGCGCGCGCGCACCTCGGGGCTCTTGATGACTTCAGCCATCTCGCGTTCCAGTCGCGCGACGATGTCGCGCGGCACGCCGGCGGGCGCCAGGATGCCGAAGAAGATCGACGCGTCGTACTCGGGCAGCCCTGCCTCCGCAAAAGTGGGAACGTCGGGCATCAGCGGCGAGCGTGCCTTGCCGGTGATGGCGAGCGGCCGCACCCGGTTCGACTTCGCTGTCTGCGCTGCGAGCAGCAGCGTGTCGATCAGCACGTCGACCTCCCCGGCCATCACCGCGGTCGCGGCCTGGTCGTTGCCGCGATAAGGCACGTGCGCCATCTTGATGCCGCTCAGGCTGGCCAGCAGCTCGGTCGACAGATGGATCGAGCCGCCGTTGCCGGACGAGCCGTAGTTCAGCTTGCCCGGACGCTCCTTGGCATAGGCGATGAATTCGCGCAGGTCCTTGACCGGCATCTTCGCGTTCACTTCGAGCACGGTCGGCAGCGCGCCGATCAGGAACACGGCCGACAGATCCTTCTCTACGTCGAAGCGCAGGTTCGGGTACACCGCCGGGCTGATCGCGATGGCGCTGGACACGGTCAGCAGCGTATAGCCGTCGGGCGCGGAGCGTGCCGCCGCCTCGGCCGCCAGGGTGCCGCCGGCACCCGTGCGGTTGTCGACCACGACCGGCTGGCCCAGCCGCTCGGACAGCTTCTGCGCGACCGTGCGCGCCACCACGTCGGTGGCGCTGCCTGCGGAGAAGCCGACGTACATCTTCAATGGGCGGTTCGGATAATCGCTGGACGCTGACGCGCTGCTCGCCGCGCCAAGGACGGCCGCGAGTCCCAGACCGAGGCTCGCGGCGAACACGGCCGTGCGCCGGCTCAATGCGCTGGATGGCATTTCTGTCTCCTCAATGGTTGTTCCCGGCGGACCTGTGCGCCGCCGGCGTTGACGGGGTCCGCGACTTCAGACCAGAAACTTGTGATAGCGCCTGACGTAGCCGAGCGCGTCGCGCAGCGTGTCGCGCCGGATGCGCTCGGCATCGTCGCCGCGACGCTCGCGCAGCGCATGCAGGACGGCAAGGTGCTGGACCCGGCCCTCCTCGGCGCGGCCGGGCAGCATGATCACGCGGCGGATGATCATCTGTGTGCGCTCGATGATGCTGCCCAGCATGTCGCTGACCACGCGGTTCTCTGCGTAGCCGAGCATCCGGCTGCGGAACTGCTCGTAGCCGGCGAAATAGGAATCGAAGTCGCCGTCGCGCAGGAACTGGCGCATGTCGCCCTCGAACAGCGTCACCAGGTCGTCCCAGCAGCCGTCGGGCGCCCGCTCGGCGGCCAGCCGCACGCACAGCCCTTCGAGCACTTCGCGCGCCTCATAGATCGAGACCAGCTCGTCGAGCGTGATGCGCGTGACGATCGCGCCCTTGTTGGGAATGCGCTCGACCAGGCCCCGCTGCTCGAGCCGGGCCAGCGCCTCGCGCACGCGCAGCCGCGGCACGCCGAACTCGGCGGCCAGTTCGAGCTCCTTCAGCTGGCTGCCCGGCGGCAGATCGTGCGCGGCGATGCGCCGGCGCAGTTCCAGCGAGATGTCCTCGCGGTCGCGGACAGCTGGCCGGGAGCGGCCGGCCGGCTTCACCGCGGCGGGCCCGGCAGCGGGGGCGACAGCAGGCGCGGCGACCAGTTTGACGCGGGGTGCACGTTTCATGGGCTGCATTGTGCCTGCTGGCGTCTTGATTGGCAACCAGATTGGCGCCAATCTTGATAACAACGATGCGGACGGCTTGGCGCATCAGTCCGGCAAGGCATTAACCTGGCGCAACACCACCCCCGTAGGGCCGGGCGACAATACGTAATTCGCAGACGCCTCGATGCAGACGCCTCGATCATGAGCTCCCCGCCTCCCGCTGCTTCCGATACAAGC
>JBFWXS010000036.1:10411-21601 GCA_050187175.1 Burkholderiaceae bacterium
CCGGCCCCGGCTCCGCCGCCGTCGTGTTCCGCGCCGAAGGCCTGACCAAGGTTTATGGCAGCGGCGCCGGCGCCGTGCATGCGCTGCGCGGCGTGGACCTCGAGGTGCGGCGCGGCGAGATGCTGGTGCTGCTAGGTCCGTCGGGCTCGGGCAAGTCGACGCTGCTGAACATCCTCGGCGGCCTGGACCGCGCCAGCGGCGGCCATGCGTGGTTCCATGACCTGGACCTGACGGCATGCGATGACGATGCGCTGACCGAGTACCGCCGCCGCAGCGTCGGCTTCGTCTTCCAGTTCTACAACCTGATCGCGTCGCTGACGGCACGCGAGAACGTGTCGCTGATCACCGAGATCGCCGAGCGCCCCATGGAGCCGGCCGAGGCGCTGACGCTGGTCGGCCTGCAGGCCAGGCTCGACCATTTTCCGGCGCAGCTGTCCGGCGGCGAGCAGCAGCGCGTGGCGATAGCGCGCGCCATCGCCAAGCGGCCCGAAGTGCTGCTGTGCGACGAACCGACCGGCGCGCTCGACAGCGCTACGGGCACCCGCGTGCTGGCGGCCATCGATGCCGTCAACCAGGAACTCGGCACGACCACCTTCATCATCACGCACAACGCGGTGATCGCCGAGATGGCCGACACCGTGATCCAGTTCGGCGACGGCCGCATCGTCGACACGCAGCGCAATGCGCGCCGCCGGGCCGCGACGGAGCTGAACTGGTGAGCCGGCACGGCGCCCGCGCGCTGTCGATCAAGCTGCTGCGCGACCTGTGGCGCCTGCGCGCGCAGGCGCTGGCGATCGCGCTGGTCATGGCCGCCGGCGTCGGCATGGTGATCATGTCGGTCGGCATGCTGCGATCGCTCGACGCGACGCGCGCCGCATACTACGAGCAGTACCGCTTCGCCGACCTGTTCGCGCCGGTCAAGCGCGCACCCGAGACGCTGCTGCCCAGCCTGCGCCGGCTGCCGGGCGTGGCGCATGCCGAAAGCCGCATCAGCGGCGGCGCGCTGCTCGACGTGACCGGCGTAGCCGAACCAGTGTCGGCGCGCGTCCACTCGCTGCCGCCCGCGGGGCCGCAGGCGCTGAACCAGCTGGTGCTGCGCAGCGGCCGTCTGCCGTCGGCGGAGCGGCCTGACGAAGCGGCGGTCAGCGAGGCCTTCGCCAAGGCCGCGCGACTGCTACCGGGCGATCGCTTCCTGATGCTGCTCAACGGCAAGCAGATGACCGTGCGGCTGACCGGCACCGTGCTGTCGCCGGAATACGTCTACGCAGTGGGGCCCGGCCAGCTGATGCCCGACAATCGCCGGCACGGCGTGCTGTGGATGGGACGCGAGGCGCTGGCCGCCGCGCTCGATCTCGACCAGGCATTCAACGAAGTGCTGCTGCGCATCGCGCCGGGAACCCAGCCGGCGGCGCTCGTCCGCGAGCTCGACCGGCTGCTCGCGCCCTACGGCGCGAGCGGCGCCTACGGCCGCGACCGGCAGATGTCGGACCGCTTCGTGTCGAACGAGATCGAGCAGCTGCGCACCACCGTCGACATCCTGCCGCCGATCTTCCTGGGCATCGCGGCCTTCCTGCTCAACATCGTACTGAGCCGGCTGATCGACACCGAGCGCGAAGTGATCGGGCTGCTGAAGGCTTTCGGCTACCGCGGCCCTGCGATCCTGCTGCACTACGCGCAGCTGGCGCTGCTGCTGTCGGCCGGCGGACTGGTGCTCGGCGCGCTGCTGGGCAGCTGGCTGGGACGCGCGCTGGCCGAGCTGTATCAGCGCTATTTCGTCTTTCCGTTCCTGCGCTTCACGATCGATGCCGACGTCTATCTGATCGCTGCCGGCGTCGCGCTGGCAGCAGTGGTGATAGGCGCTGGTGCGGCAGTGCGCCGCGCCGCGCGCCTGACGCCGGCCGAGGCGATGCGGCCGCCCGCTCCGCCTGATTTCTCCCGGCATCGCATCGCCGGATTGGTGCGCGCGGTGCCCGATGAACCGACGCGGATGATCGTGCGCGGGCTGCTGCGCCGGCCGCTGCGCTCGGCGCTGACGATCAGCGGGCTGGCCGCGGCGCTGGCGCTGTACATCGCGTCGGCCAGCTCGACCGACAACGTCGACCGGATGATAGAGCTGGCTTTCAGCGAAGCCGAGCGCGCCGATCTGACCGTTCATTTCGCCGAGCCGCGCGACGCTCGCGCATGGCACGCGTTCCAGCGAATGCCCGGTGTGCTGAAGGTCGAACCGTTCCGCAACGCGGGGGCGCGGCTGCTGAAGGGCCCGCGCGTCGAGCACGAAGGCCTGTCGGGCACGGTCGCCGGCGGCCAGCTGAGCCGGCTGGTCGATCTGGACGGCAAGGTGATCGAGCCTGCGCCGCAGGGCGCGATCGTCTCGCGCCGCACCGCGCAGCGCCTCGGCCTGCAGCCCGGCGACATGCTGACCGCCGAGCTCACCGAGGGTCGGCGGCAGTCGCTGCGGATCCCGGTGGCGGCCGTCGTCGACAGTCCGCTCGGCACCGCCGCCCGCATGGAGCGGGGACACTTGAACCGCTTGCTCAACGAAGGCGAGACGGTGTCCGGCGTGCATCTGAAGGTCGATCCCGTGCAGCTGCCCGAGCTGTACCGGCAGCTCAAGCTGACGCCGCTGGTCGCCGGCCTGTCGATGCGTGAATCGGCGATGCGCGGCATCCGCGACACGATCGCCGAGAGCACCGGCATCATGACCTTGTTCACCGTCGGCTTCGCGGCTCTGATCGTGCTCGGCGTGGTCTATAACAGCGCGCGCATCAGCCTGTCCGAGCAGGCACGCGATCTCGCATCGCTGCGCGTACTGGGCTTTCGCAAGCGCGAAGTGGCGTTCGTGCTGCTCGGCGAACAGGCGCTGCTGGTCCTGCTCTCGCTGCCGCTGGGCATCGCGGCCGGCATCGCGCTGGCGCGCTACATGACCGAGCAGTTCAGCGCCGATCTGTACAGCATTCCGTTCGGCGTGAACCCGGCCACCCTGGCCGAGGGCGTGCTGGTCGTGGCCGCGGCCGCGGCGATCACCGCCCTGCTGATCCGTAACCGCGTCGACCAGCTCGATCTGGTGCGCGCATTGAAGACCCGGGAATGACCATGGCGACTCCCCTCCTCACCGGCCCTCGCGTGATCGGCGCGCTGGCGATCGCAGCGGCCGTGCTGGCGGTCGCCGTCATGATGCGGACGCCGCCCGCCGCCGCAACGCTGGCCGAGGTGGGCCGCGGCGCGATGACGGTGACCGTCGATGATCTGGGCCGCACTCGCGTCGTCGATCTGTATACCGTGTCGGCGCCGATCTCCGGCGAGCTCGATCGCTCGCCGCTGAAGGTCGGTGACGCGGTGCAGGCGGGCCGCACGCTGGTGGCGCGGATCCGGCCCGCGCTGCCGGGGCCGCTGGATGCGCGCACGCAGGCGCAGGCGCAGGCCAACGTGCGCGCGCTCGACGCCCAGCTCGCCGCGGCACGCGCCGCGGTAGCGCAGGCGCAGGCCCAGGCGACGCTCGCCGAACGCGCCTATCAGCGCACCACGCAGCTGGCGGAACGCGAATACGTCGCGGCGGCCACCGTGGATGCCGCCCGCACCGAGCGCGAGCGCAGCCAGGCCGCGCTGACGCAGGCGCGCGATGCAGCCGAAGCGGCACAGCACGCGTCGGCCGCCGCGCGCGCCGCGCTGATCGTCGCCGACTCGAATGCCGCCGGCCGCGGCGCAGTGTCGGTGCTGGCGCCGACCTCGGGCGAGGTGCTGCGCGTGCCGCAGGAAAGCGAACGTGTCGTCGCGGCCGGCACGCCGCTGCTCGACGTCGGCGACCCGACGCGGCTGGAGATCGTCGCCGAGCTGCTGTCGTCGGACGCGGTCAAGGTCGCGCCGGGCGCGCCGGCACTGATCGACGCCTGGGGCGGCGAGCAGCCGCTGCGCGCCACGGTGCGGCGCGTCGAGCCGTTCGGCTTCACCAAGATCTCGGCGCTCGGCGTCGAAGAGCAGCGCGTCAACGTGCTGCTCGACTTCGCCGAACCGCGCGAGGCCTGGCACCGCCTCGGGCATGGCTACCGCGCGACGGTGCGCATCGAGATCTGGCGCGCGGACGACGTGCTGCGCGTGCCGGTCGGTGCGCTGTTCCGCGACGGCGACCGCTGGGCGGTCTTCACCATCGACGAGCGCAAGCGCGCGCGGCTGACGCCGCTCGAGATCGGGCGCATGAACGAGACCTTCGGCGAAGTGCGAAGCGGGCTGGAGGCCGGCGCACGGGTCGTGCTGCATCCGAGCGACAAGATCAGCGACGGCGTGCGGGTCAGCGACGAGCGGCGCTGAGGCGGCCTGACACCGCTCCGACTCCGCGCGCGGCGATCAGTACGCCAGCTGCCGCGGCCGGCGCGCCGAGATCACGCGCGTATTGACGCCGACCCAGTTCAGGCCGCCGAACAGCCGGGCGTGCTCGATCTTGACGCAGCGGTCCATGACCGATTCGAGGCCGTGCTGACGCACGTAGCGGTCGGCGTCCTCGTTGACGACGCCGATCTGCTGCCACAGCACCTTGGCGCCTATCGCCACCGCCTGCTGCGCGATCGGCGGCACGTCCTCGCTGCGGCGGAACACGTCGACGATGTCCACCGGTTCGCCGATGTCGGCCAGCGACGCATGGCAGCGTTCGCCGAGGATCTGCGGATATCGCGGATTGACCGGAATGATCCGGTAGCCATGCTCCTGCATGTACTTGGCCGCGAAATAGCTGGGCCGGTTCCAGTCGGCGGACAGCCCCACGACCGCGATCACGCGGTGCTTGCCGAGAATGCGTCGCAACTGATCTATGTCGGCCATCGTGCAATGATGCCATGGGAAAACCCCATGCGGCGATGCAGACTGCGCGCTACGGCACGGCCTGCGCGGCCCGGCCGATTCCTGTTATTGTCGTTTTACTGTGGGAGAGTCAGTCATGAACAATGCATTCGGTCTCGGAGATCTGGCGTCTATGGGCCTGGCCAACGTGGGGCTCGGCCCGCTGAACATGGGCGGCATGCTGGACACGGCCGAGTTCGTTCGCAAGGCATGGAGCTCGTTCGGCGTGCCGTCGAACTTCGCGCCCACGCTCGACCTGCAGGAACTCGACCGCCGCATCAGCGATCTGAAGGCCGTCGAGCAATGGCTCACCGTCAACATGAACATGCTGAAGGGCAGCATCCAGGCGCTGGAGATCCAGCGCGGCACGATTGCAACGCTGCAGGCCTTCGGCAGCGCACTCAGCCCGCAGGCGATGGCCGATGCGGCAGCAGCGGTTGCCGGAGCGGCGTCGACGTCAGCGCCGGGCGCGACGGCGTCGGCAGCCGGCAGCGCGGCGTCGGCGCCGAGCGCTGGGCCATCGGGCGGCATGCCATTTGCCGCGCCGAGCGCCGCGCCGGCACCGGCCGGCGGCAGCGCCGCAGCCACGCGCGATAGCAGCGCGGCTGCGCCGTCCGCTGCATCACCGGGCGCTTCATCGACTTCGTCCACTTCATCGACCTCGTCAAGCTCATCGCCCGGCGCCGCTGCCTCCGATCGCAGCGTCGGCGCGACGTCCGATCCGGCACTGTCGCCCGCCGCCTGGTGGAACCTGCTGCAAAGCCAGTTCAATCAGGTCGCCGCCGCAGCGCTGTCGGGCGTCGGCCTGCCTAGCAGCGGCCTGCCGGGTCTCGGCGAGGCCGCCGGCAAGGGCGCGGGCGCAGCCGCGGCAGGCAAGCGTGCCACGGGGCGTGCATCAGCAGGAACGTCAGCGCGTGCATCGCAGCGCGCAGACTCGGCCGGCAGCGAGCCAGGCGGACGCAGCAGCCGCAGCGGCAGCGGCAGCGCGCGCAAGACGGCGGCAACACCTCCGCGCGACAGCGCGTCGCCTGCTGCCGATTCCGACGCGCCGACCGGCAGCCGCAAGCGCTGAATCGGCATCGCGACGACGACCGGATCGGCGATGCCCACGTTCAGGCAGGGACACGCTTCGCACCCCGACTGGCGGACGGCGGCGCAGCTGGTACTGACGCAGCTCGGCGGCAGCACGCGCCGCGAGCCGCCGCCGTCGAACGCGGCGCTGGGCCTGCTGTATGTGACCGAACCCTTCAGTGCGCACCTGGGCGATATTGCCGCGCTGCTCGCGAAGCGCCTGCCCGGTGTGCGCTGGGTCGGCGCGGGCGCGCATGGCATCTGCGTACCCGGCGCGGAATACGTGGACGAACCGGCGCTGGCGGCGATGGTCTGCGAACTGCCCGGCGACAGCTGGCGCATCTTCTCGGGCCTACAGCCGCTGCCGGCGGCGGCAAACGACGCCGGTCAGGACGACAGCAGCCCGCCCGCGGCGGCGCTGGTCCACGCCGACCCGGCGACGCCAGAACTGGCCGAGCTGGTGTCCGAGCTGGCCGCGCGCACCGGCACCGGCATGCTGTTCGGAGGCCTGATAGGCGACGGCGACGGCAGCAGCGCGCAGCTCGCCGACGAGGCGGTCGACGGCGGCTTGTCGGGGGTGGCGTTCTCCGGGGGCGTGCGCCTGCTGTCGCGATTGACGCAGGGCTGCGCGCCGCTGGCGCGCGAGCATCGCATCTCGGATTGTTCGGCGCACTACATTCGCGAGCTCGATGGCCGTCCCGCGCTCGACGTGCTGCTCGAAGACCTGGACGTGCCCGCGGCCGTACGCCATTCGCGCGACGGCGACGAGATCCTGCGCGCGCTGCCGACCGAGCGGCTGGCGCGCGGCCTGATGGTCGGCTTCGCGCCCGGGCTCAGCGACAAGGGGATAGGCTTCGGCGACTACACGGTGCGCAACCTGGTCGGCATCGACCCGCACAACCGGCTGCTGGCCGTCGCGGCCAGGCCGCAGTACGGCGACCGCGCGGTGTTCTGCACGCGCGACCAGCGCGCCGCACGAGCCGACCTGATCCGCATCTGTACCGAGCTGCGCGAGGAACTCGAAACCGAATCGCTGCGGGTGCTTGGCGCGCACTACGTGTCCTGCGTGGCCCGCGGCGAGCATCTGTTCGGCGCGCCCGGTGCCGAGGTCGAGATCGTCTCGCACAATCTCGGCGACATTCCGCTGATCGGCTTCTTCGCCAATGGCGAGATCGCCGGCGAGCGGCTGTATGGCTATACGGGCATCCTGACGCTGTTCGTCGCGAAGGCGCCGGCCGCGAACGGCTGAGCGAGCTCAGAAGGCCTCGTTGAGCGCTTCGTCCAGCGCCTCAGCGAGCGCAGCCATCGATTCGATCAGCCGCACGCCGTCCAGGCGCCGCCGCTGCAGGGCAGGACAGGTACAGCAGGCCCACACTGCCACCGTCGCCGGCAGCGCCGCGCGCAACGCGGCCAGACCGGCAATCGTCTGGCGCGGCCCCAGGCTGCCGGCGAATGACAGCAGCACCATGTCGGCACGCTGCGCCTCGGCCGCCAGCACGATGCTCGGAATCGGCGTCTGGATGCCGAGCGACAGACAGCGCGCGCCGCGTTCGACGGCCAGCGCCTCTATCATCAGCAGCCCGCTTGCCTGACATTCGCCGGGCAGCGTCGTCAGCAGCATGCGCGCGCGAGCCGTCTGCGGCCCGGGCGCCGCCAACCCGAAGATGGCGTGGCGCAGCACGATCTGCATCGATTCGCCGAACAGCTGTTCGGCGTACGGCGGCAGCTCGCCGCGCGCCCTCGCCGCCGCTACCGCCCGCGCCAGCGGCGCCGCCACCTCGATGACGAAGCGCGCCGTACCGAACTGCCGCTGCGTCCGGCCGAGCGCGCGGCGCAGCTCGTCGACGCGGCCGTCCAGGGCCAGGCCGAGCAGTTCGTCTCCACCCGCCTTGGCGGTATCCACGGCGAGCGAATGGCTGTCATGCCCTGCCAGCGCCTGCAGCTCGGCCAGCGGCAGCGCCACCAGCTTGCCGGGCCGGTAGCCTTCATCGAGCAGCCGGCGCATCAGCCGCAGCCGCTGGACCTGGTCGACCGGATATCTGCGCTCGCCGAAGGCATCGCGCTGCGGGCACGGGAAACCGTAGCGGCGCTCCCAGATGCGCAGCGTGTCCTTCGACAGGCCGATGTCGCGTTCGACGGCGGAAATGCTCAGCATGCGCTGTTCCGGTGACGGATCCTGCAAGCCCGGGCCGGAGATGTTTGACCGGACGCGGGTCAGCTCCTATTATAAAAATCACGGAGTTCCACATGTCGCTCGCTTCGCGCTCGCGCCGCCACCATCTGATCGCCGCCTCGTCGCTGGGCACCGGGCTGCTGCTGGGCGCTGCCGCCTGGCCGCGCCGGGCAGCCGCGGCGGGAACAGCAGGCGCGGCGGCCGCACCGGCCCGCTGCCCCGCGCTGCTGTCGCACACGCTGCCGCGGCTGCAGGACGATGCGCCGGTGGACCTGTGCCAGTTCGCCGGCAAAGTCGTGCTGGTGGTCAACACGGCCAGCTACTGCGGCTTCACCAAGCAGTATGAAGGGCTCGAAAAGCTGTATTCACGCTACCACGGTCGCGGGCTGGTCGTGCTCGGCTTTCCGTCGAACGATTTCCAGCAGGAAGCCGGCAGCCGCGAGGCGATCGCCGATTTGTGCTTCAACACCTACGGCGTGAAGTTTCCGATGTTCGCCAAGAGCGTCGTAGTTGGCCCACAGGCCAACCCTTTGTTCGCCGAACTGGGCCGCGCCACGGGATCGGCCCCGCGCTGGAACTTCCACAAGTACCTGGTCGCGCGCGACGGCCGCGTCGTCGCCGATTTTCCGAGCCGCGTCGCGCCGCTCGACCGGCCTGTCGTGCAGGCCGTGGAACGGCTGCTGGCCGAGGGCTGAATGCCCGCCCGAGGGCACGGCCGCCGCGGGCGCGGCCGTGAACCCGTCGGCAAGGCGGGCCTTCACGGCTCTGCAAGATCCCGGTTGCTACAATGCCCGCCAACTATGGGGCATCCTATGCTTTATCCCGAACTTTTCCGTTCATTCGAGGCCGTGCGCTGGAACCTCGAAAATGACATCGACTGGGCGCGCTTCGACGCATCGCTGCTGTCCGACGAGCAGGCCCGCACGATCAAGATGAACGCGATCACCGAGTGGGCGGCGCTGCCGGCCACCGAGATGTTCCTGCGCGACAACCGCCACGACAGCGATTTCTCCGCCTTCATGTCGGTATGGTTCTACGAGGAGCAGAAGCATTCGCTGGTGCTGATGGAGTATCTCCGGCGCTTCCGGCCCGAGCTGGTGCCGACCGAAGCCGAGCTGCACGCCGTCCGCTTCGAGTTCGATCCGGCGCCGCCGCTGGAAACGCTGATGCTGCATTTCTGCGGCGAAATCCGGCTGCACCACTGGTACCGGCGTGCCGCGCAGTGGCATACCGAACCGGTCATCCGCCAGATCTACGACACCATCTCGCGCGACGAGGCGCGCCACGGCGGCGCGTATCTGCAGTACATGAAGAAGGCGATCGCCGAACTGGGCGACACCGCGCGCTCGGCGTTCGCCAAGATCGGCGTGCTGATGGCCGGCACGCGCAGCGTCAAACCGATGCACCCGACCAACCTGCACGTCAACCGCGACCTGTTCCCGAACGATACGGTGCAGAGCCGCCTGCCCGAGCCCGAATGGCTGGAGCGCTGGCTCGACGAGCAGATCCGCTTCGACCAGAGCTGGGAAACCAAGGTGTCAGGCCGCATCCTGCACAACCTGTCGCTGCTGCTCGGCAAGAGCTTCGCCACCGTGCAGGACCTCAACCGGCATCGCAAGGAGATCGGCGCGCGGCTGGCCGCTGCCGCCGCGGCGGCGACCGTTCCCGCGGCCAAGGCGGCCTGAAGGCATCGGCGTGAACAATCCGCTGCAGGGCTTCGAGCACAAGATCATCGATCCTGCGCACGCCGTCGCCGCAGCCGCCGAGCTGTCGCGACCGATGGTCTTCACCAATGGCGTATTCGACCTGCTGCATCGCGGCCACGTAACCTATCTGGCCGAAGCGCGCGCGCTCGGCGCCTCGCTGGTGATCGCGCTGAACAGCGACGGGTCGGTGAAGCGGCTCGGCAAGGGCACCGACCGGCCGCTGAATCCGCTGGCCGACCGCCTCGCGGTGGTCGCGGCGCTCGAATCGTCATCGCTGGTGACATGGTTCGAGGGCGACACGCCGCTGGAGCTGATCCTGGCGCTGCGGCCGGACGTGCTCGTCAAGGGCGGCGACTGGCCGGTCGAGCGCATCGTCGGCGCCGACGAGGTGCGCGGCTGGGGCGGCTCGGTGCACTCGATCCCGTTCCGCTTCATGCGCTCGACGACCGATCTGGTGACGCGCATCCGGTCCAGCGAGGCCGGCGCGGCCTGAGTCTTGCACGGCACCGGGAAGCTTGACCCGGCGCAAGGCGGCCCGCGAGCGGGCTTCCTAAAGTGACCAGCTGTCCCTGACGTCCCCTTTCGCTGCCGTGCCCCCCGTTCACGCCGGCGGCCGGCGGCCGCGCCCGACGCGGCGCGACATGCCGGACGACCGCTGGCGATTCGCCCGCCTGCTTGCCGAACCGCACCGGCTCGGCTTCTTCGCCGCCGCCGTGATGCTCGCCGTCGACGCGCTGTGGTGGCTGGCCGTGCAGGCCGCCGCGCTGCTGCCCGATGCCGGCGTGCGCTGGGCGGTCGCGCCCGGACACGCGCATGCCCTGCTGATGCTCTTCTCCTTCATGCCGATGTTCATCGGCGGCTTCCTGTTCACGACCGGCCCGCGCTGGCTGGCTGCACCGGCGCCGGCCGCGCGGTCGCTGCTGCCGGTCGTGGCCTGCTGGCTCGCCGGCTGGGCGCTGTTCCTGATCGGCGTGCACACGCATGCGCAACTGGCAGCCGTGGGTCTGGCGGCCGCGGCAGCCGGCTGGAGTCTGTTCACAGGGCGCTTCGCCCGCATGCTGTGGCAGGGCACCGCTGCCGACCGCAGCCACCCGCGCGCGATCGGCATCGCCTGCGGGCTGGGCGCTGCTGCACTATGGGCCGCCGCGGCGGGCCTGTGGTCCGGCACGCCGCGGCTGGTCCGCATCGCGCTCGCGATCGGTTTGTGGTGCTTTCTGGCGCCGGTGTTCATGACCGCGCTGCACCGCATGTTCGCCGTGCTCGGCGCGGCCGCGCCGCGGCTGGACGCGCGGCATCCGAACTGGCTGCTGTGGACGCTGCTGGCCGCGCTCGCGCTGCAGGCCCCGCTGTCCTGCCGCTTCGCCGCCTGCACGCGGCCGGCGCTTGCGGCCACCGCCACCGCCACCGCCA
>JBFWXS010000036.1:21701-51816 GCA_050187175.1 Burkholderiaceae bacterium
GCCACCGCCACCGCCACCGCCATCGCCATCGCCATCAACGCCGCCGCGGCGCTGCTCGTGCTGTGGGTCGCGTGGCGCGGCGTGCGCATGCAGCGCTCGCACAGCCGGCTGCTGACGATGCTGCAGATCGGCTTCGCGTGGCTGGGCGTGACCTTCGGTCTGCAGGCACTGGCCGCCGCCAGCCCGGTGCCGGCGGCGCAGGCCGCGCGACTGGCCGCCCTGCACGCATTCAGCCTCGGCTTCTGCGCTTCGATCCAGCTCGCCTTCGTCTCTCGCATCAGCGCCGTCCGCCACGGCCGCGCGCAAGGTATCGACGATTTCGCGTGGGCCGCTTTCTGGGCGCTGCAAGCAGCGCTCGCGCTGCGGCTGACCGCCGCCTGGCGCCAGGACACGCCCGCCCTGCTGCTGGCTGCCGCCGCGGCATGGGCCGTAGCGATGCTGGCCTGGAGCATTCGCCACATCGGCTGGTACGGCCGGCCGCGCAGCGAGCGCATCCGTTTTCAGGAGATGCCAAGATGAATCAAACCCCCGCCGTCGCGCCGTGCAAGCCCGACCTCGTGTGCCCCGCCGGATCGCTGCGAGCGCTCAAGCTCGCCGTCGATGCCGGCGCCGACGCCGTCTACATGGGGCTGAAGGACGCGACCAATGCGCGCAACTTCGCTGGCCTGAACTTCGACCTCGCGCAGGCGCGCGAAGGCATCGCCTATGCGCACTCACGCGATGCGCAGGTCCTGATGGCGCTGAACACGTATGCGGACGCGCGCGAGCCCGCGCGATGGCAGCGCGCAGTCGACATCGCCGCCGAACTGCAGGCCGATGCACTGATCTGCGCCGATACCGCGGTGATGGCTTATGCGCGCGACCATCAGCCGCAGCTGCGGCTGCATCTTTCCGTACAGGCCTCGGCCACCACTTATGAAGCGATCGAGTTCTATCGCGAACGCTACGGCATCCGGCGTGCCGTGCTGCCGCGCGTGCTGACGCTGTCGCAGGTCGGACATGTCTGCCGCCACAGCAGCGCCGAGATCGAAGTGTTCGGCTTCGGCAGCCTGTGCGTGATGGTCGAAGGCCGCTGCGCGCTGTCCTCGTACGTCACCGGCCAGTCGCCCAATACTGCCGGCGTCTGCTCGCCGCCGTCGGCGGTGCGCTGGGAAGACGGCCGCGACGGCGTGCGCGCCCGGCTCAACGACGTGCTGATCGACTGCTATGCACCGGACGAGCCGCGCGGCTACCCGACGCTATGCAAGGGGCGTTTTCACGTGGACGGCCGGCGCGACTATGCGCTGGAAGAGCCGACCAGCCTGAACACGCTGGAGGTGCTGCCGCAGCTGATGGGATTCGGCATCTCGGCCATCAAGATCGAAGGCCGCCAGCGCAGCCCGGCCTACATCGAGCAGGTGACGCGCGTGTGGCGTGCCGCGATCGATCACTGTGCGGCCCAGCCGGCGAATTTCGCAGTGCAGCCGCAGTGGGCGAACACGCTGGACGACTGGTCGGAAGGGCAGCAGCACACGCTGGGCGCCTACGACCGGCCGTGGCGCTGAACGGAGGCTGCCGTGACTGAACGCATACGCCTCACCGTCGGCCCGGTCCTCTACTACTGGCCGCGCAAGACGCTGATCGACTTCTATGCCGACATGGCCGACTCGCCGGCCGACACCATCGTGCTCGGCGAAGTCGTCTGCTCGCGCCGGCACGAGATGAAGCGCGAAGACTGGATGGCGCTTGCGCGCGAGCTGGCCAGCTGCGGCAAGGAGGTCGTGCTCGCTACGCAGGCGCTGCTCGAATCGGAATCCGACCTGCGTGACGCGCGCCGGATCGCGGCACAGGACGAGTTCCTGGTCGAAGCCGGCGATGCCTCCGCGCTGCGTCTGCTGGCCGGCCGCCCGTTCGTGCTCGGTCCGCACATCAACGTCTACAGCCGGCCGGCGCTCGACGAGCACGCCGCGCTGGGCGCGATTCGCTGGGTGCCGCCGGTCGAGCTGGGCCTGGAAGCGATCGGCGTCATCAATCCGCCGGCCTCGCCGGCCGTCGGCGGCCCCGGCAGCGACATACCGATCGCCACCGAGGTGTTTGCCTTCGGCCGCCTGCCGCTGGCGTTCTCGGCGCGCTGCTTCACGGCGCGCCACTATCGGCTGAGCAAGGACCAATGCGGCTTCCGCTGCATCGAGCATCCCGACGGGCTGCTGCTGGCGACCGGCGAACGGGCGCCGTTTCTCACGCTGAACGGCATCCAGACGCAATCGGCGGCGCAGCACTGCCTGATCGGCGACGCTGCCGCGCTGCGCGAAGCCGGCGCCGGCCGCGTGCGGCTGTCGCCGGTGGCGCATGGCTTCCGCGATGTGCTCGCATGCTTCGAGCGCGTTTTCAATCACGGCGCCGACGTGGAACAGGCGCGCGCCGAGCTCGCCGCGATGAGCCTGCCGGGCGGGCTGGTCGACGGCTTCGCGCATCGCCGTCCAGGGCTCGAGCAGAGCTGGGCTTGAGCCAGCCGGACTCCAGGAGAAAACAGGATGATGTCCCCTTCCGAATCCACGACACGCGGCCGGCTCGGTCCTGTGCCGGTTCCCGCTCCGCTGCGCGCGCTGGTCGCGCACCTGCCGATCGGGCCGCCGTCGCTGCTGCTGGCCTGGCTGCTCGACCGGCTGCTGCGCCCGCAGCTGTCGGACGAGGCCGCGCAACAGCTTGCCGGTCAGACCGTCGAGATCGAAGTGCGCGACCTCGGCATCCGCTGCCGGCTGATGCTATCGGCGTCGGGCTTCCGCGCCGTGCGCGACGGCGGCCCCGTCACGCTGCGCGTAGCCGCCGATTCGCTCAGCTATCTGCGGCTGCTGCGCGGCGAGGAAGACGCGGACCGGCTGTTCTTCGAGCGCGCGCTGATCATGGAAGGCGACACCGAGTATGGGCTGACCCTGAAGAACACGCTCGATGCGCTCGAACCGCCGCTGAAACGACCCGGGCTGCGTTGATCGTCGGCTGTCGATGTCGGCTGTTGATCGTCGGCTGTTGATCCTGGCCGGCGCTGATCATCGCCGGCGCGGCGCCGGCTTATCACCGCCGCGCTCGCCGCGCCCGCCGAGCGCGCCGCGTCAGTCCGCGCCGGCCCCGTGGCGGGCCAGGAAGGCCGCGATGTCCTCGCGCTCGAAGCGCTGCGGGTCCCAGTCTCGATCGAGCAGCCGCTCGGCCGGCAGGAACAGATAGAGCCCGGCGGACAGGCGTTCGATCGCGCCGTCGTGCGTCGTCGTATCGACGTCGACGAGAATGCGCCGATACTGGCTCCCCTCGAAATCGTCCAGCCGCCGCAGGTCCGCGTCATCGACGTCCAGATAGACGCGGCCCGCGACGCGCGCGCCCGGCTGCACGACGACGCCGGGGTAGCTGACGCCGTCCAGCGCATGCCGGCGGAAGCCGTCCAGCTCGCCGCGCCGGCTGGTGTAGCGGCCACGCACCACGTGTGACCAGACCGGGTCGAACATCAGGGATCCATAGGTGAAGACGTGCATGTCGCTGCTCGCGCAATGGGGGTGCCCGTTCAGCCGGCTGCCGCGGCGCAGTCGCGCGCCGGCGCGTCGAACTGCGTTCCCAGCGAAGCTGCCGCGGCCGCGCCGCGCGCATCCGGCCAGCGCGCCTGCAGCCGCACTCGCGTCGTGAACGGCGGCCGCGCGGCCACGCGGGCATCGGGCACGCCCAGATCGCCGACCCGCGACACCAGCGTGCGTGCTGCCTCCTCGGTGCGGAACAGGCCCAGCGATATGCCGAGCCGGAACGGACCGTCCTGCATCAGGAACACGTCGACGAGGCCGGCGCGGCGCAGCTCGGCGAGCCGGCGCTGCGCCTCCGTCATCGATTCCGACGGCGGCACATAGACCAGATAGCTGGCGCCCAGCTCGATGCGCTGCGTGCTGACCGCCGCACCGGCGCTTTCGAGCGCTTCGCGCAGCCGGCGGCCGCGCTCGTCGTCGACCGCGGCGAACAGCCAGCAGCTGCCGGGCGGGCCGCCGGCATTCGCCGCGGCACCGATAGCGGTACCGGCACCGGCCGCAGCGCCGGCCGCAGCGCCGGCCGAAGAGCCCGCGGCACCCGCTGCAGCCGCGCCCGATGCAGTCGCTGCGCCCGCGGCGGCGCCCCCGGATCCGGGCGGCGCCGATCGGACCGCGGCGCCGGACGGAGCCGAACCCGCGGCCGCCGCGCCGCTAGCCCCCGCTGCGGCCGCACCAGCCGCCGTTGCACCCGCGCCGGTCGCGCGGGCCCCGGTCGCGCCAGCGCCCGTCGCCCCCGGCCCCGCCGACCCTGGCCCGGCCGACCCTGGCCCGGCCTCCGGCGCACCGGCCTCGGAGCGCAGCACCTGCAGCCGCTCCGGATGGATCTGCTCGTCCAGCAGCCGCGGCTCGCGCTCGGCCGCCAGCCACGGAGTGAACGCGCCGCGCGCCCACGCGAAGACCAGCAGGTTGGCGCAGACGAGCAGGATGATCAGCCGCCTCATCGGCGCCTCAAGCCGGCTCGACGCGGCGCAGCGACACCTCGCCGCTGCTGAGCACGCGCACGCCGTCGGCAGTCTCGAAGCGCAGTCCGCCGCTGGCGTCCAGCCCGGCCGCGCGGCCGGTGGCCAGCGTCCGGCCGCCGTCGATCAGCGCCACGGTCTCGCCGTCGAGCGCGTCGAAGCGGCGCCAGTCGTCGACGAAGCTCGCCAGACCGTCGGTCATGAACTGCGCCGCGGCGGGCACGATGGCGCCGGCCAGCCGGCCGATCACCGATTCGGCGGCGAACTCGGGCAGCGGCTCGGCGTCGAACAGGCCGCATGCCGGCTGGCCGACGGGCGCGGCTGCGGAAGGCGCCAGCAGATTCAGGCCGATACCGACCACCACGCGCTCGAGCGAGGCACCTGCCGCCCCGTCGAGCGCCACCCGCCGGCTCTCGACGAGGATGCCGGCCAGCTTGCGCCGGCCGCGCTGCAAATCATTGGGCCACTTCAATTGCACGTCGGGCGCCAGCGGCTCGAGCGCGCGCGCCGCGGCGACGCCGACGGCGATCGGCAGCGCGGCCGGCGGCGCTTCGGTGGTGACGCAGCGCTCGAACGCGATCGAGAAGGCCACCGCGCGGCCCGGCTCGGTCTGCCATCCGCGTCCGCGCCGGCCGCGGCCGGCCGTCTGCTGCGCGGCCGCGAGCAGGCGCGGCCCGCGCGGCGCGGGCGCGAACGGCGCACTCATCAGAGCCTCGTTGGTCGAGCCCGTGGTATCGACCGCATCCACGCTCAGATCGTCGCACGCGGCCAAGGCATGGATTCGGGCGGCATCGATGATAGTCATGAACTGCGAATCATAGCCCGAGGCTGCGGCTTGCCCGACTCCGCACCCCGTAGCGGTAAGCTACGGCTGCGATGCGCGCGCCCTCCTCCGACCCTGCACCGGTGCACCCTGCAGCCAGACCCGGCGGAGCGGGCTGGTGGCTGGCCGCCTACGTCGGCGCGATCATCTACGCGACGCTGTACCCGCTCAGCGGCTGGCGCACGCCAGGCGCCTGGATGTTCGGTTTTCTGACGGACCCGTGGCCGCGCTGGTGGACGCGCACCGACGTCACGCTGAACGTGATCGGCTACCTGCCGATCGGCCTGCTGCTGGCGGTGTGGCTGGCGCGCCGGCTGCGGCTGTCGATGCTGGTAGCGGCGCTGCTGGCCACGATAGGCGCGACGCTGCTGTCGCTGACGCTCGAATGCCTGCAGGTGCTGCTGCCGGAGCGCGTCCCGTCGTGGCTGGACCTGATCGCCAATAGCGCCGGCGGCGCGATCGGCGCGCTGCTGGCCGCGCTGCTGGGACGCCGCCGCATCGAGGCCTGGCCGCAGGCGCTGCGCGACGCCGCGCCGCTCGCGCCGAACGCCACGCCCGGCCTGGTGCTGCTGTCGGCCTGGCTGCTCGCGCAGCTATACCCGCAGCCCATGGTCTTCGCGACCGGCGACCTGCTCGCCGGCTGGCCGGTGTTGCCGGGGCGGCCCGAAGCCGGCTGGCTCGCGCCGCTGCGGCTGCCGTATCACTACGAACCGTTCGCCGAAGCCGCGTCCGTGGCGCTGACGGTACTGGCCATCGGCCTGCTCGGCCGCGAGCTGCTGCTGCCGCGAGTGCGCGGCCCGGCCTGGCCGGTGGCGCTGCCCATCATCGCCGCGATGCTGATCAAGACCGCCGCGTCGGCCGGCTTCCTCGGCCAGGACCGCGCACTGGCCTGGCTGACCGCCGGCGCGCAGGGCGGCCTGGTGGCCGGCGTGATCCTGCTCGGGCTGGTCGGCTGGATGCGCCGCCGCGCGCGGCTGTGGCTGACCATAGGCGCAATCGCGGCGGCCACGCTGCTGTACAACCTGGCGCTGCCGAACGCGTACTATCTGTCGATGCGCGCCGGGTGGAACCAGGGCGTATGGGTCAACTTCCACGGCCTGCTGCTCGGCCTGGCGGCGATCTGGCCGTTCGCCGCGCTCGCCTGGTGCTTCTGGCGGCTGCGCGACGAGCGCCGCCGGTCCACCGCGCCGCCCATGGGCCGCGGCCTATAATCGATTCATCATGAGCTTCTACCAGCGCCACATCTTCTTCTGTCTGAACAAGCGCGACGGCAAACGCTGTTGCGCCGAGTTCGATGCGGAATCGCTGCAGTCTTACGCCAAGAAGCGCGTCAAGGCGCTCGGCCTGTCCGGTCCGGGCAAGGTCCGCGTCAACAAGGCCGGCTGCCTGGACCGTTGCGACGAGGGGCCGGTGGCAGTGGTCTATCCCGAAGGCGTCTGGTACACCTTCGTCGACAAGAGCGACATCGACGAGATCGTCGAATCGCACCTGCTGCGCGGCGAGCCCGTCGCGCGGCTGCGGCTCGAATGAACCCGGCCACGCGCATCCTGCAGATCGCCGGCCCGGCCGGCACCATCGACACCGCGTTCGACGCGCCTGCCGGTACGCCGGTCGGCATCGCGATCGTCGCGCATCCGCATCCGCTGCACGGCGGCACGCGCGATAACAAGGTGGCGCAGACGCTGGCCCGCGCGCTGCTGTCGCTCGGCTATGCGGTATGGCGGCCGAACTTCCGCGGCGTCGGCGAATCGGCCGGCAGCTTCGATGAAGGCAATGGCGAAACCGACGATCTGCTCGCGCTGATCGCCGCCGCGCAGGCCACCCCCGGCCTGCCCGCCGAGGCGCGCGACCGGCTGGTGCTGGCCGGCTTCTCGTTCGGCAGCTTCGTGCAGACGCGCGTCGCGCAGCGGCTGGCGCAGGCAGGCCGGCCGGCGGCGCGGCTGGTGCTGATCGGCGCCGCCGTGTCGCGCTTTCCGCTGGAAACGGTGCCGGCCGACACGCTGGTCGTGCACGGCGAGCAGGACGACGTCGTGCCGCTGCAGGCCGTGTTCGACTGGGCTCGGCCGCAAGAGCTGCCGATCGTCGTCATCCCCGGCGCCGATCATTTCTTCCATCGCAAGCTGACGCTGCTCAAGCGCATCGTGCTCGACGCGTTCGGCGCCGCACCGCGATGAACAGCCCCGGCGAGTCGCGGCTGATCTACGCGCGCACCGCCGAAGGCGAGCAGCAGCTCGCGCGCCAGGGCCGCGAGCTGTCGCAGCCGGCGCGGCGCGTGCTGCTCGTCATCGACGGCCAGCGCTGCGTCGCCGATCTGCCGCCCATCGTGCGGCCCGACGAACTGCGGCCCATCCTGGCCGAACTGGAAGCCCAGCGGCTGATCGAGCCGATCGGCCTGGCCGACCCGCTGTCGGAGACCGAGCGCCGCGCACGGCTGCGCGCCGAACATGCCGCGCTCGAGGCCGCCAAGAAGCGGCTGCGCGGCCTGCTCGATGCCGAACTCGGCCCCGCCGGCCAGATCTGGGAAGCGCGCATCGAGGACTGCGTCAGCATGGAAGTCCTGCGGCGCGCGCTGCGCGAAGCGGTCGACGTCGTCCAGGCGCGGCGCGGCAACGATGCGGCGCGCCGCATCGTGCTGGCGGTGCGTCCGTTCTTCGACGAGGCGCAGCGGCCCGAGGTTCCCGGGACGGTCAGCCGTGACGGCGGCCTATAATTTCGCGCTTCTCGCCGATTCGTGCTTTCCTTTCCGCAGGCCGCGCGGCCTTTTCGATGACGCCCCCGTTGCTGCCGTGACGGCGGCGTCACTTCGGAGCGGCGCCGCGGCCCCGTTCTCACGAGGTTCTTCCGGATGATTCGACGCCTGCTCGCCGCCTTCGCGTTCGCCCTGACCGCCGCCGCACCCGCGGTGGCGCAGATCGCCCCGCCCAGCATCGCCGCCCGCTCGTGGCTGCTGCTCGACGCCACCACCGGACAGGTGCTGGCAGCGCACGAACCCGAGATGAAAGTCGAGCCGGCGTCGCTGACCAAGCTGATGACGGCCCATCTCGTGTTCAAAGCGATCGAGGACAAGCGCCTCGCGCTGGAGCAGCGCCCGATGGTCTCGCCGCTGGCGTACAAGGCCATCGGTTCGCGGATGTTCGTCGACCCCGCCAAGCCGGCGACGGTCGAGGAGCTGCTCAACGGCGTGATCGTGCAGTCGGGCAACGACGCATCGATCGTGCTCGCCGAAGCGGTCGCCGGCACCGAGGAGGCGTTCGCGCAGCAGATGAACGCCGAAGCGCAGCGGCTGGGCATGCGCAGTACGCAGTTCCGCAACTCCACGGGCCTGCCCGACCCGCAGCACTACACGACGGCGCAGGACCTGTCGCTGCTGGCCATGCGGCTGATCGCCGACCACCCGCAGTTCTACCCGCTGTACTCGAAACGCGAGTTCACGTTCAACAATATCCGCCAGCCGAACCGCAACCGGCTGCTCGCGATCGACCCGTCGGTGGACGGACTGAAGACCGGCCACACCGAAGCCGCCGGCTACTGCCTGATCGCGTCCGCGCGCCGCGACCAGCCCGGCGCAGGCTTCGCACGGCGCCTGATCTCGGTGGTGCTCGGCGCATCGTCGGAGACCAGCCGCGCGATCGAATCGCAGAAGCTGCTGAACTACGGCTTCCAGAACTTCGACACCGTTCGCCTGTACGCCAAGGATCAGCCTTCGGGCAACTACGAGGTCTGGAAGGGCCGCGCCAACTCGGTCGCCGGCGGCTTCGACAGCGAGGTGCTGGTCACCGTGCCGCGCGGCCAGGCTGATAAAGTGAAAGCCGAGATCGAGCGCGTGCAGCCGCTGGTCGCGCCCATCGCCCAGGGTCAGCGCATCGGCACGCTGCGCGTCAGGCTGGACGACAGGCTGATCGTCGAGCGGCCGCTGCTGGCGACCGCCGCGGTCGAGCAGGCCGGCTGGATCGGCCGCACCTGGGACGGCGTGCGCTTGATGTTCGCGAAATGAGAACCGAATTCAAGCCGGCGGCCACGGTGACGGAAGGCAAGCAATGACGCAGACGGTTTATCTGAACGGCGAGTTCCTGCCGATCGAAGAGGCTCGCGTGCCGGTGCTCGACCGCGGCTTCATCTTCGGCGATGGCATCTACGAAGTGGTGCCGGTCTACGGCGGACGGCTGTTCCGCTGGCCGAATCACCTGGCCCGGCTCAAGCGCAGCCTGGCTGCGATCGGCATCAGCAATCCCCTCGACGACGACGCGTGGACCGACCTGGTCCGCCAGCTGGTGGCGCGCCATTCATGGGCCGACCAGTTCGTCTACATGCAGGTGACGCGCGGTGTGGCGCGGCGCGACCATGCGTTCCCGCAGAACGTCGCGCCCACCGTCTTCGCGATGGTCAGCGAGCTGGTGCCGCCGCCCGCGCTGGTCGAGCAAGGCCTGGCGGTGGTCACCGCGCTCGACGAACGCTGGCTGCACTGCGACATCAAATCGACCTCGCTGCTGGGCAACGTGCTGGCGCGCCAGGCCGCCGTGCAGGCCGGCGCAGCCGAATGCGTCATGTTCCGCGACGGCTTCCTGACGGAAGGCTCGGCCAGCAACATCTGGGTGGTCCGCGGCGGCCGCCTGTTCGGACCGCCCAAGGACAATCTGGTGCTCGAAGGCATCCGCTACGGCCTGATCGCCGAGCTGTGCGAGCGCGCCGGCATCGAGCTGCAGCTGCGCCGCGTGCTGCGCGAGGAAGTGCTGGCGGCCGACGAGCTGCTGCTCAGCTCGGCGACCAAGGAAGTGCTGCCCGTCACCCGCATCGACGGCCGCCCGGTCGGCAACGGCAAGCCCGGCCCGGTGTTCGCGAAGCTGTACGCGGCCTATCAGCAGGCCAAGGCCGCCTGAGCGGCGGCACACCGGAGAAGGCCATGAGCGACGAACCCTCGTCGAACGTGTTCGACCGGCTCGAGCAGCTGCTCGAGTTTCCGGTCGACTTCCCGCTGAAGATCATGGGCCGCCGCGTCGACGAATTCAGCCAGACGATCGCGGCGCTGATCACCGAGCACGCGCCCGACTTCGACCCGGCGACGATCGAGTTCCGCGCCTCGCGGCAGGGCACCTATCTGAGCCTGACGGCGGTGGTGCCCATCCAGTCGCGCGAGCAGCTCGAGCGGCTGTATCACGCGCTGGCCGAGCATCCGCTGGTCAAGGTCGTGCTCTAGCCTGCGCGGCGCGAAAACGCGCATGCGCCAGCAGCGCCGCCAGGGCCTGTGCGGCGTTCGGCAGATCTTCGAACACCGCAATCCCCGAACGTGCCGCCTCGACCGCCCAGTGCCTGCGCTTTTCCTCGTACTGAGGATCACCGCTGGAGCGAAGCGCCAGCAGCACGGGCACGGCGGCTGGCAGGCCCTGCTTCACGCGCATCACGGCTCGCACCAGGTCCCCCAGCATGTCGACGTGCCGATAGCCGAGGATGACCGGCAGATTGAGGTGCACGATCAGGGCTTGCGGCAGCTCATGCCGGCAAACCGTCTGCAGGATGCGCTCGGCCAATGCACCGCTTTCCCGCTGCAGCACGTTCGCGGGCACGTCGATCGGATTGTCCAGGCTCGCTCCTGCCGGGACTTCCAGTGCCTCAAGCGCTAGAGCAGTAGCTGGCTGCAGCGGCCCGATGGGAACACCTGAGCGGGCGAGCGCGTCGGCGGCAAGCACGCTGGCACCGCCGCCATTGCCGAACATGACGACCTGCGAGCGGCGTTCGTCGGCGTCGACACCTTCGACACCTGCGACGCCTTCGACGCCTTCGGCATGACCTCCCGCGGCGCCGGCCTGAAAGGCCGTCAAGGTGTCGATGAACTGCGTCAGATCATCGACCAGAATCGAACCGGTCTGCGCCGCCAGCGCGCGCCAGACCTGGTCATTGCCCGCCAGCGACCCTGTGTGCGAGGCGGCCGCACGCTGTCCTTGAGCGCTGCGGCCGCCCTTGAGCAGCACCACGGGTTTGCGCGCGCGCGCCTGACGAAGCAGCTCGAAGAAGCGCCGCCCGTCCTGCAGATGCTCCAGATAGGCGCCAATCACCCGGGTATGCGGATCGTTCAGGTAGAAACCGAGCAGGTCCGCCGGATCGAGATCGAGACAGTTTCCGACGGACACGACAGCGCTGAATCGAAGGCCGCGCTGACGGCCGCGGCGGATGATGTCCATCGACAGGCCGCCGCTCTGGGAGAGCACACCCACGCCGCCCGGCTCGTCGATCCCTTCTTCGATGAAGCTCATGCGCCCGCGCGGGCTGTGCGTGCCCATGCAGTTCGGGCCCAGAACCCGCATCCCGCCGCGGCGTATCGCCAGCTCCAGGGCCTCCCGGCGCGAGACAAGGGCGCCGTCCACGGGGCTGGGCACGCTGGCGGGAGCTTCGTCGAAACCGCTCGTCATCACCTGCGCGATGCGGACGCGCCCATTGGCGCCGGCCAGCAGCGCCGGCACGTGCATCGCCGGAATCGCCACGAAGGCATAGTCGATCGGCTGCGGCGTGCTGGCCAGATCGCGATAGGCGGTGAGCCCTTCCAGCTCGCGCTCGGAAGGATGAATCGGGTAGATGGCGCCGCGGTAGCCGGCGGCGCGCAGGCCGCGGATGAACTTGTTGCCCTGCGCAGTCCCGCTGCCGGAGGCGCCCGCAACGGCAACGGCGCGCGGCTCGAACAAGGCTTCGAGCGGAACCGACGGACGCGCGCGCGCCGCGGCCTGCCCGGGCTCCGATCCGCGATGCAGCACCATGCGCGCGTCGGCCGCCACGGCCCCGCCGGCACCGGCCATCAGCGGATTGATGTCCAGCTCAGCCAGCTCGTCGGCCAGATCCAGCAGCAAACCCTTGTCGCCGCCGACGGCCAGCAGCACGTCGATCACCGTCGCCGGATCGATGGCAAGACCGCCGCGAGCCCCGCGCAGCAACGGCGCCCCCTTGAGCTCGGCGAGCATCTCCTCGGCATCCGCGCGCGTGATGGGGCAGATCCGAAACGCCACATCCTGCAGCAGCTCGACGAACACGCCGCCCAGCCCGACCATGACGACCGGTCCGAAGCTCTCGTCGCGAAAGCCGCCGATCACCAGATCGTGGCCGCGGGGGACGGTTTCCTCGATCAGGAAGCCATCGAGCGCCAGACCCCGTGCCTGCACTGACTCCGCCATGCGCACCATGGCCGCCTGGACTTCGTCCGCGCCGTCCAGTCCGAGCAGCACGCCGCCGAAGTCGGACTTGTGCAGCACCTCGGGCGCAACGAGCTTGAGGACCAGCGGCGGCTTCAGTTCACGCGCGATCTGCGCCGCCTGGCGCAGCGCTTGCGCCCCGTCGGCCAGCCACTCGACGTAGCGGCCCTCGGGCGTGCGTATTCCGTAGCGGCCGAGCACCTGCTTGGCCAAGGGTTCGGGCAATGCGGTGCGACCGCTGCGTCGAGCCTCGGCCAGCCAGGCGCGGACCGAGCCGGCGCTGGGTGAACCGCCTTCCGAGTTGCGGAAGATCCGCATCGCTGCTCCGTACTCGTCAGATCAGTAGCTGGTCGGCCAGCCCGCCAGCCGATGCATGCCGATGTTGCCGCTGGGCCTGCGGTCGTAGATCTGCAGAACGCGCTTCAGATAGCTGCGGGTCTCGCGCGGATCGATCACGGACTTGATCTCGTACAGGCTGGCCAGCGCCCACGGCGCGCTGTCCTGCGCGATCTCGTCCATGAGGCGCTTGAAGCGCTCCGGGTCGTCCTCGTAGCGCAGGCCGTGCAGCACATTGACGCCGGTGGCGGGATCCATGAAGCCGAAATCCGCACCGGGCCAGGCAGCCGCTTCATCGCTGTTGCGGCCGCCGCCCATGTTGAGATAGGCCTGCCCGTAGCTCTTGCGCAGCGTGATCGCGATGCGCGGCACGGTGACCTGCGACAGCGCATTCATCCAGTTCATGATTCTTCCCGGCGCGCCGCGCTTCTCGCCCTCGATGCCGATCAGAAAGCCGGGCTGGTCGACCAGGAACACGATGGGAATATTGAACGAGTCGCAGAGCACCAGGAAGCTGGTCGCCTTGGCGCAGGCGTCGACATCGATCGAACCGCCCTTGAAGATCGGGTTGTTAGCGATGACGCCGACGGTTCGGCCGCCGACGCGGCCGAGTCCCGTCACCAGCGATTTGCCGAAGCGCGCCTTCAGCTCGAACAGGCTGTCCTTGTCCAGCACGCGCTGCAGAACCTTGCGCATGTCATAGATCTGCGAGCGCGACTCCGGAACCACGTCGAGGATGTCCTGCATCGCCTCATCGGAACCGGTCGGCTCCGCCACCCGCGGAGGCGCCTCGCCCTGATGGCTGGGAAGGTAGCCCAGAAACTGCTTGACGAGCGCAATCGCTTCCTCGTCGGTATCGACGGCCGCGTCCACCAGACCGGTAGTGCCGGTATGCAGCTTCCAGCCGCCGAGCTCCTCGGCATCGACCTCCTGCCGGATCGCGAGCTCCGCGACACGGCTGCTGGCCACCGCCATGGTCGCGCCCTTGCGCATGACCACGAAGTCGGACAGGCATGCATACCAGGTCGACGATCCGTAGCAGCTGCCGAGCAGCGCCGAAACCCAGGGCGTGCGGCGATCCCGCAGATACTCCAGCGGGTCCTGGCCGAGGATCGCGCGGCCGGCCGCGCCCATGCGATCAGGCATGCGAGCACCGGCCGATTCACCGAGCAGGATCAACGGCATGCCCGAGTCGGTGGCCACCTGCCGGACATGCTTGATCTTCTTGCCGTTGACGACACTGCTGGATGCACCCACCACCGTGAAGTCATTGGAGACGACGGCGACGCGCCGGCCATCGATGGTGCCGAATCCCGTGATCTTGCCGTCGGCCGGAGTCTTGTCGCGCGCCTCCGGACGGAAGGAAGTCGACAGCAGCCCCGACTCGAAGAAGCTATCCGCATCGAGCAGCAGGTCCAGCCGCTCGCGCGCGTTCAGAACACCCTGCGCGCGCCGACGTTCGAGGCGCTCCGGCCCCCCCATCGCGAGCGCCTTGGCGCGCCGATGGGTCAACTCTTCGATGCTGGACTGATGATTGGTCATGTCAGTTCGGCTGGATGCCCGCGTCCCGAACGATCTTGGAATACGAGGCGATCTCGCTCTTGAGAAGTTCCGCCAGCTCCGCCGACGTGCTCGGCGCGACATCCAGGCCGAGCGTCGTGAACTGCTTGACGACGTCCGGATGCTGGATCACGCGCATCACCTCCCGGTTCAGGCGCTCCACCACTGCGGGAGACATCCCGGGAGGGCCGAACAGCGCGTACCACTGCAGCTGCTCATAGCCGGGGAAACCGGACTCGGCAATCGCCGGGACCTCCGGCAGATAGCGGGAGCGCCCGGGACTCGTCACCCCCAGCGCCCGGGCCTTGCCGCCGTTGAGCTGGGCAAGGGCTCCGGACATCACGGCGAAGGTCACGTCGACCTGTCCGCCGATCATGTCCGAGATCTGCTGCGGCGACCCCTTGTAAGGCACGTGCAGCATCGCGCTGCCGATTCGATTCGCCAACAGGTTCCCGGCGAGGTGCGAGGCGCTGCCGGTGCCCGACGACGAGTAGCTCACCTGGCCGGGACGCGCTTTGACCTGTGCGACCAGATCATCCAGGCTGCGCAGCGGCGACTGATTGGCGACCAGCAATACCGAGGCCGTCGTGACCACGCGGCCGATCGGCGTCAGGTCCTTGAGCGGGTCGTAGCTGAGACTGCGGATCGTGCTGGGAAGCACGGCATTGACGTACGACCCCATGAATATCGTCAAGCCGTCCGGCGGCGACTTCACCAGCAGCTCCGTCGCCAGATTGCTCGAAGCGCCAGGCTTGCTCTCCACGACGACCGGCTGGCCCAGCGCTTCGCCGAGCTTCGGCGCGATGACCCGCGCCGTCAGGTCGATCGCCCCGCCGGCCGCGAAGCCTACGAGTATCCGGAGCGGCTTCGCCGGCATGCCTCCGATGGGCTCGGCCTGCGCGGCGACCGGTGTGAAACCGAGAATCAGGCCGAACAGCATCGCACGTTGCGCAATACCGGCGACGGCCGGAGATGACCGAAGTAAGCGGATCAACACGATGTTTCTCCTCGACGGTTAAGGGCTGCAGCGCTGATTCAATCACATGGTAGCAGTAGAAGCAACTACTAATGATGACTAGAGGGGCGGTATGCCGGCATCCTTGACGATCTTGGCGTACATGGGGATTTCCTTCTTGAGCAGATCGCCCAGTTCGGTCGGCGTGCTGGGCGCGGCATCCAATCCTTGCGTCATCAGCTGCTGGATCACGTCCGGCCGTGCAAGAACGCGGTTCAGCTCCCGGTTCAGTCGCTCGACCAGCGATGCCGGCAGGTTGGCCGGGCCGAACAGCCCGTACCACTGCAGCTGCTCATAGCCGGGGAAGCCCCCTTCGGCCACCGTCGGCACATCCGGCAGATAGCGCGAACGCACCAGGCTCGTGACCGCCAGAGCGCGCGCTTTGCCTGACTGGATCTGAGGCAGCGCGCCGGACATGACGGCGAACGTGGCATCCACCTGGCCGCCGAGCATGTCCGATATCGCCTGCGGCGATCCCTTGTAGGGGACATGGATCATGGGGACGCCGATGCGATGCGACAGCAGATTCCCGGCCAGATGCGACGCGCTGCCGGCGCCCGCCGATGAATAGGTGACCGAGCCTGGCTTGGCCCGCACCTGCCCCACCAGATCCGCCAGTGTCCGGATCGAAGAGTTGCTCGATACCAGCAGGACGGAGGCGGTGGTGATGACTTGACCGATAGGGGCCAGATCCTTGATCGGGTCGTAGCTCATCGTCCGGTAGATGCTCGGAACCACGGCGATCGTATTCGGAGAGAGGTACAGCGTCAGGCCGTCCGGGGCCGATTTGGCGACCATGTCGGCGGCGATGTTGCCGGACGCGCCGGGCTTGTTCTCGACGACGACGGGCTGTCCCAGCGCCTCGCCCAATCGCGGTGCAATGACGCGCGCCGTGACGTCGACTGCGCCGCCGGCTGCGAACCCGACGATCATGCGGATGGGTTTCGCCGGCGTGCCGCCGATCGGCTCTGCCTGCGCTGCAACAGGCACGCATGCAAGGGCCACGCTCAAAAGCAATGCCCGTTTCCCGCGGGCTGTCGACCAAACGAAACCGGAACTCCGCACAGCTTTTCTCCTTGACCTCGGGGTTGCGCCGAGGCCAATTCAACCATAGAGTAGCAGCTAGAACAACTATCAATTTTCGGCTTGCGGCGAGGTCGGCTCCGGCCGCCGTATACTGCGTTCGGACACCCCTCAGCACTGACGTAGAGCTCGCAACATGCCCCCCGCCACCAAGCTGCGTTCTTCAACCGAGAAAGGGCGCGCGGATCTGGTCGACGATCTGCAGCGCATCGGATTTTCAGAGTACGAAGCCCGTACCTACATCAGCCTGTTGCAGGTGAATCCGGCTACTGCCTACGAAGTCAGCAAGCACTCAGGCCTGCCGCGCGCCAATACCTATGGCGCGCTCGACAATCTGACGAAGAAGCGCGCGGTGCAGCCCGTGACCGAGAACCCGGTGCGCTACGCGCCGGTTCACCCGGAAACCCTGTTCGACCGTCTGTCATCGGAGATCAACACGGTCTGCGACCGTCTGAAGAGCCAGCTGCAGGAGTTCCACGACGACGATCGCTCGGACGTGGTCTGGAGCCTGTCGAGCCAGGATCAGATCGAGCAGAAGATAAACGAGCTGATCGACTCGGCGACCAACCACATCTGGATCAAGGCATCCACCGACATCCTCCGGCAGCACCTGGCCTCGCTGCAGCGAGCCGCAAAGCGGGGCGTCACGCTGGTCTTCGTCGTCTTCGGCCAGGACACCGAGTTCCTGCAGCTGGGCCCGCGAACGAAGATCTATCTCCACGAAGGCAATGGCGTGCCGATAGGCGGCGCGGACAATCTGTTCACGGTGGCCATCGACTTTCGCGTCGCGTTGACGGCCAATGTCACCGACGAGCTGACCGGCGCGTACACGACTAACCCGTCCGTGGTCCGGATGGCGGAGACGCTGATCCGCCACGACTTCTACATGGCGGAGATCATGATGGCCTTTCCCGCGCAGATCGAGGAACGCTTCGGCCCCTGCCTCGTGAAGCTGCGTCAACGCATGTTCTCGACCGAACAGTTCGATCTCCTGCAACGCAACCTGGACAATCTCGCCGAACCCGGTACAGCCGAAGCGGCGCAGGCAGGACAGGCGGGGCAGCAGCGGTCCGGCGAATCGCCGGCCGCGCGTGCGCGCTCGGGCAAACCCCGCAAAGCCGCGACCAAGGCCGGCCGCGTCACGGCGCCGGGCAAAGCCGGCGGCAGCGCGCAGCGCCGCGCCCGTTCCACATCGCTATGAGCGCAGCCGCGTCGCCGTCGGATACGCAGCTGCTCGCGCTCGAAGAGGTGCGGGCGCTGGCGCGGGAGGTTCTGAGCGCGCACCAGGTCGAGGAAGAGACCGCGTCAGTCATGGCCGACCGCATCGTGCAGGCCGAGCGGGACGGCCCCGCCAGCCACGGCCTGTTCATCCTGCCCGCGCTGCTGTCCGGCTTGCGCTGCGGATGGATCAACGCGAAGGCCCGCCCGCGCATCATTTCTTCCGGCGGGTCCGCCTTGCAGATAGACGGCGACAACGGATTCGCGCAGCCGGGACTCGAACAGGCGCGGCCGGCGCTGATCCGCATGGCCCGCGCGCAGGGCATCGCCGTGCTGACGCAGCGCAATGCACATCACGCGGGCGCGCTGCGCAGCGACGTCGAGCCCATCGCCGAGGCCGGGCTGGTGGCCATGATGTTCGTCGCCACGCGCAAGCGCGTCGTGCCGCACGGCGGCAGGACTCCTTTCTTCGGGACCAATCCGATCGCCTTCAGCGCCCCGGTCCACGGCAGGGAACCGCTGGTATGGGACATGGCCACCAGCACCATCGCGATCTCCGATGTGCGCATGATGGCCGAGGCCGGGCTGCCGCTGCCCGCAGGGGTCGGCGTCGATCGCCATGGCGAGCCCGCGACGGAAGCGCGCGCGATCACCGACGGCGGCGCCTTGCTGGCCTTCGGCGGACACAAAGGATCGGCGATCGCGCTGATGGTGGAAGCCATGGCGGCCGCGCTGTCCGGCGGAAACTTCGCCGTCGAGGATCGCGCGGCCGAGGTGCCCGGTGCCGCATCGGCGAACGGCGGCCAGACCTTGATCGCGATCGATCCGCAGCGGACAGGGGGTGCCTCGATGGCCGAACGTCTGGCCACCTGGACCGGGCTCTACCTGGCCACCGGCGCGAGCCGCCTCCCCGGCGACGGGCGCCTGCAGCGGCGCACGGCAGCGCAGCGCGAAGGTGTGCGCGTTTCCCGGGAACTGCTGCGGCAGCTGCGCGAGCTCGAGCGTCCGTAAGGCGGCAGGCTGCCGAGGCGAGCAGGCGCTCGCCCGCGAGCCGGATTCAAGCCCGGCCGAAGCCGCCGCCGCCTGCCGTTTCCAGAACCACGTGGTCGCCCGGCTGGAGCAGCTTGACCGAGACGGGATCGCGCTCCTCGCCGTTGACCCGCAGGCTCGCCGGCTCGCCGGCCTGGCCCCCCTGCGCGCCTTGCGGGGACACCACGCGGCGCGTCATCAGGAACGAGCAGGTCGCGTTCTCCTCGCCTACGTAGTCGAAGGCGAAGCGGATTCCGTCGCCGCCGCGCTGCGCGCCCGCGCCCCCCGACCCCTGGCGCAGGCTGCGTTCGCGCACCAGCACCGGCGCTTCCGATTCCAGGATCTCGATCGGGCTGTTGCCGAGGTTGCTCGGGAAGCTGATGCCCGACAGGCCGGGGCGCTCCGCGCTGGCGCCCTGGCCGGCATTGATGAAGTTCGCGACCGTGAAGCGCCGGCCCTGCTCGCGTCCGGTCATCGTGATCACGCAGTTCCCGCTCCCTTCGGCCCGTTGACGGCGGCCCATGACGGGACCCAGCGCGCCAAGCACCGCGACCGGCAGTATGTGGCCGATCTGGCCGCGCGCGCCGGTGCCCACCGGATGCTGCGCATTGAGCACCGAGCCGGGCGGAGCCTGCACCGTAAGCGGACGGAAGCTGCCTTCATTGTTCGGAACCTCGGGACACAGCAGCGCCTTCACCGCGAAGGCCGTGTAGGCATAGGTGTAGGTCTCGACCACGTTGATCGACTTGCTCTCCACCTGCCGCGAGGTTCCGGTGTAATCGACTTCCAGGTCGCTGCCCTTGACGCGCACGGTGCACTGCACCTGCAGCGGCGACTCGAAGCCGTCGTGGCGGACCAGATACGGGTACTCGCCGTCCGGCAAGGCAGCTATCGCGGCACGCAGCGCGCGCTCGGATCGGCCGCAGATCTCATGGCTCAAGGCCGCCAGATCCAGCTCGCTTTCGTCGACCAATGAAAGCAGGCGCGCGCGAATCCGTTCATGCGCCGCGCCCTGGCCCCAGATATCCCCCATCGTCGCGTCCGGCACGCGTACGTTGGTGCGGATGAAGGCCTCGACCGCCGGCTGGCGCTGGCCGCCGTCGAGCAGCTTCAGCGGCGGGATCTGCAGGCCTTCCTCGAAGATCGTAGGCACATCGCTGGAACGCACGCGGCCGCCGATGTCGGGGACATGGCTGGTCACCGCCGAGAAGGCGATCAGCCTGCCGCGGCGAAAGATGGGCGCCACCGTGCTGACATCGTGGATGTGGCCGGTCGCCAGCCACGGATCATTGGTGATCAGCAGGTCGCCGGGCTTGAGCGTCTCGGGCGGAAACCGATCGATCATGTGCCGCACCGTGCGCGGCAGCGTGCTGATGAACGACGGAATGCTGAAACTCGACTGGCTCAGCGACTGCCCCTGCGCATCGGTCAGGACCACCGCGTAGTCGTTCGCCTCGCGCACCAGGCTCGAGAAGGAGGTGCGCACGAATCCGGTGGCCGCCTCGTCCACGATGCTGCCCAGGCGCGCCCACAGAATCTCGAGCGTCACGGGATCGAAGTTTGTCATTGCGAGCTCCGGTCGTCCTGCGACAAGGTGATGGAGATGCTGAAATCCGGCAGCACCTGCACCTCGGCCGCACGCGCCACGACGATGGTCGATTCGGCCTCCTGCAGCAGCAGCGGGGCCTGAAGCACGCTGCCCGGCGGTACGCGATAGCGGTCGTAGATGGGCACTTCGCCAAACGCCTGGCGCTGCGGCAGATAGATCTGCCGATGGCCGGCGGGCCGGACGCCGCTCGTGCCCGCCTCCGCCGGCTCCAGATGGAACTGCCGTGTCTGCTGCTTCGATCGGCCCGAGAGCCGCCACGTCACGACCTGGACCACACCGCCCGGCAGCACCTGCCCGTACAGCTGGACGTACTTGCGCTCGAACAGGCCCGCCAGCATCCGCGGCATGTCGGCATCCAGCGATTCGAAGGGCATGTCGACGGCGATGCTGTGGCCTTGCCCGACATAGCGCAAGTCGGCTGTGACGGTGAACTCCATCTCCTGCTCGCTCACGCCGGCCGACAGCAGTTCATCCGCTGCGCTGGCCCTGAGCTGCTGCATCACGCGGCCCAGTTCCAGGCCGTCCACGGCCTCGAGCAGCGCTGCATTCGACCACGCGCGGTCGGCGCGCGCCGGCGCGGACAGGAAGCCCAGGCAGGAGCCCACCCCTGCCGCGACGCTGCAAAGAATGCGCCGGATGCCCAGCTTGTGCGCGACTTCGACTGCATGGACCGGTCCTGCTCCGCCGGTGGCGACCATGGTCAGGTTGCGCGGATCCAGGCCCTTCTCGGCCACATGCACGCGCGCCGCGCAAGCCATGCTCTCGTTCACCACTTCGCAGATGCCCTGCGCCAGCTTCATCGGAGTAATGCCGAGCTCCTCCGCCAGCCGCTGCATCGCGCGCTCCGTCAGACTCGGGTCCAGGCGCATGCGCCCGCCAAGAAAATTCTCCGGATCCAGGTAGCCGAGCATCAGATCCGCATCGGTCACGGTCGGATCATTGCCGCCGAGGCCATAGCAGGCGGGCCCGGGCACGGCTCCGGCGCTTTGCGGACCGACGTTGAGCAGGCCCAGCGCGTTGCGGTAGGCGATCGACCCGCCGCCGGCGCCGATCTCGATCAGATCGATGCTGGGCACCAGAATCGGCAGCCCGCTGCCCTTCTTGAAGCGGCGCGCGCGCGCCGCCTCGAACAGGTAAGTGATCGCCGGCACGCCTTCGGTGGCGACGCAGGCTTTGGCCGTGGTGCCGCCCATGTCGAAGGTCAGCACCTCGGTGACGCCGGTGAGTGCAGCGGTATTGAGTGCGCTCAGCACACCGCCCGCCGGACCGGATTCGAGCAGATCGATCGGATCGTCGGCCGCCGACTGATCCGAGGTGAACCCGCCGCTCGAAATCATGATGCGCAGCGGACCGGTCGCGCCGACGTTCTCCAGGCTCTGGCGCAGCCTGCGCAGGTAGCTTGCCGCAAGCGGCTGCACATAGGCATTGGCGGCGACCGTGGACATGCGCTCGAACTCGCGGATCTCGCTCGCGATCTGGCTCGACAGGCTGATCGAAAGCTCAGGAAGCGCCCGGCGAACGTGCTGCGCGACCACCTGCTCATGCCTCGGATCCAGATAGCTGTGCAGCAGGCAGATGCCGAGCGATTCGATGCCACGCGCCCGGATCTGCGCAAGCGCCGCATCCAGCGCCTCCGCCGAGACCGGCTCCAGCTCCCGGCCGCGGGCATCCAGGCGCCCGTCGATCTCGATGATGTCGGCACGGTCGACCAGCGGCTCCGGCAGCTCGATGTCCAGGTCGTACAGGTCGTATCGCATCTCGCGCGCGATGCGCAGCGCATCGGCGGTGCCCCGCGTCACGATCAATCCTGTATGAGGCCCCTTGCGCTCGAGAATGGCATTGGTCACCAGCGTCGTGCCGTGCACCACCTCCCTGTGCTCCGCCGTCGCGCCGCGGACGCCGGCGGCCGCGCGCGCCTGCTCCAGCAGCTTGGCCACCACGGTGGCCACCGCCAGGCTCGGATCCTGCGGCGTCGTCAGTTCCTTCGCGGTCAGGATCAGGCCGTCGTCGCCGAGCTGAGCGATGCCGTCGGTGAAGGTGCCGCCGATATCCACTGCGATTCGAACCGGCAGCCGGTTCTGCGCACGGGAACTCCCACTCATGCTTTGGGTCCTTGATCAATTAGCGGACGCTGGTCGATCACTCGACGATAGGAAAAGGCCGACAAGTCCAGGCTGAGGTAGCGTCCGTGCGTGAACAGTTCAGCCAGTCCGCGGCCGACCGCCGGCGCATGCTGCAATCCATGGCCCGAGAAGCCCGCCGCCACATGGAAGCCCTGTACGCCGCCCTCGAAGGGGCCGATGATCGGATTGCCGTCGAGCTCGCACATGTCGTAGTGCCCCACCCAGCCGTTCTGTACCTTGATCGCCTCGAACTTGCTGCTGCGCTCGACGAGCGCGGGCCAGAGTTCCTCCTCGAACAATTCGTGCTCGAGGTTCCAGTTGAAGCCGCGCGCCTCCTTGAAGCGGGTCACGGCGACCAGGTAGCCGTCTCGCTCGGGACGAAGCGCGAAGCCGGACATCTCGCGCATCACCGGAATAGGCTCGATCGCCGCTTGCGCCTTGAAGAAGAACTGCTGGCGGCGCAGCGGCGCGATCGGCACTTTCATGCCGACCATCGCGCAGACCTCGCTCGCCCAGCAGTTGGTTGCGTTCAGTACGGTATCGGCAGCGATCGTCCGGCCGGAGGCCAGCCGTACGCCGGTGACGCGATTGCGTTCGCAATCGATGGCCGCCACGCGGTCCTGCACGTAGACTGCGCCCAGCGCCTGCGCCGCGCGCCGGTACCCCATGAGCGCGGCATTGGGATCGATCTGCCCGTCCTCCGGTGACAAGGCCCCCGCGTCGGCACGCGAGAAATCGAACGATGGAAACCGCCTCTCCAGATCGGCCCGGTCCAGCATGTGGACCTCGACGCCGAGCCCCCGCTGCATCTGCGCGCAGCGCTCCAGGCTGTCGATCTGCTCGCGCCCGTCGACCATGAACAGATAGCCGACCTGCCGGAACGCGGGATCGAACTCGACGGGGCCGCCTTGCACGTGCTGCGAGAAGTTGCGGTACACCTCCGCGCCGAACTGCGACATCCGGACGTTCTCTTCCAGGCCGTGCTGAAAGCGGATGCCGCCGACCGCGCGCGGTGTCGCGGCGAACTCATAGGTGGGATCGGGCTCGACGACGGTCACCGGCACGCCCGCGCGTGCCAGATAGTAGGCCGTGCTCGAACCGATGACGCCGCCGCCGGCGATGAGGATGGGGGTGCCCATGATCCCTACAGGATCTTGGCCACGTCACCCGCCCATTCCGTCGAGGCCAGATGCGCGGCATGGAACAGGCGTTCGAACTCGTTGTCGTCAGCGGCTTCCGGCTGCGCGATCAACTGGTCGCGATAGTCTTCGGAATTGTCCTTGGGGAAGTATCCGTAGCGCTGGGCGTTCGGATTGTCGTAGAGCGAACGGGTATTGGCCGAAACGCCCCACAAGACGTCGAAGTGGGTGTCGGGATAGTCCAGGCTGCATCGCACGAGCTCGGTCATGTCCCCCGGGCTGATCCAGGTGCCCAGATCGCGCACCAGGCTCGGTCGCTGCTTGAAGGTGGCGATGCGCAAGGCCACGACCTGCAAGCCGAACTTGTCGGCATAGTAGCGGCCGGCCGCCTCGCCGAACGCCTTGCTCAGCCCGTAGCGGGTATCGGGGCGCGGCGGATCGTTCAGCGTCAGCCGCCGCTCGCGCCGGTAGAACCCGTGCGCATGGATCGAACTCGCATACACCACTCGCTTGATGCCGTTGCGTCGCGCGGCCTCGAGAACATTGTAGGTGCCGACGATATTGGCATGCAGAATGGTGTCCCAGCTGGTCTCGCCGACCACTTTGCCGTTCTGCCGGATGGCGCCGAGGGCGCCGCCCAGATGCACGATCGCATCCATTCCCTCGGCCAGCCGGGTGATGTGCTCCAGGTCGGCCAGATCGGCTTGATGGCACTCCTCACCGGCGGCCGCCGGCCCCAGATCCCGGATGTCGGTGAGCCGCATCAGGCGGCAATACGGTTTCAGGCCCTGGCGCAGGGTCTGGCCGATCGCCCCCTGTGCCCCGGTAATCAGAACAGCGCGTGAACTTGGCATTGCAGGCGTTCCTTGCAGGAATCAGGTCAGAGCGGCGAAGGCCTCGCGCAGACGTCGGCAGCCTTCGCTCAGATTCTCGATCGACGTGGCGAAGCTGATGCGGAAGAAGCCGGGCTGACCATAGGCCGCGCCCTGCACCACCACCACCTTGTACTCGTCGAGCAGATAGCCCGCCAGGTCGGCATCGGTCTCTAGGACCTTGCCGGACGGCGTACGACGACCCATCGCCTGGCGCGCATCGCAGAAGTAGTACATCGCACCGTCGGGCGGATTCACTCGCAGCAACGGGACCTTGCTCAGCTCGGCATGCAGATGCTCGCGGCGCCGGCTCATCGTGGCGAGCCGCTCGGCGACCACGTCCTGCGGCCCGCCGAGCGCCGCCGCGGCTGCGGCCTGACTGAGCGAGCACGCGCACGACGTGGTCTGCGTCTGCAGCTTGACCATCGCGCCGATCAGCTCGGCACTGCCGCCGGCATACCCGATGCGCAGCCCGGTCATGGCGTAAGCCTTGGAAACGCCGTTGACGACCAGCGTACGATCCTTCAACCGGGGCTCCACCGCGGCGAGGCTGTGGTGCTCGGCGTTGCCGTATCGCAGGTGCTCGTAGATCTCGTCGCTCATCACCAGAACAGCAGGGTGCCTCAGCAGCACTTCGGCCAGCTGCTGCAGCTGGGCCCTGGCCATCACCCCACCGGTGGGATTGTTCGGAGAATTCAGCACCAGCCAGCGCGTGCGCGGCGTGATCGCACGCTCGATCGCTTCCACGTCCAGGCCGAAGCCCCGGTCCGCGGGGCAGTCCACGAACACCGGCGTACCGCCGCAGATCCGGACCTGGTTCGGATACGAGATCCAGTAGGGCCGCGGGACGATGACCTCGTCCCCTTCGGACACCGTGCAGGCGAAGGCGTGGTACATCACGCTCTTCGCCCCGGTGGCGACCATGACCTCATTGCGCTCGTACTGCAGCTGGTTCTCGCGAGCGAACTTGGCGCGCACCGCATCCAGCGTCGCCGGCGTGCCGCCGGTATTGGTGTAGTGCGTGTCGTCCCTGGCAAGCGCTTCGACCAGAGCCTGCTTGACGTGCTCAGGGACCGCGAAATCCGGCTCGCCGATCGAGAAATCAACGACATGGTGGCCGGCCTGACGCAGTGCGCGTGCCCGATCGCCGGCCAGGTTGCTTTCGGATGCCTTGAAGCGCGCCATGCGCGGCGCGAGTGCCATCGTCATCGGTCTCTCTCCTGTTCAGACACAGCCGCCGGCGCGAAGCATGCTCCGGCGGCTCGAACGCCCCGCCGCGGCAGCGCTTGCCGCGGAGCAAGCCCAGCTTCAGGGCGTTCCCAGCAGCGCCTGGCGGAAGCGCAGCTTCATCAGCACGCCGTCCCGCGTCTTGGCCAGATGGCCCGGATGAGTCGGTGACACTTTGAAGTTGATGACCACTGGCCCCGGCGCTTCGAGCAGATCATTGACCGCGGCGTCGACGTCGCCCTGCTTGTCCACCGTACGCGCGATCGGCATTCCGCAGGCAGCGGCCACGTCACCCAGCTCCACACCCTGCGAGGTGGCGGTCAGCTGGTCGCCGGTCTCGCCGTAGATGGCATTGTCGAAGACCGCCAGACCGAGGTTGCGCGCACCGGAGATGGCGAGCGTGGCAAGCGAACCGAGGCCGCACAGCACGTCGCCGTCTCCCATCAGCACGATGACGCGCTTGTCCGGCTGCGCCAGCGCCAGTCCGAGGCCCACCATGGCCGCGCCGCCGAGCGCACCGTGCAGATTGAAGATCAGCGGATGCGTGGCGCTGCGCGCGGCCACCGAGTCGTAGGCCGCGCTGCTCAAGCCGGTGACGACCGGCATGTCATCACGTCCGGCCAGCAGCTGCTTGACGATCTGCCGCCGGTCCAGAGTGTAGGGAATGCTCTTGATGTCCTTGGCTTTCATGACCGAATCACCTCAGGAAACGTTTGACGCCCATCACGCGCTGGCTGAAGAACACCCCTACGCCGTTCAAGGTGTTATAGGCATGCTCGACGGCCGCCGCCACGCTGGGACCGGCGTCCTCGGGTGTTTCCACTGTCTGGGTATGGAAGCCGGCCATCCGGAAGTAGTCCTGGCAGCGCTCGCCCATCGGCATCTGCCAGCGATTGCCCTCCGACCAGCTGGATCGCCAGGACACCAGCACCAGCAAGGGGAACTGGCAAACCTCCGCCATCGTGGAAGTATTGATGATGTTGCCGACGCCGGTGCTTTGCATGATCAAGCACCCTCTGGCACCGCCCAGCCATGCGCCGTTCATCAGGCACGGACCTTCGGCTTCGTTGGTCAGCGGCAAGGTGCGCATGGACTTGTCGGCCATGCAGCGCTCGATGACTTCCTTCATGCCGCCGTCGGGCACGAACCCGACCACGGTGACGCCCTGATCCTTGAGGGCCCGATAAACGGCTTCCGACCAGTTTCCGCTGGCAGCCGAGGCTGCTTCACTCACCATTCGATTTCCCCTTCCGTTTCGTTGCGTGCACTGTTCAATTGAAGACGATGAGACGCTCGCGCGTCATGGCCCGCACCGTGTCGCGCGGACATTCGCGGCCGTAGCCGGAGAAGCGGTCCCCTCCGTACGGCATCTGATCCGGGCGGAAGGTGGACGTGCCGTTCACGATCACCGCTCCCGCGACGACGCTCCGGTGTACCTGCAGAGCCACCGCGATCGAGCCGGTAAAGATCCCGAAGTTGATGCCGAAGCCCGAGTCATTGACCCATTGCACGACGTCCGCCAGCTCGCGATAGCGGTGCAGGACGACGACCGGGCCGAAGATCTCTTCGCAGACCGCCTTGGACTTGAGCGGCACATCCGCCAGCAGCGCCGGCTGCACCAGGTTGCCTTCTCGGCTGCCGCCGCAGATCAGGCGCGCGCCGTCCGCCACCGCCTCCCTGATGCGCGTGACGATGCGCTCCGCGGCGCCCGCATGGATCACCGGCCCCAGGTCAGTGCCCTCGTCGAGCGGATCACCGAGCACCAGGCGCCGGACGCGGACAGTCATCGCTTCCTCGAAGCGGGCGGCCACGCTTTCGTGGACGAAGACGTTCTGCACCGACGCGCAGCTCTGGCCGGCCAATCGATAGCCCGCGGCGACGCATGCATCGGCGGCCCGCTCAAGATCGGCGTCCTCGTGCACGACGTTCGGACCTATGCCGCCCAGTTCGAGGATGCACGGCCGCATTCCAGCGGCGTTCTTCACGGCCATGCCGCCGCGCAAGGATCCGGTAAAGCTGATGAAGTCGACGCGGGGATCCTGGACGAGCGCCTGTCCCGTCTCGACGCCGCCGTGCACGAGGTTGGCCGCGCCCGCCGGAAAGCCGGCCTTCATCACGTGGCCGAACAGCCGCGCAACCGTGGCCGGCGCCTCGGGCGGCGTCTTGAGCACCAGGGTATTGCCGGCCGCCAGCGCGGGGCCGAGCTTGTGGCAGGCGAGGTTGATCGGTGCATTGAACGGCACCACCATCGCCACCACGCCGACCGGAAAGCGCTGCGAGACCGCCAGCTTGCCGGCGCCGACGGCGCTGCCGTCCAGCGGGATCTGCCGGCCTTCGATGCGGATCGCTTCCTCGGCGCACAGCCGCAGGACCGCTTCGCCGCGCGCCAGCTCCACGGCTGACTCGCGCACGCTCTTGCCCGTTTCGCGCGCCAGCAGCCGCACCAGCTCGCCCGCGTCCGCATGCACGGCGTCCGCAAGCGACGCGAGCCGCGCCGCCCGTTCGTGGCCGGGCATCCGGGCCATTGCGTCACCCGCCTTTCTGGCGCTGGCGACGGCCTTCTCCACCAGGGCCGGATCCGCGTAGTGTGCCGTACTGACAATCGAGCCATCATACGGGCTGCGCACCGTCTGCGACGCACCGGTCTCCACCGGCTCTCCTCCCACGTAGCAGGGGGCGCTCACGGGTTCCGTCGATTTCCTGGAGGCTGAAGTGCTCAAGATTCAGTCCGTTCTATTGAGGGGCGACGACGGATGGATTTGAGCATATCGTAGTTGTGAATGCAACTACTCCAATTCGAACTCGGGTTCGGACTCCTGTTCAGGTTCCGATTCCGGCTCGAGTTCAGGCCTTCCGTTCGGCCTCCCAAGCAGTGCCATTGGCTGCGACACGCACATTGCCAAGACGCGCGCATGCTCGCACCGATCAGATCCAGGCGCTGCGCTCTGCGGAATACCTGCCCCCGCTCGGAGCAATGAGGCGCGCCTCATCGAGGCGGCGACGATCCGGATCGGGACTGACCGACGGGCGGACAGGCGGAGCTGCTATCCGTGTGACGGCAGCGGACTCACTGCTGAGCGGAACCTGTCGCCGGAAAGAAACACTACGCCCGCTTCGCCTGCGGCCGCTTCGTCGACTGCGTTCGCAGCGCGCGCGAGCCGGGGCGGCGGCGCTGGCGCTGGCGCTGGCGCTGGCGCCGGCGCGATCCTCGCACCGTGCCGGCCAGCAAGCGCTAAGCGCTGCAACCAAGCTGTCCGGCAGACGGAAAGCGCGGATCAGGCTTCAGGACGAGCCTGCGTCGTGCTCCGCGAGGCGCCGCACGCGGTAGCCCAGCCCGGGGCTGCGGACCGATACGCCGCCCTCGGCAAGCACGATGTCGGCCAGCGCGCCCGCTGCACGAGCATCGGCGACGAATTCGCCGATGCGCCGTACGCGCGCAGCCGGCACGCCGCGCTCGACGAGCCGCGCCTCCAGTTCGCGCGCCGCCCAGCCGGCGATGCGCTGCGCGAGCGCTCGCTTCAGCATCTGCGGATCGCGCGCTCGCACGAATGCAGCGGGCGCACCGGCGTCGGGCGGCGCTTCGAACACGGCCGGGTCATGCGCCATCGCGCGGAGACCGAGCACGTCGAGCAGCGCCAGCAACTGCCGCGGCGTATTGGCGCCGACGGCGATCCAGCCGTCCGAGCTCGCGAAGAAGTCAGCTGCCGGACTGCCCGAGTAGCCCTGGTTGCCGACGCGCGGCGGCGAAGCACCGGTGCTCATCGCGTCGCATGCGAACGGATACATCAGCTGCAAGGCGGCGCCGGTCATCGATACATCGATGAACAGACCGCGTCCGCTGCGGTCGCGTTCGCGCAGCGCGCAGACGATGGCCATCGCCGCTTGCAGCCCTGCAACCGCATCGACGCCGGGATAGCCCGACTTGATCGGCGGATCGCTGTCGGTGCCGGCCAGCATCGCCATCCCGGTGGCGGCCTGCACCACATGGTCATACGCGAGCCGCCGCGACCACGCGCCTTCGCGGCCGAAGCCCGAGATGGCGCAGTAGACGATGCGCGGATTGAGCGCGCTCACCGCGTCGAAGCCCAGCCCCAGCCCTTCGAGCGCCCCTGGCCGCAGATTGTCGACCAGCACGTCGCAGTCTGCGGCGAGCGTCCGGGCCTGCGCCAGATCGTCGGCGCGGCGCAGATCCAGGTGCAGCGGCCGCTTGCCGGCGTTGAGGGCAACGAAGGACTGCTCGCCCTGGCCGGAACGGCGCATCACGTCGCCGCCGGGCCCCTCGACCTTCAGCACCTCGGCGCCGAGCAGTGACAGCTGCAGCGTCGCCAGCGGTCCTGCGACGACATGCGAGAAATCGAGGACACGAATGCCGGCAAGCGGGGCGTAGCGGGCAGCGGAAGAGGCG